>NZ_JAGDDW010000003.1:0-416282 GCF_040148665.1 Marinobacter sp. NFXS9 | reverse complement strand
GGCGTTCTGGTCGTGATTGTAAGGACGGAAGCGGGGCTTGGCTTTGGGCATCTGACGACTCCTTGTCCGTTTGCACGATCCTATCAAACCGGAGGGGGATCTCGGGGTTTTTCTACAGCCTCAACGCCAGCCAACATGCGCGGCTACGAAATGAAGGCGAAGCCGCAATGTAGTAGGCGTCGCCGTGATTGGCCTAGTTATATTCCCCTATACCCCTAGTTAAGTTTTTCCTTTGCTATATTATTCATAATATTAGGTATTAACATTTCCGCAAAACCAGCGACCATGGCAATCATAAAAACACCATAGCTCGTTTCTACTTCGTTAACAAAAGAGAAAGCAACATTTGACTTGATTGCGAAATAAGAGAACAATGATGCCGTAATTGCAACCAGTATCCTTGAGCCGCCAATTAGACAGTTCATTTGCCAATTCGCATCAATATCGATATTTAGCTTACTGAGGCTTACGGCAATAGATAAAACCCCGCCCAATGCGCCACACAGTATTACTTGAGATAAAATCGTAGAATTTTCATCTGGCATCAAAATGGAAACAAAGAAGATTATTAAAACAAGTACAAATGCACTAAGAGTATACTGAAGTCGTCCTTGAATGGTTTTTAACTTAACAATTCGTTCTTCTGCATGCCTTAGCATCTCTTTTCCGTCGTCAAAGTTGCCAAGGATATTCGTAACCATTGCCCTAGCTATTTGCTTGTTAATAGATTCAGACCAAGATAGACTTTCGGGCAACCAAGAGTATATCCTCGCAAGATCAACACCTAGCTTTGTGTGATTTGATTTTATTTCTTCTATTTTTTTAGAATCGTCATCAATGTCTACACGTATCGCACTATCAGTCCGATAAACAACAAAATCTGGAAGTTTAGCGTAAATCTTTTTTACTAAGACATTATCATTATCTTTACAGCCTACTTTGTAATCGTATGGCTTCATCTGATTTTCACTGGAATCAGAATTCATATCGCTCTTACCTTACATGCTAAGGGGCCAGCCAAAAAAAATAACGCTTTTGTTCAGCGGTGCCCTTGCAGCGTGGCGAAAAGGGCATCCGGTGGAGGGCCATTTGGCCCGGAACAAACTGGAACTATTGGTTAAAACATAATCGCGGCCAGGGCGAGCAACGAGACCACGGCCACAGTCGCCCACCACAGCCCATAAAACTCCAGCAGCTTGGCAATGGCAGAATTTCTATAGCGGTCGTTACGTTGCTTAGCCTCGTTCCAAAAGGTGCTGAAGTTCGTCCATGACCAAAGTGGGCTAGCCTTCATCTCATAACCATGTTTTCGGAACTCAGCCCTAATTCGAAAGGCTGTCGTAACAGGCCAAAGAGAGCATCCAATGAAAATTGTGATAAAGATATAGTCCGTCATCTACGTTGATTTAACGCTTGCAGCATGCGCGCCCATGGAATGGAGCCAAAGGCGCAATGTAATGGGCGTCGCCGTGCCTGCACTGGTTAGATCTCGGCTTGCAGGAGTGTCGCTTCATATTTCTCAATTAGGCTATCACGGTACTCAGCGCCCCAGTGTTGTGAATTGTAGACTCTGTCAACAGAATTTCGGCCTGAGTAAGCTTGGTCGATTGAATTAAGTTCATCCGCGAGGTGTGGCCGAAGAGGCTCAAGATCATCGGCAAGCTGGCAGGCCACAGCCAGCTCCATAGTGAGCTTCAAACCAGCATCCGCGGTCAACATGAGATTCTCGACTTTGGGGTCTTTATTTACCCAAGATTTCATATATCGATCAACGTAGTACAGATCCCAAGTCATGTTGCGAAGCGCCCCCACCTTATTGGCCCTGGCCCTTGCTGGTTTAAACTTCATCATTTTCTTTGCTGGAATTCGTCCGAACAGCGCCGCCGCATATACAAGCGCGGCAAGCGAAAAACGAAACTCAGAAACGCACCAGTTAACGAATGTGATTAACTTTCTTGGGCGCGATATGGATGTGTCAATTGCCACGCTAGTAATTGCAAGAACGCAGAGATACAAAGAGTCCCAATCTGTAAGACGCCTGTACTGCAACACCTTACTTCGTAGGTCGTCCCGATCGGGGGCCACGATTGGGTCGACGCTCAGCTTTTGCTCAAAACCGAGCGCATACGCAGCCAGTTCATCTAATAAGTGGTCATCAATGCCGCGAAATTGCTCAAGATTTGATATTGCCTCATCTGCCCGCTCGCCGGAGTAATTAATTTTTTCGTAAATTGCGTATGTCGGGTCTAGCTGAACGTCCGCAATCCGAAAAAAGGTGAGATAAGCAGCAGCGATTCTTGATACTTCATTGGATTTCGCCCTTTTGGTGAGGTTTAGCAGGTATTGAAGACAATTCATATCAAGTATCACTTGGTACTTGACGCCTTCTGATTGGAGATTGTGCTGGTAGTTAGCCGCGTTGTAGATGTCCACATCTTTGCCCCCAAAGTTGTGAACTAACCAATCCGCAGACCGGATAACCTCAACAATGTCCGGATAATATCCCGGAACGACCATAGCGGTTGGCATAGAATGTCCCAAGAGATTGATCTAACGCTGAGCACAGGGGCGCCCAGTCATGGGCGTCCAGCGGCCGCAGGCCGCGTCCTGATGCGACTGGTTAAATGCCGGTTACCCGGCAACTCATTCCGGCACCCAACCCGAATGCCAACTCCCGATACTGTGGACCAGCAAGACCCATGGCGCCAGGAACCAGGACACTGAATTGACGGGAGTTGCCCGGCGGGTGCGCCGGATTGCCCCGCGACCTGAACACCGAATTACCGGTCAAAACCGTTGCCCAACTCAGGGCTGTATTGTGCCTGCGGGCAACCACCAAAACCGCAGCCAAACACCCAACCAAAGAACACCGGAGTAAGGCCTTTAACGCCCGGCTCAAGCGCCGGTTTGGAGCCGCGAAGCGGCGGAAAAGCGGTCGCGGTGCAGCCGTTGGTTATGCCCTATGCCCCATTTCTGACACAGCACTCCAAGGGCGAATATTGTCCAATTGACCAGCCAGCGCATCTTCCGCAATCTCAGTGTCGTAGGCCGCCTGAGCACGCAACCAGTAACCATTGGACAAACCAAAGAAACGACAGAGTCGCAGGTCCGTGTCTGCGGTTATCGAACGCTTTCCCGCAATAATCTGGCCAATCCTCTGAGCAGGCACCCCGATCTCTTTAGCCAAGCGGTATTGAGAAATACCCATCGGCTCAAGAAACTCTTCTTTCAGTAACTCGCCTGGTGTTACAGCTTCAATATTGCGCATGAGTTACCTCCTAATGGTAATCAACAATTTCGACATCTTCCGCGCCCGCCTTGGTCCAGCGGAAGCAAACCCGGAACTGCCTATTGATTCGAATGCTGTGCTGACCTTGGCGGTCACCATGCAATGGTTCCAACATATTTCCGGGCGGTACTTTAAGATCATCTAACTGGCTTGCAGCCTGGAGTTGCCGAATTTTCCTCAAGGCAACTCGCTCAAAATTGACGAAGCGTCTGACGCGGCGTCCGCTTGCCAGCTTCTCGGTATCCTTACACTTGAACGATATGATCATGAGGAAATGATGACGCAGAGCGTTATTAACGTCAAGCGTTACTATTCAAAATAGTGTGTGTGGAGAGGGGCATAACGCCGCTCAGCACGCGCGGCTACGAAATGGAGGCGAAGCCGCAATGTAGTAGACGTCGCCGTGACTGGCCTTGTTAGCTGGTCATCCGTCAATGCTCTCAAGCGTCGATACACCGTTTTCGACAACCAAGCAAAAATAATGGCCAGCCTTTTCGCAGAATAATGTTATTCCCCAGGTATCCCTTGCATTTCCGTTCCGAGGGACAGAGAACCCATCAACCACGAATTCCTTTTGCCAACATTCAGGCAAATCCTCATTGAACCAGTCTTTCCAACCTTGCCGAACACCAGACTCAACTAAAGGAAATAGCAACTCAAGGTCCGATAAATAGTGTTTAGCGAAAGCAACTTCGTCGGAAGTAGGCTCCGGATTTCCGCAGGTTTCATAGTTGTCCTCCGCATGAAGGCCAACTGTTTTATCTGAAAGTTCCGAGTCCAAATCAAACTCTGCTTCCCAGCGGGTGTGCTCACCTTTTGGCCACAACCACAATCTTGAGAAGTACTGATGATTCGTTTTTGTTACCTTCCCGCTACCACGGTTTCTGAACCAATAGATCAATCCAAAAAGAACGGCCAGCACTGCGAGAGTTAATACAAAGCTCATGTTCTCTTCTCAGCTAACGCCTGCATTTGCGGCTGGTTTGGAGCGCAGCGTAAAACCAGTCCGCCAACATGCAATGGTTAGAGCGATTTATCAATTTTGCCCGACCACAGCCATTTTTCTTCGATGATTGGACTTCCATAAGTCTCCACCAGCATCATCTCGAACTTCTCATTCTTGTCGTTAATTGCTGAGATTGGCCCCCAGCCACTGCAGATGACCGTCCCATCGGGAGCAGTCGTCTTTGACAAAAAGGCCCGACATTCAACGAGGTCGCCGAACATCAAAACCGCCTCATCTAACATTGCGTCTACTGGCTCTGGATAGCCTCGACGCTCCATCTCTGCTGGATCAACGTGGGAGTGAATTATGTTGCACGAGAGCGTAATAGATGTAGCTTCAACTCGTGCGACCAGTTGCCCGATGTCGGCGCATGGCGAACGAGTAGAGACACAGAGAGCATCATGGTCATCTCGATAAACCGCAACTTTAATATCAACTCTGTCTTCCAGCTTTTCTCTGAATCTAGCCTCAATCTCCTTGGTTTCCATGAATCCCTCTAACGCCGATGTTCAGCGGCCGGTTTGGAGTGCAACGGAAAACCGGTCCGGTGGAGGCCCATTAGGGCCGTAACGAACTGGAATGACTGGTTATGTGTTTTCCCCATTACCCCAGTAACTCCTTTTTCGCTGACACAATCAGCTTAGCTATGTGTAAATCATGTTCGTTCTTGTCAGCCGCACTAAGGCCGATGTTCTGATTGATCGTTGCGGTCAAAGAAGCTGCTATTCGTATGTGATCGCAGCCTTCCATCGCAAGGCGAAATAGATGAGGCACGTAGCTATCGTACTCGTCGTCCCATTCGCTATCTGGCTCATAAACGCCAATTGGATCCCACTTCTCCCACAAGATGCTTCGTATCCGCTCCCAAAGTTCCTTTTCTTGGCGACTTAGCTTCTTGCTCATACTGACTCACACATAACGCCCGGCTCACGCGCCGGTTTGGAGCCGCAAAGCGGCGGAAAATCGGTCGCCGTGCAGCCGATTGTTAGCTACTCTTCACTCAAACTGGAAATGGACAGAGTTCTCTCCTGATTCAGTGATCTGCCATTCCTCAAACCTGAGTCCAACGCCGTGCTCGACCTCCCATTTGGCCCAGAATCCCATGCCGAAGGTGCCCACCTCTCGCGAAGAAGGGACGAACATCGTCTGGTACACTAGCAGTGAAGCCAATTCCTCGGGTGCGCAAATGTACGGTGCGTTCTCGTCAGGATCATCTTTCCATTCTCGAAATGCTTCACGATAAGTCTCTACGGTCGCCTGATATTCGGTGAAGATCCTTTCAACGGCCTTTTGATGAAGATCGTCAAGTCGACCTAAATAGCTTCGCAGCGTACTCATTTGAGCTTCGGTTACTGCTCCTTCCTGGCCAACGAAGCACACTTCGATCGGCTCCTCTTGGTCCAGAAAGGGAATCTGCAACTCTCCAACAAGCAGATCGTCTTCACGCCGAAGTTCGCGGAGCCATTCTTCGAACTTATCGAGTTGCACAATTGACCCTCTTGCAGCTAACGCTAAGGTAACCGGCGCCGGAGCGCCAGCGAAGGGAACCAAAAGCGCCACGCTTTTGGCGTCCGGTTGACCGTTTGGTTAGGCCTCATGCGACGCTCTCCCGGGACCAATCGAAGACATCGGTTTTGAGTCGTTCCCAACGGTTTTCCAATGCCTGAGCCCCCCGCTTCGCCACAAGCTGCGATTCTCCCTCGGAAATCGGAACTGCGAGAAGAGGGAAAAGAGTGTGTGTACCTACCGATACCCTGCTCATATCATCCCATTGAAAAATTGGCACGAAAAACAGGTGAGGTAACGGTGTTCGCGGCTCATATACCTCCAGCATCCGTTCAAAGATGATTCCGGGCGCGATACTCCAACCGTCTTTCATGACGAAGAAAGCAACAGTGGAGGCTAGATTTCCGAGCCACTGGTCGGATCCCCTACGTTCGATCAGAAC
Organism: Marinobacter sp. NFXS9; assembly: GCF_040148665.1. NCBI lineage: Bacteria > Pseudomonadati > Pseudomonadota > Gammaproteobacteria > Pseudomonadales > Marinobacteraceae > Marinobacter > Marinobacter sp. NFXS9. Next base: position 410,039 of record NZ_JAGDDW010000003.1, on the reverse strand, counting down.
CTCCGTGGTAATCGAAACTCCCTGATGAGTCCGCTGCTCTAAATCCATCAGACCTACAGTCGAAGCAAAGTATTCATCGTCGATGTGGCCCGAAAATATAGTAATGCTATGGTTCTCACCCTCGTCCTTATAGTTGTGGACTCGTGCACCCTCCGGGATCTTTTCGCGAAGTATCCCCGCCCAAGCTTTATGTTCTGACGATGGTGCCATGAGTGCTCCTACGGCCTAACAGCTAATTCAACTGACTTTGTCGTATATCACCCACGCGGATAACTCCGCAGCGTGAAACGCTCCAATTTTAAAAAAGCGTAGCCCTTTCAGTCATGTAAGGCCAGTAGCCGGCTTCACGTTTTTGGAGTTTTCCGACAAAGCGAGGATAACTCCGAGTCGTGTAATACTAGGTCGCAAAAGCACCTATCGCTGATAAAGTGAGTAAGTTCAGCGCATTACAGTTGTTGGCTTTTGCATGTTCCGGAGTTTTCGTGCATTCAGTCGCTGAACTCCGCATTTTGAGCGTGATCAACTCGTTTCTCACGATGTCCTGATCATCATCTTTGCCCATACGGAAAGCGATAGGGGTATTCGATCGGGGAGAAGCAGCTGATAACAATCGGGGAAACGAAAGAAGGGACTCTCTAAGGAAAACTACCGCACCAAAAGATAAACCACCGCCGCCGCCAATATCCCCGAAATCCCCTGCCAAACCGCCACCGGATTCCGCTCAAGCAACGGAGGCCGCGTCTTGTTGAGATAAGCCTTATTAGGATGCCGCAAGTCGTAGGTGAATTCGGACAGCTCCTGGTACCGCTTGTCCGGGTTGGGATGCAGGGCCTTTTTCAGGGTTTCGTCCACCCAGGCGGGAATCGCGCGCTCGTCATCAAGGACGCTCTGGTATTTCAGGTTGCGCTGGGCCGCGGCGGTTTTGGCCTTGGCCACCTGCGGGCCGTAGGGAAAACGCCCGGACAGCAGGTGATAGGTGAGCACGGCCAGCGAGTAAAGATCCGACCGCGCGGTGCCCACTTCGCCCATGAAGTACTCCGGCGCCATATACAGCGCGGTGCCGGGCAGGGCGAGGGGATCGTCGTCGGTGCGGGCTTCCTCGATGCCGGCCACGCGGGCGGCGCCCAGGTCGATCAGGCGCACGGTGCCGTGGGTGTCGATCATCACGTTGTCCGGCTTCAGGTCCTGGTGCAGGATTTCCATCCGGTGCAGGGCATACAGGCCCTTGCTGATCTGCTCGACCAGATCGCGCACGGTTTCGAGATCCGGCTGGGGATGGTCGTTGAGCCACTGCTTGAGCGTCTGCCCCTCGATGTATTCGGTGACCGTGTAGAGGTACTGGCGTGGGCGGATCTGGGGGCCGGCTTTCATCACGTGCGCGCTGTGGACGCGTCGGGCGATCCATTCTTCCATCAGCAGCCGTTCCAGGTAGCTTTCGTCCTGCTGCCATTCGATGGAAGGCAGTTTCAGGACCACTTTGTCGCCGCTCTCCTGATCCTCCGCCAGATAGACGTGGCTGCGGCTGGTGGCGTGCAGTTCCCGCAGGAGGGTGTAGCCGTCGAAGGTGGCTTGGTCGTCCAGCACCGGGGGGAGCGGCAGGTCGGCGATGGTGGCGTGAAAGTCGGGGGTCGTGTCCCGGGGCACCGACTCCACCCGCACGATCTGCAGGGTGAGGTTGTCGGAGCTGCCGTTGTCGAGGGCGTGTTCGATGATGCGCTGCGCGGCTTTATCCAGATCGCCGGCGTGCTCCCGGCAGCACTGGAGGATAAAGGCGGTGTCGGCGTGTTCGTAGACGCCATCGGTGGCCAGGATAAACACGTCGCCGGGCCGGATGGCGACGGACCGGTAATCGAGCTCGACCGTTTCCTCGATGCCTAGCGCCCGGCTCAGGTAGTTTTCCTTGGGGGAGACCCACAAGCGGTGATCGTGGGTCAGTTGTTCCAGGCCGGCATCGTTCAGGCGGTAGATGCGGGTGTCGCCCGCGTGGATCAGATGTGCCCGATCGGCCTTGAGCACCAGTGCGCTGAGGGTGCAGACGTAGCCGCGGTTCTTGTCGAAGCGGGCATCGCTGCGCTGGGTCTGGGAATGCAGCCAGCCGTTGGTGGCGGTGAGGACACGCTCCACCGCGTGGCGCACGGACCAGGCGTCGGAGGTGCAGTAGTAGTCGTCCAGGAAGGCGCGCACGGCGGTTTCGCTGGCGATGTGGCTGACATCGCTGCTGCTGATGCCGTCCGCCATGGCCAGGGCAATGCCTTTGAGAGCCAGCAGCGGACCGGTGGGTGTCCGGCAGCCGTGGAAATCCTGGTTGGACGGTTTTTGCCCCCGGTCGGACGCCTGACCGAGAACAACCGTCAATCGGTTAGTCATGGACTTGGCAGCGGCCCCTGCCTCGGAGACAGGGGCCGCGTCATAGGGCAGACCGATCAGGCGGCCGCCCGCTCGGCAGACGGATGCGCGGCGATCTTGCGCTTGGGCGCGGTCCGAATGTGGGTGGTGTACAGGGTCAGGCCGGTGAAGGCGAGGCCGCCTACCAGGTTGCCCAGTGCCGTGGGGATCTCGTTCCAGATGAAGTAGTCGGCGATGGAGAAGCCGCCACCCATGATCATGGCCGACGGGAACAGGAACATGTTCACGACGGAGTGCTCGAAGCCCATGAAGAAGAACAGCATGATGGGCATCCACATGGCCAGGATCTTGCCGGTGACGTTGGTGGAGATCATCGCGCCGACCACGCCCATGGAGACCATCCAGTTGCACAGCATGCCGCGGATGAAGATGGTGATCCAACCCATCGTGCCGTACTCGGCGTAGCCCAGCGTCCGCGCCTCGCCGATGCCGGCGATCTTGGTGCCGACCGGTCCCGGGTCGGTGCTGAAGCCGTAGGTGAAGATGAAGGCCATCATGAAGGCCACGGTCAGGGCGCCGGCAAAGTTGCCCAGGAAGACCCAGCCCCAGTTGCGCAGCACCTGGGCGACGGTGACGCCCGGGCGTCTGTCCAGCAGCGCCAGCGGCGTGAGCATGAAGACCCCGGTCAGCAGGTCGAAGCCCATCAGGTAGAGCATGCAGAAGCCGATCGGGAAGAGCACGGCGCCGATCAGGAAAACACCGGTCTGGACCGCGACGGTCACCGCAAACACCGCGGCCAGGGCCAGGATGGCGCCGGCCATGTAGGCGCGGATCAGGGTGTCGCGGGTGGACATGTAGATCTTGGATTCGCCGGCATCCACCATCTTGGTGACGAATTCCGACGGGACTAAATAGGACATCTTGGCTTCCTCTTGCGTGTGGTCACTTACGTTGTGTGGCCCTGCCTCAGTCGGGCGGGCTTTCTTTTGGCGGGCACAAAAAAACGACGCCACACCGGGCCTGCGTTGCAGACGGATGCGGACGCCGTTGTCCGGTCGTGCTTCGGTTGTCTGGGCCGGGCGGATTCACCCGACGTCGTTGTTGTCAGAGCAACTCCCGTGCCCAATTTTCAGGAAGTTGAAAATTGCACTCGTTATCAACGTATTAGTGAGTTTTTTGAGGCGTCTGGTCGCCGCTTTCCACAGGCTTGATGCCGAGTCATGCACAATAATGAATCACGCCGACACCATCCGGGTGCTTTGCCGAGGCCACTTTCATCGCGCTGCCAAGCCGGGGCACTCAAGGTACAATGCCCACCTTTGAAAGGATTCGGAGATTCCCGTTTTGTTGTCGGCCTACCTGAACGCGCTGTTTCCCGTCGTTTTCTGTGCTGTGCTGGGGCTGATCCTGGCCCGCCGGACCACGTTGCTCGATTCACCGGCTCTGTCCCAACTCGTCACCCTGATTGGCCTGCCGGCACTGATTCTCAAGGCCATGCTGGGGATGGATACGCCGATCTGGAGCGTGTCGGATACGTTGATCGCGATCCTCGCGGTGTTGGCGCTGTCGGCGGTGGTGGGGGCGATTGCCCTGAAGCTGTCCGGGTTGGAGGTGCGCGGCTACCTGTCCATGCTGGTGAATCCCAATACCGGCAACCTGGGGATTCCGCTGGTGTTCTCGCTGCTGGGCGATCAGGCCCTGGTGCACGCGGTGGTGGTGTCCACGGTGGTCCAGATCAGTCACTTCACCCTGGGCGTCTGGCTGCTGTCGGGGCGCTTCTCGTTCAAGGCGATTTTCTCCAATGCCTCGATCATCGCGCTGCTGGTAGGGCTGGTCTGGGTCGTGACCGGGATCGAAGCGCCGGAAGCGGTGACCCGCACGCTGGATATCCTGGCGGGCATGACCATTCCGGTGATGCTGCTGTTGCTGGGGCGTTCACTGGCCTCCATCAACCTGCGGGAGTTGGGGCAGGTGTGGCGGATTGTCGGTCTTTCCATCGGCCGCGTGGTGCTGGGGCTGGGCTCGGCGCTGGCGGTCATCACGGTGCTGCCGCTGGAGCCGATTGTGGCCCACACCATACTGATCCAGGCGAGTATGCCGGTGGCGGTGATCAGCTATATCCTGGCCGCCCACTATGAAGGACCCAAGGACGACATTGCCGCGGTTATCCTGCTCAGCATGCCGTTCTCCCTGCTGGCGGTTTTTGCGGCCCTGCATTTCGTCTGATCGGGCACCCGATCGAACCTATGCCCGGGAAACTTGATCCCGGGCAACCTCTTGGCGCGTTCCCTGCTGCATATTTCACAAAAGTGACATATCTGGTCTATACCGTTCTGATAACCCAATGATTCCCGGCGTGTTCCACGATGAGCCCGAGCCGGGGAATAACCGGCGTTTAAGACGAGGACTTCGCATGGACAGCCAGCCCAGAACCATCCTGACCCGCACCGGAGCGCTTGCCGCGTTCCTGACCGCAGCCGTGTTTTCCACCTCGACCCTGGCCGAAGAACTGCGGCTGATCACCTGGGGCGGCTATGCCCCGGACGACGTGGTGGCCCAGTTCGAGAAAGAAACCGGCATCGACGTGAAGATCACCCTGTCGAACAACGAGGACATGATCTCCAAGCTGCGGGCCACCGGCGGTGCCGGCTTTGACCTGGCCCAGCCGAGTCAGGACCGGATCATCGGCGTGCAGCGCCAGTTCAACATCTATCAGCCCATCGACCTGAGCAAGATCGACACGGACCAGATCCAGCCGTCCATGCTCAAGGCCACCGAGAAATCCACCGACCTGAACGGCAAGCAGTACGGCGTGCCGGCGGTCTGGGGCACCAGCGGCCTGATCGTGAACAAGGACGTGGCGGACACCGTCACCGATTACACCGACCTGTGTGACAGCGCCGTGGCCGGCAAGGTCAGCTACCGTCTCAAGCGCCCGACACTGATCGGCTTTGCCTTCGCGCTGGGTGAGGACCCGTTCGCCGCCTACGACGACAAGGACAAGTACCAGTCCATCCTGGCCAAGGTTGAGGACAAGCTGATCGACTGCAAAGCCAACGTGAAGACCTACTGGACCGGTGGCGACCAACTGCTGGCCCTGATGCGCACCGGTGAAGTGAAGGCGGCCATGGCGTGGGACGCCGGCGGTTGGAAACTCCACGGCGAGAACCCGGACATCAGCTTTGTCGCCCCGAAATCCGGCGCCCTGGGCTGGATCGACACCTTCGCCCTGCCGCGCCGCAGTGAAAACGTCGATGCTGCCTACAAGTGGATTAACTTCGTCATGCAGCCGGAAATTGCCGCCAAGATCACCAACCAGTCCGGTAACTTCACCGCGTCCAAAGGCGCCGACGAATTCGTGAAAGCAGACCTGCGCGATGCCTATCGCCAGAGCTTCGACGAAAAAGCCCTGAACAACATCAAGTGGTACCCGCCGGTGCCGCCGGGACTGGAAGCCATGGAAGGGCAGGTGCTGGACCGCGTCCAGGCCGCCAACTGATCGGATCGTCCATGGCCTCCGATCTCTTCTGTACCGACCTGGTCCGCCGCTTCGGTGAGCACACCGCGGTGGACCGGGTGTCCCTCGACGTGCCTGCGGGCACCTTCTTTTCCATCCTCGGTCCGTCCGGCTGCGGCAAGACCACCTTGCTGCGGCTGCTGGCGGGCTTCGACCGGCCGGACAGCGGCGACATCCAGATCCGCGGCGAGCGCATGAACGATGTGGCGCCTAACAAACGACCGGTGAATATGGTGTTCCAGCACCTGGCGCTGTTCCCGACCATGTCGGTGGGTGACAACATCTGCTACGGCTTGCGTCGCCAGAAAGTACCGGCGGCCGAACGCACCAGGAAGATCGCCCGGGTGCTGGAGCAGGTTGGCCTGCCGGGTCTGGAAGACCGCAACCCGCAGCAGTTGAGCGGCGGCCAGCGCCAGCGCGTGGCTCTGGCGCGGTGTCTGGTGCTGGAGCCCACGCTTCTGCTGCTGGACGAACCCCTCGGCGCGCTCGACCTGAAACTGCGCGAGCAGATGAAAGTCGAGCTCAAACACCTGCAGAAAGCCTTCGGCACCACGTTCGTGTACATCACCCACGATCAGTCCGAGGCCATGGTGATGTCCGATCAGGTGGCGGTGATGCGCCAGGGTCGCTTCGATCAGGTGGCCGCACCGGAAACCCTGTACCGCGACCCGGCCACGCCGTTCGTGGCGGGTTTTGTCGGTGACAACAACCGGTTGTCCGGCGACGTCATTTCGGTGGACGGCGACCTGGCTCGCCTGCGTCTGCAGAGCGGCGAGGAAGTGACCGGCCGGATCGCGGGTGAGGGCATTGCAACCGGCAGCCGGGCGGACCTGTTCATTCGTCCGGAATCCCTGGTGATGAACGGGGCGGTCCCGGAGGGCTACAGCCGCATGCAGGCGACCGTGACGACCACCCTGTTCGACGGCGCCAACAGCCGGATCGAAGCCGGCGTGGCGGACCAGACCATCTTCGCTCGACTGCCCCAGGACGGTTCGGTCTCGAACCTGTCGCCGGACTCGGCCATCCATCTGGGCTGGGACCCGCAGCGGGCCACGGTGTTTGCCGGAGAGCCCGTGTGAGATCCAACGCCAGCAAACTGTCCCTGTGCCTGTTGATGACGCCGTTTGTCCTCTGGATTGTCCTGTTGGTGCTGCTGCCTCATCTGCAGATGCTGCGGGTGTCGTTCCACGTGCGGGAAAGCTGGGACACGGTGACCCTGGGGCTGGAGCAGTACCAGAACTTCTTTTCCGAATCCTATTACTGGCGGACCTTCGTGCGCACGGGCGTGATGTCCCTGTTCACCACGTTCCTGACCCTGGTGATTGCCTTTCCCATTGCCTGGTACATCGCCCGGCTGGCCCGGGGGCGCGCCAAGGGCTTCCTGTTCCTGGCCTGCCTGATTCCGTTCTGGGCCAGCGAGCTGGTGCGCACCTACGGCTGGATGATCCTGCTGCGCGAGAGCGGCCTGTTCAGCACCTGGCTGCAGGCGCTGGGGCTGGCGGACGGTCCGGTGGAAATGCTCTACAACGACGCTGCCGTGATCATCGGTCTGGTCTACAACGGCCTGCTGTTCATGGTGGTGCCGCTGGTGACCACGCTGGACGGCATGGACGAGAACCTGGTGGAAGCCGGCTACGACCTGGGTGGCAACCACTGGACCGTGCTGCGGGAAATCATCGTGCCCTGGGCCATGCCCGGTGTGGTGTCCGGTTGCATCGTGGTGTTCATGCTGACCCTGGGCAGCTACCTGACGCCGATCCTGATGGGCGGCAAGGACAGCGCCTGGTTCACCGAGCAGATCTTCACCCAGTTCATCACCCGATTTAACTGGGAGCAGGGCGCGGCGCTGGGTGTGCTCCTGTTGGTGCTGTCGTCGGTGATTGTCTGGCTCGGGTTGCGGGTAACCGGGCAGAACCTGCGCAAGGTGATGGGCTGATGATTCGTTCCGTACCCCGCTCCGCCTGGTTTGACCGGATCTATCTGGCCTACCTGATCCTGTTCTTCATCTATCTGGCGCTGCCGCTGACGGTGACCGCCGTGTTCGCCTTCAACGACGCGTCGTTCCCGTCGCTGCCCTGGAAAGGTTTTACGCTGGACTGGTTCTTTGCGGACGGCTCCAACGGCCGCACCGGGCTGTTCCATGACGACGGTTTGCTGTCGGCCCTTTGGGTCAGCGTGGTGATTGCTTTCTGGGTGACGCTGCTGTGCGTGTTCCTGGGCTGTGTGAACGCCATCCTGTTCGAGCGGCTGGAGTTTCGCGGCAAGGAATTCCTGTATCTGGTGATGTTGCTGCCGCTGGTGATTCCCGGCGTGATCCTGGGTGTGTCGATCCTGGTGTTCTACAGCGGCATGGCCAATTCCGTGTCGCAGCAGTGGGGCATCGAGCTGGATATGTTCCGGCCCGGCATGCCGCTGGTGGTGGCGGGGCAGGTGGCGTTCATCACGACGCTGTGTACGCTGGTGATTGCCGCCCGTTTGCGGAAGTTTGACCGGCAGCTGGAAGAGGCTGCCCTCAACCTGGGCGCCACGCCGGTGGTGGCCTGGTTCACCGTGACGCTGCCGTGGCTGCTGCCGTCGATTTTCGGCGCGGCGGCGATGGCGTTCCTGATGTCGTTCGAGAACTTCAACACCACCGTGATGCTGACCGGCAGCGATACGCCCCTCACCGTGGCCCTGTTCAATCGATTGCGGGAAGGTTCGACGCCCGTGCTCAACGCCGTTGCCCTGTTGCTGATGGTGGGCTCGGCCCTGCTGGCGGTGCTGGCCATGGGGCGCAGTTCGGCGCGAAAAGAGGGTTAGCGCCCCAGTGTGGGCCGATGCACCAGGTAGGCCAGGTTGTACAGCGCCAGTTCCGACCGGCTGTAATAGAACCCCTGATACTGGATAAGCGGTTCCTTGCGGGCGAGGCTGCGCAGTTTGCCCGTGTTGATCCCCCGCTGTGTGGACAGCACGCCGTTTTGGCGAAGGCGATCGAACAGCACCTGGCTGCTCAGGCCTTTGGCGCTGGCGCTGAAGCGCGCATTCGCCAGTTCCGCCAATTGATCGGACAGGCTGGGAGCGGCTTCGGTGGCCGCGGTGCCGTCCTGCACCCAGGGCACGCAGCCGGTCAGGCCGAGCCCCACGATCACCCCGGCCCCTTTCAACAGATCACGACGTCGCATCGGCCTTTCCTCCCAGTCGAGCAGCCAAGTGATCGCCCAGGCGCAACGTCAGGGCGATGATGGTGTAGGTGGGATTCGAGGCGCCGCCGGCGGGAAACACGGACGAGCCCGCTACGTAGAGATTGTCGGTGGTGTGGACCCGGGCGTTGATGTCGACCACGGACTGGCGCGGGTCGGTGCCCATGCGGGTGGTGCCCATCAGGTGGCCGCCGCTGTGAAGCTGGAAATTCGAGCGCAGGGTCGACGGTCGCCCCAGGCCGGTGCGCAGCAAGGCATCCGCAAACAGTTGCCAGGTCCGGTGCGCCTGTTGCCGGAAGCGGTAATGGAAGTCGATGCGTGGCAGCGGCTGGCCCAGGGCGTTGAGCTGGTCGCTGTCGCTGACCCGGTTGTCTGGATTGGGGGCGATCTCCGCCCGCAGGCTGACCGGGGTGAACAGCGCCTCCCGGCGTTCGCCCAGCAGCGGTTCCGCCACCAGTTGCTGCAAGTTGAAATCGGCGCTGAACGACAGGGCGTCGTGGGTCACACAGTAAGCGTCTGCAAGCTGCAGCGCGTGGACGGCATTGGCGCGGCGATCCACCACATCCTGCAGGCGATTCCAGTCCAGGTACATGTTGGCGACGGCGTACATGTGCGGGTGCTCCATCAGCCCCACGCCGACCGGCAGGTCCTGGCCAATACCGGACAATTGCAGCAGGCGCGGATTGCCCACGCCGCCGCAGGCGAGGACGACCGTATCCGCCCGCAGCCGAACCGGGGCGCGGGTGGTGTCCAGCGAGTCCTGCAACAGCAGGTGGCGGACCTGACGGCCGGACGCTTCCAGCCGGGTACAGGTGTGCCCCAGGATTAAATCGATGCGGGGATGGCTGATGATCTCGTCGCCGTATTTCTCGTTAAAGCGCACCGGCGGGCTGAGGTAGAACGGTTTGTAGACGATGTCCCGGGTGCCTTCGATGGCGACGTGCGGGCGGGTGTAGGCGTTGTCCGGCAGTTCCAGCATGCCGGCCGCCGCCGGGTACCAGCGTTTGAGTTCGGAATAGGGGATCGGCCAGTCGCCGGCCATAAAGGCCCGCTCCTCCAGCACGGCGCAGTACCCGCCCCAGATGGTGGAGCTGCCGCCGAAACGGCGCTGGGTGTGCATCGGGAAATAGGCCTCGCCCAGATCGCCCCGGGGTTGGGCGCGGGCCAGGGCCTGGATGGTCGGGTCGGCATCCAGCAGCCCGCTTTCCAGCAGCGCGATGCGAAGCGGGGTGAGCCGGGCCAGACTCAGGGCCAGTGTAATGCCGGCAGGGCCGCTGCCAATGATCGCCACATCGTAATGGCGGTTTTCAGGATCCAGGACCAGCATCGTTGTGCGCCCCATAGCCCGGCCGGACCCGGCTGGGTGGCCTGTCTGAATTATTGGCCAGAGCCGTAAATTTGGCACCTGTTTTTGTGAGGAATCGGCGGCGGGGTCATCTGAGGAAATGAAGTATCTGTGCCGGTACAGCAACCGCCAACTGTCCCGTTTCGGGGCGCGTGCCCTATGATAGATTGGCTGTCTTTTTTCGGGGACCGCACACCATGCCAGCCAACACCTCTGAGACCACCAAGGGCGTTCTGTTCGGACTGTCGGCCTACACCATGTGGGGCTGCTTTCCGCTGTTCTTTGCGTTGTTCCAGGGTGTGCCGGCCTACGAAGTGCTGATCCACCGGGTGATCTGGTCCAGTGTGTTTCTGGCGGTGGTGATCTGTGTGCTGCGCCGCTGGCTGCCGGTCAAGGCGGCCTTTGCCAATCCGCGAAAGCTGTGGCGGGTGCTGGGCTGCGCCATCCTGATTGCCACCAACTGGGGCATCTACATCTATGCGGTGGAATCCCGCCACGTGCTGCAGGCAAGCCTGGGCTATTTCCTGACGCCGCTGGTGAACGTGGGCCTGGGCATGCTGGTCCTGCGTGAGCGGATGGAGCGGCTGCAGGGTGTGGCCGTCGGGCTGGCGGGCGTCGGTATCCTGATCCAGCTGGTGCTGCTCGGCAGCCTGCCATGGATTACGCTGGTGCTGGCGATGACTTTCGGCACTTACGGCCTGTTGCGCAAGCAGGTGGAGTTGGACGGCCTGTCCGGGCTGTTCGTGGAGACGCTGCTGCTCTTACCCGTCGGGCTGTTGGCTCTGGGCTGGCTGGACCACCTGGGGCAATCCCACTTTGCCGAAGGACTGCGACCCACCTCGCTGCTGGTCGCCAGTGGCGTCGTCACCGCGCTGCCGCTGCTGGCGTTTGCCGGTGCGGCCCGCCGCCTGCGTCTGGCGACGGTGGGCTTCCTGATGTACATCAACCCCAGCCTGCAGTTCCTGATTGCGCTGTTCGTCTTCAACGAACCGCTGAGCCAGATCCAGTTGCTGAGCTTTATCGTCATCTGGGCGGCGTTGCTGCTGTATTCCTGGTCGTCCTGGACCTCGCGCCGGACCGCGACCGCCTGATCCTTAAGGCCTCAGGCCACGTCCTGGGGCCGGACAAACCAGCGCAGGGCTTCGGCTTCCGGTGACAGCGTCATGGCCTCCACCGCCTCGCTAACGGCTCCGGATGTCAGAATCGCTTCTCCGGCGTTCAGGTAATCCGTCAGCGGACGCTGATTCCTGCGCCGCGCCGGTTCGTCCGGCCGGTTGAAGTCGATATCCCCCAAATTCTCCAACGGCGCCCGTCCGGAATGGTGATGCCAGACGCCGGCCGCGCGTTCGTAGCGGTAGGCCGGCAGCAAACGCCAGCCGTGTTCGGCGATCAGGTTCACGGCGTGCACCAGGTAGTTGAAGGTGGCGTCGTCGATAAAGTAGTTGAAGTTCAGGCGCACCCAGCCTGGCCGGAGCAACGATTCACCGGCAACCACCTGGCTCTCGATGGCCTGGCTGGTGGCTTCGTCAATCCCCAGCAGTTCATGACCGTAGGGACCGGCGCAGGCACAGCCGCCCCGGGCCTGGATACCGAACAGGTCGTTGAGCAGGGCGACCACGAAGCCGTAGTGCAGATGCTGCGCGCCATGACGCACCCGGAACGACACGATGGACAGCCGCGGCGCGTCGGTCGGCCCCAGGATGTCCAGGTTGGGGTTGCTTTGCCATTCAGCCAGCGCCCGCTTTACAAAGGCCTGCTCGCGGGATTCGATGGTGTCCGCGCCCACCGCCTGCTGCAGGCGAAACACGAGCCCGGCGCGGATGGATTCGATGATCGCCGGCGTCCCGCCTTCTTCCCGACGCTCCGGATTGGCCACGTAACGGTGCGATGTCGACGTGACGTAGGACACCGTGCCACCGCCGGGCACCGCCGGCACGCGGTTGTTCAGCAGCTGTTTTTTCACCACCAGCACGCCCGGGGTGCCAGGCCCGCCGATGAACTTGTGGGGTGACAGAAACAGAGCGTCTTTGGCGGCGCCGGTCTCGCCCTGCATGTGGATCGCCACATAGGGGCCGGCGGCGGCATAGTCCCAGAAGGCGAGGGCGCCATGGCGTTTCAGCAGTCGCGTAACCGCTTCCACATCGGTCCGGATACCGGTGACGTTGGAGGCTGCCGAGAAACTCCCGATCACCAGCGAGCGGTCCGCGTGGCGTTCCAGCGCCTGTTCCAGTGAGGCCAGATCCAGTTGTCCCCGGTCGTCCAGGGGGATGCGGACCACGCGGGCAATCGTTTCGCGCCAGGGCAACTCGTTCGAATGATGTTCGTAAGGCCCCACCAGCACCACGGGGCGTTCGGCCTCCGGAATCTGTTCGGCCAGGCGGTGTCGGGCATCCAGGTCCGCCGGCAGGCGCAGATTGAGGATGTCGATCAGCTTGTGGATGGCCGCCGTGGCGCCGGACCCGCAGAAAATCACCGCATCGTCGTCAGTTGCGCCGACCGCGTCGCGGATCGATTGACGCGCCTGTTCGCGGAAGGCGGTCGTCTGGGCGCCGGTCAGCGATGCTTCGGTATGCGTGTTGGCGTAGAAGGGCAGGACCCAATCCCGGATGACCGATTCGATCATCGCCAGCGAACGGCCGGAGGTGGTGTAATCGGCATAGACCAGCGGCCGCTCGCCAAACGGCGTGGGAATCAGTTGCTGCTCGCCAATCACGGCATCGCGAATACGGGAAATCAGGTCGGTCATGGTGCTGGCCCTGTTATCGAATGTCCATCCAGTTTACGGCGCCGAGGGCTGCACATTGTTTCTGGTTTTGCGTTAATATCGATCCATATCGAACAATCGTTCTTTGATTCTGGTTTTATTTGAAATTATATTTCGATAGTGGGGTGGGGGATGCTCGACAGGCAGGATCGGCAGCTACTGGAATGGCTGCAGGGGGATGCGGGATTGTCCGTGGGCGACCTGGCCGAGAAGGTCGGCATGTCAAAATCCGCCTGCTGGCGGCGTATCCAGAAGCTGGAACAAAGCGGCGTCATTCGTCAGCGGGTGACCCTGCTGGACCCGGAAAAGCTCAACCTGCCGCTCACCGTGTATATCTCCATCCGCACCAACCAGCACAACGACCAGTGGTCCGAGCAGTTCCGGGAGGTGCTGGCGGACATTCCCGAGATTCTGGAAGTGCATCGCATGAGCGGTGATCTGGACTATCTGATCAAGGCCGTGGTCACCGATATGCCCGGTTACGATCGTCTGTATCGCCAGATCATCCGCGCCAACCTGTCGGACGTCAGTGCCAGTTTTGTGATGGAGACCATGAAACACACGACGGCGCTGCCGCTGACGCATCTCCCCACCGTCTGACCGGACCACAAAAAAGGCGCCACGAGGAGGCCGTGTGAAAACGTCGCGAGCGCAGGCTAGACAAGGCGGAATTGGCCGAAAAAGCGCAGTTTATGTGTAATAAATGAGCATTTTGAGGTCAATTCCAACGCCGTATAGCCAAGCGCAGCAGTTTCCACACGGCCTCACGAGGGCGCCTTGGGATACTCGGACAGGTGGCCGGGCATCGTTATTCCGACTTCGGTGGCACGACCGTCGCGTTGTAGTTCACCGGAATGAAGTCGTAGCCGTCGCCGGCCGCCTTCAGGTGACCCATGCCGGGGAACGACAGGTGTGCCGAGCCGATGAGCGTGCCGGTATCCACCGCGTTGTCGAACGCGGTTTCGCGCGCGTTCACAGCCTGGTCCGGGTTGCTGTCGAACTGAATCGCGATGGACGGCTCAGAGAACTGAACCGACCCCACGTGAATCAGGTCGCCCATGAGCATCAGGGACTGGCCGTCGCTTTCCACATGGTAGATGCTGTGGCCCGGGGTGTGGCCGTGGGCCGGAATGGCCTCGATGCCGTCCACCAGATCGGTCTTGCCGCTAAAGGCTTTGAAGTGGCCGCTCTCAACGTACGGGTTGAGGGAGGCCATGGCGCCCTTGAAGAAGCCCTGTTTGCCTTCTGGTGCCGATTCCATCTCGTCTTTGCTCAACCAGTAGTCGGCGTCGGCCTGGGCCGCGCGGACCGTGGCATTGGGGAAGACGACATTACCGTCGGAGATCAGGCCGCCCACGTGGTCTGGGTGCATATGGGTGATGTAGATTTCGTCCACTTCATCCGGCGTGTAACCCGCGGCTTCCAGGTTGCTTTCCAGTTTGCCCAGCGTCGGGCCGAACAGACTGCCGGCGCCGGTATCGATCAGAACCAACTTGTCGCCCGCGTTGATCAGGTAGCCGTTGACGGACGTTTCCAGCGGTGCGGACAGGAAATGTGCTTTCAGCACGTCGCGCACATGCGCTTCGTTGGTATTCAGCAGCAGCTTGTCGACCGGCAGTTGGACTGTGCCGTCAGACAGTGCGGTGATTTCGAAGTCGCCGAGCATCGTGCGGTAGTAGCCCGGCGCCTGGGTCTTCACCATGGGCGCGTCTGCCTGGACGGAGCCGGCGGCAAAAAGCGATGCGGCCAAGGCGATAGCGGTGTTCCGGTATCGGTTCATGCAATATCCCTCCAACATTTTTCTTTTACCAACGTTGCTGCTGGCTTCACATAAGTCCACGGCATCTACGTTGGATCGTGCAGGAATGGATCAGGGCTCGGCACCCGCCGGTTCTCTAGAGAACGGCAAAGCCGGGGTTGCGCTTGCGCAAGGCGGCAATCACAACGTCACGGGGGGTATCGCTGGCAAATGCGGTTGGCAGAACGTTACTACCAAACAGGCTGACAATCTCTTCCGTGTGCGGCCCGGTGTGCTTGGCCATCCAAAGTCCCTTGGCTGGCTTGATCTTGATCATCGATTGCGAAGTATCCAAAAGATCTCCTCTGGTTGATTGAACGTCAATGAACCTCATGATCGGAGGTTCGCAGATGCCCCATGGTCCAGATCGAGCTGGCAAACAGGACAACGATGCTGGTCGGTAGCAGCCACAGCTTGTGTTCATAAGGCAGCGGCTGACCGAGATGCTGTGCCAGACCCGGCATGATGTCCTGCAGGTTGAGCATGACGAGCACGGCAGCCGACAGGCAGGCTGTGGTGATACCCGTGGCTATCGCCAGATTGTCTGGATAGACGGGGCGGGAGGGGGAGGCTGGGAAATAGTCCTCCGCATCCGCGGCTTCGAAACGTTCCATGATTTCATCCTCTTCCGTGAGTTTTTGGTGTACACAAAAAATCAGGTACAGAATGCTCTTGAAACCCATGCGGTTCTGAGGCGTCGACCGCATTGTTTCTTGATATGGGGACGAACTGAGCAAATTCAACCGTTTCCCCACTCTGAAATGGTTGCGCTCTATTGGTACGCAACCCTATGGGAGCTGGATCACTGCATCGTTAGCATCGACACCCGTCTCAGAACCACACGCCCTGATCCGGCTGCCGCCGTTCGACGCAGAGCCCCTGGCCTTCCAGGATGTCCACCAGAAGTCGGGTGTCATCCATATTCAGGAAAGGCGCCAGTGCAATTTCCAGCTCCTGGTGCAACAGGAACAACCGGGGCGGCGTCCAGGGGTGCCGGGCCGCCACCAGGTGAATGCGGGTGGCACGACGAGGCAGGGTCCACTCCGTCTCCTTGTGGAAAATGCCTTTCTCCAGCCGCAACAGTTCCGGTGCGATCAACAACAGCTCCTGACGCCGACACTGGCGGGCGGTCAGGTAGAACCCGATGGCCAGGGCCGCCAGTTCCAGTCCGGCAAACGGCAGGATGACCCAGGCGCCGGCGAGCCACATGCCGGTGTTGATGCCGGCCATAATGATCAGCAACCCCAGCCAGACATGGATATTGCCACGCCAGCTCAGGGAACGGTTGGGCGTCAGCCGCAGCTGGTCGCCCTGGTCATTCACGAGGTGTTCCACCATGGCCATGGTCGGATGCGAGAGCTGTCAGGATTGAGTATAGATCATCCGTCAATGTGGCAAGTGGCTGCGGTGGTAGCGCATAGGGGATGGAAAGGAGGGCCGGTGCTGCAACCGGGCACCGGCCCGGACAGTGCATCAGAAGTGCAGGACCTGAGGCCGAACAAGCCGGTCGTAGTCCTGATAGCTCATATGCATGACCTCGTCATGGCTGCCGGCATTGAAGGCGATGTGATCGTCTTCCCGCAGGTGCTCACTGACAAAGACATCCATATCGTAGAGATTCCCGAAAGGCGGCATGGCGCCCAGTTCGCAATCCGGGAAGGCTTGGGTGATGTCGTCTTCGCTGGCCAGCTCCATGTCCAGGGTGCCCATGGCCTGTTTCAGCTGATCCAGGTGGACCTGGTCGGTGGACGGCAGAACCGTCATGAACAGGCGGCCACCGGATTTGATGACGACGGTCTTGGCGAATTCCCGGCCGCGGATGTGCGCCGATTGGGCCGTACGGGACGAACCGATGGTCGGTTCGTGCAACTGGGTGCGGTAGTGCACTGAATTGCTTTCAAGATAGTTGCGGAGTTTGTCACTGATCATGGCGTTAACCTCCTTCACCGAAGTGAACGTTCCATGATGCTCCCGATCGGGAGACCCGGTGTTCGGCGGAGGCCGTTCCGGGCAGTGCTATTTTACCACGGACGTTGATTCAGGAGACGACGAGACACAAACGGAAATTGAACCATTCGGCCGGGCGGTTTAAGTTCAACGGTATCCATTAACGATAGGTTGACCGGTTGCCGACGGCCCACGCCGTCCACAGCCGGGCTACGCGCTGACCAGGGATCGCTGAAGACGATGTCCAATCCAAGCCATCAAGCCCAGAAACTGTTGTTGTTCGGCCTTTCCGGCCAGAAATCGTTTGCCATCGGTACCCTGAAGATCCGGGAAATCATGCCGTTGCCGCAGCTCACCAAGCTGCCTCACAGTCATCCGTCGGTGATCGGCACCACCACGTTTCGCGGGTCCGCCGTCCCGGTCATCGATATGGGTGCGGCGGTGGGCTATCCACCCCTGACTCGCGAGGAGCTACAGCAGAGTTCCGTGATCGTGACCGATATCCAGCGCAAGGAAATGGGCTTCGTGGTGCGCAGCGTGCGCAAGATCATCGAAGCGGACTGGAAACAGGTGAAGACCCCGCCCACCGCCCTGGGCAAGCGGGCGTTCGTCACGGGGCTGCTGGACATCGAGGGCGAGGTCATCCAGTTGATGGATGTGGAGCTGCTGCTGTCGATGGTCTATCCCAGCGCGGTGGAAGCGGATGAGGTCGTGTTGACCGACGTCCAGCGGGAAACCCTGAAGTCCCTCAACATCCTGCTGGTGGACGATTCCCAGGTGGCGCGCAAACAGCTGTCCGATGTGCTCGACAGCAAGGACATTCCCTATTTCGTGACCACCAACGGCAACGAGGCGCTGCAGATCCTCCTCAACGCCGGTACTGAAGGGCGGCCCATCGACATCTTGGTGAGCGACATCGAGATGCCCGGGCTGGACGGCTACGAACTGGCATTCCAGGTCCGTGACAACGGTTCCCTCAGGCAGCCCTACATTATTCTCCACACGTCGCTGAACAGCGAAATGAGCGTCAGCTACGCCAACCAGGTGGGCGCCAACGAGGCCCTGACCAAGTTCGATGCCGAAGAGCTGCTGCAGGCAATGCTGCGGGGTGCTGAACAGAGTCAGTGAATGTGACGGCCGTCACAGGCAATTCGACAACTGGGGCCGCAAATTGAAAAGTAACGGTTTGTAAGCCAATCCGTGGGTGTGTACGTTTTAACCAATAACAACAAGACAACGAGACACATCAACGGAGTGGTCAATGCACTGGCGTGGCCCGCTTTTTATCCTGGCTTGTGTCGGCACTGCGGCCGGCATTGGTTATGCCTTGTCACAGGTCCCCGATGACGGTGGCTCGAGGAGTCCTGCGGCCGTAACTGCGCCGTCGAAAGCCACGCCCCGGACGCAGGCCATTAGCCAGGCGGCGCCGGCGCAACCCTCAACGCCCAAGCCTCCCAAGGACGACGGCCCCATCCGCTTCATGCTGGCGCAGGTGGCCGATCAGTACGAGGCGGCATCGCGCTATCCCGCCTATTCCGTACCCATCTCGCCCGATCAGGCTAAAGCCTATGCCGGCAATCAATACACGGCGGTCACCCTGCCGTTGGCCGACGACGGACGCTTCACCGTTAACCTGGAAAAGTACCGCTTCACCCGGGGTGAGACGATCCTGGTGGTCGCCAGCCTGGAAGGGCCGATGGTGGTCGGCCAGCGAGTCGAAGCCAGTCTGGAACCGACGGGGGAGCAATCGGGCGCCCAGGCCAGCACCACGCTGACCCGAACCCCGGAAGGGATCTACCAGGGCGAGTTGGACAGCGATCGCGAGCCCGGCGAATACCGGCTGATCGTGTCCGCCCGGGTGGACGGTCAGACCGTGCGCCACGTCTCGACCCTCTCGATCGAACCCCATCTGGGCGATTTCAGTGGCGTGGGCACGACCCGCATCGAGAACAACAACCTGGTGATCCCGGTCGAGTTCGAGCCGGACGACGCCGGCTTCTATGCCCTGAGCGCCAATCTCTACGTCAATGGCCAGCCGGTAGCGCACCTGAGCCACGAGCAGCGCCTGGATGGTTCCAAAGCCGATATTGAGCTGCGGGCACACGGCTCCGTGATGGCCGGCCGCAGCGGCAAGCTCCAGCTCAGGGGCCTGCAGATCCGACGCTTGCCCGCGCGGCCGGGTGACCGGACCGATTACGCCTTCGGTCCCGAGGACGGCTTCGACGTCGACGCTTCGGGACTCGATCAGCTGGAAGACATTCCCGCAAGGGATCCCGAATCAGAGCAACGGGCCGCAATATTGAGAAAGATGGCAACCGGAGCCTGATCGACCGTCGAGTCCGCCCTGAGGTCGCACCGCCTGAAGGTGCAGTGGCGCAGGAACCCGCCGGACGAGGCCGGGCACAACCCGGCCCTGAATACCTTCCCGTGTCAGAGGCCGTCATGCCTGAAGGCGGTTCGGGAAGGCGCAGTGAGGAAAAACAACAACATCGACTCACACGGAGCACATCATGAAGAAAACAACAATAGCGGTCGCCCTGATGGCCGCGACCTGTTCGACAGGTGCGCTGGCGCAGCTGGCCGGACACAACGTCATTCTGGTTCACGGCTTCCAGCAGGAAGACCTGGCGTCGCCACCGGCGGACATGGATGCGGTCAAAGCCAACGGCGAGGACTACTGGCGCACCTTCTGGCTGTCCCGGTCCGAAGCCCGGATCGACTGGGCCAGTGACGGCCGCGTCGAAGGCAAGATCGCCCAGCAGGCCTACCAGCAGGTGAAGGCGATTGCCCAGGAAGGGCTGTGCAGCGATTACTGCATCGTCGTCTCCCATTCCACCGGCGACCTGGTGACCCGTTACCTGTTGGATAACCAGGCCCGCTGGCTCGCAGCGGACGGCCTGCCGCCGCTGAAAATCCTGGCTTCGCTGGACTTCTCCGGCGCCGGTGGCGGCACGGACCTGGCGGATCTCGCCGTAAGCGTGGCCTACAACGACAGCTGGTATCTGGCGCCGGTCAAGGCGGCGGTGAAGCTGTTTACCGGCATTGATCCGCAGCCCGGCAAGCTGGGTGTGGTGAACGACCTGCAAACCAACGCGGCGCGCAATCTGGCCGTCAGCCCCAACAGCATTCCCAGGCTGCGATTCGTGGCGGGCGGTGCCTCCTACGGCGGCGTCACCAAACCGTTTATCGACGGCACCGACGATGGAGTGGTGCCGACCCATTCGTCCTGCGGTTCGGCGTCGTCCAATGCCATCGACTCCTGCGTCTCGAACCTGAGCCTGGCGGGTAAAGTCTCCAGTCAGGATGCGCCGTCGAGTCTCTATTACAACCACTACCCGATCCTGATGAACGAGGGCGTCACTCACAGTGGCGTACTGGGTAGCGAAGTGGGGAACATCTCGGTGCCCGTGGTGAATAACACGGCGCTCAACGGCCTGCAGGTGGACTTCGCCAGCCGCACCTACAACAAGCGCGCGTGGTGGCAGCTGTGGGGCAGTGGAGACCGGTACATTGAGGTGCCGGGCTCTGACAGTACCGACATGTCCACACTCGTCTACACCACCCTCAACGACTGACCGCCCGGGCCCCGGCCATCCGTCGGGGCCCATCCCTCACCGTCTAAAACCGTACCCGCATTTCCGTCACCGAATCGCTGGTCATGCCGACCATTTCGTCAGTTCCAGAAGGCGGGATGATCTCGATCTGATGGATGTGGAAGTGGTGGAATGCGTCCCGGGCGTCACACGTGCTGGTGAAGAGCACCGGTCGTTGCTCCCGATTGACGAGAATGAAGGCGTCATCGCCAATATAAAAGCGCGCCATGTAGTAGCGCCCTTCCATGGAAACGAGTTCGAGCAGGTCGATGTGGGTTTCCGGTCTGAGACGGGCCTCGGTCATGGTGATGTTCATTGCCGTTCTCCAGTGAGGATCACGAAAATGGATACGATCGCACGGGTATTGGGGATTCTTTTTTTGTCGATCCTTGCAGCAGCATAGGCGGGATCGGTCGTCAAAGGAAAGGTGTGTGAGGTAATCAGAATCTTCCGGGGCGATGTCAGTGGCGCAGGATGCCCAGGACCAGCCGACCGGCCAGCCCCACCAGGATGGCGCCGAACAGACGTTCGAACCAGACGGTGTGGCGCTGCAACCGGGACAGCCAGCGCGGGTTGGAAAACATCCAGGCGACGATCAGGTACCAGCCACCGTCGATCACCAGGGCGGTGGCGGCGTAACCGAGTTTGGCCACGAAGGACGTGTCCACGCCCACCACCTGACTGAACAGGGCGATAAAGAACACCGCAATCTTGGGGTTCAGGAACACCACCAGAAAGCCATCCCGCGCGGCACTGGAGGTGGTTGGAACCTCCGGCAGGTTGCCATTCTCCCGACGTTTCGAGGTAAGGCCCTTCATCCCCAACCAGGCCAAGTAGAGTGCGCCACCCCACTGCAGCAGCCCGAACGCCACCGGCGACGCCTTGATCACCGCTGCCAGGCCGATGATGCTCAGCAGCGCATACAACCCCACACCCAGACCGTGCAGCAGAGCCGCGGCCACACCATTGCGACGGCCACCGGCCAGGGTCTGCTTGAGCACCACCGCCAGAGAGGGCCCCGGCGACATGGCGCCCAGAACACAGATGGTGACAACCGTTAGCCAGGTGGCGAGCGTCATGGTGAATTCCCGGAATCAATAGGATGAGCAGAGGCGCTCCAGTTTAGCGTCGAAGGTGGCCTGAGTCATCCGGTCGGCGGAACCGCGAAGAGCTTCGGCTATCCTATGGGAACGGTTAACCGATTCAGGCGGAACAGGAGTAGGCGATGCAGACGGGCGTGGTCCTCACCGGTGGCGGCGCGAGGGCGGCCTATCAGGTCGGCGTGCTGAAGGCGATATCCGAGATGTATCCGGACTGGGCGCACCCATTCCGGGTCATTACCGGCACGTCGGCCGGCGCTATCAATGCGGTGGCCATTGCCAGCGGTGGCGGCGTGTTCCGGCATAACATCGCGCGTCTGGAAGGCATCTGGTCCGAGTTGACGATCGACCAGATCTATAAGAGCCACAGCTACGACATCCTGCGCAACGTCAGCGACGTCGCCCGTCGGCTGATCACGGACAGCACCGGTGAAAAACCCATGTCATTGCTCAACAACAGCCCGCTGCGTGCGCTGTTGGAAAAGGAAGTGGATTTCGGCGCCCTGAAAACGGCGATCGACGAGGATCGACTCAGTGCGGTGGGCATCAACGCCTGCGGCTATACGACCGGGCAGAACGTGTGTTTTTTCCAGGCGGGCAAGGACAAGGCCAATTGGACCACAGGGCAGCGGGCCGGAGCGCGGACCAATCTGACGCTGGACCACATCATGGCGTCATCGGCGATTCCTACCGTGTTTCGCCCCGTGAAGATCAACCGCGAGTATTTCGGCGACGGCGTCACCCGGCAGATGGCTCACATCAGCCCGGCGTTGCGACTGGGGGCCGAGCGGGTGATTGTGGTGGGTGTCAGCGCCAATCACGTGTGTTTCCCCGGTCGCCCCAAGCAGCCACCGATGCCGGGATTCAGCCAGGTGCTGGCCCACGTTTTCAACGGGATGTTTCTGGATACCCTGGACTACGACATCGACCGCCTGCGGCTGATCAACCAACTGCTGGAACTGGTGCCGAAGAAAAAACTGGAAGAGTCCGGACTGGACCTGCGCCCGGTGCATTTGCTGGAAATCTCCCCCAGCGAGGACATTGGCGAAATCGCCACCCGTCACCTGGACAACATGCCGCTGGTGTTGCGGAAATTGGCGGGCGCGAGCAGCGAGGCGTACACGCCCGGCTCCAGTCTGGCGAGTTACCTGATGTTCGATCACCGCTTCTGCCGGGAACTGATTAGCCTGGGCTACAAGGACGCACAGACCCAGGCCAGACAGATCGAACAATTCTTTCGGGAGGCATGACGATCAGCCCAGTGCCAGCCAGGCGGCCACGCCCATCATCAGGGTGCCCGCCACGCGATTAACCGTGCGGACGCCGCCACCGCGACGCAGCGCCTGGCTCAGCTTGCGACCGCCGTGGGCGTAGATCTGAAGGCAGATGAATTCCAGACCCAGGATAATCAGGATCAGCGTCGTCAGCTGCGGTGCCATGGGCAACTTGCTGTCGATAAACGGGGGCAGCAGGGCAATAAAGAACGCCCAGCCCTTGGGATTGGCAATCGCCGTCACGAAACCCTGCGTCGCCAGTTGCCAGGGGGAAGCCGCCGGGGCCGGCTCATCCTGATCCCCGAGCGCCAGCTTGCCGCGGGAACGCCACATCTGGATGCCCAGCCAGGCCAGGTAGACGCCCCCCGCGTACTTGAACAGGGCAAACGCGGTCGGGTACTCGAGCATAAATGTCGCCACACCCACCGCAGCCGCCGTCGCCACCAGACCCACGCCCAGCAGCTCGCCCACCATCATCCACATCGCACGGCGCACGCCGATGGTAATCCCCAATGACAGGGACAACGTCATGCACATTCCCGGCGTCAGCGACACCAGGAAGAAGGTGGGAATGAAGGCGGACAGCAGATGCAGGTTCAGTGAAGCCACGGTACACGTCTCACGGTATTCGTACGGAACCGATCATCATAGAACTGCCTCTACGCGCTGAACACCCATGGCGTGGTCCGTATATACACCTAACGCGAGACGGCTTCCACTTCGGCCGGCTCCTCTTTCATCTCAGCCGGATGCTCCTCGAAATCCGGATTTCGCGGATCCAGGTCGGCCATCGCGATGGCCACCTCAGGCGTGGTCATGTAGTAATCTTCCTGCTCCTCAACACTCGGATGCTTGCGGCGTCCGGGGCCGACCACCATGAACAGCATCAGCAGGCCCAGGATGGTGGCGTTGCTGACAAACAGCCCCGCCGGGCCCATCAGTTCCATCGCTGCGGCGCTGACTACCGGGCCGATGCAGCTGCCGATCCCGTAGCTGAGGAGCAGGGCGGTGCTGGCGGCGGTGATCTGATGGCTGTCCATCAGGTCGTTGCTGATGGCCACGGCGATCGGGTAGAGCGTCGCACTGATGCCCATGTACAGTCCCACGAAAAGCACCAGCACCCAGGCGCTCATGCCGCCAATAAACGCCGCTGCCAGACTGCAGCCGGCGGCGATCAGCGCCGTCACCACCATCACGCGATAGCGGTCGAACCGGTCGCACAAACGGCCCACCGGCCACGCCATGACCATCGCGGCGATGATGGCCGAGGCCATGAAGTTGGAGACCTGGCCCACATCCAGTCCAATGCGATTGGCATACACTGGCCCCATGGCATAGAAGGCGCTGATCAACAGCCCGGCCACCAGTGAGCCCAGGGTGCCGACCGGCGATTTGCCATACAGGCGGCGCAACGACATGCGTTCGCCCTGGACGATGGTGGGGGATTCCCGGCGTGTCAGCGACAGTGGCACCACCGCAAGCGCCACCAGGATGGCCGCCAGGGAAAACGGAATGTACCCGGCCGGGTCCCCCAGGCGGATCAGCACCTGACCGCCAGCCGTTGATAGGAAAAACACGATCTGGTAGATCGCGAACAGACTGGCCCGGTTCTGGTTGTCCGCCTTACTGCTGAACCAGCTCTCCATGACGATCATCAGACCGGCCATCACAAAGCCACCGACGGCGCGCAATCCACCCCACAGGCCGGCCTGCACCGCCATCGGATAGATCAGGATGGACGCCGCCAGGATGGCCGCGAACACGGCAAACGCACGGATGTGCCCAACCCGCTCGATGATGCGCCCGGCGAAGAGCGTCCCGGCGACAAAGCCGAACGAGTAAAACACCAGGATCCAGCCGATGACGCCCGGGCTGACGCCCTCGATACTCAGTCGCAGGCCCAGTAGAGTCATCAGGAAGGCATTGCCGCCGATCAGCAGGATGATGCTGAAAATGAGCGAAGACAGCGTCTTTGCAGTTCGGGTCATGAGCGTCCCCCGGCCAGATTCGATGAGTGTCCTCTTTCAATGATTCCAGTATGGTAAAGACTTAACGCCCTGCCACAGCAATCCGCAATAACTGGTATATCGACACGGAGACATTAATGACGATCGCACGCACGACTTCCAAAACGACCCGTTTGCGGCACCTGATGCTGGTTGCCTTATTGGGCTTCGTACCCGTGGCAGCAAGCGCCGATGAGGCCCAGCAGCCACCCACCATGGAAGAGCTGAAACACGACACCGAGAACCTGATCGACAAGCTGGGCAACTACTCTGCCGAGCAACGGGACGAAGCTGCCGCATCGATCAAGGAATCGCTGGACGAGCTCGATCAGCGCATCGACGTGCTGGAAAAGCGCCTGGACGAGAACTGGGACGACATGAGTGAAGCCAGCCGCGAGAAAACCCAGCAAAGCCTGGACGCCCTACGCGCCCAGCGTGAAAAGGTCGGGGACTGGTACGAGCGCCTCAAGGGCAGTTCAGCCAACGCATGGGAGGATGTGAAAGACGGCTTCACCCGAGCCTATGACAATCTCTCCGATGCCTGGAAGGACACCGAGGAGTCGATGTCATCAGGAAATTAATCTGGCGCCTGATGACAACGCCACAACCTCAGACCGCCAATGGCCATCGATCTGCTGCGAAATCACCAGAGCTTTGGCGCTCTCGCTGGCAACGGCAAGGCAGCCGCCGTGGTCCCAGGCAGCGCTTTTGCCAACTGGCTTCCAGTTGCCCGTTGGTTGGTTATGGTTAGCCATGGTTACGAGCATCTTGTGCTCCCTGGCATAGCTGGAGAGTTTTTCGGTATCCGCCACGTAGCCATCGCCGCCGATTAAAGCGCCGGCAACATAGACTGAGGCACCTTTGTCGGCGCACGCACGGGCATGCAACGGTGAGTTGGTGTCAGCACAAATCGCTAACGCGACGCTCTGGTTTTGAATGTCCAGTAGTTTGAGTGCATTTCCAGGCCTGAAATAGAATTCCTCGCCGGGATGAAGGTGCATCTTTGCATAGCTGTCTGTTTTTCCATTGGGGTAAAAGATGATGGCTCCAATTTCAGGCCGATCGTCGGTTTTCAGAGGGGCGCCGATAACCACGCAGAGACGGTGCTGGATGGCCAGATCACGAAACGGCTGCAGTCTTGCATCACCTACCGTTATTGCCAATCTGTCGGCCAGCTGGGGCTCGTAACCGGTGAGGGAAAGCTCCGGGAAAACGATCATGGAGACGGCGTGGGCACTGGCGCACTCAACGGCTTCGATATGGGTCTGAATATTCTGCTCAATGTGCCCTTTGGCGGACGGGATCTGGGCGACGGCAATCTTGAATTCCTGCACGGTGCTATCCTTGTGCTGATACTTGGAAGACCGCATTAGCTGTCATCAAGGGCCAAGGCGGCATTCTGGCTCGAGTTTTTAGCTGACGGGATAAAGACAGCGACGCTCCTCAACCGTGGCGCCGCCGATATCAATCCATTTCCGGGACTCCGAATGAACGTCAAAGCCGGCGTGCTCATAGAAGCGTATCGCCCTCGCGTTTTTAGCCAGCACCCACAAACTGATTGACTCGTATCCTTCGGCCGCGATGTCCTGTCGTGCTTGCAGCCAAAGCCGGCGACCCACGCCACCGGACCATGACGTCGCTTGCACGTAGATGGCCCAGATTTCTGCCCGGCTGGCAGGAGCATCCGCATCACGCGCGGGACCGAAGACGATAAAACCCGAAACCTTCCCGGCAATGCAGGCCACCAATAATTGGGCTTGCTGTTGTTCGACAACATGGCGCCACATGGTTTCACGTTTTGGCACGGACAGTGAGGCAAGATAGCGCTCTGGCAGGATGCCCCGGTAGGCATGCCGCCATACCTGGACCTGCAGCTCAGCGATGGTTGGACAATCGTCGAGAGTGGCGGCCTGTATTTCCATGTCCGTTTTATCCTGATGTTTCCCTGCGGGTATTCAAGCCGTGGCTAAATCCAGACATCATTGTCAGCCTGCAACTCGCCCCCCGTTTCACCGGTGTTCACCACACCTCTGGGTTCGATCAGCAACACGTGGCACTCGTTCTCCGCAAACGGCTTGTGTTCCGTTCCTTTCGGAACCACGAACATCTCCCCCTCGGAAAGGTGAACCGTCCGGTCCCGCATCTCGATGCCCATTGAGCCATGGATCACCAGGAATACCTCATCGGTCTCTTGGTGGTCGTGCCAAACGAATTCTCCCTGGAACTTGGCGACTTTGAACTGGTAATCGTTCATTTCCGAAATGACCCGGGGAGACCAGTGCTCTGCGAATTTGCTGAATTTTTCGGCCAGGTTGATGACGTTATCGGTCATGACGGGTCTCCGGTTGCAGAGGGGGCGAGCCGTGGAGAGCCGGCCCGTGTGAATCAAGGCCATGATCGCATAATGACGCGACCCGCGGTTACCCCGTTTTGCTGGTGGCCGACCATCAGTGGTTTTAAAATGTTGTTATCCGCCTATTGATCCGCGTTGGCAGACTGCCGTCACCCGGGAGCGCCTCATGGTCGACGCAAGCAAGCAAAGGCCCGTGGCCGTACTGAGCCTGAATCCCGCGGTGGACATCACCTACGAGATTCCCCGGCTGATAGCGGATCAGAAGGTGCATGCGTCCAACAGCCGTTACGATCCCGGAGGTAACGGCGTCAACGTGGGACGGGCCCTGAAGCGTCTCGGTGTGCAGGCCTGCACCTTCTGTGCGGTCGCCGGTGAGATCGGCCGGTTCCTGCGCCACCAGCTCGATACGCAACTGGATCAGGCCTGCTATCTTGAGGTTGAGGGCGAAACCCGGATCAACGGTACCATCATCGAAAGCCTCACCGGAGCCCAGTTTGAAGTCAGCGGTGTGGGTCCGGCGGTGTCGGCGGCGCAATGGACGCATCTGCTCGAACAGTTCGTCACCCACTGCGGAAAGGGGCTGGGCGTGATCACCGGGTCATTGCAGCGCAGCCTGCCGGACGATCTGTATGCCGATGCGGTACGCCGGGTGCAAGCCGGTGGTGGGCGCGCCATCGTCGATTGCCATGATGAGCAACTGAGGCACGCCATCGGCGCCCAGCCTTTCCTGATCAAGCCCAACCGTTTCGAACTGGAAACCCTGGTGGGTCAACCATTGAAGGACCTGAACGCCATCGTTCGGGAAGCACACCGGTTACAGGAGCAGGGAGTGAGCCGGGTTTGTGTGTCCATGGGCGCGGATGGCGCTGTGCTGGTAACGCCGTCAGAAGTCCTGAAAGGGGAGGCCCCTGCCGTCCCGGTGGTCTCCACGGTAGGTGCCGGAGATTCGATGGTGGCTGGTCTGGTGGCGATGCTGGCTCAGGACGCATCGGATGAGGACGCGCTACGCGAAGGCATTGCCTGCAGCGTCGCGACGGTGATGCAGCCGGGAACGGAGTTGTGCGATCGGGCAACGGTCGAATGGCTGCGTGGAGAGATACGGCTGACATCACTCTGACAGTAAGAAAGGGCGATAATCGCCAGCGCGATCAGTTTCTGGTAACGGGCTCCACCGGAAACCATGGGGTTATCCCCTCAATGCCGCTGCGGCGGATCCGCCACCACGCCTCTTCACCCTTGGGGGAAAAAGGTTGCACCTGAATTTGCAGTTCTCAGGCATGGCCGGTGATCTCCTCAACTTCGGAATACCCAGATGTCCGATCTCCGGTAAGCCACTGCCAATGTTCTTTAAGCACGAGACAATCGGCAGTGTCCTGGCTTGGCGTTGAGAAGCATTGGCCGGCCATCAGTTCGCCGTCGACATTTTCATGGTGGTAAACAAACTCCAGGTTACCGTCGGCACAGACCTTTCCCTGTAGGTGCCCGCTGACTATGTCGCCGCCGCTATACGTTGCCCAAACCCGGTCTTCACTTTGCCGATAATGAAACGTGGTTTGACCTCCGACTTCACCATTGTCGGAATTCGTCCTGCCTCGAAAAATGCGATGGTCGTAATTCACATCCATTCCTTGCGCCCGAGCTGTTGGAAGCATTTCTAATGCGTCGTTTACGGGAGTAACGCGAAAGCCACCATGAATTTGATGGCGACACTCGCAGCGATACCGAGAACGATGATGGCGTAAAACGCGAGCAGGTTGTCGTGGTAACGATCAATGAGCCAGAAGAATATGAACCCGGTGACAAGGTCGTAGATGAGTGTGATGGCAAGGCCCATTCCGACGATCGCTGTGAAATGGTGGATTAAGGCCACGACCAAACCAACGACCAGGAATGAGCCTGCATAGATGGCTGTTGTTTGCCCTGGCCGTCCAGTGTTCATGACGTGCCGAATACAGAAAATCAAAATGGCTAACTTCAGGATTAAACCCACACATCCTCTCCTTGGATTGACTGCTGATTAAACCGGTACCATCCCAGTGGCGTCCGGTTCCGAATTCACAACTGATCGAAGCCGAGATACATGCTCCCGCGTGATGGGCCCCTGGTTAGCTATTGCCAAGCATATACGCGCGAAGCTGCCGCTCCTCTCGCATGACATAGAGAATCAGAACGCGATTCCCATCCTCACGATAAAAAATACGACAGGGTGGAACCACTAACTCCCGGTATACTGAATTAGGGAGCTCTGGAGGAATCCGTCCGGATTGGGGGAAATCTTCCAAACGCTCGGTCTTATCGAAAACGTCCTTGACCAGATGGCCTGCGGCAGCAGGCTTATCCAGAGCAATGTATTCGGCGATTGAGTCCAACTCTTGAAGGGCTGGTTCCGTCCAGACTACTTCAGCCATTTACTCATTTTCTCCCTGGCTTCGCTTTGGCTGTACGTTCGTCCCTCAAGTACAGCACGCTCTCCCCGTGAGAGCCCCTCAAGCAACTCAAGTCGACGCTGCATGAACTCGTAATCCTGAACATCGACAAGGTAGGCGGATGGCTGACCATGTTCCGTGATCAGTATCGGCTCCTTGGTCAAATGCAGGTCGGCCAGAATCTTCGTTGCCTGGCGCTTTAAATTGGTAACAAGCTCAACTTTCATGGGTTCACCCTGAACCAGAATTATAGTGATACTATAGTATCACTATTAAGCTCCAGGCGGATATTGCGAGCCTGCATCCTAACCCGACCAAGATCGCCTCTTGGGCCGTCATGATTCGTTTTTTTCATTTTTAAACAGACTCTTAGCGTCCAGTCGGTTGCTCTGTCATGCCATCGTTTGACTTCTTCCTTTCGTGATTTCAATATAGCTGTATATTTAAACAGTATTCACGAAGTCCCTGTCTATGCCCCGAACCTTCTACCGCCGCGGCCCGGATCATCGTTCCGGCTCTGCCGTGTCTTTCCTCGATGTGCGTCGTCGCTTCCAGTTCCGCTCGGTGGAGATCGGGCGGTGGGTGACGGAGCCGGAGAAGGCGCGTAGCGCCGGGCTGTTCTATGACGCGCTCTGTGATCTGATGACGATTCTGGGTGGGACGGAGTCGCTGATTTCCCTGCGGGGGACGCTGGGGCTGCAGTACGGCATCGGCGGACAGCGGGGCGTGTCGGCCCACTACACGCCGGCAACGCGGAGCTTTTCGTTGGCCAAGAATGCCGGGCCCGGGAGCATTGCCCATGAGTGGTTCCACGCGTTCGATCACTACATCTGCGACAAGCTTTATGTCGGCAGTCCGCCGGGGGCGTTTGCATCCAAACGATGGCTGGGCAAGGAGAAGGGCGATGAGCATCCCCTGAACCAGCGCCTTCAGGCTTGCTTTGCGGCGGTGATGCTGGACGAGAGCGGGGAGGCGCCCAGCGATCTGTTCCGGCAGTCGGTGAAGGCGGACAAGGCGGCGGGCACGCTGTATTTCAGCCTGCCGGAAGAGCTGTGTGCCCGCGCGTTCGAGGCCTTTGTGCAGGACGCCGACTGCAAGAATGCGTTTCTGGTCCGCGGTACGCGTGAAACGGACGAGGCGAAAATGGGCCAGTATCCGCGAGATGAAGAGCGGGCACGTATGAACCGCGCGTTTGCGACCTACTTTGCCACATTGGGGAAGGCGTTGCAGCGCGCTGAAGCGTCTTGATCGTTACGGGCTTAAAACAGAATCCCATTGAATCCCGACGCCTCATACTGGCGGCCTATGGCAACGCCTTCTACGCTTTATCCAGTTCCGCTCTGCGGCGGACCAGCCGGCGTGTTGTTTTATGTCGCGCCAGATTATGACCTGTGTGAACAGCCAGCCCATGCGAGCCAACCCCAGACCGGGGGCATCCAGCCCATACCGGGAGCCGGGCTTTTACTTGTGAGGGCCCGATACTAACGGCAAGGCTTCAGGCCGCAGACTGGATAGTGGGAGCCCCCAGGCCCCATCAGCCGCGACGTGCCGTCGTGTATCGCAATCTGAGTAGACAGTATCGCAATCGAGGAGTCGGTTTTGCTGAATCAAGAAACGGAAGTCAGGCGTACCAGTGTCGATATCGGGTTGGGTTACGACCATGAGATCGAAGGTCTGTTTCAGTTCGGTGATGACGGCCCCTCACTGGAAGATGCGATCACCTTTGTTTTCAGCCAGACCCTGCAACGCGACGGCTATTTCGGTTCCTGGGCCCAGGCGTACCGCAACGGGAACGGCGAATACCGGCTGAAGATGACCAGTCCCTGCGATGACATGACCCCCTACGAAACGCTGGTGCCGACCTACATTGCGGCAGGCCGGGAGGCACAGGCCAGCTACTACGGGAATATTCCCTGTTCGGCACGTGAAGGCTGGGAATTTCTGCTGCCGTTCGGGCTGGCCATGGCGAACGTGAAGTCGGTCCAGCTGCTGCACTTTCCACCACTGGAGACGTTTACCTACCGCGATTACCTGTATTCCCCCACCAACCGACGTTGGGAATGTCTGCTGGCGCAAAACGGGTTTAACGGTGCCCATAACCACCAGGTCGAACGCATTGTGGATGTGGCGCCGGTCGCCGCTCCCGGCGGCGCAGGCGCGGAACTGGAGGACTACAACGAAGACTTTATTCCCTACGCCAAGGCGCAGTTGCGTAACTTCCTGCGCCCACTGAGCGAGACGGACAAGGCGTGGACACAGCCCGTGGTCGCCTATGGTGAGCCCGTCCACAGCTGGCTGACGCAGGCGTTTCATCTCGAGCAGACGCCTGCCGTGCTGGACATTGTCGAGCTGTCGATTCTGACGACGGAGGAGGGCCAGCCCGCGGCGAAAACCTGGGTACTGTGCGCCAATCACCCCAGCGAGTACCTCTACGATACGGACCTGCCGCTCAGTGACGCCTTCAAGCCCAATGGCGACTATCCGCCCCCGATCACCGTTATGTGCCAGGATTTGATCGCCGCTGGCTGGCAGGCCCACATGGCCGAACACCCCGATCACGATCCGCACCGGGTGTTGGCCGGCTTCGCAGAAAGGTGGGGTTGGGATGCGAGCGCCGGTACGGTCAAAAAGGACAAGGCCGATGCCATCCTGGCGATCATGAAAGAGCAGAACCAGGCGTTCGGATACGACAACAACAGCTTCACCCCGACCGAGGCGCAGTCCAGGGCCACGGCGTTCGTCCTGCAGCGCCAGGCCGATGCGGATCGCTACGCCGCCTACGCCTTCGAACCCGGCGCCGATCAACCCTTCAGTCACATCGCCATGGCCGATCATGCCCGCTTCCCGGCCCGCGACCGGCTGACGCAGGTTGGGGGCTATCTGCTGGCCTGGACGCCCCCATCAGCGGATGACGACGCCATCCATTACCGCCTGCTGAAGTACGACCGGGACAGCGGCAACCCGCTGGCGGAAAAAACGCTGGCCTATGGTACCTGGGACCGTGAAAAGTTCTTCGGCGACTACCGCCCGAATTTCGGCGCCTCGTTTGAACAGATCGAACTGATTGGGTTGCCGGGTTACGTGCTGAGCATCATCCCCGCGGCCGGGCGGCGGACCTACCAACTTTGGCACTTTGACCCCCAGGCGGAATACGACTGCCTGTCCGCGGGGGAGTTCAAGAGCGGCGGTTTCCGCGACATCGCGGCGGATCGGGAGCTCTATCCCATCGGCAACACCATGCTGGATCGCAAGGGAGCCGACTACCGGGTCTGGAGCTTCGACCCGCAGTCCAACCCGCCTCTGGCGTTGCCCACGGTGCAGGCTGGCACCTGGACGGCGATTGACGATCGCGATGCCATGGCCGTTGTTGGGGAAAACGTGGTCACCTGGAAGCCCGACGACCTGGCCGCCGGATGTCGCATCTGGCGCTTTGATGCCCGCCGCGAGAACCCATTAGGGAACGAGCCGGTCAATACCGCTGCCTTGCCGCCTGGCTTTGACGGCCAGTCGACCCTGTTCGGCGCGTTGCCCAGCCAGCCGGTCGATGCCGTCCGGCAGAAAACCCCCGGCACCATCGAGTTCATGCGCCAGGAGATAGAACACGTCGTTTACTACATGCTGGAGAGCCGTTCCTTCGACAACGTGCTGGGCTGGCTGTATGAGCGTAGCCGAAAGGATGGCTTGAACTGGGTCGGCCCCGACGCCGAAGGCTTCCGCGGGCTGGATATGTCCATGAGCAACCCGATGCCGAACGGGGAGCCGGCGTTTGTCAGTCAGTACCAGAACGGCGAACTGAGCGACCAGTTTGTGCTCGGCGGTCCGGCCCAGGACCCCTGGCACGATAACAGCGACGGGCTGATGCAGATGTTCCATGGCTACGAGGGCTACTCGAAGCGTGAGACGCCGACCATGGACGGATTTGCCTGGAACCAGGACAGCGCCGCGGTGTTGTCCAGCTTCACGCCGCATCAACTCTCGGTGCTCAATGGCCTGGCCAAGGCGTTTGCCGTGAGCGACGACTGGTTCAGTTCCATTCCCGGCGGTACCGACGTCAACCGAGGGTTCTCGGTCAGCGGTTCCGCCTACAACCGCCTGGGTTCCTGGGAAGGGGGTAAAGCCTATGAGGACTGGCCCGACGAGGCACACCGCCAGTCGCTCTGGAAAACCCTGTGGAGCCACGGCCACCAGGATTGGAAGATCTACTACAGCATTCTCTGGGACCAGGCGGTCTTCACCTATCAACTCTACCTCAAGGGCCAGATTCCCGAGGTGGATGCCGCCTGGGCCAAAGCGGTCCTGGAGGCAAAAGGTGGAAGCAATCTGCCCAGCTCGCGCTGGATCGCACCGCTCCAACAGTTCTTCGATGACGTGAAGGACGACAACCTGCCTCGCTTCAGCTACCTGGAGCCGGCCTGGGTTGGGGAGGAATGCACCTCCTATCACCCGGGATCGTCATCGAGCGGGATTGACTCGGTGGTTCCCGGAGAGCGGGCGCTCAACCAGATCTATGAGGCCCTGCGCAGTCGTCCGGAGGTGTGGTCGAAAACCCTGCTGGTCGTGACCTTCGACAAGAACGGTGGCTTGTTCGATCACCTGGCGCCGCCCTATGCCCATAAGCCGTGGCCCAACGACCGGGCGGACGGCTTTGAATTCGACCTGATGGGCCCGCGGGTGCCGGCGATCTTCGCGTCTCCCTGGATTCAGTCGCAGACGGTTCTGCGCAGCCCGAACGGGGAGGGCTTCGACTCGACGTCCTTCGCCGCGACCCTGCTCAACTGGTTCGGCATTGCGCCGCAAACCTGGGGCCTGGGTGATCGCATCCGGAACGCACCAACCTTCGAATCGGTGTTCACCCGGAGCCAGCCCAGGGAAACAGCGCCCACACTCTCGGTGCCATTTGACAAGAATTTTCCCAGGAATGCGTGAACCGTCGTGTTCCCGGACCTATTGTGTATGGATAACAGTCAATCGTGAGGGTAATCTTTGCACTTTCAAACGATCCCGATGATGGCTTTGATCGCAAACGGATAGTCGCCCGTTTTTATGTTTCATTACTTTGGCTTCGGTTCCAACATGAGCAGGCTCTCGCTGAAGGCCAAAGGCGTGGAGCCGCTGTCATCGAGACGGGCCGAATTGTCCGGCTGGCGTTTGCGCTTCAACGTACGGCACTTTTTTCGCCACGAGGGTGGTGTCGGCAATATCGAGCGAACCGGCCATCCGGGCGATCGCGTGCTTGGCGTGCTTCATGAATGTCCGGATGACGCGTTGGACCTGCTGGATGCGGCCGAGGCTTGTGGTTATGGCTACGACCGGATCGAGGTGGCCGTCAAGCCTCAGCAGCCGGCAGACGACAGCGGCCGTGCGGTGGCGGCGCTGACGTATGTGGGAACCCCGGAGTTTATCGACGACCGCTGCCGGCCCAGTCGCCGCTACCTGAATATCGTGCTGGACGGCGCCCGCCAGGCGGAGTTGGACGACGCGTACATCCGGGCGCTGGCCCGTCAGCCGACTCATGTGGTGGATGACTATCCCGAATTCACGCCACCGCCGGGCTCGTATCCGACCTTTACCCGGGATACGCTGGCCGCACGGCCGCTCTACACGGCGCTGTATGGTGCGGTGTTCGATATGACCGAAGCCCGGCCCCAGCATGAGTTTCTGAAGGGCTTTTTCGGGGGGCGGGACATGACGCTGTTCCACCTCAAACGGCTGGA
The DNA here is from genome assembly GCF_040148665.1 of Marinobacter sp. NFXS9. NCBI lineage: Bacteria > Pseudomonadati > Pseudomonadota > Gammaproteobacteria > Pseudomonadales > Marinobacteraceae > Marinobacter > Marinobacter sp. NFXS9. The sequence continues at coordinate 374,677 of NZ_JAGDDW010000003.1, read as the reverse complement.
CAGCAGCCGGGCTGAAGAAACGATGGAAGACATTCGCAATGGCCATCTGAATCCGGTCCAGAGGCAATACCTCAATGCCTATCTGAACGAATACGCTCGAGAGTATCGCTACGTCGGTCGCTATGACTATCGACAGGACTGAACCGCTATCAACCCGATCGAACGACGATCAACTAGACCGAGGAATCTGCATGTCGTCTTTCCCGAGTGCCTTGGCTCACAGCGCTATCCAAGCGGCTTTTACCGACGTGTTTGTCGTTAGCGGTGCCATGGAAACCGTACTGATGGACCTGGACTGGCAGTTCAGCCGCAACATGACCATCGTCCGGGATGGTGAGCGCCTGATCCTGATCAACACCGTGCGACTGGATGACGCCGGTCTTGCCGAACTCGATCAGCTGGGCCAGGTCACCGATGTCATTCGCCTCGGTGCATTGCATGGGCGGGACGATGCCTTCTATGTGGATCGCTACAACGCCCGCTACTGGGTGATGCCGGGCCTGGAGACGAATAACGACGACGCCACGCAGACCCTGAGTGAGTCCGCGCCGATGCCGATCAGCGATGCCTCCTTGTTCCGGTTCGAAACCTCCAACGTTCCCGAGGGCATCATCCACCTGGACCGCGACGGCGGGATCCTGATTGCCTGCGATGCCCTGCAAAACTGGTTGGGGCCGGATGAGCACTTCTGCGATGCGTCCCGCGAGCGGATGGAAGGCATGGGCTTTTTCACACCGGCTAACGTCGGCCCGGTCTGGATGCAGGCCGCCGAACCGGAAGCCCGGGATTTCCAGCGCCTGCAGACGCTCAGTTTCCGACACGCCCTGTGTGGCCACGGCGAACCGCTGTTTGACACGGCCCGGGAATCGTTCAGCGCGACGTTCGACCGTCTGTTTCCGGGTTGAGCCAGCCCCTCATCGAGAGCGAGACGTCCCCGATGCTGAGCCATCTGCAACTGCCCGGATATCGAACCCTCTCATGCCTGTGGCGCCACTCGGGGAGAGTCGCCTTTGGCGCGCAGCGGTTGTCGGACGGGGTGGACGTCACCATCGAGACGCTGGACACCGACTACCCGGACCGAAAGCAGGTGGCCGCGCTTCACTATGAAGCCCGCATCGCCACCCGGTTGGCCGGGGTGGGCGGTGTGCGCAACATCAACGAGGTGCTGCCCTATGGCAGCGGCAACCTGGCGCTCGTTTCGGATCCCTACGATCGCTCCTTGGCCTCGATACTGGCTCGGCGTGACGACCGGCGCCTGCCTGTGGGTGAGGTGCTCGAAATCGCCCAGAAGCTGGCCCGTATCCTGGGCGATATCCACGGGCAGGATATGGTGCATAAGGCGCTGTCTCCCAACAACGTCCTGGTCGATACGCGTCGCGACGTGCTCGCACTCATCGGCTTTGGCGTCGCCTCGGAGCTGGGGCAGGAGCAGCAGACCACCGATCTGTTCAGCCAGCTGGAGGGGCTGTTGCCCTACATGTCACCGGAGCAGACCGGGCGCATGAACCGGAGCCTGGATTACCGCTCCGATTACTATTCCCTTGGGGTCCTGCTGTTCGAGTTGCTGACTGGCGAGACGCCCTTTACCGCCGATAACACCCTGGAATGGGTGCATGGCCATATCAGCCGTCTGCCGCCATCCCCCATAGAGTTACGGCCGGACCTACCCGAGCCGTTGGCCGCCATCATCCTGAAGCTGCTATCCAAATCACCGGAAGAGCGCTACCAGAGTAGCCATGGTCTGTTGCACGACCTCTCTCGCTGCGTCACTGCGATCCGCCAGGGCGAATCGCCCGCGACCTTTACCCTGGGAGAACAGGACCATCGGCAGAAATTCCTGGTTCACCAGGCCCTGTATGGCCGGGATCAGGAGCTGCATGCGCTGCTGGATCTGTTCGAGCAGGTGGTGAACGGTCATACCCGTTTCTGCCTGGTTCATGGCTATTCGGGTGTTGGTAAGTCTGCCCTGGTGAATGAACTCGATCGCTACCAGATTCGAGAACGGGGCTTTCTGGTGCAAAGCAAGTTTGATCAGTTCCAGCACGGCGAAGCCTACTCGGCCCTGGCCGCCACCTTTCGGGCCCTGGTTCAGCAGGTGTTGCTGGAGCCGGAGGAAAAACTGGCCGAGTGGCGCGCACGGCTGGTTGAGGCGCTCGGACCGAACGGTGCCCTGGTGATCGACCTGGTTCCCGAGCTGACGCTGATCATTGGCGAACAGCCGCCGGTAGTCAAATTGCCACCGGCGAAAAGCCGCAACCGGTTGCAGCTGGTGTTGAGTGCGTTTCTGCGTGTATTTGCCGGGCGCGGGCATCCGGTCGTGCTGTTTCTCGACGATCTGCAGTGGAGCGATACACCCACGCTTGAGCTGCTGCGCCGGATCGTCACCGCCAAGGATCAGAGCCACCTGCTTCTGATCGGGGCCTATCGCAGCAACGAAGTGGGGCCAGGGCATCCGTTGCGAGGGCTGCTGGACGAGCTGGACAGCCACCAGCGCATCCATCAGATCCCGGTCGGTCCGCTGGACAAGTCCTCGGTGGAGCAGTTGGTGGCGGCGACCCTGCGGTGCGACGTCAGCGCCAGTCAGGACCTGAGCGACATGCTCTATCACCGGGCGTTGGGCAACCCCTTCTTCACCAACGAGTTGTTGCGCGAGCTGCACGCCCAGGGCGCGATCTGGGCGGATCTGGCCAGCGGGCAGTGGCATTGGCAACTCGACCGGGCCAGTTGGGCGGATGCCAGCCAGGATGTGGTCGAGTTCATGCTGGACAGCCTGCGTCAGCTGCCCGCCGAGACCCAGCAGGCGCTGCAACTGGCGGCCTGCATCGGCAACACATTTGCTCTCGAGACACTCGCTACCATCTACGAGCATTCGGTGGCAGACACCGCCCGGGCGCTGCTGCCCGCCTTGAGGCAGTACACGATCGTGCCCCTGCACGGCGATTACCGGCTTGCCAGCCAGGCGGATGAAGGGCTGTCGATCAACCCCAGCTACCGTTTCCAGCACGACCGGGTCCAGCAGGCCGCCTACCAACTCGTCGAGCCGCAAGATCTCCCCGGCAAGCACCTGATGATCGGTCGCCTGATGTTGCGCCATGGAGGAGGGCGGGCCGCCGACGATCAACTGATCGATATCGTCAACCACCTCAACCAGGGGCGAACGCTGATCGATGCGGACGATGAGCGCCTGCGGCTGGCGGCATTCAATCTCCGAGCGGGTCGTCGTGCCCGCGAGGCTTCGGCCTACGAATCCGCGCTGGGCTATCTCAAAGTGGCGGCTGACTTGTTGCCGGACGACGCCTGGACGCGCCACCCGTCACTGATGGGCCCGCTGGCCACCGAGATGCAGTTGTGTCTCTACCTGACCGGGCGTACCGACGACGCTGATCACTGGCTGGCCATCCTGCTGGATCACGCGCAATCCGATCTGGAGCGCGCCGATGTACTGGCCACGCGGACCCGACAGAACGCCACACTGGGCCGGATGAGTGCGTCGATACAGGCCGCCATTGAGGGGCTGGCGCTGCTGGGTGTTGATTTCACTGAGCATCCCGGCCAGGCCGACATCGACCGGGAGCGCCAGCTCGTGGATCACTACCTGGCCGGCCGGGCTATTGCCGACCTGGTCGACGCACCGACTATCGATGATCCGGCCACCCTGACGGCCATGCGCCTGTTGATGGAAATTTTCGCCGCCGCGTTCCTGTCCGGCAGCACGCTGTTCAGTTACCTGGTGCTCAAAGCGGTGAACCTGGCGCTGCACCGGGGTAACTGTCCGGAATCCGCATTCGCCTACGCCGCCTACGGCATGCTGCTGTGTGGCGAACAGGACGAACCGGCCCTTGGCTACCAATACGGCAAGGTGGGTTTGGCGATCAACGAGAAGCTGGACGACCTCAGTCTGAGGGCGCGGGTCATCTACGTGTACGCCATGTTCGTCCACCACTGGAGTAATCACTGGGCCACCCTCACGCCCTGGTTTCGCAAGGGGATTGAGGCCGGCTATCAGTCCGGTGACCTGCTGTACCTCGCCTACAGTGCCCAGGATTGTGTGATCTGGGATCCGGGCATGGATCTGGAGACCGCCCGGCAGCTGCATGAGGACAACCTCGAGATCGTCCGTGAGTGCGCCTATCAGGATTCTCTGGACTCCGGCACGCTGTTCCTGCAGCTGCAGCGCAACTTTCTCGGTGACACCGAGGCGCCGTCCAGCCTGAGCAGTGAGGACTTCGACGAGCAGCAGTGTCTGGACGCCATGAGCGAGCGCCGGTTCCTGACGGGCATTGCCAACCACACTATCTACAGCGCCGAGATCAACCTGCTGTATGGCGATTACGAACGGGCGCTGAGCTTCGTGGAAAAACAGGACGCGCTGATCAAATCCTCGATGTCGCTGCCGCAGCTGGTGCGGTTTTACATCGTGGCCAACCTGACGCTTTCCACGCGGTATCCGGAAATGGATCGGGCGAATCAGCAGGCCACCCGGGAACGGCTCGAGCGCGATCTGGCCCGCATGACCCGCTGGGCGGATAACTGCGAAGCCAATTTCCGTCATTTGCAATGGCTGATGACGGCTGAACTCGCCCGCCTGGACGGTGAAAACGACGCTGCACTCGCCTATTACGACGCGGCCATCGATGCCGCCCGCAATGGAGGGTTCCTGCGCGACGAGGCCGCGGCCTACGAGCGGGCCGCCCGACATCTTCTGGCGCAGGGCAAAGGCCGGGCGGCGGAAGGCTACCTGCGGGGCGCCTACGGTCTATACAACCGCTGGGGTGCCCTGCGCAAGGTGGCGCATCTGGAGGCGGAATTCCCGGTATTGGGCGAACTGGGACAGGCTCCGGTCAAGGCTCTGGGAAGCGACCTGTCCGACCTGGACCTGGCGTCAGTCATGCGGGCCTCCCGGGAGATTTCCGGCGAGATGGTGCTGGACCAGCTTCTCCAGAAAACCCTCGCCATCCTGCTGCAGAATGCCGGCGGTCAGTGGGGCTGCCTGATTGTGCGTGCCGAGGGGCAATGGGTCATCGAGGCAGCCATTTTGCCGGAGCAGCGTCCGTTGCCCCCCAACATCCCGCCCGCTTTCCTGTTGAGTGATCCTCACGGCGTTGATATCCCGGTGCCCATGAGTCTGATCAGTCAGGTGTTCCAGCGCGATGAGGCTATGGTCTTGCACAATGCGTCCGTTGAGGGTTCGTTCGTGAACGACCCTTACATGCTCAAGCTGCAACCCCGTTCCGTGCTGTGTGTGCCGATCAAGCGGGAACGTTTCGAAGCGGCGGTTTACATGGAGAACAATCTGGCCGACGGCGTTTTCACCGAGGCCCGGGTGGAACTGATTCAACTACTGGCCGCCCAGGCTTCTGTGGCGATTGAAAACGCCAGGCTTTACGCCCAGGTCCAGGATTATTCCCATCGCCTGGAGGAAAAGGTGGCGGAACGCACCGCCGAGTTGGAGCTGCTCAATGAGGAGTTGCAGCGGCTGGCGGATCGGGACGGTCTGACCGGCGTCGCCAATCGGCGCTCCGGCGATGCGTATCTGCGGGATACCTGGCTAAGACAGCGGCGCAAACCGCAGCCGATGTCCGTCATCATGCTGGATGTGGATTACTTCAAACCCTTCAATGACGCATACGGCCATCAGCGAGGGGACGATTGTCTGATCCAGGTGGCGGCGGCGCTGACCGGGGAATTGCGGCGGTCGAGTGACATGGTCGTGCGCTACGGGGGCGAGGAGTTCATGCTGATCCTGCCGGAAACGGACCGTGACGGCGCCACGCAGGTGGCTGAAAACGCCCGTCTGGCCGTTGAGGCGCTGGGTATCGAGCACAGCCAATCGCCGTCTGGCGACCGGGTGACGGTCAGCGTGGGCAGCGCGACCACGGTTCCCCGGGAAAACGGCAGCGTCGAAGCGTTGGTGTATGCGGCGGACCAGGCGCTCTACAAGGCCAAGCAGAAGGGCCGCAACCGCATCAGCATCGCCTCCTGAGCCGATCCGTCCGGGGGCGACGCAGGGCACTAAAGTTTATTTTCGTCCAGCATCCGGCACAGCCCTTCGTTGAGATTCCCAAGGGCCCGCACCAGCGCCTGCTGTTTTTCATCCGACCAGTCGGCCACCATAGCATCGACTTTTTCCTCCCGCATGCGGCGCATCCGGTTCGCTTCCTCATGACCCAGCGCGGTCGCACACACCATACCGCCACGCCGGTCGCCGGGGTTGGGTTGCTTGCAGACCAGCCCGCGTGTCGTCATCACCGAGACCTGCCGGGTCACCGTTGACGCGTCCAGGCGCAGGCGTTCGGCCAGGCGGCTGACGTTCTGCGGACCGTCGCTCATCAGCAGGAGCAGCATCAGGTAGTGAGCCCGTTCCAGCGGATACTGCTGGTCGCGCTTGGTGGCTTCGAGCCAGCGAACCAGGAAGGCGAGCTCCTGTTCCAGGGTGGCCGGCGTGCTGGGAATGGCCGGCGCGCCGGTGCGTTGTGGGGTGTCTGTTCGGTCAGTCCCGCTCGACATGGCCGCTGTCCTTCGGTGGCTGTGGGTCCGGTCGGTGATTATCCGGGCCTGTACCGAACAATCAAATGACAAATCTCGGTGCATGATACACAAGTGTGATTTAGTCATCCATTGCTTTGAAAAGAGCGGCTATAGGTAAGGCAGCTCCTTAAATAACGGGTCTCAGTTGTCCATGGATGACCAGAGGCATCCTTCGGTTCATTTACGGTTTGGCAATAATTTGTATAATACACAATCTTTGCCATTCATTGCCGGGGGCCCATGTCACAGCTTGAACAACTTTCCGAGCGCTATGGGGCCAGCTACCGATGGCTGGTGACCCTGACTGTCCTGTTGGGGCTGGTCGCGCTGGGGATGTCGATCACCATCGTTAATGTGGCGACGCCTTACATCAAAGGCGCCTTCGGTATGAGCTCGGATCAGGTGCAGTGGCTGTCCACCGGCTTTCTGGCGGCCACCACGGTATCGTTGCTGATTGCGCCCTGGACGAGCCGTGCCTTCGGGCAGCGGGCGACCTATATGGGCGTGCTGCTGATCTTTATCGGGGCGTCTTTCCTGGGCGGTATGGCCACCAGCATGGAGGCCATCATCGCCGCGCGGATCATCCAGGGGGCCATGACGGGCCTGGTGCGGCCGGTGGCGCTGGAGGCCTTGTTCTCGGTGTACCCGCCGGAGCAGCGGGGCATGGCGACCGCCATGTACGGCATGAGTCTGGGCCTGCCGCTGACGCTGGCCACGGTGGTCGGCGGCTGGCTGGTGGACGTCTACAACTGGCGCTACGTGTTCTTTATCGTCTCGCCGGTCTGCGTGGCCGCGATCGTGATGGGCTACTTCTTCCTGCCCGGGCGGGAAGAGACCGGGCCGCGGCCGCCGTTTGACTGGTTTGGCGCCGGCTCCCTGTTCGTCGCGATATTCACCCTGCTGACCGCACTGTCCAACGGCCAGCGCTGGGGCTGGCATAGCGAAGCCGTGGTCGGGCTGCTGGTGTTCTCGATGGCGCTGGGGGCGCTGTTTGTCTGGTGGGAGCGCCGCACCGACAAGCCACTGCTGGACCTGGCGATCTTTGGCCACAAAGGTTTCGTGATGGGCGCGCTGGCCCTGTTCCTGTTCGGGGGCGTGTTCTACGCCATCATGTACCTGTTGCCGCAGTTCGTGCAGGTGATCCTGCATTACGACCCGATCAAGGTGGGCGAGCTGTACCTGCCGTCGACCCTGGTCATGGCCATCCTCGTACCGATGGTGGGCAGGCTGAGCGATCGCTGGAAACCCCATTACCTGACCCTGCCGGGGCTGTTTTTCGCGACCTGGGCGGTGGTGCGTATGGCGCAGGCGGATTGGCATACCTCCTTCGAGTCGCTGGCGATTTCCATGGCGCTGCTGAGCGTAGGCATGGCGGCCTTCCCGCCGCCGACGCTGTCCCGGGGCATCGCGTCGTTGCCGCCGCATCTGATTGGTTTCGGGTCCGGGGCCATCAACTTTGCGCTGCAACTTGGCGGCGCCTTTGGCACAGCCGCGCTGGTCACCCTGCTCGATCAACGCACGCTGTTCCATTCGGACCACCTGACGGTCGGATTGAACGCCGGCAACAGTGTCGCCCTGCAAACCTATTCGCAGCTTCAGCACGCCTACGATCAGGTGGGGACGCCGGACGCCTACCAGTCTTCGGCCGCCGCGGGCTTCCTGGCGAAAATGGATGCGGTCTGGGCCCAGATCTATGCCTACCAGGACGGGTTCCTGATGATTGTCGTGGCGTTGGTGATCGTGGCGGTGCCGTCCATCCTGCTCAGCCGCTGGTCCGGCTGGTCGGGCAAGACGCAGTCGTCCTGATCGCGCGCCCAACGTTTTCTTTTCACTCTATTCGGACTTTCAAGACTATGGCAGAGACAAGCACTTCAGCAGACGACCGGAACGAAACGCCAGCGGCAAAGACCGCAGGGCGCGGCGGTCCCGGTCGCTGGATCAAACTGGGCATTGCGTTGCTGGTCGTCATTGGCCTGGTAGTCTGGATCGGGAAATGGTTCTACCACCAGCACACCCACGTCAGCGGTGACGATGCTCGGGTGATGACCCACCAGATTACCGTCAGCAGCCGGTTGGATGGCCGGGTCACGGATTTCTCCCTGATCGTGGGTGACAAGTTGGCCCAGGACGATGTGGTGGCGCGTTTGTACGATCGTCCTGACCAACTGCTGCTGGACAAACTGGAAGCCAAGGTGCGTCAGGTGCAGGCCCAGGTGGATCTGGAAGAGCAGCAGATCGATCTGTCGACCCATCAGCTTAGCGGCGGCATCAAGGAAACCGAAGGCCAGCTGGACACGGACCTGGCAGCGGCCGACGCGGCCAAGGCGGCGATGGAAAAGGCCAAGCGGACCTACGAGCGCTCCAACCGGCTCTACAAAACCGGCACGGTATCGGTCCAGAAGAAAGACGAGGATTACTACACCTACGAGGCTGCGAAAGCGGAATACCAACGGGCTCAGCGCCAGGTCGCTGTTGATCGCAGCTCGCTGAGCAACGCCCGCAACGGCATGATGTCCGGCACCGCCATGACGCTGCAGAATCCGGAACTGCTCAAGGCCCAATTGAATGTCACCCGCCAGTCGTTGGCCGAAGCCAGGGCGGAGCTGGGTCACCAGCAGTTGCAGGTGGATGATCGGGTGGTGAACAGTCCGATCGACGGCATTGTCGACAAGACCTTCGTGGAGCAGGGCGAATACGTGTCGGCCGGCCAGCCGCTGCTGATGATGCACGCGCCGGACAACGTCTGGGTGGAAGCCAACATCAAGGAAACCAAGGTGCGCGACCTGCACCCCGGCCAGCCGGTCGAGATCGCTGTGGACGCCTACCCGGATCTGCACTTCCAAGGGCATGTCCAGGTCATCGGTCACGCGGCCACCAGTCAGTTTGCGTTGCTGCCCAACCCCAACCCGTCCGGCAACTTCACCAAGATTACCCAGCGCATCCCGGTGCGTATTGCCATCGACAAGGGACCGCTCACGCAGCTCAGCCCGGGCATGATGGTGGTGGTTGATATCGACATCAGCGGCAACGGTTCAGCAGCGCAAACCGCAAGCCGCTAGACTGGTATCAAAGACCCGGGAAACGGGCGATCAACCACAGGCGAAGGAGTGAGGGGATGTACCAGCGTATTGTCCTGGCATTTGACGGTTCGGTGGAAGGACGTGCGGCGCTGGCCGAGGGTATGGCCCTGGCCGCGTTGTGCGACGCGAAGGTTCATTTGTTGTCGGTGCTGGAGCTGACCGGCTCCGCCGGATTCGGCGAGGGGATTCACCCGATCGACGACTTCGACGACGATCAGCTCGGCTACCTGCGCAAACTGGTGGATGAAGGCCTGGAACAGTTGCGTGCCTCGGATGTCCACGACCCGGAAGGGCACGTGGCATTCGGCGATCCGGTAGAGCACATCGCCGGCCTGGCCAAAGAAATCAAGGCGGACCTGGTTGTGGTCGGCCACCGTCACCAGGGGCTGTTGGCGCGCTGGTGGCAGGGTTCACTCAGCCGGGCGCTGCTGGATGAAGTGGACTGCAGTATTCTGGTGGCGATGAACTGAAGACCCTCGGCCCGGACTGGCGAGGAGGCAGGCCGCTAGTCTGACTTCTGCAGCTCGCCCGTTTCCTGAACCCGCGGCTCGGTGAGCCAGAACAGCACGCCGGTGGCGCCCAGTGCCATACCCAATGCACAGGCGCCGGTCCAACCGGCGAATTGGAACAGATAAGCGGCGCCCGCCGAACCGGCGGCTCCGCCAAGGAAGTAACAGGTCATGTAGGCCGTCGTGATGCGGCTGCGGGCTTCCGGGCGAATCTGGTAGATGGCGCTCTGGTTGAGGATCTGGTTCCCCTGGACCCCCAGGTCGAGCACGATGATGCCGATGATGATCGCCGTCAGACTCTCCGGCATCACCGCCATCAGCACAAACGACAGCCCCATCAGCGCCTGGAACAGGCCGGTGCCGATCCGGGAGTAGCCTTTGTCGTGAAGACTGCCCGCCAGATTGGCGCACAGCGCTCCCGCCACGCCCAGCAAACCGAACAGCCCGATGACCGAATCGGGATAGTGATACGGCGCCTGTGCCAGCAGGAACGGAATCGTCGTCCAGAACGCGCTGAAAGACGCAAAGCCCAGCGCGCCGTAGATAATGCGCCGGCGCAACAGGGCTTCCTCCTGCATCAGTGTGATAACCGACAGCAGCAGCCGGCCGTAGGGCATCTTCGACTGGGGCGGCTCTTCCGGCAGCAGGCGGCGCAATGCCAGGGCCTGCAGCAACATAATGCCCGCGCCGATCCAGTAAACCGTGCGCCAACCCAGCAGGTCGGCGATGCCGCCGGACACCACACGGGCCAACAGAATGCCCAGCAGCAAACCGGTCATGACCCGGCCCACGACGCGCCCGCGCTCGGCATCGCTGGCCATGTGGGCGGCGAACGGCACCAGAATCTGGGCCACCACAGCGGTGATCCCGGTGATCAGGGCCGCCAGGATGAACAGGCCGCTGGTGGGCGCCAGAGCCATGCCGATCAGCGACAACACCGTCACGCCGGTAATCACCGTAATCAGTCGACGCCGTTCCAACAGGTCGCCCAGCGGGACCAGCAGCATCAGCCCGGCGGCGTAACCGAGTTGGGTCATGGTGATGATGATGCCGGCGGTACCGCGGCTGATGTCGAAATCCCGGGCCAGGGTGTCCAGCAACGGCTGCGCGTAATAGATGTTGGCGACGGCCAGGCCACAGGCCACGGCCATGACGAAGGTCAGCAGATCATTGGGACGCAGGTTCGGAACGGCCGGATTCTCGGACATGTCGGTCAGTCTTCCCTGGCAGAAGCAGTGGATGATTTGGGAAACAGGATTGCAGCGGGCAGGCGCCAGCTGTGGGATTGCCGCCACGGCAGGCGGCCGCCCAGTATACCGCAATTACGGTCTGGGCGGGCGGACCGCTCACTATGCCGGGATCATGGAATAAGGGGCGGGTGAACTCAGGTGGCCGCGGAGTACTGCATGGTCAGCCCCGGCTTCTGGATAAAGTAGCCCTGGAAATAGCGGATGCCGCGCTCCCAGAAGCGGGACAGAACCCGCGCGTCCTCGACACCTGTCACGATGATGGGCACCGTCGTCCCCAGGAAGCTTCGCAGCTCATCGATAAAGGTATCCAGTTCCGCCGTCTGCTCGCTGTGCCGGCCCAGTTCGGAGGTGAGCTTCACGAAATCCACCGGCCCCACGTCACGCAGCATCTGGATGATGTTGCTGCCCGGCGTTACGTGCTCGATGATCACGCCACAGCCCATTTCCTGGAGCGTCCGGAACAGCTTGCGGGCGCGCGGCACGTCCTTGATCACGATGGGGACGGAAAAGGCAAAGTAGATCCGGCGCTGGCCCTTGATGCGTGAGCCCCGAATGACGTTGGTGATGAACGGCTGCATCCGCTCCACGTCTTCCAGCGGCGAGGACAGCTTGACGATCACCGCCTGGGATGCAGACGCCTTGCCCTCGAGTTGCACCAGGCTGGAAATGGCGTTCTGGATCACCCAGCGGTCCAGTTCGTAGAAGTTGCTGCGGTTGCCTGACGGTAACCAGGGCAGGAACTGATGCGGCATGTAGACCACCTGATCGTCGTCCACCAGCCGGACCAGGGCTTCGGACAGGGTTTCCTCGTTGTCCATGTTCATCACCGGCTGGAAATGCAGGGTGAAGGCCCGGGCGTCGATCAGGTTACGGATCTGGTCCGTCAGCCCGTTGTGGCCGGGGGCGGCCTCCTCGCGATGCCATTCCAGCCCGCCGCTTCCCGCCTTGAGAGCGCGGGCGCAGGCGGATTCGACATTGGCCAGCACGTGATCCAGGTCCCGGGCATGGTCCAGGTGCATCACGCCCATGGAAAGCGTCACCGGTTTGCCACCCTGGCCGGGAGACCAACGCTGACGGTTCAGTTCGGTATGGAACTGCTCGAGGGCGCTGTCCGCGGCCTGGCCTTCCGGTACATCGAACAGCAGCAGGAAATAGCCTCCGCCCAGGTTGCAGCCCCGGCCGTGGATCCGCGAGTGGCCGGCCACATAGGATTCCAGCCGGCCGTTGAGGTTGAGCATCGCCCGCATGCCATGGCGGGCCTTGAGGTATTCCTCGTTGTCGATGGCCAATTGGATCAGGTAATACGGGTGTGCCGCGCCCTCGGCATCCAGCGTGGCCATGCGCTGTTCCAGCCGGTTGATGAAGTAGTCCTGGTTTTGCAGGCCGCTGGGGGCATGGCGCTGGCTGAGCAGGTCGATGCGGGCGCCGATCAGTTGGGCGCGAACGATCTGGGACTGCAGACCGTGCAGGAAGTCCTCGTCGTCCAGCGGCTTCTGAAAATAGGCGTTGCCGACGATGCTGTCCTGGCCGTGTCGGGCCTGAAGATCCTCTGACGCCGAGACGAAAATCAGTGGAATGGTCATGTAGCGCGGATCCTGGCGCAGGATGCGGGCCAGTTCGAAACCGTTGCAGCCGGGCATCTGGTAGTCCAGCACGATGACGTCCGGCTCGAACTGCTCGATCCGTTCCAGCAGGCGCACCGACTGGGACAGGACGTCCACTTCGTAACCGCGGTTGGTGAGCAGGTCCTGATAGTAGCCCAGCAGATCTTTGTCGTCGTCGACCCAGAGCACGCGGGGCCGGACGTGACAGGTCGCCTCGTGAATCTGGTCGATGCGCCGGGCCAGGAAGTTCATGTCCAGTGGCTTGGTCAGGAACACGTCGGCGCCGGCCTGCAGGGCGCGCATGCGGGCCACCATATCCGTGCGTGCCGACATGATGGCAACCGGCACCTTCGAGCCCACGTGGCCCCGCAGGCGCTCCAGCCAGGCCAGGCCTTCCAGTGGCCCTTGCGGAAAGCCAACGTCCAGCAGGATCATCTGGTAGACGCGCTCTCTGGCGTGTTCGGAGTAGGCTTCGGGATCGGCAAAGGTGTGTACGGTGTAGCCGAGATCGGTGAGCCCCCGGTCCAGCTGCGCCGCCTGTTCTGCATCATCCTCGATGACCGCAATATGAAACGCTCCGCGGTCGCCCGGACGGTTGGTCGCGGTGGCGGCCGGTTCGGCCGCGTCCTCGCTGGCTACCGCCTCGTCAACGGCCTGCTCCAGACGGGCCAGGGCGTCGGTAATGTGCTGGCGTTCCAGGGCGTTGGCTTCCAGGTGAAGCTGGACATCCACCAGCCGCTTCTCCAGCGCGCCGGCGGTCAGGGTGATGGCCGGAAAGCGGAACGTGGTGCCGCTGCCGGTCAGCTTGTGGACGGCATGCACCATGTAATTCAGCACTTTGGAATCCCAACTGACGTGGCGCAGTCGATCCCAGGCCGTCCGAATCTGGCGGATCCGTTGCGGTAACCCCTGGATGTACTGTTGTCTGAGCTGAAGGAATTTCTGGTCGGCGTTGCTATCAGCCATCGAGCCTGTTTCCTGCCTTACGGTGTTCTGATCGGGTCGGAGGCGTTGAACGAACTGCGAACGCGTTCACAGTCAGACCATACTAGAAAACGTCCGTGAATGAGCGAATCTTTCACAGAGTTAATTCGGCGCGGTTAAGAAGTGGCCCATCGCCTCCCGGTACTACGCATAAGATCGTCCCCCAGATGCATCGGCATTGGCGGAGGTCATGACAGCGGTCATTCGCAGGCGTAACGTGGAGACCTGTGCACTAGGTTTTCACGGGGAGTTCCTGCTATGCGAATCGAGCGCGTGACCCTGCACACGGCCGAGCTGCAATACGCCGGCGATGCCTATGCCTTCGCCGGCGGCCGCTCCTACCAGCAGTTCACCAGTTCTGTGGTCACACTGGCCACGGTCGAGGGCATCGAGGGCTATGGTGAGGTATGCCCCTGTGGCCCCAGTTATATGCCGGCCTTTGCCAAGGGACTGCCGGCGTGCCTGGATCAACTGGTGCCGGCGGTGCTGGGCCAGGATCCGCGCCAGACCGTAGCCATCGATGACGTCATGGAGCAGGCCCTGTGCGGTCACGCCTACGCCAAGGCGGCTATCGATCTGGCGTGCTGGGATCTGTTGGGTAAGGCCGCCGGGCTGCCGGTCTATACGCTGCTGGGCGGGTTGCTCAACGACTCCATGCCGCTGCACCGGATCGTCCCATTGGCGGATCCGGAAACCATGGCGCAGACCCTCGACACCTTCCGGGCGGAAGGCTATCGCCATTTCCAGATCAAACTGGGTCATGCCATGCCCGAGGACCGCGCCCTGCTGCGGCGTCTGGCGACGTCAATCCAGCCGGAGGAAACCTGGGTCGGTGATGTCAACGGAGCCTGGCGGCGCGATGAGGCGCTGCGTTTCTCACGGGCCCTCGCGGAACTCGACATCTACCTGGAACAACCCTGCGCCGATTACGACGCGTGCCGATCCGTGCGGCGGCATGGGGCACACCCGGTCAAACTGGACGAGAGTCTGAACACCCTGGCTGACGTACGCCGGGCCATGGAAGACGACGCCATGGATGCGATGGCGCTCAAGGTCAGCAAGTTTGGCGGTCTGACCCGCTCCCGGGTCATCCGTGACCTGTGCGTCGACGCCGGCATTCCCATGACCATCGAGGACGCCTGGGGCAGCGGTATCGCCACCGCCGCCTACGCCCACCTGGCGGCCAGTACACCCACCCGCTGCCTGCTCAACACCACCGATCTGCATCGCTACAACACCACCCAACTCGCCCACGGGGCGCCGGATGTCCAGCAGGGTCGCATGACGTTGAGTGAGCGGCCGGGGCTGGGCGTTGAACCGGACTTGGGCCGGCTGGGCGAACCTGTGCGGCAGTGGTCGGTGTAATTGGCGTCAGCCGAGCGTCGCGTCGAGGAACATCATCACCGCGAAACCGCCCAGCAGGGAAAAGGTCGCCAGCGTGCGGTAATCATTGCGGTGGGTTTCCGGGATGATCTCGTCACTGATGATGAACAGCATGGCGCCGGCGGCGAAGCCCAGCGTCCAGGGCATAATCGGTTCGGCCAGCCAGACCATGCCGGCGCCGAAAACGCCGCCGATGGGCTCCACCAGACCGGTCAGCACGGCCAGGCCGAAGGCCTGTAACCGGGAATGCTGGATGGTCAGTAACGACACCGCCACGGCCAGGCCTTCCGGGATGTTCTGCAAGCCGATACCGACTGCCAGCACAATACCGTTGCTGAGATTGCCGCCGCCGAAACCGACGCCCACCGCCATGCCTTCGGGGAAGTTGTGCAGGGTAATGGCAATGATGAACAGCCAGATGCGCTTGATCCTGGCCCCTTCCGGCCCTTCGCGACCCAACGCAAAGTGTTCGTGGGGCAGTCGCTGGTGAATCTGGTAAAGCAGCAGGGCGCCCATCAGGATGCCGGCGATCACCAGCAGGGCAGCGATCCAGGTATGACCGGTGAGCTTTTCGCCGTATTCCAGGCCCGGTAGGAGCAGGGAAAAGAAAGAAGCGGCCAGCATCACGCCGGCGGCGGCACTGAGCAGGCTGTCCTTCAGCCGGTCGGACAGGCGTCGCACCAGAAACACACCGGCTGCGCCCAATGCGGTGCCGTTGCCGGCCAGAAAACTGGCGATGGATCCCTGCCAGACGATGCTCAGGTCCGTAAACATGTGACTCCCAGGATTTGTGGAACAGCGTTACTGCTTGGGTACGACGGAGTATGGCATTTCGGGTCGCCCACCGGCGCCTATCGCCTCGATAGGACCCGTGAGGCAGACGGTTGATCTTCCGCTTAAGACCGGCAATTACCTCCCGTTACGTCCTGCAACCAATTCGTCACAGATTTTGTTCAAACAGTTGCCTATTTTTTGAACATGCTCCGCCCAACATTCCTCCGGCGAGGCTCCCCAAGGACAATAAAACAGAACCGCGCCCCGCAGGTTCTCAGGAGGCTATGGAATGGAAACACCGGTTGATGACCTGGACCAACGGCTCCAGGATGCCAGCGACCCGCTCACCGACATCATGCCCGCCGCGATCACCCTGGCGATGATGTGCCGTCACCGAACCATGGCCAACTGGCTGCGGACGGAATTCGACGGTTACCACGTCGGGAATCAGTTGCCGCCCTACCGGATCGGGTTGCCCGGCCACATCGTGGCCCGCTCACCCCAGTATGGCTGGATTCCGGCACCGATCGACGACGACCAGAAAGAGACCCTGGGCCAGCAGGACCTGCACGACGGCGTGAAGTCGCTGGAAAAAATCTGCCTGGCCTGCAAGAGGGGCAGTGGTCACCGCATCGCCTACGATCCCGAGGTGCTGGCCGATCTGCAAAGCCGCATCAATCTGAGCGCTGAACTGGCGATCACCGTCTCCCGAGACACGTACTCTGACCTGCTGCGAGTGATCCGTTCGACGATCTATCTCTGGACCCAGTCCCTGATGGAAGCCGGCCTGGGCGGCGCCCACAATTCCCTGTCCAAAGAGGAGCGCGAACAGGTTGCCCACCTGGACGATCCCACTCTGTATTGGCGTCGCGCGATGACCGAAGTGGACAGCCTGCCGGTGCCTGGAGTGCGGAACGTGGGTTTTCTGGAACGATTGTTTGGTGGGGCCGGGTAGCTCGTAGCGATTGCCGGCCCCGAATGAATACCGGAGCCGGCAAAGATGGATCAGTGGTTCCACCAATCCTGGACGGACAGCATCTGCACATTGATGTTTGCGTGGAAACGCGTGTCCGAAGAACCTTGCGGATCGGCCGCGAGTACAACGGGGGAATTATTCTGAGTCACTCCACTAGTGAAGCTGCCACCCGCAGCGATCTGTGCGCTGTTGATATACATCCTAACGCCTCCATTGCCGTCATAAGCACCAGTCACATAGTAACTGCGGTCAGTACTGAGTTGGCTGGCGTCATAGGTGA
Source organism: Marinobacter sp. NFXS9 (assembly GCF_040148665.1). Classification (NCBI taxonomy): domain Bacteria; kingdom Pseudomonadati; phylum Pseudomonadota; class Gammaproteobacteria; order Pseudomonadales; family Marinobacteraceae; genus Marinobacter; species Marinobacter sp. NFXS9. The sequence goes on along the minus strand of NZ_JAGDDW010000003.1, from coordinate 357,309 downwards.
CATAACGGTAGGCGCCGTCCACATGTACACCGTAGCGAAGCTCAGTGCCGGCGGAGCCTGACGGGTTATGAAGCTCCATAGCAAAGCTGGCGCTGTCTGACTTGTTGACGATCGCCCATGTTGCTCCATCCGGAATGGAAAGATTGTTGAACTGGACGAGTACATTGACCAGGTAGCCGTTAGCGCTGCTCTGGTCCGCATCGTAAAACGACAAGTGTTCGAGGTTGGCGTTGTCAAAGCTCGCAATGGTGCCAAAAAAAGCGGCCCCGGTATTCTTGGCAGCCAGGCTGGGTGAGGTGGTGCTGCCTAAAGCAATGGCATGGGGTGTGGAGCCATGTCGAAAATAAGTCAGGCTTCCGGCGCTTGACGGAGTATCAGCCGTATTGAGGTACAGGAGCTGATTGTTGTCCTGTACCACCTGCCTCGCATCACTCAGGCCGTAATCGGTCGTCAGCTCGTCCACTTCATCGCGGAACAGGGTTAGGCCCACTTCGCCCATGCTGGCGGGAATCGTCCAAAGGCCGACACCAAGCCCCAGCGATTTAGCGTATTCAATGTGGGCTCCGAGATCGGGTGTTTTGTAATTGAATTCAACCAGGTCAAAACCGTCGGCTTGGGCCTGCGCGACCTGACCCTGGAGCCCGTTCAGATTGCTGGTCGAACCGTAGAGTTCGCTCAGAAGAAGGTAGTCGGACAGACCGGGATAGTTGCTTTCAAGATACTGCCGCGCGTATAGCAGATTACCGTGACCGGCCGGGAAGCTGCGAAGGAACACAGGGCGTCCCTCGGCGAGGTAGCCTTGGACACGTAGGCTTTCAATGATGCCCGCCACGTAATCGGTATTCAGACTTGTTTCCTTGAGTTCGAGGAACAGTGGCTGGTTGGCGTTGCGGAGGGCGGGATTGCTCAGGACATCATCAAGCACCGCATTGTAGGTGTGATCAGCGCTCGGGTTGTGTGAGACCTTCACCGATTGGTCATCCTCGTCATAGACGAGGTCCAATTCCAACAGGTCCGCATTAGATGCAATCGCGTTGGATAACTTCTGAAGAGTAGCGCTGAGATTCTGGCTGGCGGAGTTGTAGCTTTCGGTGTAAGCATTGTGGGCTGAAACAGCTATGGCATGGTTCAGCGGCGTTTGGGGCAATGTCTGATCGAAGCCGGATTGAGAGTCGACATCATCCCAGAAGCCGGCGTGCGCGCTACTGCCGGAAGCGATAGCGAGAGTGGCCAGACAACAATGTGCAAGGTGACGCATAAAACCTCCATGAACGGGAATGTGGTTAAAGCTCCAGAATCCTGCGAGCGAGCTCAGCGAAACCGTGTCCTCCTTTTGCCTGGGTGATGTACTTCGGGTGCGCAGCCATCAGGGGCAGGAAATCCCGGATGTTGGCTACGCCGACGGTGTGGGGGAAACGCTCGAACATGGGCTCGTCGTTGGGGGAGTCGCCGATGAACAGGCTGTCGTCTTCGGTAAGCCCTTGCCGGGCCAGCCACGCCAGGGCGCCGGTCGCCTTGCTGTGATCACCAATCCACGCATTGATGTGGATGGAGCTCTGGCGGGCGGAGATGCCTTTCGCGCGGAGCCACGCAGTGGCTTCCTGGGAGGTTTCCCGGCTGACGCGGGCTACTTGCCCGATGTCGAACGCCACTTCAGTGAGGCGGAAGGCGTGGTCCTGGGTGTGGTGGATCGCTGGGTAGCGGGCCCGCAATTCTTTCCCCAGATTCTCCAGCCGCTGTCGGTCCCGTTTGACTGCCGATTCCGGTTTGAGCCACTGCCGTTGCACCGTGTCATCGGTGGTCCGATAGAGGAAAAACGCCCCGTTTTCTCCAACGATGGCCGGTATGGGCCAGGTCTTCATCAGGCAGTCGCACCAGCCGGCACTGGCGCCGGTCACCGGAACCACGGCGATGTTGGCGTCCGCCAGGGCGTAGAGCGCCTGCATAGCTTCCAGTGGCACCCGGCCCTGCCAGGTGAGCGTGTCGTCCACGTCGGTGAGCAGGACCCGGGGCTGGCAGGGCAGGTTGTGGGGCAGCGGTTGCGGCAGGCGCACGGAGAGACCGGCGTTCATGGGCGAATTCCTTGTCATGAGATCGGGCGAGGACGGATTACTTGAGGCCCGCGCGAATGAAGGATTGGACGAACTGCCGTTGGAACAGCAGGAACAGGATCAGCAATGGCCCGACGGTGATCAGCGTGCCAGCGGAAATCACCGCCCAGTCCACACCGGATTCCGGGGCGCCGAAAATCGACATGCCGACGGTCAGAGGCCGGCTGTTTTCGGTGTTGGTCACCACCAGTGGCCACAGGAAGTTGTTCCAGTGGTAGCTGATCGACACCAGTGAGAAGGCCAGATACGTCGGTTTACCGAGCGGCACGAAGACCTTCCATATGATGCCCAACTCGCTGCAGCCTTCCAGGCGCGCCATGTCCTCGAAGGCCTGCGGGACCGTCTTGAAGGTCTGGCGCAGTAGGAAGATGGCAAAGGCGCTGGCGAGGTAGGGCAGGCCGACGCCCAGGTAGGTATCGACCACGCCGAGTGCAGCGACCGTCTGGTAGTTCTCGACGATCAGCACTTCCGGCACCACCATGAGCTGCAGCAGGATCAACGCGAACACGGTGCCGCGGCCGCGGAACTCGAAGCGGGCCAGGGCATAGGCCGCCAGGGTGCAAAGCACCAACTGGCTGGCAAGGATCAGCAGAGTAATCAGAACGGTGTTCAGCATGTAGCGCAGGAACGGCGCCTGGTGCCAGGCACTGCGGAAATTCTCCAGGGTCAGCGGGGCCAGCCAGTCGAAGTGGGTGGTGTACTGCGAGCCGTGGAATGCGGACCAGACCGCGTAGATCAATGGGAACAGCCAGGCGATGCCGACGACCCAGGCTATCAGGCCGGACAAGGTACTGAAGGTTTTTTGCATGGTCCGGCTCCTAGCGGTAGTGAATACGCTTTTCGAAAACGCCAAACTGCACCAGCGCCAGGGCCATCAGGATGAGCAGCAATAGGACCGTAAGCGCGGCCGCGTAAGCGGTATCGAAAAAACTGAAGGCGTTTTCGAAGATGTAGTAGAGCAGCAGGTTGGTGCTGTTGTTGGGGCCGCCCTTGGTCAGGATGAACAGGTGGTCCACCAGTTTGAACGCGTTGAGGATCGCGTTGACCAGCACGAACAGTGTGGTCGGCATCAGGAGCGGGAAGGTAACCCGGCGGAAGGTGTACCAGCGTCCGGCGTTCTCCACCGCCGAGGCCTTGTAGTATTCCGGACTGATGGTTTGCAGTGCGGCCAGATAGAAAATCATGAAGAAGCCGGCTTCTTTCCAGACGGTCATGGCCATCAGGCTGTAGAGGCTGATGGCCGGATCCCCCAGCCAGTTCAGTCCGGGGTGGCCGAAGTACGCCAGGATGTCGTTGAACAGGCCGATCTGGGGGCTATAGAAAAACAGCCAGATGTTGGCCACCGAGATCATCGGCAGGATGGTGGGCGTGAAATAGGCCAGTCGCAGGACACCCACCGACCGGGCTTTCCGGTTCACCCACAGGGCCATAGTCAGCGCCAGTACCATCGACACGGGCACCGTGATGGCGGCGTACAGGAAACTGTTGGACAGGACCTGGAGCAGCACCGGATCGTTCAGCATGTAGCGGTAGTTGTCGAGCGTGAGGCCATCGGCTGGCTGAATGCCGATGTAGGCAACGCTCCGCCACAGCGTGGCAATCGCCGGATAGTGGGTGAAGGCCACCAGCAGAACCAGCGCCGGTAACAGAAGGAGCCAGGCGTAAAGAGTTTTGGTGTTTTGCATGCGGTTAGGCTGTGTTGGTGGCGGTTTGCACAAAGTGAGCCTCTCTCCCCACGAGGGAGAGAGGTCCGGAGACAGGGCGATGAGGGTCCCCTAGCGATACCGCCGCAGCACATGATCCGCCTGCATCTGCGCCGAATTCAGCGCGTCCTCTGCAGACGCCTGACCGCTCAGCGTAGCCTGGATGGCATCGTCCAGGAATTTGCGCACGCGGCCGGACTGATGGGTGGACAACTCCGCCGTGGCGTACTTGAGCTGGTTGCGGGCCACCAGGGCCGGCGGGAATGTTTTGGTGTATTGCTCCAGCTCCGGCGTCTTGTAGGCCGCCGGGCTCACGCCCATGTAACCGGTGGCGATGCTCCACTGGGCGGCGCGCTCCGGCGAAGTCATGAATTCCACCAGCTTGAGGGCGGCTTCACGCTGCTCGGGCGTGGATTTCTTGAACAGGTAGAAGTTGCCGCCGCCGGTTGGCGAGCCCGGCTCTTCGTGGGCAGGCAGCATGGCCACGCCGAAGTCGAAGTCGGCGTTGTTTTTCACCGCGGTCAGGTTGCCGGTGGAGTGCCACATGATAGCGGTCTTCTGGTCCAGGAAGTTCTGGCGCAGGGTGCCCCATTCAATGGTGCCGGTGGGCATGATGTGGTGCTCGGCGCCCAGGGAGCGCCAGTAGTCGAGCGCCTCAATCACGGCCGGCTTGTTGAAGTAGGTCTCGGTGCCGGCCTGGTTCATCAGCACTTCGCCGTTCTGCTTGGCCAGGGCGCCAAACATCCAGTAGGGGTAGCCGGTGGACGGGATCATGGCGCCCCACTGGATGACGTTGCCACTGGCGTCCTTTTTCGTCAGGGCTTCGCCGTCCTTGACCAGCTCGTCCCAGGTCTTGGGGGGTTGTTCGGGGTCCAGGCCGGCCGCGCGGAACAGGTCCTTGTTGTAGTACATCACGATGGTGGAGCGCTGGAACGGCACGCCCCAGGTCTTGCCATCGACCTTGCCGTTTTCCATCAGGGCGGGGTAGAAGCTCTTCAGCCAGGCGCGATCCTTGTCGGTCTTGACCACGTCGTCGAACGGCACGATGGCGTCCAGGTCGCGCAGTTCGTGCACGTCGATGGAAAACATCACGGACAGCTGGGCCGGTTCACCGCTTTTCAGCGCCGCCAGGGATTTCACCCGGGCGTCGTTGTAGTTGCCGGCATAGATGGCGTTGACGTCGATGTCCGGGTTGGCGTCTTCAAAGTCGGCAATCATACCGTCCACGACTTTGGTCAGCGGGCCGCCCACGGAGACCGGGTAGTACATGGTCAGTTCTGTTTGCGCGCTGGCAGTGGACACCAGCCCGGCACTGAGCAGTGCCGCAGTCAGGCCGTTCTTGAGGTTGAACATGGTCGAGTCACTCCGTGTGGGTCGTTGGGGATGGTTGTGTTGCCTTGCGTTACGTCCAGGCGCTGGCCTGTTTCCGGGCAAAACCGGTGTTCGTTTTCGGGGGACCAGTCGATGTTGACGGTGGTGTCGCGCAGGGATTCCGCACGGCCGGTTAGAGTCAGTCGCAGACGGGCGCCGTCATCGTCGACGGTGATGATCGATTCGGCGCCGTGGTAATCGATGTCGATAACGTCTGCCGGTCGTCCGCCATCGGCAACCAGGCGGACATGCTCCGGTCGCACGCCGGTAATGACGCCATTGCGCGGAAACAGGTTCATCGGCGGCTGGCCTATGAAGCCGGCGGTGAAACGGGTGGCCGGGTGGTTGTAGAGGGCGTCCGGGCTATCGTTCTGCTCCACACGACCTTGGTTGAGCAGCAGGATGCGGTCGGCCATGCTCATGGCCTCAACCTGGTCGTGGGTGACGTAGATGACCGTCAATCCCAGCGTTTGCTGCAGTGCGCGGATCTCCGTGCGCATCTCGTTGCGCAGTTTGGCGTCGAGGTTGGAGAGCGGTTCGTCCATCAGGCACAGCGGTGCCTTGGAGACGATGGTGCGGGCGAGGGCGACACGCTGGCACTGTCCGCCGGACAGTTGGCCGGGCTTTTTGTCCACATGCTCATGCAGATCCACCAACTTGAGGGCATGCTCCAGACGAGCCTGGCGTTCGCGCTTGTCCACGCCGCGAGCCTTGAGGCCGAATACGATGTTCTCCCGCACGTTCAGGTGCGGCAGCAGCGCATAGGACTGGAAGACCATCGACAGGTTGCGCTTGCCCGGTGGGCGCCGGGTGATGTCCTCGCCCTTGAGGCGGATCTCGCCGCTGCTGGGCGACTCCAGACCGGCGATCATGTTGAGGGTGGTGGATTTGCCGCAGCCGCTGGGGCCGAGCAGAGCCACGAACTCGCCTTCCTCGATGGTCAGGTCCAGGCTGTCGACGGCCACCTTGTCGCCCCAGCGCTTGCCGAGCTGGCGAATCTCCAGAAAGCTCATGCGCGTCCCCCGGCGGTGTCCGCCTCAATCACCTCTACGCCCATGTCGCTGCAGAGCGGGCGCAGGCCTTCTGGGAGGCGATCGGTGAAGAACCGGTCGATGGAGCGCAGGTGCCCGCTCTTGACCGGTGCGCTGCGCATGAACTTGTGGTGATCCGCCACCAGCAAGCGGGACTCGCAGTTCTCCAGGATGGTCTGGGTCAGGTGGGCTTCCTCCGGCGAGAAGTCCAGTAGGGCGCCCTGTTCGGAGATGCCGCCCACGCCGCAGATGCCGTAGTTGACCTGGAAACGTCGGAAATAGGTGGTGGCGTCTTCGCCCACCACATCCTGGTCGGCGTTACGGACCCGGCCGCTCACGCAATACGTGTGGATGTTCGGGTTCTGGCACAACGCGATGGCGGCGTTGAGGTTGTTGGTGATAACCGTCAGGCCGGGGTGATTCACCAGCTTGCGGGCGATCTGCTGGGGCGTGGTGCCAATGCCAAGAAAAATGCTGACGCCTTCGGGCAGGAAGTCGGCGATCAGCTGGCCGATCTTTTCCTTGGCGACCAGGTTGATCACCTGCCGGTTGTCGAAGGACAGATTCTTGTTCTGGACCGGCAGCGTCACGCCGCCGTAGACCCGCTTTACCAACCCGTGTTCACTGAGTTCGTTCAGGTCCTTGCGAATGGTCTGCACCGAGACATGGAGCTGCTCGGTCAGCTCGGCACTTTCCAGTACGCCGCCCTTATCCCGCAGCAGGGTGAGGATGGTGTTCTGTCTATCGGATAGCGACATAGCGGTTTCAATCGTTTAATGGCCTGTTTCGATCGAAACGTTAAAGGCGCTTTGTTGCGGTGTTGTGGCGTTCGAATGTCAGTTTTATTGCATTTTCGCGTCAGATCGCGCGTTTTGATGTAGGTGTAGTTTCGAAGGAAGGGGTGAGCCGGCCCGTTGAGCGGGCATGGCAGTTCAGAACGATCATGCTAGATTAACGGCATGCGATTCCGGATCACTCACAGACGTATCACCTTTGCTCTGCAGCTCGTACTTGCGGCCGAGGCGGCCTTTGCCCTTTGGGAGATGCACTGGCTGACGGCGGGCTTCACGCTTCTGATCATCGGCATCACGTTTTTCCCCGCGTTGCTGGAGCGACGGTTCCGGATCTTCGTGCCGCCCCAGCTCCAGCTTTTGGCCATCCTGTTCGTGTTTGCCTCGCTGTTCCTCGGGGAAGTGCGGGGGTACTACATGCGCTACTGGTGGTGGGATGTGGCACTGCACACCAGCTCCGGCTTCCTGCTGGGCATTGTCGGTTTCCTGCTGGTGCACATCCTCAATGAGATCGAACGGATCGACATGCACCTCAAGCCGGGCTTCGTGGCGTTTTTCGCGTTCATGTTTGCGGTGGGCTGCGGCGCGATCTGGGAAATCTTCGAATTCAGCATGGACCAGTTCTTCGACACCAACATGCAGAAGGCCATGTTGGGCGATCCGTCCGGCCTGACGGACACCATGTGGGATCTGATTGTCGATACGATCGGCGCGTTGGTGATTGCCGTGCTGGGCTGGCATTTCCTCAAGCACGGCCGACGGGAGTCGTTCCTGGAGCGCTGGATCAACGCCTTTATCGAACGTAACCCGCGCTTCTTCGGGAACTGATCGGTTTCAAACGGCCTTCGGCAACGGCGGTACCGGATCCAGCGGCGTGTCCGGGTCCTTGGGGGTATCGCATTCGCGCAGGTAGCCGAGGATAGCCTCCTGCAGTGCGGTACCCCGGTTCAGGCCCTGGTTGCCAAACAGGCGGTTGAATTCCAGCACGTAGGGGTGGTTGCCCACCATCGCAATATCGAAGCCGGCATGGTCGACGCCCAGATCCCTTGCCAGTGAACGCGCCAGGTCGACGGCGGCGGTCGGTACGTCGGCCGTGTCGATGCGCCCCCCGCGAGCCACGTTGTTGTAGAAACCCTGCGCCGCCTGATGTCGCCAGTAGGCCGTGACCACCTTGTCTCCCACGATGACCACGCGGATGTCCCGATCGATGGGCAGGTATTCCTGCGCGTAGAGGACCGTCGCCACCTCACAATAACGCTGCCAGTCGGCGCGGTTTTCGATCAGCCACACCCCTTCGCCCATGCTGGCCTTGGGCGCTTTGGCGACAAAAGGCAGGGGCATCGAATCCCAGATCAGATCCCGTTCCTGGGGGCCATTGGGCTCGATCATCGTCCACGGGGTGTGCGCCGGCGCTACGGTCTGGAAGGCGCGGGTCATCTCGACCTTGTCATGGCCGATGCGGTAACTGGCTTCACTGGGAAACACGCGACAGCCCAGCCCATACACCAGGGCATTGAGTTGCCAGTATTCCGGGAACAGGACCCAGTCGGCCTCGCGCAGGGCGTCCTTGTGTTTCAGGAAATGCTCCGGCTTGATCACCGTCGTGTCGGGAAAGCCCAGAGTGCGGAAAACATCGAATGAGAGACAGCGCATTGCCGTGAAGCCGGAAGCCAGAATTGGGCGCATTTTAACCAGAATGCGCCAAAAGGGAAGCGCGTTTTTATCCGTATTTCGGCTCAGGAAGGGGTGGACGTGGAGCGGTGTCGCGCCTCGAAATCCTCCAGTTCCACATTGATGGCGTTCGTGGAAATGATGATCTCGTACAGCGAGTACAACAGGGAGAGTGACAGCAGCACCAGGCTGATGCCGAAGCAGACCACGCCCAGCAGGTGGGCGCCCATGAAGAGCGCGAACATGGAGATGGTGCACAGTAAGAAGCTGAGCACGCCGCAGGCCTGCATGCGTTTGGTCAATGTGATGCGCTTGCGCAATCCACCGATCTGGCGCGCCAGGATTTCATATTCCCGCTCGGTCTCCATCTGCTTCAGTTGGCGAATCAGCTGCGCCAACACGAGAAACCGGTTGGTGTAGGCCAGAAGCAGCAGGGAAATGGCGGGAAACAACAGTGCAGGCGTCGTCAGTGACAAGGCGGGCTCCTTGTTTGGGTGAAAAGGGATGGCCCGCTCATAGTGTAAGAATTTCCCGGTCCCGTCGAGAGGGGCTCAGGCTGCCTGTTTCAACGGGTACTGCGCCAACACCGCCAGCGCCTGCTGGGTATCGCCTTCCGACTCAGGATGAAACCCCGGACGCACCCAGCGCAATGTGCCCTGAACCAGGGTGCTGAAGGTGGGCACCCGCCGGCTCTGGTGGCCGACCTTCTCGACTTCCCAGAGCACGCGCAGGAGAGAGGCCCGCCCCAGACGCGCATTCCGATCCTCGGCATCCTGGCGGGCGAGGCCACGATAGCCATCCACCAGGAAATGCACGAACAGGGGAAACACAATCGCCATCAGCGCCTGGCGACTGACGTAGAAGCCCAGTTGGGTCTCGCACAAGTGAGCGTAGAGATCGTAGGCCACACTGCGATGTTCGACTTCCTCGGCCAGATGCCAGCGGAAGAGTGCCGTCACATCAGGGTCGCCATCGTCCCAACCGTCCGTGTTGAGGCTCCAGTCACCCAGCAGGCCGGTAAAATGCTCGATGGCAGCGACCAACCCAACGCGCAGTATCAGCCAGCGCTTTTCCAGGGAGGGGCGCTTCAGGCGCGTCACTCCCAGCGGTGTGTCGCCAAGCAACCGGTTGAAAAGCCAGTGGACCCGCTTCAATATCAGATCCACGTCGTATCCATTGTCGGCCAGCACTGCCTGACCGGCATCGTGAGCACGCGCGTGGGAGGCTTCCTGGCGGATAAAGCCCTGAACCTCCTCGCGCAGCCGGTCGTCGGTGACCAGGGGCAGGGCCTTGTTGAAGACCCGGCAGAACCAGAGTTCGCCGGCAGGCAGCAGGAGATGGACGCCGTTGATCATCTGTGACGAGAAAGGATCGTCCGGGAGCCAGTGGACCGGACTGTCCCGCAGATCAAAGGTAACCTGTCGAGCTTTGAGCGTGTGTGGCGCGTTCATGGTGCATCTCCTGCAGACGTCATTGACGGGGTCTAATCTACGCCGGAGCTTTGGCAAGATCGTACGCGCCGCAGGACAGACTATTGGGAGATTGGGACGACTCCACGTCCCGATGGGATGAATCAGGGAGGAGCTATTGTGTCGTTCGTTATGGGGCTGACGGTAGTGACGGCGATGGGCTGCGGCCTGATTGCCGGCCTGTTTTTCGCGTTTTCCGTCGCCGTGATGGATGCCCTGGGCCAGTTGGCCCCATCCGACGGCGTGGCGGCGATGCAGCGGATCAATCGAGTGATCGTGAATCCGCTGTTCCTGGGAGTGTTTTTCGGGACCGGCGCCCTCTGTCTGGCGCTGATGATGATCGCTGTACCCTGGCGGGGCGACACAGTGTGGCTGGTGCTCGGGGGGGTGCTGTACCTGGTGGGCAGCCTGGGCATTACCCTGATTTGCAACGTGCCGTTGAACAATCGCCTGGCGCGGGTTCCGGCCGACTCCCTGGAAGCCGATATCGTCTGGGCCGACTACCGCGCCCGCTGGACCCGGTGGAACCACGTGCGCACCGTGTCGTCGCTGCTGGCGTCGGCGTCGCTGGTGTTGGGGGTCTAGTGTCCCGCCGGTTAACGAAGCAACCAGGCGGGACACTCGTGTCCCATTGGTTAACGAATTAACCCGATGGGACCCGGCCACTTTCCGCCCCGCAGGGCAGAAAGTAGCCGGGTTTCATCAGGCGATCGAGTCCACGACGCCACCATCCACCCGCAAGGCCGCGCCCGTGGTGGCAGACGACAAGGGCGAGGCCACATACACCACCAGGTTGGCCACTTCATCCACCTCTGCCGGGCGCTGGATGATGGAGCTGGGGCGCTCGGCCTTGACGAAGTCGATGGCGGTTTCCTGGACACTCTTGCCGGACTTCTCGGCTGCCTCCTTGAGCATGCCTTCCACGCCTTCGGACATCGTGGGCCCCGGCAGTACCGAGTTGACGGTGACACCGGAGCCCGCCATGCGCTTGGCCAGACCGCGGGACACCGACAGGTTGGCGGTCTTGGTGAAACCGTAGTGGATCATGTCCGCCGGAATGTTCAGCGCCGATTCCGAAGACAGGAAAATCACCCGGCCCCAGCCTTTCTTCTCCATACCCGGCAGGTAGGCCCGTGACAGGCGCACGCCGGACATTACGTTGACGTCGAAAAACCGCTGCCACTCGTCGTCGGGCGTGTCGAAGAAATCCTGCGGGCCGAAAATGCCCACGTTGTTGATCAGAATGTCGGCGGTCGGCTCGGCCTCTACCAGCGCCTGGCAGCCCTCGGCGGTGCCCAGGTCGGCCGCCACCCCACGGACTTCGGCGCCGGGCGCGCTTTCCTGAACCTTCGCCACGGCGGCATCCACCGCCGGCTGTTTGCGACCGTTGACCACAACCGTGGCCCCACTGCCTGCCAGGCCCTTGGCGATGGCCAGACCGATGCCCTGCGTGGAACCGGTGACAATGGCAACTTTGCCCAGAAGATCGATGTTCATAGCAGACTCCTTTCAGGTTGGTGTTCAGGTTTCAGGGGTGAATCCATCACTCGGACAGGCCGAGTCGAATGAAAGTTCGGGGCTCGTCCGGCGGCTCTCCAGTCGCAGGCTGAACAGGGCCGTCGCCACCGCAGTCAACGGAATGATCGCCGCGACAGTGGCAAAGGCGGTCACGCCCATCAGGCCCACGAAGAGTACGGTCAGCCATGGGCTATGGATGGCGTAAGTCATCCCACTCAGGGTATCGGCCATCGTCAGGCTGGTAAACACGGCCTGGATGGCCGACGCATTGCGATCCGGGCCGCCTGGAATCGCCGTCAGCCGCCCCGGTACACCCGCGGCACCCGCTGGGTGACGCCGGTGAACAGGTGATAGGCAATGGTGTCGCAGCAGGCTGCCACTTCGTTGGCGCTCAGGTGTTTGCCCCAGAGCTCTACGTCACTGCCGGTGCCGGTCTCCGGCAGATCGGTCAGATCGACGGTCAGCATGTCCATGGACACCCGGCCGGCTAGTGTGGTGCGCTTTCCATCGATCAGGACCGGCGTGCCTTCGATCGCCTGGCGCGGATAGCCGTCGGCGTAGCCCATTGCCACCGTGCCAATACGGCAGCGTCGGGTGGCCACGAAACGCGCGCCATAACCGACCTGTTCGCCCGGTTCGACCCAACGGGTGGCAATGACCCGGCTTTTCAGCGTCATTGCGGCCTGGAGCTGGCGGCTGTGGCCGTTGTCCTGCTCCAGGGGCGATGCGCCATAGAGCATGATGCCCGGCCGCTGCCAGGTCCGCCGGGCCGGTTCGTGATCCAGCAGTCCGGCGGAGTTGGCCACGCTGGTTTCCACCCCTGGTGCTCTCAATGCCGCCGGCAATCGCTTGATCTGACTGGCCACAGAAATCCCCCGGGAGGCCACCAGATCGGCGTTCGCCAGGTGGCTCATCACCACGACGCGCCCGATCTGGGGCAGCGACTGCAGGCGCTGATAGGCGGCGACGGCCTGGTCGGGTGTGAATCCCAGACGGTGCATCCCGGTATCCACCTTCAGCCAGACCATCAGCTGCGTCGTCACTGAGGCGAGCTCAATCTGGTCCAGTTGTTCCGCGCTGTGGACGGCGGTCCAGAACCCCTCACGGGCGATGACGTCCAGTTCGCCGGCTTCGAAGAAGCCTTCCAGCAACAGGATCGGGTGTCGGATACCGGCCTGCCGGAGTGCCAGGGCTTCCTCAATGGAGGCCACGGCAAACGCTTCGGTCTGATCCGCCAGGCTGTGGGCGACCCGGGTGGCGCCGTGACCATAGGCGTCGGCTTTGACGACGGCCAGCGTGTTGCTGTCCGGCGCCAGTGAAGCGGCCAGGCGGAAGTTGGCGCGGATGCTGTCCAGGTCGATCTCGGCAACGGCCGGTCGGGCCATGGGATTACCTCAATGGTTCGATGAGTGTTGGATGCGACGGCCTTAAGACAGGTAACGCTGGATGGACAGGCCATCCGTGGCGATATCCGGAGTCCGTCCGTTCACGATGTCGGCGACCAGCCGGGCCGACCCCTGCGACATGGTCCAGCCCAGGGTGCCGTGGCCGGTGTTCATGTACAGGTTGCGCAGGGGCGTCTCGCCGATGACCGGCACGCTGTCCGGCGTCATCGGGCGCAGGCCACACCAGAAACGGGCGTTGTCCAGATCGCCGGCTCCCGGGAACAGGTCGTTCACGACGAAGGCGGTCGGCTTACGGCGTTTTTCCTGGAGGCTGAGATCGAAGTCCGCAATCTCGGCAGTTCCGCCCACCCGGATGCGGTCATCGAAGCGGGTGACGGCCACCTTGAACGCTTCGTCCATCACGGTGGATTGTGGGGCACGATCGGCGTCCAGAATCGGCAACGTCAGGGAATAGCCCTTGATGGGGTAGATCGGCAGGCGGAAGCCCAGTGGGTTCAGCAACAGCGGGGAATAGCTCCCCAGCGCCATCACGAAGGCATCGGCCTGGATCGTTCCGTGGGAGGTGCGAACGCCGCTGATGCGATCACCGTCCGTTTCCAGGGCCTCGATGGTGGTGTGGAACCGGAACTCAATACCGGCCTCAGCGCAGTGCCGGGCCAGCCCCTTGGTGAATTTGTTGCAGTCGCCCGTGCCGTCCTGCGGAAAGCGCAGTCCGCCCACGAAATTGTCGGGTACGTTGGCCAGGGCGGGTTCATGGCGAATGCAGCCGGCATGATCGATCACCTCGTGTTCCACGCCGCAGGCCCGCAACGACGCCAGATCGGCGCCGATGGAATCCATTTTCTGCTGATCGCGGAACAACTCGATCGTGCCGCGGTTGCGGTGATCGAAGTCCAGCGGGACCTGTTGAGTCAGCTCGGCCAGGCAGGTCCGGCTGTACTCGGAAATGCGCAGCATCCGCTGTTTATTGACCTGGTAGGCCTGCTCGTTGCATTGGCCCAGCATGCGGAACAGCCAGCCGGCGGTACGCGGATTGAGGGAGCTCTTGCTGACCAGGATGGGCGCCATGTCCTGCATCATCCACTTCATCGCCTTGAACGGCACACCGGGCGCGGCCCAGGGGCTGGTGTAGCCGAAGGACAGCATGCCGGCATTGCCGAAGCTGGTTTCGTCCGCCACCGTCTCACGCCGCTCGACGACCGTTACCTCATGCCCGGATTGGGCCAGGTACCAGGCCGTCGATACGCCCGCTACGCCGCCTCCCAGAACCGCAATTTTCATCGCCCATGCACTCCCATCGTTGTCCTGACAGCAATCTGGCTGCCGTGTCTTTAACGGAATTCTAATGGAAGTGTTGGATGAAAAAGCTTCAAATAAAGTGATTTTGCAGTGTTATAAACTGCAGAAGATGGTTATATCAGTGGATAGCGCTTGTGAAGTGAGAAAGAAGGGCAAGACAGACGCACAGAGGGCAGGCAAGTCGCCTACCCGCAGGCAGGCGACGGGTGCTGGATAGGGGGCTTAGCTGTTCTCGGCAGCAACGACCGACATTTCCACCAGAATCGGCGGCCGCGCCATATGCGCCTCGACGCAGGCGCGGGCGGGTTTGGGCAGGTCGGCAAACCAGGCGTCCCAAACCTCATTCATGGCAGCAAAGTCGGCCATGTCGCGGATGTAGATGGTGACGGACAGCATCCGGTCGACGCCGCTGTTGGCCTCTTCGAGCAGGTCCCGGATCTTGCCCAGACAGCGTTCCGTCTGCTCGCGGATGTCCCAGGCCTCGTCACCGGCGGTCTGGCCGCACAGGTAGACGACACCCTGGTGCTTGACGATGCGGCTCATCCGGTCGGTGGAGTGGATGCGTTCGATATCGGACATGGTGGGCTCCTCTCAATCATTGGGGATAGGGTTGGCCCTATTCTAGTACAGGGTAGGGCATGAAAAGGCCGGATAAACCGGCCTGGTCCAGTGAAATCATCTGCCATCGGGTATGATGGCAGGCGGAAGCTTTGAGTAATTGCCTTTGCCCCGGGCCAATGCCTACCCTCTGTATGGAGTGAACCTGTGCCGACGGATAAGAAAAAACGCACCCTCGATCGTCTGGATCGTCGCATTCTGGCTGCCTTGCAGGACGATGGCCGCCTGAGCTACGTCGACCTGGCCGAGCGGGTCGGACTGAGCTCAACGCCCTGCATCGAGCGGGTTCGCCGGCTCGAAAAGGACGGTTATATCGAAGGCTATTACGCCCGACTCAATCCAGACCTGCTGGGATTCTCGATGCTGGTGTTCGTGGAGATCTCGTTGTCCTACCAGTCCCGGGACGCCTTCGAGAAATTCAACGAAGCGGTGGAAAAACTGCCGTTCATGCTGGAATGTCACCTGGTGTCCGGCGATGCCGACTACCTGATCAAGGCCCGGATCAGCGATATGTCCGAGTACCGGGCCTTGCTTGGCGAGATGCTGCTGGTCTTGCCGGGGGTGAAGAACTCCAAGAGCTACATCGTCATGGAAGAGGTGCAGGAGTCGATGCGCCTGCCGATCGATATTGCCTAACGGCTATGGCACCCGCGATCACGCCGCGCCGTCGGCCAGCGAATCGGTCTCGCGGTCCGACTGGTCGGCAACTGAAAAGGTGCGCATCTCGCCGTGGTGCATCACCCGGAACTCGGAGGGTTCCAGATGGGCACCCTCCAGCGCCTGCTGCAGGCGGCGAGGCGGTTCGTCCATGGGCTCATCAGTCAGCACGAACGTGCCCCAGTGCATGGCGATGGACTGTCGGGCGCCGATGTCCTTGTGGATATGCACTGCCTCTTCCGGCGACACATGGACCGGCGACATGAACCAGCGCGGCTCATAGGCACCGATCGGCAGCAGCGCCAGGTCGATCGGCGCGAACAGATCGCCGATCTGGCGGAAGACACCGCCGTACCCGGTGTCGCCACCGAAATACAGCCGGTAACCGGCTATCTCGATCAGCCAGCTGCCCCACAGCGTGGCGTTGCCATCCCGTGGCCCTCGACCGCTGAAGTGCTGGGTGGGGAGAAAGAAAACCTCGTCGCCCTCCGACAGCACCCGGGACGCCCACCAGCCCAGCTCCACCAGGTTCTGGATGCCGCGTTTTTCAAACCAGGGGCGCAAACCGGTCGGAATGCAGAAGCACAGGGCATCGCCGAAGCGGCGGTGCAGCTGGCGCACAGTGTTTTCGTCCAGGTGGTCGTAATGGTTGTGGGAAATGAGTACGCGATGGATGGTGGGCAGGGCGGCCACATCCAGCGGCGGTGGTGTGTAGCGCTTGGGGCCGACAAAGGTGAACGGACTGGCGCGCTCGGACAAAACCGGATCGGTCAGCACATTGAGCCCGCCATACTGGAACAGGAACGAGGCGTGCCCCAGCCAGGTCAGTTGGGGGGCTTCCGGCGGCTGGTTAAGGCGGTGGGCGTCCGGATGCATTACGTTGTAACGCCTGCCCTTGGGAAATCGGCGGCCGGGGCCCAGTTGCCAGCGCAGGAAGTCGCCCAGACCATGGCTCACCGTGGGTTCGATATTACGGAAACGATGACCTGTCGGGCCGTGTTGGGCGGCCAGAGCGGCCAGTTTCTCACGATCAATGGGCATGGTCCTGGTTCCTGAGTGCGTCCGGCATGGTTCTGCGAGCTTGCGTGACCTGGCCGGGCAATGCAACGGGCCGGCTTGCCCCCGGTTCAATCGGGCTGGCCCGCTCAGGCGGGTTGCCCTTGGCGGTCCAGGTGAACCGAACCCGCCCCGGCCGGAACCAGCACCGGATGATGTTGGGGCATCTCCACCGCCATTTCCGGTGTCTCGTCGTGCCAGTCTGCGGTCCAGCTGACCCGTGGCCTGCCGTCCCCCGGCTCGATCCGGATGGTGATTGTGCCAAAACGCGTGGGTGCCGGACCAAACCGGATGGGCTGCGACTGCTCGAGCCAGCGCGACGGGATGCCGGCGCACAGGATCAGCCGATCGCCTTCTTCCCGCACGAAGCAGTTGCGGACCATCAACACCCATTCGGCCGAGGCCCAGACGTGATGGCCATCCCCCATGCAACCACCGCCGGTGCCGGGGTGGATGGCTTCGGGCCACTGTCCGGTGGGGGAGGCCAGGTCGGCGACGGTGTCCATCAGATCCAGGTAACGGGGATCACCGGCCCTCAGCAGCACCTGTGCCACATGCAGGGTGAGATAGGCGTTCAGCCCGGAGTGAATCATGTCCTGGTAAAAGGCGCCGTTGACGAAGCAACGCTCCAGCAGGAATTCCACACAATCCAGCAGGCGGGGATCATCCGGCTCGCAAAGCTGGGTCGGATAGCCCAGTGCCAGCGAGCCGATGGCCCCCGCATCTAGGCGGCGATAGGGCGAAGCTGGCATGCCCAGGCGACCCAGCCGGTTCTGGCAACGTACCAGGCTGCGGTCCACCGCGCGCGTGAAATCGTCAGCGCCCTGACGGAAAGAGTGGCTGTCCTCCGCGGCGCGCTCGGCAGTCAGCTCGGCCGCCGCTTTCAGCCCGGCAATGCCCCAGAAATCATCCCAGAAGTAAAAGTCGTTGGGCCCCAGGTGTTCGGCACTGAAACCGGCGGGCAACAGGCCGGCATGGGGCGCGTCGAGGTTGTCGTCCAGACGTTTGCGGATGATCCAGTGGGCGCCGCGGCGGATCGGGTCCAGCCAGTGGGCGTCGGGCTTCTGGCCGGTCAGGTCGAAATACTGCTTGAGGATCCACAGCACCTCGCCGTTGGCGTCCCACTCGCCTTCCTGGGAGCGGAAATAGCCCCGTGGCGTCTGGCGTTCCGGGAAGCGGGCCAGAGCCCGTTCCGCGCGCCGGGTCAGGCCCAGGTTGAGCAAGGCATTGATGATGAACGCGGCATCCCGGAACCAGAAGCGCTTGTAGGTGAAGGGACCGGGGTAGACGTCGTCCGGCGAATGCAGGATCAGCGACGCTACAGCGGCGTCATAGAGGAACTGGTAGCGGGGTTCCGGGCACTCCAGCCGGGCGTGATCTTCCCGTTCCTCACGCCAGGCGTGAGGGGAGGGCAGGCGGGCGGTCTGATCGGTCAGTGGGACGCTGGCCGTCACTTCGGTGGTTTCGCCTGCCTTGACCGGAAACAGGGCGGCGGCGGTCACCATGCCCACGTCGCACACGCCGCGGGTCTGGTCATCCCGGTCCTCCAGGTGGATATGCACGTCCCCCTGCCGGTAATCGGACACGTGGTGCGTGTCGGCCGGCTTGCTGAACGTGACGTGGCGCTTGCCGTCGACGATCCAGGCATTGCGGTCGTCTGAGAGCTGTACCTTGTGGATGAAGCTGATCCCCTCGGGATTGTAAGGGCGCAGGGACAGGACCAGGCTGGTATCGCAGTCGGCATGGGCCCGCAGGCGCAACTTGCACACCGGTACGCCGTTCTCGACGGTCACCCAGGCGTGGCTGGTCAGGCGCAGGCCGTTCAGGGCGCTGTCGGTGGTCACGCTGACGCCGTCGTCCAGGGATTGCCACTGTTTGCAGTCCTTCAGGCGGGACGGCAACAGGCAGCGACCGTCTTTCGCCAGCAGCCAGCCGTCCAGGGACCAGCTGTCGAAAAAAGGCGTCAGCAGGCCGCGGGGATCGACGACTGGCAGCTCGTCGCAGTCCGGATGGCCGATAGCGGTCCAGTTGCGATGCGTCAGGTTGATGTGGGTGATGGAAAAAGCGCGTGGCACGAACGAGGCATCCAGCGGGTCGAATTGACGCTCGATCCAGTAAGGCCAGACCCAATCGAGGTTGTGTTGCACGACGCGGCTGTTGATCAGCCCCCGGGCGTGGAAGACCACGCCGGCGCGCAGCAGCTCGATCGGTTCGCCCACTTCGGAAGGTTGCGCGAATTTGTGCAGGCGCGCCAGCAGGCCAATCGGGTCCAGGAAACCATGCTTGCGGGCCACATAGCGCACCACGAAGCGCCAGGGAAGCCATTTAAGCCAACTCACGGGGTGTCCTCCACGATCTCTTCCTGTTCGGTATAGCGGGCCAGGGCGCGGCGGGCCAGCCGATTGAGGTAGATGACGGCGATCACCGTGCCGACGAAGCCGGCGCCGTAGATCGACCATTCCAGCGGGGTGCGCCCGGTCTCCCGGACGCCCAGCGTCGTCAGGTCAGCGGCCAGCGAGCCGAGATACACGTTATGCAGTGAGAAGGGGATGTAGCCCAGCAGGCAACCGAAGAAGAAACCGCGGAACGAGAAGTGGGTCAGCCCGAAAAAGAAGTTGGACAGCTTGCTGGGGAAGAACGGAATCAGCCGCGTCAGCAGGACGATCTTCCAGCCGTTGGGT
The DNA here is from genome assembly GCF_040148665.1 of Marinobacter sp. NFXS9. NCBI lineage: Bacteria > Pseudomonadati > Pseudomonadota > Gammaproteobacteria > Pseudomonadales > Marinobacteraceae > Marinobacter > Marinobacter sp. NFXS9. Next base: position 337,927 of record NZ_JAGDDW010000003.1, on the reverse strand, counting down.
GTCATTTCGTCGCTCATCACCCGCAGATGTGCCCGTGTCATGACAAATTGACGCGCCCGTTCACCAAACAGGTAGCGTGCGATCAGGAACGCCAGGCAGGCGCCCAGCACTGTGCCGGCGACCACATAGACCGTGCCCTTGAAAACGCCGAACACAAAACCGGCGCCGGTGGTGAACAGGACCCCGGGCAACAGCAGGACCATCACCGCGGTCATGATCAGGATGAACAACAGCGGTGCCCAGGCACCCTGGGCGTCGAACCATTGCAGCAGATCCACCATCCGTTCATGGATACCCAGGGCGTACAGGATCGCCAGCAGGATCGCGACAAACACGATGCTCGCCGCAATCCCCAGCAACGGGGACTTCTTCCAACCGGCCCGTCGTTCCAGTTCAGCCTGTTCCATGTGTGTGGGCACCTCCCGGCAAACTCTGCTCTAGGTCGCTCTGCGGTTAGTTGTCGCCATTGAACTCTTCGCGGGTGACCACCCCGTCGTCGTTGCTGTCGTGTTTCTCCAGCAGCGAGGAGGGGGCATCGTCGGCAGACGTCTGCGCTCCGCCGGCGGCGCTCTCGCCGTAAGGGGTCAGTTCGTCGCCGCTGAGCACGCCGTCGTTATTGGTATCCAGCTGTTCGAAGGTGGTCTGGTCCAGGGCGCCGCGATCCATGCCCAGTCCCCAGATATGGGAATTGCTTCGCTGCGCCGGCTCGCCGGTGGCGGCGTCACCAGCGCCCAGGGCCGGCATCGTCAGCAGGCTTGTTGTAAATGCCAGGGCAAGGGTCGTTAATGAGATCTTCATAAGCACCCCCTTCGTGAGATCGTCGAAGCAAGGACGCGACAACGTCCTCTGGAAAAAGACTCTCTGACTATCACTGTGGTGCAGGATCGGGCTTGTCTCAACCCGTCTTACGGAATGGCAATGGCCTACGCGGATCTCAGCCGGCATCCGCGTAGGTCATCCTGTCCTTCTCAGAGCGGCGTTGCCCGGCAGAAGTAGACCGAGAACAGGGACTGGGCATCGCTCCATTCGGACTCCACCTGGAATCCGGTGGATTGCGCCAGTCGGTCGAACTGGTCGTGGGTGTATTTGTAGGAGTTTTCCGAGTGAATGGTTTCCCCCTCGCGAAAGGCGATGGCCTCGCCGGCGCAATGGACCATCTGGTCGCACTCGCTGCGCAGATGCATCTCGATCCGTCGCGCGTCGGTGTTGTAGAACGCCCGGTGACTGAACCGGTTCGTGTCAAAGTCGGCGGGCAGGATGCGGTTCAGATGGGTCAGGGCGTTGAGGTTGAACGCCGCGGTGACGCCGGCCTGGTCGTTGTAGGCAGCATCCAGTATGCGGGTGTCCTTGTGCCGGTCCACCCCGATCAGCAGGCCGCCGTCGTCGCCCACCAGATGCCGCACGGCAGACAAAAAGCGTTGTGCCATGGCGGGACTGAAATTGCCCAGCGTCGATCCCGGGAAGAAGACCACCCGGCGACCTGAGCTGTCGGGCACAGGCAACTGGTCCAGCTGCGAAAAGTCGGCGCACACGGCCTGGATATCCAGATCCGGAAAGGCCTGGGCGACCGCGCCGGCCGAGTTCAGCAGGAAGTCGGCGGAAATATCCATGGCCAGGTAGTGGGCCGGTTGCAGGGCATCCAGTAACAGGCGGACTTTCTCGCAGCTGCCGCAGCCGGGCTCGATCAGGGTCGCATCCGGCCCCAGGTGATCGGCAATCTCTCCGGCCTTGTTGCGCAGCACCATGCGCTCGCTGCGGGTGGGGTAATACTCCGGCTGCTCCGTAATGGCCTCGAACAGCTGTGAGCCCTGCTCGTCGTAGAAGAACTTCGGGCTCAGGGTTTTCTGGGACTGGCTGAAGCCGCCCAGTACCTCGGCTACCAGATCGTGCCGGGGTGGGTGCATGTTGGTGTAGGTGATGCGCGGGTCGATAGCGGTGGCGGTATTGGGCACGGTTCAGCCTCCATTCCGGGCCAGACGCAAACCGCTGAACTGCCAGCGATCCGGTGGGTAGAAGAAGTTTCGATAGCTGGAGCGCACCTGGCGCCGATCGGTGACACAGGAGCCGCCGCGAAGCACCAGTTGGTTGCACATGAACTTGCCGTTGTACTCGCCGATGGCCCCGGGAGCCGGCTGGTAGCCGGGATAGGGACCGTAGGCGCTGCTGGTCCACTGCCAGATGCTCCCGAACAGGGTGTGATCGTCGGCCCGGCCCGGGTGATAGCGGCCCCGCTCGACGAAGTGGGCCGTGTCGCGGGCGGCGTCGGCTTCTTCCTGTGCCGCACACTCCCATTCGAACTCCGTGGGCAGGCGGGCCCCGAACCAGCGGGCAATCGCATCCGCCTCGTAACCGCTCAGGTGGCAGGCGATGCCGTCCGGGTCGAGCGGTTGCAGGCCATGCAGTGTGAATTCGAACCAGGCGTCGTCCTGGCGGACCCAGTAGAGCGGCTGCGTGGTGCCGGTGGTCTGGATGTGGGCCCAGCCGTCGGCCAGCCAGAGAGACGACTGGTGATAACCGCCGTCGCGCATAAAGGCCAGCACGTCGGCGTTGGTCACGGGTCGACTGGCCAGTTGGAAGGGCTCGAGGAAGACCCGGTGACGCGGCGTCTCATTGTCGAAGCAGAAGTCATCCTGTGGCGTGGTCCCAATCTGGCGAATACCGCCGGAATACGAATGCCAGGCGAGTTCCGCTGCCGGAGAGGCATCCTCAACGGCCGGCGCCTCGGTATACGTCGGAAACAGCGGATTACGGGCGAGGTTGTACTTGAGATCGGTGAAGAACAGCTCCTGATGCTGCATCTCATGTTGCAGGCCCAGTTCCGTGCGCGCTGCAATGGTTGCACTGTCCGGGAGGTCGCGGCTCAGGAGCTCGTGCATCGCGGTATCGACGGCATGCCGGTAGTCATAGACTTCCTTCACCGTGGGCCGCGACAGCAAGCCGCGCTGCGGTCGGGGAAACGGATCGCCCACGCCGTTGTAATAGGAGTTGAACAGATACTCGAAGCGCGGATGGAACGGCGTGTAGTTGGGGAGGAAGGGCTTTAGCAGGAAGGTTTCGAAGAACCAGGTGGTGTGGGCCAAGTGCCATTTAGCGGGGCTGGTTTCCGGCACGGCCTGCAGGCCGTAGTCTTCGATCTCGAGTGGCTTGCAGTAGGACTCGAAGCGACCGCGAACATCATCGTATTCGGCGTGCAAGGCATTCTGGAGCCGGGTGGAGATCTCCCGATCAGCAAACTCGCTGTGTGTCGGCATGGTGCACTCCTTTGCAGGGGCATCGTGGGGTAAATGAGGTTATGTCATTAACCATTGCCGACATGGCATACGCATGACAGGCCAGGCCGGCGAGTCTTCCCGACTGCCGTGTTGCAGGAAATAACTTGAGGACATCTACCCAGCATAGCCGGGCTGGCGGCGTTCAGCCGTTCCGACCAGTCTACTCATGTCCCCGGTTCTTTAAAGTTACGCAGCCGTCAGGTCATGGATCTTTTTCGGGATGGGACGGTTAGAGGCGGGGAGAGCCGGGATGCCCGGAGCGGCCGGGTGCGCGGCGATGCCGGGCTCAGCGACACCATGCGGGCCTGGTTTCTGCTGGCTACGTTTTCGAACATCGCACCGGCCCGGCCCGGCCCGGCCCGGCCCGGGGCGAGGCCCGGACCGGCTACCCGTCAGAGTCGCAGTGCGGTGTCGCTGGCCCATTGGGTGGACAGGGAAAGCACCCCGGTGCCCTGCAGAATCGACCAGGCGATACCCAGCACCGAGCTGCTGTCGGTCGCGATGTACCACTTGGATTCGCGAGCCCGGTAACGGCTCTTGTGGTAACCCAGTGCGCGGAAGGCGTAAAGCCGGTTGCCGCGGTTGTAGAGGAACTGGGCGACCCGGCGGATCATGGGGCGGTCTTGGCTCATTGCCTCGATGTTGTAGAGCGGGGCAATGCCCAGTGAGACTTCGTTGACGCCTTCCTCACGGAAACGCTCCATAGCCTGCAGGATGATGTAGTCGAGCAGGCCGGTCGGGGCCCGTTCCAGATCCTGGCGCAGAATGTTGGCGGTGTAGCCGGCCACACGGCCATCGCGGAAATAGGGGTCAAAGAACACATAGCCCGCCAGTTTACCGTCCAGGTAACCGTAGAACTTGCGGACCCCCCATTCCTCGCTCATCACCGGCGGGCGTGTCAGCAGGCTCAGTTCACGGGTACCGACGGCCTTGGTGCTGCGCCACTGGCTGGAAATGGTCGCAACCTGGTAGGCGTCCACCTCGTCCCAGGCCTGTTCCTGAACCGTCACCGGACTGCGCTTATGAAGATTGGCGGCATGGCGCAACTGCTTTTTGTGCTTGCCGGCCAGTGAGAATTCGGTCAGGTCGATGCTGAATTCGGTGCCGAACTCGTTGATGCGGAACCCCAGCGCGGCAAGATCCCGGCTGACCGCGGCATCGATCCCCACGAACAGGTGGCGGCCGGGCACCTGTTTCAGGAAACGGCCGAGCAGCCAGGAGCGTGCTTTGGGATCGCAGACCGGGTTGGCGAAAACGATATTGAACCGGAACCCGGGAATGCGCACGACCCGGTAGGCAATGAATCCGATGCTGCGTGCGCCGAAGCGCGGCGTGTCCTGTTGCAGTGTGAAATAGGCGCTGGACTGGCTGCCGTAGCGGGCCAGCAGGGCCTGACAGTCCGCCAGGGTCAGGTTGCCGTCGCAATCTTCGTTTGGCGAAAAGGCATCATGCAGTACCGTCGAAGAAGAAGGTAGCGAGGTCATGGACTTGAACTTCCTGTTTCGTGTTGGTCGTTTTTTGATCTTTTTCTTTGTTTTTTACACCGGCCTGTTTCAGGCGTATACCTCCAATCCGTTCCGATTGCCGGATTCATGACCAGCCGCACACTATTGGATCAAATCACTGAAATATTAAGATTATTGATTGTTGGACAATAGGATTTAATCGATTGGCGAGCTTTAAGGGTCCCGCTATGCTGTAACGCAATGGCAAGATCCGGGCGGATGCCCGGTCAGGGACGACAGACAACGGTAACCATGGGGGCCGGTAAACGGAGTTGTTGGATGTACAAAGGATTAACGGCAAGTGTTGTGGTGGTGCTGCTCATCGTGGGGCTGGTTCCCCCGGCCGGGGCAGACGAGATGTTACGGCAGCGGCTGGAAGCGATTCAGGCGGGCTATACGGTGGCCGCCGGTGGAGAGCCCCTGGTTGCGACCGCCGCACTGAGCGATTTCTACGAATCCCGCGGTTACACCCCTGCCTGGACCCGGCCCGAGCTGCGAGACGACTGGATGAGCGTGCTGGCCGGTATCGCCGGCGACGGTCTGATGCCCGACGACTACCACGCCAGCGCACTGGCCGAGCTGCAACAGGACAGCGAGACAGAATACTCGCAGGAGGCCCTGGCGGATCGGGATCTGTTGCTTTCCGACAGTTTCCTGTTGCTGGCGTCGCACCTGCTCGATGGCAAAGTCGATCCGGAAACGACCGACCCCGAATGGCAGGCCGAAAGGCATCAGCGCGAGCTCTACCAGATGCTGTCCCAGGCTTTGGATAGCGGCAACCTGGTGGCCACCGTCGACGCCTTGCGACCGACCCAGACGGGCTACCAGGCCTTACGCAGTGCCCACGGCCGGTTGGCGGCCATGGCCAACATGGAGTGGCCGCCGATTCCCGCCGGACCATCCATTGAGGTAGGGGATCGCGATGACCGTTTGCCCGTCATCCGGCAACGCCTGCGCCTGCTGGGGGATCTCAGGGGCGCGGAGGCGGGTGACCCGGTTGCGGATGTGTTTGACGACCGGCTTGAACCGGTGATCCGCGCCTTCCAGCGCCGACACGGCTTGACGGACGACGGCATCATCGGGCGCAAGACCCTGGCGATGATTAACCTGAGTCCTGCACAGCGGCTTGACCGGGTGGACCTTAACCTGGAGCGGTGGCGCTGGCTGCCAGACAGCCTGGGGCTGCGTTACGTCCTGGTGAACATCGCTGCGTTTGAGATGGAAGTGGTACAGGGCAATCAGGTCGTCATGGAAAAGCCGGTGATTGTCGGGCAGCCCTACCGGCGCACGCCGGTGTTCAGTGACCAGATCCGTTACCTGGTCCTGAACCCCACCTGGACCGTGCCCACCAAACTGATCCTGCAGGACAAGCTCCCGCAGATCCTGAAGGACCCGGGTTATCTGGAGCGTCTGGGTTTCGAAGTCTACGAAGGCTGGGGGACCGACCGGCGCCGTGTGGATGCGGCAACCGTGGACTGGAGCCGGGTGTCCGCCCGGAACCTGCCGTATCAATTGGTGCAGGCGCCGGGGCCACAGAATGCGTTGGGGCAGGTTAAGTTCATGTTCCCCAACAAATACGACGTTTACCTGCACGACACGCCGTCGCGGGACCTGTTCCAGAAAAGCGCGCGGACCTTCAGTTCCGGTTGCATCCGGCTCAAGGATCCGCTGGAACTGGCCGCCTACCTGCTGAAGGGAAAACCCGGCTGGGATGAGGATCGCCTCAATGCCGTGGTGGCGTCCCGGAAAACCACCACCGTCCTGCTGGATGATCCGATACCGATCCACCTGCAATACTGGACGGTTTGGGTCGACCGTACCGGAACGCTGCAGTTCCGGCCGGACATCTACGATCGCGACCCGGCGGTGCTGGCCGCGCTGCACGAGTCACCGTCGGCGGGCACGGCCGCCCAGGCCCGACTGACCAGAGACTGAGACGGAGACCGACTAGTCGGGCTCTGGGACCAGCTGCCCGCCGTTCTCATGGCGCCAGGCCATCATGAAGATGCCCAGCCCCGCAACGGCCATCACCGCACCGACGTATCCGGTGGACTGCCAGCCCAGGCCGGCAGTAATCGCCATGCCGCCGAGCCAGGGGCCAAGAGCGTTGGCCACGTTGAATGCGGCGTGGTGGGACGCGGCAGCCAGCGTCTGGGCCTCGTTTGCCACATCCATCAGGCGAGTTTGCAGCGCCGGCCCGAGGGCGGACATCTGGGCGACCAGGAAGCAGATCAGCAGCAGACTCCACACCGATCCCGTGGCGAGCGGGAACAGCATCAGCATGCCGATGGCCCAGATCAGCAGCAGGCCAACGCAGCGGAACTGCAGGCGGTCGAACAGCCAGCCGCCGAGGATGTTGCCGACAAAACCGCCCAAGCCAAACACCGCCAGGGCGATGGGGATCCAGAACGGCTCCACATTCGTCACGTTCAACAGGGTGGGCGCCAGGTAGCTGAACACGCAGAACATACCGGCAAAGCCGATCGCGCCGATGGCGAGGGCGTACCAGAGCTGAGCGCCGCGGAAGGCCCGGACTTCATGCAGCGGGCTGTTGCGCGGTTCGTCCCGGTTGAGGGGCAGGAAGAAAAACACCAGCACCGCGGTCAGGGCGGCGATGCCGCCGACAAACATGTAGGCGTAGCGCCAGTTCAGGGATTGGCCCAGCACCGTGGCCAGCGGGTTGCCGATCAACAACGCCAGCGTCAACCCCATCATCACCCGGCTGACCGCTTTGGCGCGCTGGTTGACCGGCACCAGCGAGGCCGCCACCAGCGCGGCCACCCCGAAATAGGCCCCGTGGGGCAGACCGGCAATAAAGCGGAAGACCATCAGGGAGTCATAACCTGGCGCCAGGGCGCTGGCGACGTTCCCCAGCGCGTAAAACGCCATCAGCAGGATCAGCAGGTGCCGCCGGAAAAGTCGTGCGCCCAGGATGGCGAGCAGCGGCGCGCCCACCACAACGCCCAGTGCATAGGCGCTGATCAGATGGCCGACTTCCGGTTCGCTGACGCCCAGGTCATTGGACAGGTTGGGCATCAGCCCCATGATGGCGAATTCACCGGTACCGATCCCGAAACCGCCCATGGCGAGCGCCAGTTCGATCAGCAATACCTTGAATTTTGAAAATTCATGCAATGGCGCCTGGGCCGACATGGTATCCCTATTGTGTCTGGAGACCCCGCAGTGATCGCGCGAGTGGGATCGGGGGCAAACATGGAAGTGATTAGGATACGTATTATCCGTGTGGGTGGGCGTGAAAGGTATAAGCGATTCCGCGAATGCAGGATGATCCGGTAGCGGTTGGTTTTTATACCCATTTGGTCGTTGGTGGGCGCCCGCGCTCGGCTATAGTCAAGAGACACCCGGTTTTGTGCCGTCGGGCGATCCTTTCGGATGTGACAGGGGAGGCGATGGCCATGCGCTGGCGGGGTCGACAGCAGAGCAGTCATGTAGAGGACCGGCGTGGCGACACCGCCGGGTACTCGGCGGCCGGCGCGGGCGGCATGATGCTATTGCGCTTCCTGCCGGCCCTGTTGCGCAGCAAGGTCGGGCGTACCGTGCTGATACTGGCGGTTGTCGTGGTTGTCGGCGCCCGCTTCATGGGCATCGATCTTCTGCCCATGCTGCTCGGCACCAGTGTGTCCACCACCCAGTCGCCCCGGGAACTGAGTGCCGCCGATCAGGAACTGGTGGCGTTTGTGTCCGTCGTCCTGGCGGATACCGAGCAAACATGGAACGAGCAGTTCGCCGCTCTGGGCGGGCGTTATCGTGAGCCGACACTGGTGCTGTTCTCGGGACGGGTCAATTCCGCCTGCGGTCTGGCCAGTGCGGCGGTCGGGCCGTTCTACTGCCCTGCCGACCAACAAGTATATCTGGATCTCTCCTTTTTCCACGATCTGAAAACGCGCTTTGCCGCGCCGGGTGATTTTGCCCAGGCCTACGTGATTGCCCACGAAGTCGGCCATCACGTGCAGACGCTGATGGGCATCAGCGACAAGGTGCGCCAGGCGGGGCAGGGACGCAGTCAGGCGACCGTGAACGCCTTGTCGGTTCGCCAGGAATTACAGGCCGACTGCTTTGCCGGCGTGTGGGGGCATGCCGCTCATACCGAGCGGCAGATGCTGGAAGCGGGTGACCTGGACGAGGCGCTGAACGCGGCCAGCGCCATTGGTGACGACCGCCTGCAACGCCAGGCCGGCGGGTCAGTCGTGCCGGACAGCTTCACTCATGGCACATCGGAGCAACGGGTGCGATGGTTCCGGCGCGGCTTCGACAGCGGCGAGATCCGCGCCTGCAATACCTTTGATGCGAATCCCCTTTGAAGCCCGGGCCGATCACTGGCTTTCCAAGTCCTGGCGGGCAGCGTTGTCCATGGGCGGCACCGGCGCGGCGGTGCGAATGTGAATATCCCGCTGCGGGAATGGAATGTTCACGCCGGCTTCGCGCAGGGCCCGGGTGATCGAGGAATGCAATTCGTGGGACAGGGGCATGAAGTCCATCAGGTCCCGGACGAACGCCCGAATCTCGAAATCGATGCTGCTGTCGCCCAACCCGACACAGAACACTGCCGGTGCCGGATCCTCCACCACCCGCTCGTTATCGAGGGTCACGCGGTAGAGGACGTCACGGACTTTATCGACGTCCGAACCATAGGCCACGCCCACCCGGATGATCACCCGGGTAATCGGATCGGACAGGGTCCAGTTGGTCAGATCCTGGGTGACGAAGGTCTTGTTGGGAATGATCTGTTCCTTGCGGTCCCAGTCCATCAGCGTCGTCGCGCGGATACGGATACGGGTCACGGTGCCGGTAATGCCGTCGATCGTGACCGTATCGCCGACCCGGATGGGGCGCTCGAACAAAAGGATGATGCCGGAGACGAAGTTGGCGACAATTTCCTGAAGACCAAAACCGAGCCCCACACCCAGGGCGGCCACCAGCCATTGCAGTTTGGACCATTGCAGCCCCAGCACGGCCAGGGAAATACTCGCTCCCAGGAAAACGATGACGTACTTGGCGAGCGTCGTGATGGCGTAGCCGGAACCCGGTTCCAGATTCAGCCGGCTGAGGATCATCACTTCCAGGGTACCCGGCAGGTTCCTGGCCGCGACCACGGTGCCGGCCACAAACAACAGGGCCACCAGCAGGTCCCCCAGGGTGATCGGCATCAGATCCTCTTTACCGCTGCCGGTGCTGATGTTCCAGAGCGTGACGCTGTCGAACAGCTGCAGGGCCGGTATGACATCCTTCCACATGAACCACAAACCGGTTACCGCGATGGCCAGTGCCAGGATTCTCAGCAGTGACGTACTCTGTTGGCTGATGTCCTTGAGGTTCATCTCCGGCATGTCGAGGGCCGGCGGCACGCCTTCACCCGTGGATTCGGCCGCCTCCCGTGCTTCGGCCATCTTGCGCTCATTGGCTCGCTGTTCCAGCAAGCGCTCCAGGGTCAAACGCCGCTCACGCACCGACAGGGCGCGCAGGCCAAGGAAGTAAAGGAGGATGACAAAGGCCAGCCAGCAGATGGAAATAAACAGACTGCCTTCCAATTGGACGGCCGTGTAGTGGTAGCCCATCAGGGACGCCAGGGCCAGCAGCATGGGGGTGGCGACGGCGAACCAATGCAGGATGCGCAGCGTCCGGTTGTTTTGCCGGCGGTGACGAACCGCCGCCATGGTGCGATGTGCAAAGGTGGCCAGGGCTGCTGACGCCACCAGGAACAGGATGCGCCCCAGGCTATCCCGATAGACTGCCCCGTCCGGGGTTTCCAGCGTCGGCATGACAATGGTGATGGGAATCAACACGGCCATCAGGATGGGGATTTCCCGACGGATGCCCTGGAGGGTCTTCGGATTCCACTTGAAGTGACGTTCCCCGAGGCCAGCCTGACGGGCCACCTTATGCACGAGGTTCAGCAGCAGCATGATGAAGGCGGCGGCGCCGAATCCTTTGGATATGGCGCTGAAGAATTCGTTGCCCTCCTTGACCAGCAGCGTTCCCAGTGACAGCAACAGCACCCCCGGAAGGGACAGCAGCAGGCTGTAAAGCAGGGCCATCAGTGTCATGGGGAAGGCATCGCGCCCCACGTTGCCGACGTATTCGCCGGTGTCGATCAGGGCCTTGCGGATCGTCCGGCGCTTGACCAACAGTGCCGCCAGTACCAGCACCAGCAAGGCCATGCGGAACCCCCGCTCGCTGATGGAGGCGCTGATCGCCGATTTCACTGCGGACCATTTGAACGAAGACGCGAACCAGGCCAGACCTTGGTAGAGCTGGTTAAAGGTGTCCTTGCTGACCACATCGGCGCTTGGCAGCCAGAACAGACGCTGTTGCAGCAGCTCTTGGTAGGCGTCGACCCGATCCCGCAGCTGGGTCACCGTGCTGTAGTACTCGTTGAGCACTTCGATGTGATCGGTTACGGCCTTGTGGAGCTGGCGCAGCAGGTCGGCCCGCTTCTGTCGCATTTGCCCCTGGGCGTTGTTGTCCGGATTCATGACGGCTTCGTATTCTTCCAGCCGCAGTTGTTCTTCCCGGGCAGCGGAAAGCTGGTCACGAATGCCTTCGGTGAGCCCTTCGGCAATGGTCTGGCGGCGCAGGCGGTCAAGCCGCTGGCGCAGCAGGCGGGCGTAGTCGTCCGTCAGGTTCAGGCCCGCTTTTTCCAACCGCAGCTCGAAGCTCTTGTATTCGTCATCCAGGCGCTTGAGCAGGCTATCGGCATAGGCCAGTCGCTCGCGGCTGTTCTCCAGCGCAACCAGGCGCTCATCCAGGGAGTTGCGCAGGGACTGGATCTGCTGACGGATATCCGCGGTATTGGCCGAGGGCAGCTGGCTCTGAAGCGGTTTGCCGACGTTGTCGTCGATCGCCGGCTGCACCGGGTTGGGAGACGGCTTCGGCGGTGGCTGCTTGTCCTTGTCCTGACGCTCTCCGGCCTTGTTCTCGCCGTCTTTGGCTTGGCCTGACTCGGACTGGCCGTTCTGTTTGTCAGCAGACTGTTTGTCAGTACCGCCGTCCTGCTGATCCTGGTTTTCTGCGGCCGCTTTCTTTTCCTGCCCGGGATGGGGCAGCAGATCCATCAGCGACGATTGTGCGTGGGCCGCCGTACCCCACAGGCACCCCATCAGGAGCAGACAACGCAGTACCCATACGGCTGGCGAAATCGGTCGGCGAGAGAGTCGGGGGTGTCTTAACGTCATGAATTGGAAGCGTCCTGTGCCCGGTTAGCCCCCATTAGTGTAACCACAAAGGCTGAGAGATGAGAGCCGTTCGTCATGAACAGGTTGTCAGGGATGATGTTCTCGCGGTCGGTGTGGCGAGTGCAGGGCCGGCGTTATCCGACGGATGCAATTTCATGATGGCGCAGCCGGCGGCATTCACCGGGAGCCAGGGACGGGTCCAGTTGTATCTCACCCATGCGTTCCCGGTGCAGGGCAACCACCCGGTTGCCGACCGCCACAAACATCCGCTTCACCTGATGGTAGCGCCCTTCATAGATCGTCAGGCGCGCTTCGCAACGGCCCAGCTGTTCGAGCTGGGCGGGCGAGGTGGTCAGGCCTTCGTAGGGGAAGTAGATGCCTTCGGCAAAACGGACCGCCGTCTCCGGCGTGATCGGCTGCAGCGTGCGCACGTGATAGACCTTGGGATGCTTTTCCCGGGGTTCCGTGAGCCGTCGTGACCAGCGACCGTCGTTGGTCAGGATCAGCAGGCCGGATGTGGCCCGATCGAGCCGGCCGCCGATATGCAGCTGTGGCCGCAGCGCCGGATCAACGAGGTCAAGTACCGTCGGGTGCGTTGGATCGCGGGTGGCGCTGAGGTAGCCGGCGGGCTTGTGCAGCATCAGGTAATGCGACTCACGGGACTGCAGTACCGATTCATCCAGCGTGACCGTATGGAAACGTCCGACGGTGACGGTCGGGTTGCGCTCCGCAGCGCCATCGATGTGGACGCGGCCACTGGCAATGGCCTGGCGTGCGGCTTTCTGGCTGCTGCGGGTGTGTTTGCTGATGAACCGGTCGAGTCTCATGGCGGCCATTATGCCACGGACCGGCGCCGGCCTCGCTGTCGTTGCATGAGTGATACATCTTTTCACAAAAACAAGGACTGTATTGGACTAGTATTCAACGCGATGCGCCGACCCAGAGTCCGCGCTGTGCTGGATTAAAAAGAAAACAAAGCATTCGAGGGATCGTTCAATGGATTTGGTTTACAAGCATGAAAAGCCGCTGTTCGTGATAGCGGCTGTCCTGTCCGGCCTGTTCTGGCTGGCGTTGGTCGTAGGCACGCTGGGCATCGCGCTGCTCTACCTGTTGCTGGGTTACCTGGTGTTCCTGTTCGCCCATTCGGCGTTTATTTCCCACCTCAAGGGTTCGGGCGTTCGCATCAGCGAGGAGCAGTACCCGGACCTGCACCGCAAGCTGGTGGCCAGCTGCGAGAAAGTCGGGCTCAAGAAGGTGCCCGAGGCCTATCTGCTGCGTGCGGATTTCTTCAACGCATTGGCAACGAAGTTCCTGGGACGGCACTTCGTGGTGCTGTTTACTGACGTGGTGGACGCGCTGGACAGTCAGCCCGGTGCCATCGACTTCTACATAGGCCACGAACTGGGCCATATCCATCGCAAGCACCTGTCCTGGCGTTCCTTCGTCATGCCGGCGTCGATCCTGCCGGTGCTGGGGCCAGCCCTGCGGCGTGCCGAGGAATACACCTGCGATCGCTACGGTGTGGCCTGCTGCGAATCCGAGGACGACATCAAGGCGGCGATTGCGGCCATAGCTGCCGGCGATACCCGATGGAAAACCCTGAATGTGGACGCCTACCTGAACCAGGTACAGGCCACCAACGGGTTCTGGATGTCCTTCAACGAGCTGACCGGCGATTATCCCTGGCTGAGCAAGCGTATGGCGGCCGCCATTGCCCTGCATCGTGGTGAAACCGTGCGTCAGCCGCGCCGCCATGGGTTTGCCTGGTTCCTGTCGCTGTTCGTGCCCCGGGTGGGCGGCGGTGCCGGCGGCTTTGCTTCACTGCTTATCACCGTGGCGATCGTTGGTGTGCTGGCGGCCGTGGCCATTCCCGCCTACCAGGACTACGTGGAACGGGCGCGGTACCAGGACGCCTACAGCCAGATGCAGCAGATCCAGGGGGACGTGAACCGCTACGTCCAGGCCAACAACCAGTGGCCGGCATCGCTGCAGGCGGTGGGCTACCCGAGTGCGATGGTCACCGGCAATCACTATGAAGTCGGTATCTACGACGACGGTATTCTCGCGGCCAACATGGGGACCGACAGCTTTGGCGAGCCCCAATACCTGGTGCTGGAACCCGCCTCCACCGACAGCGGCCTGCAATGGAGCTGCTATGGGCAGAACGCCGATGGCAAGTTCCTGCCACCGGCCTGCCGATAAGCCTTGACCGGCCGGGGCACCCGCGCGCCCCGGCTGTTTTTAAGAGGCGTACGCCTCGACCGGCAATACCGCCGTGGCTTCCACCTCGAACAGCATGCCGTCCAGGGCCAGGCGAGGAACCGGAATCAGGGTTTGAACCGGTGCCGGATCGGATCCCCAGGCTTGCCGGATTTCCTCCGCCAAAACGCGAAGCTTGTCCTCGTCATGATCGACCACCAGCGTCGTCAGCTTGGCGATATCCGACAGTTCCCCGCCGGCCGCATTGATCGCCACTTTAAGGTTGGACAGCGCCCAGCGCACCTGCAGGTGGAAATCGCCCGGAAGTTCGCCGTTGGCGTTCTCACCGCCCTGGCCGGCAATCAGGACCAGCCGGTTGCCCGGAGAGACCACAGCGAGATGTGAGTACCCGTTTTCCGTTGGATCGTAGAGCCCTTCCGGATTGGACAGTTGCATCGGTACGTCATTCTGGTGACTCATGCGGGAACCTCCCGTTATCGCTTTTCGAAGCGTTCATCAACGATTCTGGTACGAGATGCGTCAGGTGATCCAGTTTATTCGGATTGCGGATCACATAAATGTCGGTAATCCGACCGTCATGCAGGGCTACCGACGTGACTTGCAGCATGCCATCGGCCTCCAGTGTCAGGAAGCCCGGCAGGCCGTTGATGATGACCCGGCGGGACCAGCGGGGCGGTTGGACTTTCTTGCGTGCCAGACCGGCAAAGAAGCGGCTGATCCGGTCCGCTCCATGAATCAGTCGCAGGGCGGCTGAACGGATACCACCGCCATCGGCGTGGAGCACCACGTGCTCAGACAGAACGGTCAACAGGGTTTGGGTGTCGCCGGAACGTGACGCACTGAAAAAGGCCTCGGCCAGGCGTTCGCCCTGATCCGGGTCGGCCTCGAAACGGGGCCGGGCGGCCTGGACGTGGTGGCGAGCCCGCTTGGCCAGCTGGCGGCAGGCCGACTCGCTGCGGTCCAGGGTCGTGGCCACGTCCCGGAAGTCCATGTCAAAGACGTCGTGCAGCAGGAACGCCGCCCGCTCCAGTGGCGAGAGGCGTTCCAGGGCCAGCATCAGGGCAAAGGATACATCGTGGGCCAGGTCATGGATCGACTCCGGGCCGTTCGTCTCGAGCACGACAGGCTCCGGAAGCCACGGGCCAACGTAAGCCTCGCGCTGGTGCCGGGCTTCTTTCCAACGGTCCAGGCAGAGTCGGCTGACGATGGTCGAGAGGTAGGCCCCCGGGTTGTCGATGCCGCCGGTGTCCATGCCGTGCCAGCGCAGGTAGGCTTCCTGCACCACATCCTCGGCGTCCGAGACGGTGCCGAGCATGCGGTAGGCCAGTCCTTTCAGGGCCGGACGATGGGCTTCGAAGTCAGTCGCAGGTCCCTGGTTCATGAGGTGATTCCCTGTTTATGCCGTCGCCTTGGACCGAACCGGTCCCTTGGGTGTGCGTGCGCCCCCGGTGGCATGCACCCGGCGGAAACCGACGGCGATCCGGTTCCAGGTATTGATGGCGCCGATCAGCACCGTCAGCTTGACCAGTTCCGCTTCGCTGAACTGGGCGTTGGCCTGTTCGAAGTCCGCGTCCGGGGCGCCGGTGTCAGCGATTCGCGTCAGTGACTCCGTCCAGGCCAGGGCCGCCCGCTCACGATCGCTGAACAGCGGCGATTCACGCCAGGCGGTCAGCAGGTGGAGGCGTTCTTCCGTTTCGCCGGCATCCCGCGCATCCCGGGTGTGCATGTGCAGGCAATAGCCGCAGCCGTTGATCTGGGAGGTGCGAATCCGCACCAGTTCCACCAGAGAGTACTCCAGTCCGCAATCGTGGAGATAGCTTTCCAGGTGAACCATGGCCTGGATGGCTTCCGGTGCGGCGGTAAAAGGGTCGAGTCGGGATTGCATGGGTGTGGCTCCTGTAGGGTTGGATTCACCCATAAGACGAGACAGCCGGACGGAATGTGACATCGATAGACAAAAAACTTGATCGGGATGCCTTTTCTCCGGGTGGCAGGCGCGTTAGCGTTAAGCTTGATGTTCATTTTCTGCCAACCGGGAGAGGCCCATGAAACTCGATGGATCCTGTCATTGTGGTGCCGTTCGCTTTGCCGTGGAGTCCGCGCATCCGTACCCGTTCAACCTCTGTTACTGCACGATTTGCCGCAAGACCGGCGGAGGCGGTGGCTACGCCATCAACCTGGGGGCCGACTACAACACACTGCGGGTCTGGGGTGAGGACAACATTACGGTTTACCACGCCCGGATGGCGGACGCCGAGACAGGCACCATCGAGGAAAGCTCCGGCCAGCGCCACTTCTGTAAAGTCTGCGGCAGTGCCCTGTGGTTGTACGATCCGAACTGGCCGGACCTGGTGCATCCCATGGCATCAGCGATTGATACCGAGTTGCCGGAGGCGCCCGAGCGCACCCATCTGATGGTCGCCTTCAAACCGGAGTGGGTGCCGCTTAACCCCGGCCCACGGGACAAGGTTTTTGACGAATATCCGGAGGAATCCCTGGCCGAGTGGCACCAGCGACTCGGGCTTGAGGATCGCTGAATACCGGCAGCGCCGGCGCCAGGATGACGGGAGCATTACCGCTGTGTTGGATCCCTTGTCCCGCCGGTTGAAATGGGAAACGATCTGAGGAGTTTCGGGAGTCAATCACCGGTTCCCTGAAGACCCATGGACACAAGGAGGGTTTCACCATGTCGAGTAGCGCTGAGCTGCAGAAAACCATTGAAGACATGATCGACGCCGAGCGCGGTATTCTCGCCGCCGATGAAAGCACCGGCACCATGAGCAAGCGTCTAGCGGCCGTGGGCGTCGAATCCAACGAAGAGAACCGGCGCTGGTATCGCACCATGCTGCTGTCCACGCCCGATGTCGGAAAGTACATCAGCGGCGTCATTTTCTACGAGGAAACCCTGGGCCAGAAGGACGACAAAGGCACGCCACTCGCGGAACTGGCCGCCTCCCAGGGCATCGTGCCGGGCATCAAGGTTGATAAGGGCAAGGGCGATTTGCCCGGCGCCCCCGGTGACATGATCACCTACGGTCTGGACGGCCTTGCTGAGCGCCTGGACGGCTACAAGGCCCAGGGCGCACGCTTCGCCAAGTGGCGCGAGGTATATCCGATCACCGATCACAATCCCACGGCACTGGGGCTGACCGCCAACTCGGAAATGCTGGCGCGCTACGCCGCCGTCTGTCAGGCCGCCGGCATCGTCCCGATTGTCGAGCCGGAGGTGCTGATCGACGGCAATCACAGCATGGCGCGGGCTGCCGAGGTGAACGAGCAGGTCTGGCACGCGGTGTTTCATGCGCTGCACCAGCATGGCGTGGTCCTGGAACACATGATTCTCAAGCCCAGCATGGTCACGCCGGGCAAGGAGCAGGGGCCGGCCGCGCCGGAAGACGTGGCGGAGATGACGCTGCGTATCCTGCGGCGCACCGTGCCGGCGGCGGTACCCAGCATCAACTTCCTGTCCGGCGGGCAGACCCCGGAACAGGCCACCGCCAACCTGAACGCGCTCAACCAGCTGCGTGACAAGGCACCCTGGCAACTGAGTATGTCCTACGGACGGGCCTTACAGGAGCATGCGATGAAGGCGTGGGGTGGCGATCCGGCCAACCGCGAGAAGGCGCAGCAGGCGTTCTTCAAGCGGGCCCGACTGAACAGCCTGGCCCGGCAGGGGCAGTATCAGGCCCAGCAGGAACAGGCGGCCTGATCGCACCGATCAGACCGGTTTGGTCAGCAGAAACACCTTGCCCGTGTAGGGGTAGCACGGGTGAGGCACCACGTCCCGTGAATCCACAATCTGGTAGCCCAGGCGCTGATAGAGGCGCAAGGCGCCGGGGTTCTGTTCGAACACTTCCACGCTGGCCAGGTCGCAGCCGGCGGCGTGGGCCCATTCCGGCACGTTGTCCATGAGTGCCGTGCCAATGCCCTGACCGCGGAATGCGGGGTAGGTGGCCAGCATGTTGATGTAGTAGGACGCCGGCACCTGCTGCTCCAGCTCCACCAGAGGGCGGATGAAATCCGGCAGTGAACTCAGGTCTTCGGCTGCCCCGGCATCGGGGAGGCGATAGCCCAGCAGCATGCCGGTCACACGATCCTGGTCGACGGCCAGGTGGGCGTTTTTGAACGAGAAGTTCTGGTCCGCACTGGCCGCCCTCTCGGCCCCGTACTCGAGGCTGCTCTGGTCAGGACGCCGCGCCATCTCCCAGAAATAATCGGGAATGCCTTCACCGGCCATCAGAGCCAGTTCGGCAATGGCGAAACCGTGTTCGGGAGTTGCCTTGATAATGTCCATATCGGCCGATCCTGCGCCGTCCGCTTTCCCCTGTTATAGCGCGGCCCGGGCCGGCAGGCCAATCGACCGCGATTGTGTCCGTGCTGGTATCAGCGTGAGGTGTCCAGTGCGGCGTTTGGAGAGGCCTCGGGTGCGTTGCGCCACAGTGGATAGGGCAGGCCGGCCAGCCGGTTGAGGGTGAAAGCCTGCAGCAGGAGCATGGTGACGCCCGCCATCAGCACCGGCAGCTGATCCAGACCCGGCATCAGCCCCAGCGACACGATCAGGGCCGTGGCACCGGCCGGCGGATGGGGCACCCGCAACCACACCATGGCAAAACCGGTTGCGCCCAGCGACACGGCGGCCGCGCCCACGCGAGCCGGATCCACGCCGGCCGCCATGGCCGACGGCGCGTCGGCAATCCCGAACAGGTGCAGGCTGGCATAGCCCATCAGGGCGCCGATCAGGTGACCGCACAGGGTATTGCGGGGCGAGGCCGGGGCGGCCATCGGCACGTGGAAGAGAATGAAGGCGGTGGCACCGAGCGATGGGAAAATGAACGCCTGTTGGGTCAGCAGTGCGACAAACGCGATCAGGGCGATGCTGACGGTGCCGTTCAGAAAACTGAACGCCGCCATCACCGAGCGGTGACTGTAGCGTGCGGTCAGGCGCTCCAGGTGCAGGGCGCGGAGCACGCCGGACACCAGTTGCCAGCGCAGTCGTTCGTTTTTGATCCCCATTGATCAAGACCGGTTGGAAAAAGGTCGGCAACGATATGCCCTGGTTTGGTGCGAAATCAAGAGAGTGTCCGTGTGTCAGATGACAGACGTCATGTCAGGAAGCCTCTGATGAACGCCTGAGCAGGCAGAGACGATTCAGGCGTTCATCAGAGGCGCCTAAGGCGGCGGGCCGATGGGGGATCAGGGCCAGCGGACCTGCTCCGTCAGGGGCGGCTCGTCTGCTGCTTCCGGAGGGGTATGGGGGAAGAGCAGTTCCCGGAAGCGGCAGGGCCGGTGCAGGCCGAAACCCTGCAGGAAGTCGACACCCACGTCTTTCAGCAGGTCAGCGGCCGCGCCATCCTCGACGCACTCGGCCACTGTCACCTTGTCCAGGGTACGGCTGATGTCGTGGATCGCCTGGACCATGGCCAGGTCGTTTCGATCCCGCGTGATGTTGCGGACAAAGGAGCCGTCGATCTTGAGGCAGTCCACGGGCAACTGGCGCAAATAGCCGAAGGAAGACAGGCCGGTTCCGAAATCATCCAGCGCAAAGGTGCAGCCCAGTTTCTGCAGGCGTGTCATGAAGGCTTTCACGTCCAACAGGTTATGCACCGCCGCGGTTTCCGTGATTTCGAAACAGAGCTTGCTGCCCGGAATGTTATGGGCATTGAGTTCGCCGACAATGAAGTCCGCCAGATCCGGCTGGTCGAACGATCGCCCCGACAGGTTGATGTGGCAGGCGTCGAGGGTTTCCAGGTGCTGGCGGGCCCGGGCCAGTTGACTGACAACCTCGCTGATGACCCAGCGATCGATTTTGTGGACGATGCCAAACCGTTCGGCGGCCGGCAGGAATTCGGCGGGCGACACCCGTTCGCCCTGTTCGTTGGTCAGACGGACCAGGACTTCGTAGCGAAGGCCTTTCTTGTCATCCCGGGCCGGCAGGATGCGTTGGGCGTCCAGGTAGAAGCGGTTTTCCGCGAGCGCGGCCTGAATCCGGTTGAGCCAGGCCATCTCGCCGCGTTGCAGGTGCAGCTGACGGTCGTCGGGGGTCGACACGTAAACCCGGTTGCGTCCGCCGTCCTTGGCCATGTAGCAGGCGATATCCACCGAGCGCAGCAGGTCGCCGATATCCGGAGCCTCGGCGTATATCGGCACGACGCCGATACTGGCGCCGATGCTGTGGGATTGTTCCTCCCAGGTAAAGACAATGGATTCCAGCGCCTGACGGAGCTTTTCTGTCACGTTGGCCGCCGTATCCAGGTTGCAGTTCTGCAGGATCAGGCCGAATTCGTCCCCGCCCAGCCGGGCCAGCACATCGCCTTCGCGCAGACGCGATTCCGCCAGCCGCGCGATTTCCCGCAACAGCTGGTCGCCGGCGGCATGGCCGGAAGTGTCGTTGACGATCTTGAACTGGTCCAGATCGATAAAGCACAGGGCGTGTTCGGAGTGCTCGGACCGGGCCCGACCCAGCATCATCGCCAGGCGATGTTCAAACTCACGTCGGTTGAGCAGGCCGGTGAGGGCATCGTGAGTGGCCTGATAACTCAGCTCCGAGGCCAATCGACGGGACTCGGAGATGTCTTCAAGCATAACGACGAAATAAGCGGCCTGCCCGGAGCGCCGATGGACCATGGAGACCGTCAGTCGGGCCCACAGGTGATCGCCGCTGCCTTTTTGCAGGCGCTGTTCCAACGTGTAGCTGTCCATGCGGCCCCTCAGGAGGGCTTTATGGGGAGCGTTGCTCAGAGGCAGATCGTCCGGATGGATGCGGTCCATGACCGGAGAGTTGAGCAGGTGGTCGTCCGGGGTGTCGAGGATCTGGCAAGCGGCCTGGTTGGCATCGATCACAATGCCCCGGGTGTCCACCTGGATGATGCCCACTGCGCTTTGCTCGAAAATGGAGCGGAACTTCTGCTCACTGCTGCGCTGGATCTGCACCAGTCGGTTGCCCAGCCGCCAGGCCACCAGGGCCAGCAGGATCAGAAACACCGCGCTCACTACGGACAGGGCCGTCGAGGTCCAGCGCGCGGCTTCGCCCATGGCGGTGCGGAAACGCCGGGCGTACACCTGCAACTGCTGATTGACCGCGTCCAGTCGCGCCCGGACCATCTCGATCTGGGCCGGGTCCGGCCGGGATGTGGACCAGGCTTCGTTAAGTGACTGGGTGATGCGGTTCAGTTCAAGCAAGTAGGGGTCGGTGTCCCGCCAGGCCTCTACGGCTTTGCGGAATACACCCAGGTTGGAAAAGTAACGGTACAGCCAGATCATCCCGGCCAGGTCGTCCGGATGGTTGTCACCTCGCAGCATCCCCTGGCGAGCGGCCTCGTAGTCCATAGGACGTTGTTCCATGGCCAGCCGGGCGTCCATATCGCCGAGGGGGATGTCCAGCCACTGGCGGGCCAGGCGCAGATCCTCTGGATGCCCCTGGGCAGCGTAGTCGTCCAGGTGGGAAACAGCCGTCAGTTGCGCACGCGACCAGATGCCATTACCGCCGACGTAGCCGGTGATGGCCGACTGGATCTGGACCACCGACACGGTAAAAGCCACCGCTGCAATTAACAGAATGATCAGGCTGGTCACCAGTCCCGCGGTTTTCAGCCGATGGGGCCGTCTGCCGGGGACAGCCGTCGATGCCATTCAGGCCTCCTTGCATCAAGCGAGTGCTGCCACGTGTTGACCTGTCCATCCAGCGCAGCGCACCTATCAGTAAAACTGTAGTCGCTGATGGCAAGGTTTGCGGCGTTGTTGACACAAATTGACAGTTGGCCGAATGCGGTATGATAGAACATCAGTCAGTTAACCGGGAGGTCCATCATGGCCGGAGGATGGAGTCGGGATGGTGCCGTTCAGGACCAGATCGACAGCACTGTGGAAGATGCGCTGGAGCGGGCGCGCAGCCGGCTTCCCGCGGGTGAGAGCCTGACCCACTGCGAAGAGTGTGACGCGAAGATACCGAAGGCTCGACGAGAGGCACTGCCGGGTGTGCGGCTTTGCGTGAAGTGTCAGGAAGAACGGGACCGTGAAGAAGGCCCCGTTGCCGGCTACAACCGGCGTGGGAGCAAGGACAGTCAGCTGCGTTAACAGGCCTGGTTCAGCGGCTTCTCAAGGCCCGCCTCCGTCAGGTAGTCACTGCCAGTGCGCATGCCCTGGCGATAGCCCTTATCCAGTTTGTCCGCGTCCGTAGTCAGCCGTCCGACCGGGAAATCCTCGGGCGGTGCGATCACCCGGACCCGACAGTCGTCGGGAGGATTGTCGATAAAATCCAACGTGTCGTTATACCGGTCGGGCCGGGTCCTGACGGCCTCGTAAAGCGCGGGGTGCTTGCCGATCAAGGGGCGGATCAGTCCGGGAAAACGGCCGGGCTTCTTGCGGAAACCGTGGGGCTTGGACAGCACCACCGTGATATCCCGGGCTCCCTGTTCATAGGCCCAGCGGACGGGGATGGAGTCGGCAATACCTCCGTCGGTCATTGGCTCGCCTTCGATCTGGGGATAGTCGCGGAAGGCGATCGGGATCGAGCAGGACGCGGTAAACACATCGTGCAGGTTATTCCGGTCGATCTGGTAGTAGCGGGGCTCGCCACTGTTGATGGCGGTCGTCGCGACCCAAAGCGGGATCGCCTGCTGGTGAAAACGCTCGAGATTGAGCCAGACGTCGGCGTAGGACTGCTGCCACAGCCAGCGCACATCACAGAGATGGCCGCCGCGGAGGAACCGTCGCCAGTTGATGAATTCCGGCCGGCAGGCGTGATCGGTGATGACCCGGTAATTGCGCCCATAGTCCCCGGCCAGATAGCCAATCAGGTTGGTTGAGCCCGCCGAAACGCCGACAGTGAAATCCCAGGGCAGGTAATCGTTGGCCAGGAAGGCATCGAGCACGCCCGCCGCAAAAATGCCGCGCATGGCACCCCCTTCGACCACCAACGCCTGTTTCGACGTCGTTTCACCGGATACCGCGTTGTCAGCCATGAGCATCTCCTTGCCTGGGTCTCGATAGCTATCATGCTAACGATTCGAGGCGGCCCGTGAAAATCGGCATTCGCTATGGCTGTGATGGATTTTTCCCCGACAGATGACCGAGATCAACGGTTCCGGTCGTCAGAGAATGTCACTCGGGCGGGCGTCGATTCAGCAGAAGACGGCGGTGAATGGGCGGCGCTTTCAATTGATAAAACCTCGGGAGAGGCGCAATCTTTAATTATGAAGACCGTCAGGCGAGAGCGCCCGGTCAGTGACGAACCTCCGAGGAGGTGAGCATCATGAACCGATCCAAACACCCCACCTTAAAGACGACCCGGTCGACGACCCGACAGGTGCCGGAATTTTACATGCCGGCCATGCCACCGGTGGCTTTGACCGAAGGCATGGATCACTGGTATCGACTGTGGCGCAAGCGGCGCCAGTTACGGCACCTGCTGGTCCTGGACGATGCGGCTTTGGAAGCACTGGGACTCAAGCGGGATGACCTTGAGTGGGCGACGCACCGGCCATGGCGGGAAGATGCATTCGCGGCTCTGCGTGAGCGCCGGGAGCACGCCTGACAGCGCGCCCCGGCATGAAACGACCGGCTTCAGGGGTCGGGAAAGACCGCTAACGACTTACTCGAAGTGACCGTGAACGGCGTTCACGATGTCCGAGAAGGATCGTGCCCGGGCGCTGCTATCAAGGGCGATATGCAGCCGGCGGGCGACCAGGCTGGCGGAGATCAGGCCGCACAGGCAGGTGTTGCCGGGGTTTTCGGCGTCGTCCTCGAACACCAGGAAGTGGTCGGAGTTGGTCCGGTTGAAGGTCTCCACCACATCGCCGATCCGCATGTCGTGCAGGTTGCGGATATGGATGCTCGGGAATTCGTTGGCCGGATGCATGATGTCACGCACCTGGACTTCTTCCACGCCGACACCCATGCCGTGGGCCTTGGACATGGCCTTCTTGCCCAGGATGTCTTTCAGGGAAATGATCCCGATAAACTCGCCCACACGATTGACGACCAGCTTCAGGGGCACATCCGCCGTTTTCATCAGCACGCGCGCTTCAGGAATATGAAGATCGGCACTGATGGTGGCCGGACGCTTCTTGCGGAAATCCCGCATCACGGACGTCGCCGGGTCGTCCGGTGTCAGTTCCGGAGACAGGTTGGGTTCCACAATGCGCTGGCTGCCAATGACTTCACTGGTGGGTAATGCACGGTAATTCATCATAAAAACAATCACTCTCAATTCGATGTCGTTGGAGTCCGGCAGACGCCATCGGGACGTCACGGAACCGGAACGGGCATTCACGGAATCAGAATTGAGAGGGTGGGCCTTGGGGCTGGACCGGGGAATAGACTTCTTTGGCGCGTTTGGCGGGCTGTGGCGTGCTGCCCACCAGTTGCTGCAAGCCAACCAGTGCGATGACACCGGTGGTCAGGAAGAAAATGAAAAAGTCGCCCGGCGACGGGCCGTCGTCGGCAAGGTCGCCGTTCATGTCCATGCTGTACCCGCTCACTACAGCCTGATCCACCGCCAGATTGGACGGATGGGACAGCGTACTGCCGACGACGAAAAGCGAAATCGCCAGTACGATCAGGATGCGACTGAGCGCGGTGTTCTGCATGGCGTCTCCCTGGATGGGTTGACTGCGACGGTGACCTGATAAAAGGGCAACTTTTTTCAGGGTCTACTTTAAGTATAGGGGCGAACCCACGGTTTTAAACAACGTAGATTCACTTATCTTTTGATAGCTCATGTCTATTAAAGCAATTCAATGATGCCGCTGGGTGCAGAGGTGCCCAAAACGCACTGTGAATGTGCCTCCGGATTGGTCATTCCGGACGATTTCAGCTTTATATTGTTCAGGTTGCACAATCAATGCCGGTGCCGTAAAGCCCGATGCCGACAACCGGGTGGGTCTGGCACAACCATTGCCATACAGCGCTGACAGGACGCACAAACGGGAATAAACCGGTAAGGCACCGATCTTTTCCTGATTGCCGCGCGCTCGCACACACGTCTCAGGAGACACGACATGACTCCACAAGCAAGTGCCATCACCAACGCCCGGTTGCCGGGGCAGACCGGTCTGTTCCGGCTGCCGATCCGCGATGGCCGGTTTGGTGCGCCACAAGCACTGGAGGATTTCGCCCCGGTGGCCGACGGGGAGCAGGATGCCGGCGGCAATCTGGTGACGCCGCCGTTTGTCGAGCCCCACATCCACCTGGATGCGGCCCTCACGGCCGGAGAGCCCCGCTGGAATCGCAGCGGCACGTTGTTCGAAGGCATCGAGTGCTGGTCCGAGCGTAAGCCGATGCTGTCCCGGGAGGATGTGATCCAGCGTGCCGAAGACACCCTGCAGCTGTTTGCCGCCCACGGTATCCAGTATGTGCGCACTCATGTGGATGTTACCGACCCATCGCTGGTCGCACTGGAAGCCATGGTGGAGGTCCGCGAGCGGGTCAGCGACTTCGTCGATCTGCAGATTGTGGCGTTTCCGCAGGAGGGCATCCTGTCGTTTCCCGGTGGGCGCGACCTGATGGGCAAAGCCCTGGAGATCGGTGCGGACGTGGTGGGCGGTATTCCGCATTTCGAACATACCCGGGACTATGGTGCCGAGTCGGTGCGTTTCCTGATGGACCTGGCGGAGCGCCACGATCGATTGGTGGATGTCCATTGCGACGAAATCGACGATCCGGCCTCGCGCTTCCTGGAAGTTCTCGCTGCCGAGACCCTGGCCCGGGATTACGGCCGCCGGGTGAGTGCCAGCCACACCTGCGCCATGCACTCCTATGACGACGCTTATTGCAGCCGCCTGTTCCGCCTGCTGACCAAAGCCGACCTCCGCTTTGTTGCCCTGCCGACGGAAAACCTCCACTTGCAGGGACGGTTTGACGGCTATCCCAAGCGCCGGGGCATAACCCGCGTGCCGGAACTGCTGGACGCCGGGCTCAAGGTGGCGATGGGGCAGGACTCGATCCGCGACCCCTGGTACCCGATGGGCAACGGCAACCTGCTGCGCACGCTGGATGTCGGGCTGCACGCTTGCCACATGTTGGGCATGGACCGTATCGAAACGGCGCTGGAGCTGATCACCGACAATGGCGCCGCCGTCCTCAACCTGTCGGAATACGGCATCGGGGCCGACCTGCCGGCGCGCTGTGTCGTACTGAACGGCGCCACACCCTACGATGTCCTGCGCAACCAGTCGCCGGTGCTGGCTTCGGTCCGGGATGGACGCGTCCTGGTGGAGCGGGCCCCGACACCGCTGGCGGTCAACGGCTGGCCCGCCTGACGCCTCTCGCAAAGTGAGCCGGTCGGGTTGTCATATCCGGCCATTGTGAACAAAGCGTGACCGGTTGGCAGAAAACCACCGCGTCACGCTTCCTATACTCCGCTCATCTCCTCGCGGTCTGTTCCGGCCGAAAGAATGCCGGTGCAGTGGAGACGTTCTTCTGGGCGACACGGACATCGCCGGCAGTCAGAGGCTCAATAACAACAATCCTCTACATTACTGACTCATGGATGACACGCGATGCAATCGTCCAACCGCATGGCTTACAACGTGCCCATCGTTTCGATGCGCTATGCGCGCCGTTTCGTGCGCTTTATGGAAGGCAAGGGCATCGGGCGCCGGGCGCTCCTGAAGGAATCCGGTGTCGAGGTGGATCAGTTGGCCAACCCCGAGGCCTTCCTGTCGATGAATCAGGTCATCGGCATCATCCACCAGGCCGAGTGGCTGATACAGGATGAGCGAACGCCCTTCGAGTTCGGCCAGCAACTGGATTTTCCCGCCCACGGGCTGCTCGGTTACGCACTGCTGGGTCAGCAGGAGCAGGATCGGCGCAAGCTGGTCAGCATGATCGTCCAGTACCTGCGAGTGTGTCTGCCGGTCATGGACATGGAATTGAGCTCGACCGGCTCCAGCGTCAGCATCCGCTTGCGCGACAACTGGGATCTGGGTGAGCTGCGCGCCTTCATGGCCAAGATCTACATGGGGAGCATCCACGCGCTGGCGTCGCAGGTCTGCAGTCATTTTCGCTTCGAGTTCGACTTCCCGAGTAGCGTGGATCCCCGGCACTGGGAGAAGCTGGCCCGGGGTTCGGAAATGCACTTTGGCTGTCCTTTCAATCAGGTCACCATGCCGCTGACCGGCGGGCCGACAAAGGATTCCGAGCAGGCTCTGGCTTATTCCCTGGCGCGCGCCCGCTCGCGGGAGGAAATGAAGCCGGAATCCGTCCGCGAGATCGTCACCCGGGTGCGCGAGCGTTTGATGAATCACCCGGGGCGGGGCGGCGATCTGGACACCGTCGCCGCCGACCTGGATATGAGCCCCCGGTCATTGCGTCATCACCTGGCGCAAGCGAACACCTCGTTCCGCGACATCCGCAACGACATCCGGCGCACCTTCGCCACGCGCTACCTGACCGAGACGGACCTGCCGCTGGACGTGATCGCCGACAGGATGGGATTCAGCGACCAGGCCAGCTTCACCCGGGCCTTCCGCAGCTGGACCGGTCAGACACCGGGCGAAGTGCGTCGTCAGGGCCGCTGATCCTTGATGGCTGATCGGGCCGGAATGCGAGACATTCCAGAAATTTGACCCGTTTCACGATTCCCGCGAATAGCCGCTCCGCTTTCCGTTTTTGTCAAAACCCTTGCCGCTTCTGGCAATGACCGTCTTGCCTCTCAACCCGCTTAATAACAGTGACGCACTGTGCCCGAGCCGGCCGGTGCGAACGGCCCTGCCTGCTTTCACAGGGCCCTGGCAGTTATCTGTCATGACGAATGCAGATGACAAGGAGACGCCGCAAGATCGGACCTCATCGATGCAGTCTGCGAGCCCTACAAAAACAGTAAACACGCTCACTTAGAGGACGAATCATGAATTCGACGACTGTACGCAGGACAACGCGCCTGTTGCCGTCCGCCATTGGCGCCGCGGCCCTCATGGCGGCCAGTGGCGCTGCGACCGCCGAACCTGTATCCCTGACCCTTCAATACACCTGTCCGTTCCCGCTGATCGGGGAACAACCCATCGTGGCCGAGATCTCATCGGACATTCCGTCTGAGGCGACGGTGGGTGAAGCCGTTGGTCCGTTCCAGATCGAAGCAATCACGACCGTCAACGAGACCTCGCGCACCGGCCTGAAGCTGGTGGGCTCGGCGACGATCGAGGGCACCGCCACATCCACTAACATCATCAGTACGGTCACCGGTGACCAGGACATCGTGGTGCCGCTGACCATCCCGCAATCGGACATCCCCGATACCAGTGGTTCGTTCACCATTCCGGCCTCCGGTGAGGCGGCCGCCCAGACCTTCACCGCCGCCCAGGTGGGCGAGGGCACCATCAATGTGGGCGGACTGGTACTGGAAATGACCGCACGCACCGCCGACGGCAGCATTGCGCCGGACCCCATCGGTCAGTTCACGGCGGATTGTACCCAGTTGGCGGATCAGGACACGGTCCTGCAGACCTTCCAGATCGTGGGCGGCGAGCCGGACCCCGAGCCGGCCATCGCTGTTGCGCCTGAGGAAGTGGACTTCGGTGACGTGCAGTCCGGTCTGACCGGCGAGCAGTCGGTCACGGTCTCCAACGAAGGTGGTGCGGCCCTGGGGGTCAACGGTATTACGCTGGGTGGCGCCAATGCCGACACCTTCATGCAGACCAACAACTGTACGACGGTGGCACCGGGTGAAAGCTGCAGCGTCGACCTGACGTACTACGCCACCGGCGAGGGCGATCAGACCGCGACGCTGACCATCCAGTCCGGCGATCCAGAGAACCCGACCGTTGAGGTTCCGCTCACCGGCACCAGCTACATGCAGGCCCTGCCGGAAATCAGTGTCGACCCGGCCAGTGTCGACTTCGGCACCATCCAGGTGGGTACCAGCAGCGAGAAGACGGTGACCGTCAACAACACCGGTGCCGCGGCGCTGAACGTGACGGCCATCTCCCTGAGTGGCGCCAATGCCGGCGACTTTATGCAGACCAGTGACTGCGCCACGGTGGCCGCAAGCGAGAGCTGCACGATCACAGTGACCTACACCGCCAACGCGGCGGCTGCGAGCTCCGCCACCCTGTCCATCGAGTCGGACGACGCCGAGAACCCGGCGGTGGATGTGGCCCTGACCGGTGAAGGCGACGATGGCAGCTCCGGCACCGTGGACTTCCTGCTGGACCTGGAAGGCAACACCCACATCAAGGCCTCCGATTCCAGCCTGCCGCTCAACGGCACCATCGATGCGGTGCTGAACCTGGCCACCGGCATGTACACCGCCGACCTGAACATCGAGCCTACCCAGGGTTCCTTCCGCATCCTCAAGCTGTTCAAGCGCCTGAAAGCCACGGCCAACGTCGAGTTCGAACCGGTTGACGACACCACCGGTACCCTGATCGACGGCACCCTGACGGCCAAGTCCACGCTGTATGTGAACGTGCCCAAGGTCACGGTCAACCTGTTCGGCTTCAAGCTGCCGATCGGTGGCGGTGACGAATGCCGCACGGTCGAACCGGTCACCATAAACATGCAGACACCGGACAGCGAAACCTTCGCACCGCTGGAAGGTGGCAACCTGACCGGCACCTACGCGCTGCCGCCGCTGGAACACTGTGGGGGGCTGACCGACATCCTGAACCTGTTCCTCGCCGGTGACGGCAACACCATTGATCTGGCACTGACGCCCAACCTGTAAGGCATGGCCGGGCGCCCCCTGGGGGCGTCCGGATGCTCGCAGTAGGGGCCAAGGCGGCCCCGATAACAACAAGCAACAAGGGAACATCACTATGAAAAGCCTGAAACTCACAGCCCTGGCGCTGGCTGTATCCGGACTGCCCCTGGCGGCGCAGGCCGAACTGAAGGCGCTCGACGACTCCGCGATGGGCGGCATTACCGGTCAGGCCGGTGTCACCATCGAACTGGAAACCCAGGTCAACATCGGCGAGGTCCGCTACACCGACGAGGGCACGCTGGCGGTCAGCGACGTCTTTATCGGCGGTGCCAACCGGGATGACATGTTCTCGGAGCTGGGCTTTGCCATCCCCAATGAGGCCACCGACCTGATCGATAACATCAAGATCAACATCGACGTGTTGGAGGACGGTGATGCGGCGATTGACGTCTTCCCGCTCTACGGCTCGCCGATCGACTTCGCGGTGCGCACCGGCGCCTGGGAACTGCGTGGCGACACCGACAGTACGGTGATCATGGACAACCTGTCGATCGAAGGTCTCGCCACCGAGATGAAAATCCGCGTGGACACGGCCACCGACAAGCTGAACCTGAAGACCCGCTTTGCCATCGACGACATGGACGTAGACGTGCCGTTCATGGCCGTGGGCATTCGTGACCTGGAGCTGACCGGTGCCGGCTACGACGACTCGCCGAACATCGTGACCCTGGGTGCGATTGCCGACATCGACGTCTACAAGGCACCCAACGGCGCGGGGAACGACAGCCTGGCGGTGGACCTCAACACCTTCGATGCGGACATGAACATCGGCGGCGTCCTGGTAGGGGGCACTTCCATCGGTTCCGTTGCGTTTGACGATCTGTCCATACAGAACACGCAGATGCGCATCTACGGCCACTGAGCCGCTGCAGGCCTTTTACCCCCGACGCCTGGCGTTGGGGGCACTTTTCTCCTGGTCGGACATCACCGCTTTGCCGACGGCCACCGTCGATCTTGCCCCGTACGCGACCTCCCAACAGCGCAACCCCGATGATGTGGTTGGGCACGCACGCATGAGCAAATGTCGCTGGCATATTACTGCCGGGTTCGAAATAATGAACTATCGTTAATATAAGAGCGGATGCAGGGACGTCTTATCTATTTTCGGCAAGTGGTTCGACGGGAGGTCCGGCCGCTGTCCCAGGCAAGAGCACATGGGTTTGACGGCGATTCGATTTCGCATTCTGCTGTGGGTGCTGTTATTGCAGTCCGGTTGGTGCTGGTCAGACGAGGCCGCTTCGACCGACACTGACGAGCCGGGTCGGGTACTGGTTGCCGCCCTGGCAGAAGTGGATTATCCCCCCTTTTACTACACCGAGGCGGGGCATCTGACCGGCATTTCCGTCGATGTCCTCAACTACCTGGCTGATCAGCTCAAACTCCGTATCACTTATAAACGCTTATCCTGGCCGCGGGTCCTGCAATCCCTGGAGCGTGGCCGCGTGGATATCGTAACGACCTATTCCTACACGCCGGAGCGCGCCCGGGATGTGATCTATGTCCACGAGCCGCACGCCACGGAAATCAATGTGTTCTTCACCCGGACCGACTCGGATGTGTCATTTGACGGCGATCTCCATGCGCTGTCGGGCCAGATGATCGGCATGATCCGCGGGTACAGCTATGGGCTGGCGTTCGACGACGCGGATTTTGTACACAAGGACAGCGTGCTGGATGAGAGAACCCTGGTGCGGATGGTGGCCGGCAAGCGCTTTAATGTCGCGATCGGCAATCCTTTTGCGATTCGGTTGGAGGCCAGTCGACAAGGGGTGGAGGACGAGATCCGGTTTCTCAGCCCGCCGGTGGATATGATTCCGATCTACATGGCGATCAGCCGTCAGTATCCGGATGCGGAAGGGTTGGCCGATGCCTTTGGCGATGCCATACGCCATCTCAAGGCATCGCCACTCTACGAAGACTGGCTTGAGCGCTACGGCATGAACGAATTCTCGGATGAATGATCCTGGCGCCGGCACCCATCGGGAGCCGGCGTCATAATGCACTAATCGACGCGGGTCAGTGTGACGTCGATGTTGTTGCGGGTGGCGTTGGAGTAAGGGCAGACCTGGTGGGCCCGGTCGATCAGGGTCTGGGCCTGGTCATCGTCCATACCCGGCAGGCTGATGCGCAGTTCCACCTCAATGCCGAATCCGTTGTTGAGCGGTCCAATCCCGACCACACCTTCAATCGATGCATCCTTGGGCATGGACAGCTTGTCCCGACCAGCGACGAATTGCATGGCGCCGATGAAGCAGGCCGAATAACCCGCCGCGAACAACTGCTCCGGGTTGGTGCCTTCGCCGCCGGCGCCGCCCATTTCCTTGGGTACGGTCAGGGAAACGTCCAGGACGCCATCGGAGGAAACTGCACGGCCGTCACGGCCACCGGTGGCTTCTGCGTAGGCGCGATAGGCAACACTTTCAAGAGACATAGAATCACTCCTCAATTATCCAGGCCCTGATGGGCTTTAGCGGGTTGCCGGAATTAACCTCGTTCCGGCGGACGCAGAGGCACGCTGTCACGTCATGGCCTCGCTGTGATTATTAAGTTAGCGCACAAATATATTGCGAGCAAGTTAAATGGGAGAAAAAACAGCCACGCCTTCGGGCAAGGCGCCGTCAGAGCGCGTCCTGCAGGCTCTTGCGCAGTTTCAGAAGATCCTCTTTCAGGGCGACGAGGCTGTCGACGTCCCGGTCGCTGGCCTTCACGATGCACGCAGGAATATCACTGGCGCGGTCGCGCATGGCCTGGCCGGTTTCGGTCAGGTGCAGTTCTACCACCCGTTCGTCGGCCTGGCGGCGTACGCGCTTGAGCAGGCCGTCGGCTTCCAGGCGCTTGAGCAGCGGGGTGAGTGATCCGGAATCGGTCAACAGGCGCTTACTCATTTCGCCGACGGTGATGCCATCCGACTCCCACAGCACCAGCATTGCCAGGTATTGCGGGTAAGTCAGGCCCAATGCCTTGAGGAACGGCTTGTAAACCTTGGTCATCAGCAGCGATGTGGAATGCAGGGCGAAACACAGCTGGTTTTCCAGCAGCAGTTCGCGACAGTGGTCCTGTTCGGCCATGGGGGACTCCTTGGGTATCTGCGGGTAATTTAACGCGCCAGATAATGGTCTGCCAAATAGTGGCGCCACGAAATCTCAACCCTTGGCGACGTTGGCCTGTGTCTCTAAAGTAGAAGCATCGAAGGAGAGTGTTGTAAACGTTCGAGAGGTGTAGGTTGGGCTGACGCAGGAAGCCCAACATTAGGAGGGCACCGGGCGTTCCCGTTATCGCGGATAGTCTTGGATCATGAGTTCCCAAAAACCGGCTGGTTGGGGGAGATTGGCCGCAAATTCTGCTTGTTGGGCTTCCTGCGTTAGCCCAACCTACGGGCCGCTCCCAACGCTCTCGAATGCATTGGAGTTCGTCTATGACCACCGACCTTGTCCCCGACATCAATGAACTCTCCCGGCAGGCGGGCGAGCGGTTGTCGGCTTTTATCCAGCATCATCCCAACCTTCTGGTCCTGACCGGGGCCGGCGTCAGCACTGATTCGGGCATTCCTGATTACCGTGACGGAAAGGGCGCCTGGAAACGCAAGCAGCCGGTGCAGCATCAATCCTTCATGGCCGAGGACAAGGTGCGTCGACGCTATTGGGGGCGCAGCCTGATCGGCTGGCCGGTCATCCGCAATGCCCAGCCCAACCCTGCCCATTTCCTGGTGGCTGAACTGGAACGGCGGGCCCATACCCGCCTTGTGGTAACCCAGAACGTCGATCGTTTGCATCAGCGGGCCGGCAGTCAGTCGGTACTCGACCTGCACGGCCGGGCCGACGAGGTGATCTGCATGGATTGCGGGTATCGCTGCAACCGGGACGAAGTGCACGAACGCTGCAGCGACATGAACCCGGATTTCCGGCACTTCAGCGCCGCTACGGCGCCGGACGGGGACGCGGACCTGGACGTGGATTTCAGCGATTTCCAGGTTGCCGACTGCCCCCATTGTGGTGGCATCCTGAAACCGGATGTGGTGTTTTTCGGGGATTTCGTGCCCAAGCCGCGCGTGACGCGGGCTTTGGATGTCCTGCGGGAAAGTGACGGTCTGCTGGTGATCGGCTCGTCGCTGATGGTGTACTCCGGCTTCCGCTTCTGCCGCTATGCCCGGGAGTGGGGCAAACCCATGGCGACGCTGAACCTGGGGCGCACCCGGGCCGACGAAATCTCCACCCTAAAGCTCGATGCCCGCATCGGCGAAACGCTTCAGGCCACACTGGAGCATCTGCCTGATCCCACCTCCTGAGCAGGCTCTCCCGTCGCCCATTACGGACCCGGCAGTGGGTCGAAGTAGCGGATCAGTTCCAGGACATTGTGCTCCTGCGTACGTCGGTAATGTTGCTCATCGGTGAGCTGGCGGACCAGCGGCGATCCTGTGCGGACCAGCGTGTTGCTCCGCTTGGCGCCGTGTTCCGGGTAAGCCTCCGACAAGGGATCGAAAGGGCGGCCGTCATCAGTAAACCGGAGCCTTACGCGACCCGGATCGAGTTCCAGCTCAAGGTACAGGTGGACCGTCTGATGTCTGACCTTCCCGGCGTGGAAGATATCCACCGCCACGCACCCCAGTACTTCCTTCAGATCCGCCGCTGCGGCTTCCGGTGCGCCCGCTTCAGCGAAGTGACCGCCCAGCCAGCGGAGGGCATGAGGCAGGTCGGCGGCGTCCATCAGTTGCAGGCTGAGGGTTGTGGTGGTCATGAGTTGCTGCCTATCCGTGCCGTGAGCCGGAGATCCAAGTCTTCCTTTGTAGGCCATGTGACAGATGTCTGTTACCCCTCAGTGTAGAGGATGTCCGCCAAACGGGCATGCTGCCAGGCTAATCCAGGGCAAGGCGGACGATATAGATGCTGCGGGGTTGCTTGAGATGGGTGGTGAAGATCACCAGCCGGCGGATTTCGTCCATGTCCATGGTGCGTGTCTTGGGCGCATTCCGGATGTCCGACATGGGAATGTGGAAGCGGTTGAGGCCGGGTTTGACGTGCAGGCGCTTGTTGAATCGGTCGCTGTAAACCCCGTGGCCACGGTCGTGGACGATGTCGTTGACGCGAATGGTCATGTCCAGCGGCGTGTTGTCCGGGTTATACAGCACCACGTCCAGCGCCTCATAACCGCGCCAGTCCTCCGGCAGGTTGTCCAGCGAGGCGCCGGAGTAGAGATTGATGCCCAGCAGGTCCATGCGCAGGCTGTGGTGGAAGCCATCGACATCACTGGCGTTGTCCTTCGTTCGATGAACGCGACCGCGCCAGTAGTGCAGGGGATGGGGATCATCGAAGTTATACAGGGTCGGGAGCTGGTTGGCGATCCGGTACTGTTGCTCTGCCACCGCCGCTACCGTCTGGAGCTCCATCATCAGCAGCACGACGGCCGTGAGACGCAGCACCCAGTTGAGGGCCCGGCGCCAGGTAATGGCCGGTGGGCGATAGCCCCAGGCCAGCACCAGCCAGGTGCCGATCAGGTTGCGGAAGATGTCATGCCAGTCGCTGTCCCGCCCGACGTTGCCCTGGATCAGTTCAATGATGACGCCGACGCCGGTCACGAACGCCGTACAGGCCAGCCACAGCCAGACGCCACTGAGCCAGCGGCGCGGGCGCACGGCCAGAGTGAACAGGGTGAAGAAAATGATATGCCCGAGGTTCCAGGCCGCCTTGAACAGCGGACCGGAAGACCAGTCGGGGCCTCCCACGAAAAAGAACGGCAGGAGGATGAGTGCGGCGATGGACGCCGGCCAGTGGTAATTGGAGCGGGTTAACATGGAATGCGATCGTACTGTAAAGCGGGGCCCGCTGTCCCGTACCTGTCTAAACTTTAAAATGCCCGATAAGCGGGCGCGGGGTGTTGTCCGACCACGCCAGCGCCTGGCTGGTTTCGTTGGCCCGGGTTACGCCATGATGGCGCCGACAGGGCTTGATCCGGATCAACTAACAGCCTTTTACAGGGCCGTTTCATCACGTCCGGGGCCACTCAAGGGCCCGGTGAACATGATATGTTGATCCATAGAGCCACAAACTGGCTGAGTGATAAAAACGATCTAATTCATAATCCCGATAGCGGGACGTTATTTTTAAGGGGGCATTCCGACGATTCGTCCAGCATCAATCCGGACACCAGCAGTAGGAGTCATGCGTTATGGATATGGCTACCGGGTCAAAGTCGCCGTACCTGTCTGAGAACAAGTCCGTTCATCGCCTGATGGTGGATCTGATGGCGCAGGCGGGCATCGAGATCGGCGGCGAGCAGCCCTGGGACATGCAGCTCAATGCAGAAGGTGTCCCTGAGCGGGTATTTGCCCGAGGCAGCCTCGGTCTCGGCGAAAGCTACATGGATGGCGAGTGGGACGTCGAACAGCTCGACGAATTCTTCCACCGGGTGGTGCGAGCACACCTTGAAGAGAAAGTCCGTCCTTCCACTGCTATCTGGCAGGCCCTCAAGAGCCGGCTGGTCAATCGCCAGACGCGGCGCCGGGCGCGCCAGGTGGGCGAACAGCACTACGACCTGGGTAACGACTTCTACGAGGCGATGCTGGATCGTCGTATGACGTATACCTGTGGCTATTGGAGAGACGCCAAGACCCTGGATGACGCCCAGGAAGCCAAGCTCGACCTGATCTGCCGCAAACTCCAGCTGGATCCCGGCATGCGCGTGCTGGACATCGGCTGCGGTTGGGGCAGCTTCATGGCCTATGCCGCTGAACACTACGGGGTGGAATGCGTCGGCCTTACCATCTCTGAGGAGCAAGTGCGCTGGGCCAAGCAACACTACACCGACTTGCCGCTGGAATTCCGGTTGCAGGATTACCGCGAGGTCGACGAAACGTTTGACCGCGTAGTAAGTGTCGGCATGTTCGAGCACGTTGGCGACAAGAACTACCGCACCTTCATGAAAGTGGCGCACCGCTGCCTGAAAGAGGGCGGTCTGTTCCTGCTGCACACCATTGGCAAGAATGAACGCAAACCCTACTCGGATCCCTGGATCGACCGCTATATTTTCCCCAACGGCGAGCTGCCGTCCGTTGGCCAGATCGGCGATGCGGCGGACAACCTGTTCGTGGTGGAGGATCTGCACAACTTTGGGCCCGACTACGATCGCACCCTGATGGCCTGGTACGCCAATTTCGAGGCCGCCTGGCCACGTTTCGCCGACAAGCTGGGAGAGCGGTTCTACCGAATGTGGCGCTACTACCTGATGTCCTGTGCCGGCATTTTCCGGGCCCGGGATATCCAGCTCTGGCAGTGGGTGTTGTCCAAAGGCGGCACCGCCGACGTCTTCCCGCGCTACAGCTGACGCCGCTCCGTGCCCAGCAGCGCCAACAGCGGGCGATCACTGCCGTACACATCCGGTCGGTAGGTAATCTGCCCGTTGGCGTCCGCCTCGGCTGTCCAGTAGGCCATCAGGATATACACGCCGTGGGGCAGGTGGATGTTGTGCGATTCACCGGAGGCCAACGCGGCGTTGAATTTTTCCCTGAGCATGGGGCTGGCATTCCGGAACAGCAGGTGAGTCAGCGTCATCGCGCCCTGGACCCGCACGCAGCCGGAACTGTAGAAACGGTTCGATGAATTGAACAGGCCGGCGGCCGGCGTATCGTGCAGGTACACCGCATACGGGTTGGAGAAGCGAATCACCACCCGGCCCAGCGCGTTTCCCGGCCCCGGATCCTGGCGGAAGGTCAGGTATCGCGGGTCGCTCCAGTCCACCTCATCCTGCTGCCATTCCTGACCCGAGCGGTCGAAAATGCGGATGTGGCGATCGCTGAGATAGGACGGATCGCGCCGGATGGCGGGCAGGGCATCCTTCAGGAAAATGCTGCGGGGCATGGTCCAGTGCGGATTGACGGTGACATGGGTGATCACGGATTTCAGTTCCGGCGTGGCCCGCTTCGGGCGCCCGACCTGGGCCTTGCCGGACCAGA
This sequence comes from Marinobacter sp. NFXS9, assembly GCF_040148665.1. Classification (NCBI taxonomy): domain Bacteria; kingdom Pseudomonadati; phylum Pseudomonadota; class Gammaproteobacteria; order Pseudomonadales; family Marinobacteraceae; genus Marinobacter; species Marinobacter sp. NFXS9. The sequence continues at coordinate 300,095 of NZ_JAGDDW010000003.1, read as the reverse complement.
CCCGCTCGCCGTCCTGGTAGAAATCGATCCGGGCGGCGGCGATGTCCACCAGTAGCAGGGTCTTTTCCATATCCCGCGCCAGCCAGCGCAAACGCTCCAGGTTGGCCCGGATCTGCTCCAGCCGCTCCTGCGGGCTGACGTTCAGCTGCTGCAGCGTCCGCGGACCGATTTTGCCATCCACGGCCAGGCTGTGACGGGCCTGGAAGTGTTCCACCGCCAGCGTCAGTTCGTCGTCGAAGACCCGGCTCATGACGTCCGGCCGCGGTGGTAAAGGCAGGTAGCCCTGGGTCAGCAGCCGTTGACGCACCAGCGCAACGCGCTCGTCGTAGTCGCCGGGCTCCAGGGTTGGCCCCTCCGGAAGCTGGATCCAGTGATCCGGCAGTGTTTTGCGGGCCTGGGCATAGCCCTTGCGCAGGTTGCGATAGCGTTCGGTATGGGGGCGGGCGTTGGCAAAGGCGCCGCCCATATCGTGCAGGCCTGATACCGCCTGATCCACCAGGGCAGCCGGGTCGTCATTCCGGGCGACATTGGGGGAATACCAGATCGGCGGCGGTTGCTTCTGGAAAGCCTTGCCGTAGCGCAGATCCGACAGGGCGCGCAGGTAGGCGTCCGTCGCCAGGCGCCTGTCGCAGTCCGGCAACTCACCCCAGGTGGTCAGGTGATCCAGCGCCTTCTGCAGCTCCGGTGCCCAATAGTCCGCCGGAACCAGACCGTCGTCCGAGAGCGTGTTCAGTTGAGCCAGGAGACTGCGTAGCTGGGCCGGATCGGTCCAGAGCGTGTGGTGATCGGTTTGTGCCGCAAAGCGGGCCATGGCTTCCAGATGGAAGTCCGACGTGTCCGGAAGGGGCTCGCACTGGTCGGGATTAAGGCGATGTAATGCCAGGGCCTGGGTGGCAAAAAGGCAGAGGCAAAAGGCAGTTACAACGTATCGCGTCTGCATCCGTACGTTCCGGAATGTATGATTTTCGTACAGCTGGATTTGCATCGCAGAAAACCTTGATAGAATGCCTCATCCTTTCGGGGCATCGCATGATTTTGGCTCCGGAAGCCGCCACTGGCGCAGCCCATGCGGATTCGAATGCACCCGAGGGGGAAACTATGATCGACAGACGCTTACAACGCGTTCTGGCAGTCGTTCTGGGCGTACTGATTTCAAACTGTCTGGCTTTACAAAGCCACGCAGCGGCCTTTGACAAGGCCCTGTACAACAAACTTAGCAAGGCCGCTCCCAACCTGAGTCACAAAGTCCTGCAGCGGGCACTTCAGGCTTCCGAATGCGCGGTCAGCCACGGCATTCACGCGCCCAGGCGACTGGCTGTGATCGACTTTTCCCTGCCGTCCTCCACCAAGCGCCTCTGGTTGTTGGACCTGGAAACCGGGTCGCTGGTTCTCCGTGGACTGGTCGCCCACGGCAAAAATTCCGGAATGACCGACGCCACCACCTTCTCCAACGTCGAGGGCAGCTACCAGTCCAGCATCGGTCTGTTTCAGGCCGGTGAAACCTACCGCGGCCGCCACGGCTACGCACTACGCCTGGATGGTCTGGAAAAAGGCGTCAACGACCTGGCGCGGCAACGGGCCATCGTGATTCACGGCGCAGACTACGTGGCCCAGTCCTGGGTTCAGCGCTATGGCCGAATCGGCCGCAGCCATGGCTGCCCCGCGGTGAGCAACAAGGTGATCCGCGAGGTGGTGGACAACCTCAAGGGCGGTCAGTTGGTGTTCACCTACTATCCCGACCAGCAATGGCTGCAATCGTCCAGTTACCTGCACTGTGGTGCCACCCGGATGGCCGGTGCCGACAGCCAGGGCGACGACGGCAACATCTGATGCGTGAAGGCGGGCTGCTCCGGCAACCCGCACGAGCCTGCGACCGTCTGCCTATTCCCTTCGCCGCGAATTCCTGAAATCCTCCTGTCTGAACGCCCGGACGGCCGTTTGCGGCCTCTCTCTTTACCATAGTCAATACGGTCGGCCACTGGCCACGGTTGCAGTGCATAATGCACATTAAATCTGCCCCGAATGGGCTGGCCGACCCGATGAGCAGGATGACCATGAACCCATCGACAACCGCTTTTCAGGACCAGATCCCGGACAACCACTGCTACGGCTGCGGCCCCCTCAATGACCAGGGCCTGCAGATCAAGAGCTACTGGACCGGCCCGGATACGGCCGAATGCCGCTTTACGCCTGCACCGCATCACTGTGCCGGGCCAACGCACTTCCTGAACGGCGGCATCATTTCTACCATTATTGATTGCCACTGTATTTGCACCGCGATGGCCAAGGCGTATCAGGTGGCTGGCCGCCCGATCGGGGAAGGCGAGCGCCTGTGGTTTGCCACCGGCGACCTGCAGGTGCGCTTCAAGCGCCCGGTGCCGATGGGGGAGGAGATTCTGCTGGGAGCGACGGTGGAAGACGTCAGCGAGAAAAAGATTCGGGTCAGTTGCACGCTGACGGCCGGTGGCAAGGTGTGCGTCGAGAGCGATGTATTGGCCGTGCGGGTGCCGGCGGGCTGGTTCGAGTAAAACGATCACCGGCGGGAAGGTGCTTCCCGCCGGGATGGATCCGGGCCGGTCAGGTTTTCAGGTAGCGTGACAGGTCCAGGTTGAAGTAGCGGTAAAGAATGCTTTTCTGCTCTTTCTCGGACTGGCGCCAGCCGTAGATCTCCGGCCGCTGGGTCTCGATGGCCAGGGTATCGAACACCAACCAGTCGTACAGAGCGAGTGAGCCACAGACGTTCTTGGCGGAATTGCGGCCGCGCGCATGGTGGTGATGGTGTTGGGTGGGGAAGGTGATCACATGGGCCAGCGCCCACATGGTTTTCCGTACCCAGGCCCACTTGTGGTTGTGGAAATAGAGGTCGTAGTTCCACGCGGTGTGGGTGTGCGCCGCCCAAAGCCCCTTGATCGCGGTGCCCCAGAGGAAGACTTCCGTCAGCCCCAGGTACAGGCACAGCAGGCTGAGCCAGTAGTTGGGCATGATCAGCCACCAGAGGAAGCCGTTGGTGAACGTCTGGGTGGCGGTCAGTTTGCCGCGATCGTCGTCGCCGCTGAAATGGTGGGGGCGATGGGAGTGCTTGTACACCGCTTGCACCTTCTGGGCCCAGCGCCAGCGTGGTCGACGGCAATGAGCAAAGTAGTGGCCGGCGCCGTGGATAAACTCTTCCAGACAGAAATACACCACCAGGGTTATCCAGAAATGTTCGTGCTCCAGCCAGGCCAGTGAGCCCGCACTGCCGGGCAGGGCCAGGGTCATCAGGTAGCCGATCAGGAACAGCACCAGTGGACGCTGGATACCCACCATCATCGCGGTCGTCAGACCGGCAATCTTCCAGTCCCGGGCCGTGCGGGCGCCGTTGGCGCTGCGGCCGCTCAGGCGCTCAAACAGGGCAGACATCAGGACCAGGATGAGGACGGACAGTCCGATGAGATTATTTTCGTTCATTGTTGTTCTCCGATAATTCACCTCAAGCCTCATCGTCGCCCGTTCCACTCTTTTTTGGCCAATCAATATCCTGTATATGTAATATCCATGAAGCTGAATTTTAGGTCTGTCGATCTGAACCTGCTGCCGGTCTTTGCTGCGGTGGTGGAGGAAGGGCAGTTATCACGCGCCGCTGATCGCCTGGGCATGAGCCAGCCGGCGGTAAGCGCGGCCCTCCAGCGCCTGCGCCTGACGGTGGGGGATCCGCTGTTTACCCGCAGTCGCAGCGGCCTGAACCCGACGCCGCGGGCGCGGGAGCTGTACGAGCAGGTCAGTAACGGGCTGGGGGCGCTGGCGGACGCGCTGGAACCCGGGCAGGCGTTCGATCCCTCCCGGTCGGGCCGGACCTTCCGCATTGTCGCCATCGATTACTTCGAGTCCCTGGTGCTGGGGCCGGTGATCAGCGCATTGCGCGAACACAGTGCCGGCATGGGCATCCAGATTCTGCCGCAGCTGGAGAACTGGTCGGCGCTACTGACCAGTGCCGAAGCGGATCTGGCATTCGACACCCGGCGTCCCGCCGACGAGCGCCTGACCGCTGAGCAGGTAGCGGAGGAGTCGCTGGTGGTAGTGGCCCGCCGGGATCACCCGTATATCCGGGGTGAGCTCACGCTGGACGATTACCTGTCCGCCGAGCATGTGGTGTTGCCCGAACGTGAACAGCGGACCCTGCCGCTGGACCTGATCCTGGGGCGGCCCGGATGGCAGCGGCGCATCGGGGCACGAGTGGTCCAGTACAGCAATCCGCTCTGGGTGGCGGCGTCCAGCGATCTGATTGCAACGGTGCCGTTGCGTCTGGCCGAGCGCCTGGCGGATACCCTGCAATTGCAGATTCTGCCGTTCCCCACGGAAACGCCGACGGTTCCCATCTTTCTCATCTGGCCTGTGGCGTTGGATAAGGACCGGGCGCACCAGTGGTTTCGCGGGTTTCTCAAAGACAATCTGCCGTTCTGAAGAATGACAGCGACAGCGGGTCTGCGTCGCAGTCGCTATCCCGTTCCGTTAAACTCGGGCCTGATCCCAATGACATTTGCCAGCCAGGAACCTCTATACATGGCTTCGAACTCTTCACTGCTTCCCGAAGTAGTCCGCATTGCCGAAGCGGCCAGCGCCAAGGTGCTCGATATCTATAAGACGGACTTTTCCGTCGATCACAAGGCGGACAAATCGCCGATCACCGAGGCGGACATCGCTTCCCACCACGTGATTGTCGAGGGGCTACAGTCGCTGACTCCGGAGATTCCTATCCTGTCGGAAGAGTCTGCCAACGCGCCCTGGGACGAGCGCAAAAACTGGACGCGTTTCTGGCTGGTCGATCCGATCGACGGCACCAAGGATTTCGTCAATCGCAGCGGCGAGTTCACCGTCAATATTGCGCTGATTGAGAACGGCGAGCCGGTGATGGGCGTGGTGACCGCACCCGCCTTAGACGAGGTTTACTGGGGGCTGAAAGGCGAGGGCGCCTGGAAGCGCAATGGCGCCGGTGAGACACGCCAGCTCAGCGTGGTCGAGCCGCCGCAAAGCAAGCGGGTCGTCGCCAGCAAGAACCACCTGAACGACGACACCCGGGCCTTCATTGAGGCGCTGGGGGACCACTGCCTGGTCCAGGCCGGCAGCTCGCTGAAATTCTGCCGGATCGCCGAGGGCGAAGCGGACATCTACCCACGTCTGGGGCCGACCTGCGAATGGGACACCGGCGCGGCTCAGGCGGTGCTCGAAGCCGCCGGCGGCAAGGTGCGCAAGCTGGACGGCTCGCCCATGGAATACGGCAAGGAAGACGTGCTCAACCCGTTCTTTGTGGCGTCCGGCAGTTGGTACAGCCACGACTGATTGATCGAAAAGCCGGAGCCCGGTCCGGGCTCCGTCGTTCAACCGATCAGCCGTTAAAAAGTCGTCGCGCGGCCTCCCGGTGCCTGGCCATCAGTGCCTGGGTGTCGCCACCGAGCCACTGTCGATCCCGCACCTTCCATTCCCCGCCAATCATGACCGCATCGGCCTGACTGGCGCCGCACAGCATCAGGGCGGCCAGTGGATCATGGGCGCCGCTGAAGCGTAGTTCGTCCAGTTTGAACAGGGCCAGATCGGCCCGTTTGCCCACCGCCAGTTCGCCAATATCATCACGACGCAAGACGTCAGCCGACCCCTTCGTGGCCAGTGACAGGGCGTCGGTGTGCGTAAACTCGTCCGCCTCATAACGCAGCCGCTGGATCAGCAGCGCCTGCCGGATTTCCTGCATCAGGTTGCTGTGGTCGTTGGAGGCGCTGCCGTCTACGCCCAACCCGACCGGCGTGCCAGCCGCTTTGAGCTCGTTGATGCGGCAGATGCCCGAAGCCAGCACCATGTTGGAGGACGGGCAGTGGCAGATGCCGGTACCTGCCTCGCCGAGCCGGGCAATCTCCTCGTCGTTGAAGTGAATGCCGTGGGCCAGCCAGGTCCGGTTGTGCAGCCAGCCGACGCTGTCCAGGTAGTCCAGCGGCCGCTGGCCAAAGGTTTTCAGGCAGAAGTCGTTTTCGTCCCGGGTCTCCGCCAGGTGCGTGTGCAGGCTGACGCTATGTTGGGCAGCCAGCTCGGCACTCGCCCGCATGAGGTCCGGCGTCACGGAAAAGGGCGAGCAGGGTGCCAGGGCCACTTCCAGCAGGCCATTGGCGTCCTGCTTGTGGTACTGGCGGATCAGGCGTTCGCTGTCTTCAAGAATGGTCGCCTCATCCTGCACCACACGAGGTGGTGGCAGGCCACCGTCATCGGTGCTCAGGCTCATGGAGCCGCGCGTCAGCGTGGCCCGCATGCCCAGCCGGGTTGCGGTTTCCGCCTGGATGTCGATGGCGTTTTCCAGACCGTTCGGGAACAGGTAGTGGTGATCGGCCACAGTGGTGCAGCCGGACAAAAGCAACTCGACCATCGCCAGTTCGGTGGCTGCAGCCAGGGCATCGGGCGTCAGACCGGCCCAGATCGGGTAGAGGGTTTGCAGCCAGGGAAACAGCTTCTTGTTGAGCGCCGGCGGACAGGCCCGGGTCAGCGTCTGGTAGAAATGATGGTGGGTGTTGACCAGGCCGGGCAGGAGAACGTGCTCGCTGGCGTCCCAGTTGAGATCGACCGGTTGGCTCGGATAGGTCCCGGACGCGACAAGCTCGGTGATCACGCCGTTCTCGACGACGATGCCGTTACCGGCGTCCTGGTCGTTGGCAGTCCAGGCGGCCATCGGGTGGCGTATCCAAAGTGCACTCATTGCAATGCTCCGTATGCCGTGAGCATGGCTTCACGCAGATACCATGCACACTGAGGGTCAGGTACATGGCAGTGACTTGGGGAGCTTCTGATGATCTCCGGCGTGTTAATCTGCCAACCGCGTCGATGGTACCACGTTCCCCCCTGCTGAAAAGACCCATCCAGACCGCTGGGGGCGAATGTGCATAAACGGTGCGATGTGCTACCCAAAGGCACTGTTCTGGTACGTATTTTCACGTATCGGCACGTTTGTTGTTAATTTGTTGTCCAGGCGATTATTTTTAATGGCATGAAATTAAAGGATTAAAAATAAAAACTAACCGATTGGTCAGGTTGTTGCTTGCAGTTTGCACGACAAATGCAGACGACTTTTGCTGAACCATCAACCGGAGACCCATTCATGGCCTCAAACGCCGACACGCCACCGGAACTACTCTACGGACTGAACGACCGTCCGCCGCTGCCTGCCACCCTGCTGGCCGCGGTCCAGCACATGCTGGCGAGTTTTATCGGCATCATCACGCCGACGTTAATCATTGGGGGTGTGCTCGGGCTGGGCAGCGAGGTGCCCTATCTGATCAGTATGGCGTTGATCGTCTCCGGTGTAGGGACCTTTATCCAGGCGCGGCGCGTCGGCCCGATCGGTTCGGGATTGGTGGCGCTTCAGGGCACCAGCTTTGCGTTCCTGAGTTCGATTCTGGCGGCCGGCTTTATTGCCAAGGCTAAGGGTGGCGGACCGGATGAGATTCTCAGCCTGATCTTTGGGGTGTGTTTCTTTGGCGCCTTCATCGAGATCGTGCTGAGTCAGTTCCTGCACAAGCTGAAGACGTTCATCAACCCCCTGGTGACCGGCATTGTCATCACCACCATCGGGCTGTCGCTGATCAAGGTGGGCATCACCGACCTGGCCGGCGGCTTCAACGCCCCGGATTTCGGCAGTCTGACCAATCTGGCGCTGGGCGGCGGCGTGCTGCTGCTGATCATCATCATGAACCAGAGTCGTAATCTTTATCTGCGTTCCGGCGCGATTTTCTTTGGACTGGTGATTGGGTTTGTCGTGGCGATGGGGCTCGGCAAGGTGGATTTCTCCGGGCTGTCCAAACTGGATTGGTTCGTCCTGCCGATGCCGTTCAAATACGGCATTTCCTTCGATTTCGGGGCGTTCCTGCCGGTCGCCCTGATCTATCTGATTACCGCCATCGAGTCTTCCGGCGACCTCACCGCCACGTCGATGATCTCCAAGGAACCCATCCGCGGCGATGTCTATCGCAAGCGCATCCGGGCCGGGGTTCTGGGTGATGGTGTCAATTCGATGCTGGCGGCCATCTTCAACACGTTTCCCAACACGACGTTCAGCCAGAATAACGGTGTGATCCAACTGACCGGCATTGCCAGTCGCTACGTGGCGTATTGGGTGGCGGGCATCCTGGTGTTGCTGGGTCTGTTCCCGGTGATCGGCGGGGTATTCCAGCAGCTGCCCAAGCCGGTTCTGGGCGGTGCCACGCTGGTGATGTTCGGCACGGTGGCCGCGGCGGGTATTCGCATCCTCGCGACGGTGAATCTCGATCGGCGCAGCATGCTGATTATGGCCGTCTCATTCGGTCTTGGTCTGGGTGTGGCGGCCGTGCCGGACCTGTTCCAGCACTTTCCCAAGATGGCCCAGAATGTTCTGGGATCAGCCGTGACCATGGGTGGCCTGACGGCGATCATCCTGAACACCGTACTGCCAGGCCGGGCTGTGGAGGATGCCGAGCCGGAAGCCGACAGGGCCTCGCTTGCGACATCGGTCTGATGCCGGAACCAGGCGGACCGCCGGGTCCGCCGTCGTCACTCCTTTCGCAGTTGGCGCTCCCTCCTGCCGATGATGTAGAACATCAGGGCGCCAACCCCGATCAGGATCAGGAGCCAGCCGACGTTTTCGGCCATATCGGTGTGTCCTGATCCCGGTGACAGCAACGCCACGATGCCAATCACGATGCTGAACACCGCCCCGAGAAAGAGAACAATCAGACTCTTCCTGGGTTCCCCGGTCACGACTTTCCTGGGACTGTCCATAATGACCTCCATCCGCTGTTGGCCGAATTGCGACCTCCAGCGATACTGAGAGCGACAGATGGCAATCGACTGCCGGCTCGATCCCTGACCCCTCTGCCATCGGCGGCTCCTGCTACTCACTGTTGTATCGACGGCGGGTTATTCAAGGGTTCATGCGGCACCGCCTGGAGCTACCATACCGCGGTGCCGGGCCCTTGAGGGCAGGGATGACGTAACCGAAATGTTGTTACCGGTCGTTAAACAGTACCGTGTGTCGTTATATCTGACGGAAAGATAAGCAGTTAGCCGGAAGCCCAAACCGGTCGCTGCCAATCGAGGGTGGATAAATGGACACGAAAGCCGAAACACGCCGTGCGGAGGAGGCTGGGGCGGGGGGTAAAGAAGCGCCTGCCCTGATGGATGCGATCAACATCCGCAGCACGGCTTTACTGATCCTGACCAGTATTGCTGCCCTGTACTTCATTGACTGGGCCCAGCCCATTTTACTGCCGCTGGTGGTCAGTGTGCTGATCAGCTATGCGCTGGATCCACTGGTGTCCCTGCTGGACGCGATTCGCGTCCCGCGGCCGGTCGGTGCCGCGGTGGTGCTGGTGGCGATGATCGGGGTACTCGCCGGCGCCAGCGTGCCGTTGCAGCAGGAAGCCACCGCCATCCTCGACAAGGTGCCTGCGGCCGTCCAGAAGCTGCGCCACGACGGCAATGCCCGCGACAGCGAAGAGGGCATGATGGAAAAGGCCCAGAAGGCCGCCAAGCAGATCGAGGAAACCGCCAGCCAACAGTCCGCCCGGACAGCCAACGTGCCCGCCGGGGTGACGCCGGTGCAGATCATCAACAAACCCCTGGATATCCAGGCGTACCTGCTGCAGGGCTCGCCAGCTGCGCTGGTCCTGATCACCCAGTGTTTCTCGGTGCTGTTGCTGGTGTATTTCCTGCTGGCAGTGGGCTCGCTCTACAAACGCAAGGTGGTGCGGATTTCCGGGCCGTCCTTCGGCCGGATGCGCAAGGCGACTCGCATCATGAACGAGTTTCATCACCAGGTGCGCCGGTTCCTGTTCGTGATGCTGCTGGGCGCGATCTTTGTCGGCGTGTTGACCTGGTTGGCGTTCCTGATGATCGGCATGGAACAGGCGGCTTTCTGGGGCGTGTTGGCGGGGGTTGCCAGTGCGATTCCCTACCTGGGGCCGTTCCTGGTTCTGATTGGTTGCAGCATCGCGGCGTTCATCCAGTTCGGCGGGATGGACATGGCGGTCATTGTCGGCGGTACGTCGTTGATCATCACCAGCATTCAGGGTTATCTGTTGACGCCCTGGCTCACCAGTCAGGTGTCCAGCCTGAATGCGGTGGCGATCTTCATCGGGCTGTTGGTGTGGGGCTGGCTGTGGGGGCCGGTGGGGCTGATTATCGCCACGCCGCTGCTGATGATCGTGAAGACGCTGTGCGACCACGTCATCAATCTCAGGCCCTTTGGCGAACTGCTGGGAAAATAGGGAAGGGGAAAGACCGGGACCCGGACGGGTCCCGGTGAAACCGGCTTACACCAGGTTGTAGATAAAGACGATGGCAACGGCCACCGGCGTGAGGAACCGGATGGTGTTGTACCACAGGTTGAAGCCGGAAGCCGGCAGGTTCAGCTCGTTTTCCAGTGCCTGACGTGACATGAACCAGCCGGTGAAGACCGCCACCAGCAGGCCACCCAGAGGCAGCAGGATGTTGGCTGTCAGGAAGTCCAATAGATCGAAGATGGTCTTGCCTTCGAACATGGTGAACATGCCCAGTGGATGCACGTCGGACCACAGGTTCAGGGACAGGATGGAGGCAATGCCCAGCGCCCAGCAGGCGATGCCGGCACCCAGGGTGCTGACGGTGCGGTTCATGCCTTTCTGCTCTTCCAGCCACTCCACCAGCGGCTCCAGCAGGGAGATGCCGGAAGTCCAGGCGGCGAAGATCAGCAGGATGAAGAACAGCGTGCCGAAGAAGCTGCCCATCGGCATCTGGCCGAAGGCGAACGGCAGGGTCTGGAAAATCAGGCCCGGACCGGCGCCCGGTTCGAGGCCGTTGGCGAAGACCACCGGGAAGATGGCCAGACCGGCCAGCAGCGCCACGACGGTATCAATGATGGACACCGTAATGGACGTCTTGGCAATGGAAATGCCCTTCGGCAGATAGGAGCCGTAGGCCATCATGACCGCCATCCCCAGGCTCAGGGTGAAGAATGCGTGGCCGAGGGCAATCAGGACGCCCTTGGTGGTCAGTTTGGAAAAGTCAGGCTCGAACAGGAACGCCACCGCATCGCCGAAATGACCGGACGTCATCGCGTAGCCAACGGTGATCAGCAGGAGCACGAACAGGGCCGGCATCAGGATGCTGACGGCCTTCTCCAGGCCGGCGCTGACGCCGCGGGCCACAACCACCATGACCAGCGCCATGAACACCGTGTGCCACAGCAACAGGGTGCCGGGATCGCTCACCAGGCCTGAGAAGATGGCGCCGATGGCGTCCGCATCCTTGCCCGCCAGTTGGCCCGTGGCCGCGGTGCCCACGTAGGACACGGCCCAGCCGCCGATGACGGAGTAGAACGACAGGATCAGGAAGGCCGCGAGTACGCCGACCGCACCGACAATCGGCCAGGCTTTGGACAGGCTGTCACGCTCGGCAATCGCGCGCAGACTGTTGACCGGGCTGTGCCCACCGCGGCGACCGATCATGACTTCCGCCATCATGATGGGGATGCCGATAGCGGCGATACAGACCAGATACACCATAACGAAGGCGCCGCCCCCGTTCTCACCGGTGATGTAGGGGAACTTCCAGATATTCCCGAGACCGACCGCGGACCCCGTAGCGGCCAGGATAAAGGCAAGACGTGACGACCAGTGGCCGCGTTTCTCTGCGTTGGCTTCCATGACGCCCTCTGCGTTGCCGGAAGAAGTGGTAGACATAAGCATAGTCTCCTGCGAATGCATTGTTGTTGTAGGTCATCCCCGGAAGTTGCGGGCAAACGCTGGGCAAAACCGCCCGGTCAGTGGCACGACAACTTCCTGCTCTGTGCGCTCCTGCTGCGAGGGAAGCACCCTGGAGGGCTTCCGGGTCCAGTGTCTGTCAGGGATTCCCAGGGGACTCAGCGTTCCGTCCGGTTAACCCGTTGCCCGACTGCGAGTGGCGAACGCCCAGTCGGTCAACGGGTTGGTCTTGAGGAACACCAAGCCGGGTGTAGCCCCGGCCTCATCAACGGCTAACTCAATGATTTCAGCTCACTTTGGACAAGGTCCCCTTGGTGTGCCGAGGTTGAGCGGGGGTGTGGCGGAAGCGCTCCTCCGCCAGAAGGTTCGCGATGGTACCCGTTGGCAGGCCCTCGCGGCTAGAGCGCCGGAAAATTTCGTCCAGGGTGTCGCCAATGGATTCCACGTGGGCACGGACCTGGTTGTGGTCATGGTCGGTGCGTTCGTGGAAAACATCGATGATACCGCCGGCGTTGATAACGAAATCCGGCGCGTACAGGATGCCACGCTTGAGCAGCGCCGCATCGTGTTCTGGGTGTTCGAGCTGGTTGTTGGCGGCACCGGCCACCACCTTGGCCTGCAGCTTCGGAATGCTGCGGTCGTTCAGGACGGCGCCCATCGCACAGGGTGCCACCACGTCCACCGGCAGGGTCAGGATCTCTTCGGCAGAGACCGGCGTCGCGCCCAGTTCATCGACCGCGCGCTGCATCTGGTCCTGGTGAATGTCATAGACCCACAGTTTGGCGCCGGCGTCCTTGAGATGGCGCGCCAGACGGAAGCCCACGTTGCCGATGCCCTGGACCGCAACTTTCAGGCCTTCCAGGTCGCTGCGGCCCAAGCCGTGCTGCACGGCCATGCGCAGCCCCACGTAGGTGCCGTAGGCGGTGGCCGGCGACGGATCGCCGTTACTGGGTAGGCCGTCAAAGCCGATGTGTTCCTTGATGCCGGCCACGTGGTTTGTGTGACGGCCCATGACTTTCAGATCGGGTACGCTGGTGCCGGAGTCCTCGGCGGCGATGTACTGGCCGCCCAGTTGTTCGAGAAACTTACCCATGGACTCGAGCAGGGCTTCGCTCTTGTGCTTGCGTGGATCGCCGATGATGACGGACTTGCCGCCGCCCAGGTCCAGGTTGGCCAGCGCGGACTTGTAGGTCATGCCGCGGGACAGGCGCAGCACGTCACGCAGCGCCTCTTCGTCGCTGGCGTAGGGGAACATCCGGCAACCGCCCAGGGCCGGGCCGCGGGAGGTGTTGTGGATGGCGACGATGGCCTTGAGGCCGGTTTCCGGATCGCAGAAAAAGGACAGGTGTTCGTGGTTGTCGAACTCGGGATGGCTGAATACGTTCATGGCGTTTCACCTTACTTCCGGGGCCATCTGTACCCTTGTGGGGCTGACAGGAGGCTGGTGGTTTAACGAGCGACAGTGGGATTGCCATCTGCCGCCTGCTTTTAAGTTTAGTCCGCGTGAGCTGCTTGGGGTTCAGGCGGCCGCGCTGGCTTTGTGACGATGTCGCTGGCTATTCGGGGCAGCCAATGCAGAACAGCGGTAGCGACAGGCGCGGAGACACGACCGGTCGTTGCCGGGTGTGACAATACAAAAATCGGGCGCATCAACTGCTGGAGGTGATGTCTGCGCGTTGATCCGGTGTCATTCGCGATGAGGCGATCAGCGATAGAGCAGCGTTCAGGGGTAATCGGCGAGCGATCAGGGGCATACGGGGTGCGGTAGAGAGCGCGGTAGAGCGTGCTGTGGAAAGCGCCTTGGCCAGGCACAGTCCCATCAGGGGTGCGGTCAATTGACTCATTGTTGAAATCCTTTCCACGTCGCCGGATCTCGGCTGCCGTGGTCGTGTTGTTTTTGTAGACCCGCTCGTGGCCGGGTTTTCGATTTCAGGGGCCAGCTTGATGCCCTTGTGGGGCAGCGGCCAGCCAACAACCTAGAGGGTTCGGCAGTCGTCGTCAATGCCCAAAAACTGACCAGTCTGTAACGCATCGTGACGGTGTCGCCGGGTTCATGGGAATAGTTTCAGTGAATACAGATGGTTAGAAAAATGAACGACCCGTCGGTGTTTTTCCGGGCTGCACCAGATTGGACCAATGGCGAATAGGGCCGCGGCAGGTCGGCAGGCATCGGGCAAGCGGTTTCGGGATAGTTGCCGATGTGAATATCAATCATCGGCAACCGCCGATAGACTGCACTGTTTTCATTGGGGTTGTCGGCGCCGGGGTGTTATGTCTGATCTTACCGCAGTCCAGTATGTCCTGATTGGTCTGATCTTTGTCTGGAGTGGTTTCGTGCGCTCCGGGCTGGGATTCGGCGGGGCGGTCCTCTCGTTGCCGTTCCTGCTGCTGGTCCATGACAATCCGCTGGCTTTCCTGCCGATCATCGCCATCCAGCTGCTGGTGTTTTCCGGCCTGACCATCGTCATGAACAACCGCAAGAGTCAGGCGGCCAGGCAGCCGGAAGGCGGGACGGTCGACTGGCGTTATCTGGGGCGCATCCTGGCCATCATGATCGTCCCCAAACTGATCGGCGTGTTCGGGCTGGTGACGCTTCCGCCGACCGTCATGAGCACGATCATCTTCGGCATCGTGACCGTGTATTCGATTTCCTACCTGCTGGACCGCCCCTTCCGCAGCAAGAACAAGGTGGTGGACGTCGTCTTCCTGATGCTCGGCGGCTACGTCAGCGGCACGTCACTTATCGGGGCGCCCCTGGTGATTGCCGTGGTGGCCCAGCACCTGCCCAAGGAAAAGCTGCGGGATACCCTGTTTGCCCTCTGGTTCATCCTGGTCACCATCAAGATGGCGGCGTTTATCGCGGTGGGGGTCGATCTTGAATTGAAACAACAACTCTGGCTCTTGCCCTGTGCCGCGGTCGGCCATGTGATCGGCCTGCGGTTCCACGACTACATGCTCAAAGCTGAGACGCCGGTCTTCTTCCGGGTGCTGGGCGGTGTTTTACTGGTAGTCAGCTGCATTGGTCTGTGGAAAGGGCTGGGCTGACCCGTCCTCTGTACGAATGCCGTTTTCGGGTCATCCGGATCCGTCGGCGATTCGGGGTCCTTTTTCAGGACCCTGAAGCGGGTCTTCCTGTCTAAAATTCAGTCAGGCGCTCTACCACTCCTGATCGGATAACCTGCTTTCAGGGCGCTCTATTATTGATATTTAAATCAATGAGTTGTGATGTTTCGGGTCGGCCTTCATTCAGATGGAATCTGTCCCTGAATCTTTATATTCATTTTGGGAATATAGTAATTCTAAAAAATGATTTGACACATTGAAAAATGCAATTTTACGTGTTATTCATAATTCATCTAAGCTTATAACATCGAAGCGAAACGTTGGCCCAGGCCAGCAAGGTGAATAGCCATGACGACACAGAAACCTCAAGTAAAGATGTTCTTCGACGAGCCAACGAACACGTTCAGCTACGTCGTACGCGATCCCGACAGCCGCGCCTGCGCCATTGTCGATTCGGTCCTGGATTTCGATTACGCCGCGGGCCGAACGGACGTGCAGTCGGCGGATGCCATCATCGACTACATTCGCACCAACGACCTCTCCGTTGAATGGATCCTCGAGACTCACGTGCATGCGGATCACCTGTCCGCCTCGCCCTACCTGCATGAAAAGCTGGGGGGGCAGACCGGCATTGGGGCTCACATCATCGAGGTCCAGGACATTTTCGGAAAAGCCTTCAACGCCGGCACCGAGTTCGCCCGGGACGGCAGTCAGTTCGACCACCTGTTCCGCGAGGGCGATACGTTCCGAATCGGTGGCCTGGAAGGTCGGGTCCTGCACACGCCCGGTCACACACCGGCCTGCCTGACCTACGTGATCGGTGACGCGGCGTTCGTGGGCGATACGCTGTTCATGCCCGATTACGGCACTGCGCGCTGCGATTTCCCGGGAGGGGATGCGCGCACGCTGTACCACTCGATCCAGAAAGTGCTGTCCCTGCCGCCGGAAACCCGGCTGTTCCTCTGTCACGACTACAAGGCACCCGGTCGGGAAGAGTATGTCTGCGAGACCACCGTCGCTGAGCAGAAAGCCAACAATGTCCATGTGCACGATGGCATTTCCGAAGACGATTTTGTGAGCATGCGTCGGGAGCGCGACGCCACCCTGGGGATGCCGCGCCTGATCCTGCCGTCAGTCCAGGTCAACATGCGGGCCGGTCACATGCCCCCCGCCGAAGACAATGGGCAGGTGTACCTGAAGGTGCCGCTCAACCTGTTCTGAACCAGCCCCGTTCCCATCGACCTGAAGCGGGCCCGGTCAGCGATCGGGCCCGACCTCACAACAACAAGGAACCCTCATCATGAACACAGCACAGCGGCAACACGACGTTGTCATCATCGGCGGTGGATCGGCGGGCATCTCCATGGCCGCGAGCCTTCATCGCCGGCGTCACAGTCTCGATATCGCCATTATCGAGCCCTCCGAGCGCCACTGCTATCAACCGGGTTGGACGATGGTCGGCGGCGGGATATTCAGCCTCGCTGAAACCATCAAACCGATGAAGTCAGTGATGCCGGAGCATGTTACCTGGTACCGCGCCGAGGCCCGGGCCTTCCAGCCGGACGAGGACCGGGTGGAGCTGTCGGATGGCACGATACTGGGGTATCAGCGGCTGGTTGTCGCCCCGGGCCTGGAGCTCAACTGGGACGCCGTTGAAGGGCTGTCGGAAACCCTGGGAACCAACGGGGTGACTTCCAACTACCACCCGGACACCGCGCCCTACACCTGGCAGCTGATCCAGAACCTGAAGTCCGGGACAGCGCTGTTCAGCCAGCCGCCGATGCCCATCAAATGCGCCGGAGCGCCGCAAAAAGCCATGTACCTGGCCTGTGATTACTGGATGCGTCAGGGGGTGCTGGGCAGCATGGACGTGCATTTCAAGAACGCCGGCGGTGTGATGTTCGGGGTACCGGACTACGTTCCCGCCCTGGAGCGTTATGTCGAGCGCTACCATATTCACAAGGACTTCCAGCAAAACCTGGTAGCGGTCAACGGGCCGGCGAAAAAGGCGACCTTCCGCGACCTGTCGGTGGAAGGCGAGGAGCGTTTTATTGAGTGCCGCTTCGATATGCTGCACGCGGTACCGCCCCAGCGGGCGCCGGAGTTTGTGAGGGAATCCGTTCTGGCCAATGAGGCCGGCTGGCTCGATCTGGACAGCGAAACGCTCCAGCATCCCCGTTACCCGAGGATTTTTGGGCTGGGGGATGTGAGCGGCACCGCTAACGCAAAGACCGCGGCAGCCGTGCGCAAGCAGGTGCCGGTGGTGGCGGATAATCTGTTGGCCAGTCTGGATAACCAGCCCCTGACGGCAGCGTATTACGGTTACGGATCCTGTCCGCTGACCGTCGAGCGTGGACGCATCGTGCTGGCCGAATTCGGCTACGGTGGTCAGCTCCAGCCGACGTTCCCGAAGTGGGTTAATGACGGCACTCAGCCCACCAGGCTGGCCTGGATGCTGAAGGCGAAATACCTGCCCTACATATACTGGCACGGCATGCTCAAGGGTCACGAATGGCTGGTGAAGCCCGGCCGGCGCAACGCCGCGTAATGCCATGAAAGCGGCGCGCTATCTTCCGCTCCTGCAGTGGCTGCCTGAATACAACCGCTCGGTGTGCGTCAGCGATGCGCTGGCGGCGGTGATCGTCACCATCATGCTGATTCCGCAGTCGCTGGCTTACGCGCTGCTGGCTGGCTTGCCACCGCAGGTCGGGCTGTATGCCTCGATCCTGCCGCTGATCCTGTACGCCATCTTCGGCACCAGCCGCACGCTGTCGGTGGGGCCGGTGGCTGTGATTGCGCTGATGACGGCGGCGGCCCTGGACGGTATCGCCGTACCGGGGAGCCCGGAGTACCTGGTCGGCGCGATTCTGCTGGCGGTGCTGTCGGGGCTGATTCTGGTGGTGATGGGCTTGCTTCGCTTGGGCTTCCTGGCCAATTTCCTCAGCCACCCGGTGATCTCCGGGTTCATCACGGCGTCGGGCATTGTCATCGCGGCCAGCCAGCTCAAGCACCTCCTCGGGGTCGACGCGGACGGTCATAACCTGATCGAGCTTGGTCGCGGCCTGTTTGGCCAACTCCATGCCATCCACTGGCCCACCGTGCTGATGGGGGTGGGCACCCTGGCGTTCCTGCTGCTGTGCCGCAAGCGGCTGAAGCCCCTGCTCAAGCGCTTTGGAGCCGGAGACCGGCTGGCCGATATCGTGTCCAAGTCGGCGCCGATCCTGGCAGTGATGGTAACGACGCTGGTTACCTGGGGGTTGGGACTGGCGCAGCAGGGGGTGAAAGTGGTCGGGCATGTGCCGGCGGGATTGCCGGATCTGAGCCTGCCCTCAATGGATCCGGGGTTGTGGCGGGAGCTGTTCGTCGGTGCGCTGCTGATCAGTATCGTTGGCTTTGTGGAATCCGTTTCCGTGGGCCAAACCCTGGCTGCAAAGCGTCGGCAGCATATCGACCCGGACCAGGAGTTGATTGGTCTGGGCATGGCCAACCTGGGTGCCGGAACGTCTGGTGGCATGCCGGTGACGGGGGGCTTTTCCCGCTCGGTTGTCAACTTTGACGCCGGCGCCGAAACCCCGGCGGCGGGCGCCTTTACGGCCATCGGGATCGCTCTGGCCACCGTCACCCTGACGCCGGCCATCGCGTTCCTGCCCAAGGCCACGCTGGCGGCCGCCATTATTGTGGCCGTATCCACCCTGATCGACCTGAAAGCTCTGGTCCGCACCTGGCGCTACTCACCGGTGGATTTCGTCGCCATGCTGGCGACGATTGTGCTGACGCTGACGTACAGCGTTGAAGCGGGCATCCTCGCGGGTGTCGGGCTGTCCATCGGGCTGTTCATGTATCGCACCTCTCGGCCGCACAGCGCGGTGGTTGGCCGGGTGCCCGGGACCGAGCATTTCCGCAACGTACGCCGCCATCAGGTGGAGACACACCCCAACGTGGCCATGCTGCGGGTGGACGAGAGTCTGTATTTCGCCAATGCGCGCTTTCTGGAAGAGTGCGTGATGGATCTGGTGAGCCGGCAGCCGGAGCTGCGGAATGTGGTGCTCGTTTGTGCGGCGGTGAACCTGATCGACGCCTCCGCACTGGAGAGCCTGGAAGCGATCAACGAACGCTTGCGGGACAGCGGCGTGCGCCTGCACCTGACGGAGGTGAAGGGACCTGTGATGGATCGGCTTGGGAAAACCGACTTTCTTAAGGCGCTTAGCGGCCGGGTGTTCCTGAGTACCTATGAGGCGTGGGATGCGTTGACGCATGAGACGCTGGTGGAGGCCGATCCCAAGGGGGTGCCGTTAGCGGTGGGCCCATAAGGCGCTGGAGATTCGTAGGTTGGGCTGACGCAGGAAGCCCAACATCGAGTGGTCCATTTCCAGGCCGGACGGCTCTCAACGCGACTTGTGTGGCTAAACCCAGGATGGAATCAGGTAGCCCGTTATTGTTGGGCTTCCTGCGTCAGCCCAACCTGCGTGTGGGGCACTCAATGCGCTGGCGAGTGACGCCCCCTTATTGATCCAAACAAAAAAGCGGGTGCCCATCCTCAATGGTGCACCCGCTTTCTGTTTGCGAGGACGGGGCCGGCTTATTCTGCCGGTTCGTCGTCCGCTTTCTTGGCCATTGATGAGGTCGTTGCCTTATCGGCCGCCGGTTTATCGTCCTTGGCGGCCACCAGCAGTGTGTCGGGCGAAGCCGCCTTCACCAGCGTCTGACCCAGCGCTGCCGTGATCCGGAACGTGCGGTCCTGATCGGACACGGACAGGAACCAGGACTCAGGCTTCGGCGTCTTGTCGGGCTTGGCCTTTGCCTTGGCGTCGTCCGCGGAGTCTGGCTTCGACTCTGCCTTGGCAAACGTGTAGGTCACCGTTTTACCGTCTGACTTGTCGAGCTGGATCGTCAGCGTCGGGTCGGCCAGGGCCTGTTTGGCCGCATCGGCATCCGCCAGGGACTGGATCCGCAGACCGGACAGCTGCCCCGCGAGGGTCGCCGCCGCCCTGGTGTCCAGCGCCTTGCCGGCGGGCAGGTTATCCACGTGCCACGGCGCCGGTGCTTTGCCTTTATCGGTGTTGTCGCTGTCCGACTTGTCCGCCGGCTTCTTGGTGGTTTGCGTCAGCTTCAGATCACCTACTTCCACCGCAGCGATCTTGTCGATTGGCGTGGTCAGGATCTCCTTGTCCAGCCAGCTGTCGCTGTCCACCGGCGCCTGGTAGGCGGCCAGCTTCACCCGGTAGATGTTGCTGTCACCCTTGAGGCGGGCGTAGGACTGGTCGGTTCCCGGCGAGCTGCCCAGGTAGACTGTGGCCACATCCTGGCCGTCACGACGCAGCACCAGACGACGCTTGAAGTCGTCCTTGGCCACCTTGAAGCGGCTTTGGGCGCTGGGTGAGGTCGCCACAGGAATGCCCTGTTTGGCCGCGACCAGCGCGTCCACCAGTTGGTTGGCCTGATCGCTGCTGGCCGGAAAGCCCTCAAGGGAGGGCAGTTGCCATTGGTCACCCTTACGTTTGATAGTCAGGGACGAGTCCGGCCCGTCCGCGATGACCATCTCGTCCAGGTTATCCAGCGACGTGCTCAGCAGAGGCTGGTCCGGCGACACATCACTGATGTCTTTGTGGGACATGTTCAGGCCGAAGGCCAGCAGGACCTGGACCCCCAGCAGAACGGCGAGTATTCGAACTGTTTTCGCCATCACTTAAACCTCCGCAAGAATCCGTTGATAGCGACGACGGTCGCCGGCTTGCACGCTACGACGCCACAACCAGACCAGCAGCAGGGCAAGGGCCGCCAGGCCATAGTTCAGGTACTCCCAGAAACGCTGGGTGTCGTTGTCCATTGGCACCAGGGTGCGGGCAAACTGGGTCTGGCCGCGCAGGGCAAGCAGGCCCGGGTCTTCCAGCGACCAGTCGATGGCGTTCTGCACCATGTCGATCGGCTTGGTATAGACCGTGCCGAGTTCCTGGGACACCAGGTTCACCATGGTGTCGGACGCAAAGGCGTTGCTGGCGATCAGCACCAACCGCGACGAATCCGGCGACTGCTTGATCACGCTGGTGAAGGTCGGCTTGTCGGCCTTCTTCTTGCCCTGGGTGTTCTTCGCGGATTTATCGCCCTTGTCATCCGCGGACTGGGCCAGCGGTGACTGGCGGTCGGCGTAGTAGGACTGGAATTGCCCCTTGATGGCCACGGCCAGCGTCTGCGCTTTGGGCTCGCCCTGGGTGGCGAAGCCAAGCTGCGGGTACCGGTTCATGTTGGGGATGGCCTGGGTGCTGTCGGTGGTCCAGGTCTGTGGCGAGCTTTCCAGCAGCCGGGTGACGTTGCGATCGCCCATCGCTTTCTGGTCGATGGTGATCGGTGAGGCCCAGCCGAGGGTCATCTGGTCCAGCGAACGGGTCACTGGATGCTTCGGGTTCAGCTCGTCGCCGCGCAGGTCCGGGAAGGGCGCGTAGGGCACCATCTGGATCTCGCGGAAGTTCATGCCGCCCACGTTGCGGGTGACGGGCACCGGCAGCGAGGAACTCTGGGCATCGAGCACCATCTTCGGCTGGATAGTCACGCCCATCTTGGCGAGCCAGTCTTCCAGACCGGATTTGGTTTTTTCCATGCTCAGGGAGCGGCCGGCGCTCACCTTGAACGGTGAGGTGGCCATCACGATCCGGCCGCCGCGCATCAGGAACTGGTCGATGGCAAAGCGCTGCTTGTCGTCCAGGTTCTGCGGGGCGAGCACCAGCAGCAGGTCGGTTTCCGCCGGGACCTTGCCGTCAGTCAGTTGGCTCTGCTTGACGCGGACATTGTCCTTCAGCGCTGTCATCAGCTTCTGGTACTGGGACTGCGGCGGCATACCACGCATCTGGCGCATGCGGGCCATCGGGTCCTGCGGCGCCACCACGGTCACCGTTTTCAGCACACCTGGAGTGAGACGCTGCAACGCGGACTTGATCGACCGCTTCATGGCGGCCTTGTCCAGCGTGTCCGGCAGGGGCACCGGCACCACGTTGTCACCGCTCTGCAGGGTCATGTTGAACCAGAACGGCTGCGGGTCGGTGAGGCTGGCGATGCGCGGCTGGTAACCGTACTGCTCGGTGAGCTGATCGCCCAGCTTGCCGCCGTTGGCGTCCGGGTCCTCAACCTGGACCGAGAGCTTGTCCTCGTGACCCTTGGCCATGTCCTTGAGAATGTCGGTCACGTTGCCTTTCAGCTGAACCAGTTCTTTCGGCAGTTTCTGCTCCGACGAGAAATAGCCGTGGAAGGTGACCGGCTGGTCGATCGACGCGAAGGTGTTATCGCCGGCGCGGTAGGTGCTGACCAGTTTGTGGATGGTGCGGGTCAGTTCGTATTCCGGGCTCTTCAGGGCGACGTCGAGTTTGTTGTCGCTCTGGGACTTCACGTCGATCAGGTCGCGGAAACCGAGCACCTGGTACTGATCGCCGTAGGACACGACCACATTGAAGTAGGCGTTGACCACCGACGACTGATAGCGGCTGGCGGTCTGGAACGGCACCGGCTTGATGCCGTACTGGGACGCCGCCTGCTCTTCGACGTCGTGATCCTTGGTGGGATCGAGGAACTGCACCTGGACGTTCTTGCCGCCGGCAATGGCGTATTCCTGCAGCAGGTCGCGGATGCGCGGCACCAGCGGCGCCAACAGGGGATGCGTCTTGTCCGAGAAGTAGCCGCGGATGACCAGCGGTTCGTGCAGCTGGTTCAGCTCATGGTAAGTGGCGTCAGAGAGAGAATACATCTGGCTCTGGGTGATGTCGGCACGGGCGCTGCTGACCGGCGTCAGCCAGGCGTTGGCGACAATGAAGTTGGCAATCGCCAGAAGGCAAACCCAGGTCCAGCCGCGGTGACGGCGATTGGTGGGGTTGCCGGCCCAGCGCATGCGTTCAAGACTCAGGCGGTTCAGTACCAGGAACACGCCGGTGATGGAGACGTAGTAGTACAGGTCGCGCAGATCGATCACGCCCCGGGTGATGGAATCGAAGCGGCTGCCGGTACCGATTTCCTCCAGAAAATGCGCGATTTGGTGACCGAACAGGTTGGTCAGCAGGCTGGAGCCCAGCAGGTAGAAGATGCCGCACACCAGGGTGGTCAGGATCAGCGACACGATCGGGTTGTCGGTTCGGCTGCTCATGAACAGGCCGATCGACAGGTAGGCCGCGCCCAGGAACAGGGTGGCCACATAACCGCCGATCACCGGGCCCCAGTCCAGCGGACCGATGAAGGACACGGTGATGGGCAGCGGCAGCGTCATGGCCAGCGCCAGGGCCAGCAGGCCCATACCCGCCAGGAACTTGCCGCCAATCAGGGGCAGCGGACCGACCGGCGAGGTCAGCAGGCTTTCCACGGTG
Organism: Marinobacter sp. NFXS9; assembly: GCF_040148665.1. Taxonomy (NCBI): domain Bacteria; kingdom Pseudomonadati; phylum Pseudomonadota; class Gammaproteobacteria; order Pseudomonadales; family Marinobacteraceae; genus Marinobacter; species Marinobacter sp. NFXS9. Next base: position 276,964 of record NZ_JAGDDW010000003.1, on the reverse strand, counting down.
CCGGAACGACGCTCCTCGGACCAGCTGCGCATGGTCAGCGCGCCAATGAGGAAGATCAGCAGGACGGGCATCCACTCGAAGAGGGGACGCACATCGGCGATGTTGCGGGCAAAGAAGGCCTCGCCCCAGAACACCACGAACAGGGTGACCGCCAGGAACACGCCCAGGAACAGGAAGGCGGCCGGCGAGGCAAAGAAGCCCCGGAATTCCTTGCGGGCGATCGTCATCAGATCATGCATGGGCGGTCTCCTCGTTCACCTCGGCAAAGACTTTCTCCAGATCCCTCCGTTGGGGCTCCAGCGCGTGCAGCGGAATGCCGGCACGGGTCAGGATCTCGACCACTTTGGGTGCGCAGTCCAGCGGCGCATCCAGGTGGTAGCGGCCGGGCTGGTCGTCCACCTCAGTCAGTGCCTGGATCTCTTTCAGTGCCTTCAGGTGCGGGCGCGGATCGCCTTCGACGCTCAACAGCAGACCGCCGGATTGCTGCAATTCCTCCAGCTTGGCGTCCACCACCAGTTCGCCGGCGCGCATGATCAGCACCCGCTCACAGACCGCCTGCACTTCCTGCAGGATGTGGGTGGAGACAATGACTGTGGCGTGTTTGGCCAGATCCCGGATCAGGTCCCGCATCTGGCGGATCTGGGTGGGGTCGAGGCCGTTGGTGGGTTCGTCGAGGATCAGGATGTCCGGCGAGTGCAACAGCGCCTGGGCCACGCCGACCCGCTGGCGATAACCCCGTGACAGGGTCTGGATGCTGGCGGTGGCCTTGGCCTTGAGGTCGGCCCGTCGGATGGCGTTGGCGATGGCCTTGTCGCGCTTGCCTTCCGGCACGTCATGCAGGGCGGCCTGGAAGGCCAGGTAGTCGATGACGGTCATCTCTGGCCAGACCGGGCAGTTCTCCGGCAGGTAGCCGATGCGCTTCTGCATCATGCGGGTGTCGGGGCCGAGCACGAGGTCGTCGATTTTCACGGTGCCGGCCGTGGGTTCGAGATAGCCGGTCAGCATCTTCATGATCGTGGTCTTGCCGGCGCCGTTGTGGCCCAGCAGGCCGACCACTTCACCGTGACCGATCCGGAAGCTGACATCCCTGACCGCGGTCAGGTCGCCGTAGCGGCGTGTCAGGTTTTCCACCTGAATCATGTTGGTTTCTCCGTTGATTCCTGGAATGGGTTTGCGTTTCTCCCTGCCCGCGCAGGGTGGCGGTCAGATGGGCGGTGGAGGATGGTGGTTGAGGAAGCAACGGGTTACCGGATGAACGGTCGATCTCGCATCAGTCATTGCAGATTCCGTATGTCCTGTTGTTTGAATGGGATGGCTCGAAAAAGTCCCGACGCGGTTCCGGGAACGGTCCGGTTTGGAAGGACTGATGCGTGTCACTGAAGTTCCGACCGGCAATTGAGCAAGATCAACTGTCGTCGGATGCGGGAGGCATTGGTTGAACTCACTTAAAAATGAGAATTATTTGCGGTAAATTGTGGCGCTCGGATCAGAGGCTGATAGGGCCGTTGTGACTGGTGAGGCATCTCTAATGAATTCTGCGAAAAGTGCGATTGCAGCGCGTTCTTTCCGGGTTCGGGATTTTCTCGATTTCGGGAAGCAGTACGGTATGGACTACTGCTTTGATGGCCTGACTCCAACCGATCGTGGGGTGGACTCTGGGGGCAGTGAAACCGTTGTGGCCCGCGGTCGAATCCGTGAACTGGCCCTGCCATCGGGATTCCGCTTTACCGGTTCGGAGCTGGAGATTTTCCACTCGTACCGTTCGGTGTCCCTGGGGCACGCGCCGCTGCTCATCGTGATCGTTATCGAGGGACACGTGGACCTGTCGGTCGGGGCCGTGCGCCGTTCGCTGCATGCCAGCGAGGCCGTCAGTCTGCAACTGCGCCCGGAATACGCGCTGGAAGCCTCCCAACCGGCGGGGCAGACTTTGAAGACGCTGACCCTGGCTTTCGATCCGGCGTGCCTGCATCGGGCCAGTCCCGAAAGCAGCACCCTGGCGTCCTTGCTGCAGGGTATCCGGCGTCCGGTGTTGGGCTGGCGGGTTTCGTCAGCCTTGCTCTCCCAGTTGGAGTATGCTCTGGACATGGCCGTACCGGCGCTTCAGAAAAACCTGATCCTCGAGGGACTTGCGCTGCAGCTGGTCGGCCACGGTTTGCCGGAAGAGGGCGAATTTCCGGACCGTGACCAAAACGGAAGCGCCCGCGAACGCCAGCGACTGGAAGCCGTCCGGCAATTGCTGGAGTTTGCGCCGACGGAGGAATACACCCTGGAGGGGCTGGCCCAGCACGCCGCCATGAGCGCCAGCAGTTTGCGCAGCAAGTTCCGGGCGACTTACGGTGTCTCGGTGTTCGATTACCTTCGCCAATGCCGCCTGGAACTGGGTAAACGCTATCTGGAGCAGGGCTACAGCGTCCAGCAAGCCGCCCACCGCGCCGGCTACCGGCACGCCACCAACTTCGCCACGGCCTTCCGCCGGGTATTCGGTGTGTCTCCCCGCGCACTGCATTGACCAGGGGCTTCTCGAGCCCATTTTGTCATCAGGCATACAAACCCTGTCATTCCGCATACCTATCTCAGATAAAAAAGAGAATAATTCGCATTAACGTTTTTTCATTGAAAAATGAGGTATGCATGTTCCGACCTTCCAGTTTGTCCCTTGCCGTCGCAGTTGCTCTATCCGGTATGACCGGCGCGACTGCTGTTCTTGCCGCCGGGAATCAGGACGATTCCGTTGCGTTGGATGCATTGGAAGTGACCGCCACCCGCGGGGCGACCAAAACGGAAACCCCGTTTGTTGAAACCCCGCAGTCCATCTCCGTCATCACCGACGACCAGATCGAAGAGCAGGGCTCCAAGAGTGTCCAGGAAGCCACCCGCTACACCGCCGGTGTCTTTACCGAACAGTATGGCGCAACGGCCAGCCGTTACGATGCCATCAAGCTGCGGGGCTTCGGCAGCGACAGCATCGACAACCAGTACCTGGATGGCCTGAAGCTGCTGAACGACAAAGGCACCTACAGCATCATGCAGATCGATCCGTACTTCCTGGAGCGGATCGAGGTGGTGAAGGGGCCGTCGTCCGTCCTGTACGGTCGTGCGGCGCCGGGCGGTATTGTGGCCCTGACCAGCAAGAAGCCCCTGTTCGAATCCCATTACCAGGTCCAGGCGGGTGTGGGGACGCAGGGTGAGGCCAGTCTCGGTTTCGATATCGGCAGTGAGGTCGGGGACTCGGGCAATGCGGCCTATCGACTGGTGGGGCGCGTCTATCACTCGGACACCCAGTGGGACAAGGTCAAGGAAGAGCACTACACGTTGGCGCCGTCACTGACGCTGGATCTCAGTGATGCCACCACGCTGACGCTGATGGCCTACCTGCAGAAAGACCCGGAAGGCGGCTTTTATGGCGGCTTCCCGGCGGATGGCACGCTCTACAGTCATAACGGGCAGAAGATCCCGACCGATTTCTACGACGGTGAGCAGGACTACGAAGAGTTCGACCGCGAACAGGCGATGATCGGCTATCAGCTCGAGCATCGTTTCAACGAGGTCTGGTCGGCCCGCCAGAATTTCCGATACCTGAACTCCAAGGTGGATTACGGACAGGTCTACAACTCGGGTTACTGGGTGGGCAATGAGCTGCCCCGGACCTATTTCGGCGCCGACGAAGAGCTTAATGCCCTGGCCATCGATAACCAGTTGATCGCGGAGTTCGGGTGGGGCGCGACCGATCATACCGTCCTCACCGGGCTGGATTACCAGAAACGCGACACCGATGCCGACTGGTCCTACGGTTCCGGATTCGCCGCCATCAATCCGTTTGACCCGGTCTATGGCCGTTCCGGCACCGTCGTACCCTATCAGGACAACGATCGGGAGCTGGAGCAAACCGGTGTCTACCTGCAGGATCAGGTTGCCCTGGATCATTGGCGTGTGACACTGGGCGGTCGCTACGACTGGGTGGACATCGACAACACGAGTGACTACCTCCTGACCGGTTCAACCACGCGCCAGAGCAAGGACGACGAGCAATTCAGTGGCCGTGCGGCACTGATGTATCTGTTCGATAACGGTGTTGCCCCGTACGTCAGTTACTCCGAATCGTTCAGCCCGAGCGCGAACCTGGATGAGAACGGTGATCTGCTCGACGCGACCGAAGCGGAGCAGTATGAGCTTGGCCTCAAGTACCAACCGGTCGGTACGGCGGATCGTTACAGCGTTGCGGTGTTCCAGATTGACCAGGACAACGTGGCCAACCTGATCCAGACCGAAGGCAATAACCCCAGCTACTACCGTCCGATCGGCAAGGTTCGGTCACAAGGACTGGAGCTGGAGGCCGCGACACGGGTTACCCAAAACGTCACGCTTCAGGCCAGCTACACCTACACCGACGTGGAAGTGCAGAAATCCACGATGGGCACAGAAGGCAAGACACCGGTGGCTACGCCGGAACACATGGCTTCTGCCTGGGGTTCCTACGAATTCCTGGACGGTGTGCTGAACAGTCTCAAGACCGGACTGGGTGTCCGCTACATCGGCACCAGCTGGGCCAACGAGTCCAACACCCTGAAAGTGCCGCACTACACGGTGGTGGATGCCAGCATCAAGTATGATCTGGCGAGCGTTGGCCTGAAGGGCGTCACCGCACAACTGAACGCCAACAATCTGTTCGATAAAGAGTATGTGGGGGCCTGCTACAGCGAAGCCCGTTGCTACTACGGTGCCGAGCGCAGCGTCAAAGCGAAGGTGACCTACGACTTCTAATCCCTTTCAGCCCAGGCCGGGCAACGGACTGTCCGGCCAGCCGATCCTGCCTTGCAATTTCCCCGCAAAAACCCAACGCTGTAAACAGGGATTATTGTTATCCACTTATAAACCTGTCGAGCCCTCCCCGTTTGGGGGCAAGGAGTTCAGCATGGTTGGTTCCAACGATTCGGCGTTGCTCCTGGTCGATATCCAGAACGATTTCTGCTCCGGCGGCAGCCTGGCGGTTCCCGGTAGTCAGGAGATCTTTCCCGTCGTCAACGCGGCCATTACCGACGCCCAGGACAAGCGCTGGCCCATCATCGCCTCCCGTGACTGGCATCCGGTGGACCATTGCAGTTTCAATCACCGCGGCGGCCCCTGGCCGGTGCACTGCGTGCAGGACACTCACGGCGCGGCCTTCCACCACGAACTGGATTTGCCGGCCATGGCCATTCGCGTCAGCAAGGGCACGGCTTTCGAGACCGATGCCTACTCCGCCTTCGATGGCACCCAACTGGAGCAGTTTCTGTCACGGCGTGGCATCAAGCACCTGCAGGTGGCGGGGCTGGCACTGGACGTCTGTGTACGGGCGACCGTGCAGGATGCGTTGCGGTTGGGGTTTGACGTGGAGTTGCTGGTGGCAGGCACCCGGGCGGTGGAATCCGGCCAGACCGACGATGTCCTGGATCAATTGGCGGAGGCCGGAGCCAGCGTGCGCCGCTGATTCGCTTCTGATACCCCATCCAATCTACAAAGCGACTGACAGACACACCCGACACCGGACCCGGAGGAACACGTTTATGGTCGAAGAGAAAGACCTGGCATTGCTGGTTGACCTGTACGAGTTGACCATGGCCCAGGCCTACTGGGCGGAATCCATGAACGACACCGCCGTTTTCAGCCTCTTCTTCCGTAAGCTGCCGCCGCATCGCAATTTCATGCTGGCCTGTGGACAGCAGCACATCGCCCACATCATCGAATCCCTGCGTTTTTCACAGGAACACATCGATCGTCTGCGCCGTCTGGATCGTTTCGACAACGACTTCCTGGACTGGCTGCGCCGGTTCCGTTTCACCGGTTCGATCCATGCCTTGCCGGAAGGAACGCCGGTGTTTCCACAGGAGCCGCTGCTGGAAATCGAGGCGCCCATTGCCGAGGCCCAGTTACTGGAAACCCTGGTCATGAACTACGTGCATCTGGAAACGGTGCTCGCGTCCAAGGCCGCTCGCCTGACTCTCGCCGCCGATGGAAAGCCGGTGATCGATTTCGGCACCCGCCGCATGCACGGCACGGATGCCGCTTACCGGGGCATTCGTGCGTTCCGGATGGGCGGCCTGTCCGGCACCAGCAATGTGCTGGCCGGCCTGGATTTCGACCTGCCCATCCGTGGCACTATGGCGCACAGTTTCGTGCAGGCCTGTGGTGACGAGATGGCGGCCTTTCGCACCTACGCCCGGTTGTATCCGGGGACCACGCTGCTGGTGGACACCTACGACACAGAGAGGGCCGTTGCTGACATTATCGACTGGCTGAAAGTCGAGCCGGAGGTGGATATCGGCGCCATCCGGCTGGACTCCGGCGACATGGCGGAGATGGCCATTCGCTGTCGCCGGATGTTGGACGACGCCGGGCTGACGCAGATCCGTATCCTGGCCAGCGGCGGGCTGGATGAGTACAAGATTGATGACTATCGCCGCAACGATGTGCCCCTGGATGGCTTCGGGGTTGGCACCGCCGTGGGCGTGTCCAGCGACGCCCCAACGCTGGAACTGGCCTACAAACTGACCGAATACGCCGGCAAGCCGCGCATGAAGAACTCGCCGGGCAAACAATCCTATCCCGGGCGCAAGCAGGTCTATCGTCGCCAGGACGCCGATGGCCGGTATCTCGGAGACCACATTACCCACCGTGAGGAGGCGGCTGACGGTATACCGTTGCTCATTCCCACCATGCGGGCCGGCCGCGCCATCGCGGACGCGATCCGACCGTTGGCAGAGGCCGCCGAATACTGTCGCGATGCGGTTGCGGCCCTGCCACCGGCCCAGCGAGAGCTGGATGACGCCGAGCCCTATCCGGTGGTCATCAGCGACCGCCTCAGGGATCTTCAGGCCCATACCCTGCAACAGGTGCGGCCGCATCCGCCGGCCTACGACCAGTGACCCGGAATTGATGGGGCGTCAGGCGCTCTGGCGGATGCCCGTCAGGGCCTGCTCCGGGCTTCGCAGGGAACACACCGTGTGCAGCTTCTCGATCTGGCGCCGCAGCATGTCGATGGAGCGCTGGCCGCTGAGCACCATGTCGATGGCCAGGCCTTCGGCGTCGGTGCGCACCTGCATTTCCTCGATCCGGAAGCCGCGAATACGGGCCACCTGGCACAGGCGTTCCAGCGCCGCCGGCTCAGGCTGCATACGGCAGGAGAGGGTATGGGTCATGTGATCAGTCGAGGCGGTCATGCTGCACTTTCCTTGTTTTTCGCGGTGGTTGAGGTTGGGCGCTGGCTTTCATCCAGCATGTCCCGGTTGGACGAGCCGGGTTTGACGATGGGCCAGACGTTTTCCGAGCGATCGATGCTGACATGCAGGAGCATCGGTCCGTCGTAGGCCAGGATGGTCTGGATGCCCCGACGAACCTGGTCAGTGCGCTGGATGGCCAGGGTCGGAATGTCGAAGGCCCTGGCCAGGGCCAGGAAATCCGGGTTGTCGTCCAGGTTAATCTGGCTTTCCCGGTTCTCGTAGAACAGCTCCTGCTGTTGGCGGACCATGCCCAGGCACTGGTTGTCCATGATGATCAGCTTAATGGGTAGACGATGGCGGCGGATGGTGGCCAACTCCTGGGCGTTCATCATGAAGGACCCGTCGCCGGTGACGTTGATGACCGGTCGGTCCGGGAACGCAAACTGGGCGCCGATGGCCGCCGGCAGCCCGAAGCCCATGGTGCCGAGACCGCCGCTGCTCAGGTGATTGCGGGGGTGATCGAAACGACAGTACTGCGCCACCCACATCTGGTGCTGGCCGACATCGCAGGCGACGATCGCATCCCGCGGGGCAATATCGGTCAACTGGCGCATGAATTCGGGACCGGAAATCGGCGCATGCGGGTCTTCGTTGATGGCCGCCTGGAAGCCCTGGGTCTTGCGCCAGGTGGCGCACTGCTGGCGCCAGTTCTCGATGGTCAGAGGCTGGCGGACCAACGCGTCGGCCATACCGTTCAGGATGGCGTCCAGCTCGCCGCGAATGGCCAGGTCTGCGGCCCGGAGCTTGCTGAATTCGGCCGCGTCCGTATCGATATGGATGACCTTGGCGTTGGGTGCGAAGTTCGATACCGCACCGGTGGCCCGGTCATCCAGCCGGGCCCCGACGACCATCAGCAGGTCGCAGGTGTCGACGGCCATGTTGGCCGCCTTCGAACCGTGCAGTCCGAGCATGCCCATCTGATCCGCGTTGTCGTAGCCCGGGTTGCCGATGCCCTTGAGTGTGACGACGTTGGGCAGGCGCGACGCTTTCGCAAATCGTCGGAAGGCCGATTCGGCATGGGCCAGGCTGACGCCGCCACCGCTGTAGAGCAGCGGCATGTTAGCCTCGCGCAGCATGGCGAGCGCTTCGTCGATCTCCGCCGTCGGGTCCGGCAGTGGGGTGGCGGTGGTCGGCGCCGGAGCGGCCGGCTCGCCGATATCGGTCAGCAGGATGTCCTTGGGAATATCGATCCAGACCGGACCCGGCCGACCGGATTCGGCCAGTTGCAGGGCCTCTTCCATGATGGCCGGCAATTCGGACGCCTCGGTCACCAGGTAGCTGTGCTTGACGATGCCCAGCGTCATGCCGAGCACATCCGTTTCCTGGAACGCATCGGTGCCGATCAGGCCGGAGGGCACCTGGCCGGTGATGACCAGCATCGGGATCGAATCCCGGTGGGCGTTGGCCACGCCGGTAATCAGGTTGGTGGCGCCGGGGCCGGAGGTGGCAATGCACACGCCGGTGCGGCCGCTGGCCCGGGCGTAGCCATCGGCGGCCAGGGCACAGGCCTGTTCGTGCCGGCACAGCACATGCTCGACACTCACATCCTCGGCGACCAGTGCGTCGTACAGCGGCATGATGCAGCCGCCGGGATAGCCGAATACGGTGTCGATCTGGTGACGCTGGAGCGCGTCGAGGATGTGCTGTGCGGCGTTCACGTTTGTCTTCCTTCTCGTCTGATTTTTCGAAGCCAAAAAAAAGCCCCCGGGACCTTTCGGTGCCGGGGGCTTTCGGTGTTCTGACTGGTTGTGGTTTAGCTCATCCTGTCATCCACGCAAAAGCCCCCGGTTGGCACCACGACCACCAGGACTAGCTTTACGATGACGACGACAGCGTTGAAATTCATGGAATCAGTCTTTTGACCACAACAGTTTGATTGGCAAAAACATAACCTGAGGTTCTGCCTGGGAGCAACCCTTTTTTTACAGAAAGAGGAAAATTGGGACGTTGCGCAGATGGTGTCAGGCTTTTTCAGCCCTTGGATTCTTCGGGTAGTAACGGTCCGGCAAGCGCTCGATGTGGGGGAAGAAGCGCGTGTCCTTGTAGGGCATCTTCATGAAGCCGGACACGCCCAGCCCGGTGATCTGGTTGACGGCGGACAGAATATCGTCCAGATACCGGCGGAATTCCGCCTCCCGGTCGGGATCCAGCAGCCGGTAGTGGCTGTGGATCTTCAGGTGGCGGGGCAGGGCCTCGAAGATGATCATACCGGTGTGGTGGATCGTGTTCAGGGCTTCCAGGGCCTGGATGATGGTGTCCGGCAGGACCAGGAACTCCTCCGGGTCGGGGCCGTCCTCGAAGTAGGAGTGAACCCGGGAATCGTCCTCGATCTCCGGGGCGGCGCTGACCTCATAGGGCAACTGCATCTCCGGTGCAATCCGGAAGGGCTGCTCGGGATTGTCCCGGTCGACGTGCAGGGTGTCCCGGGCGTTGAACAGGCAGCTCTTGAAGATCCCCTGCCGGTAGATGGCCTGGGCCAGACTGACCATGTTGTTCACCGCCGTGACGAACGCGTCCCGCAGCGACGGATCGTGCAGGTTCAGGGACGTATCGACGTAGATGCCCTCGGTTTCCCAGCGAATCGCCAGGCCGCCCTCCACCGGGTACTGGCCGAGTCGGCTCACCGCGGCGAGGAACGCCTTTTCGGTTTCCCCCATGCCCTGCATGAAATTCTTGTAGTAGCGGTCGAGCTGCACATCGTTGACGTCGCTCAGGGTTTCCGGCGCACCTTCCTCACGCAGGAAGGCCTTGCGCGAACTGTAGACGACCGTGTCGATTTCCCGGTCGGAGTGGCGAGTCCAGACGGGCACCATCGGGCTGGGCGGTGAATCCGGCAGGTCGATCATGACGGTGCGCGCCATCCGCGGCATTTCCCGCAGGTAGTAGTCGCCGGCCTTGCGGCGCGTGTCCGGGTCCGGGTCAAGCAGGCCGTCGAGCATGCGCGCAAACTCCATGGGTAACCCCAGCGATGTGGCCGGAATCGCCCGATGGCCGAAGCGGCAGGACTGACCGGAGGCCAGGGCGTAGAGCGTTCCGGCAGCGCCCTGTTCGTCGAAGCGCGGGGACGACAGCCCGCCGTAAAGCTGTTCCTCGCCGATGAAGTAGACGTCTCCCAGGCGGGCGTTGGTCTGCTGGAGGTTATCGGACATCAACTCCATGACGTTGGCGGTGACGAACTGCTGGTTGGCGTCCAGCTGTGCATACACGGCAGATCCCCAGTCGATCAGGGCGATGTTCTCGGTCTCGGCGTCGAAGACGAGGTTGGAAGGCTTGATATCGCCATGGACGATGGGGCGGCCGGCGGGGCCGGACTCCAGGCGCAGGTTGCGCAGGATGTCGGCCAGTTGGTCGGCGATGCGCATTACCAGGCGCGGCCGCAGGCGGCCCTCGCGCAGGGACACCTCCTCCAGGTTGATGCCGGGCGCCCGCTCCATCACCAGGATGGGCTGGTTGCGGGCCCGCTGGAAGGCAATCAGTCGCGGCACGCGGGGGTGCTCGACCTGCTCGAGGATATAGGCTTCATCCTCAAGCCGGTCCTGCAGGTGCCGGGGCAGGTTGACGCGCGTGAACTTGAAAACGTGCTCCAGGTCGCGCGCGCCTTTCAGGGCGAGTCGTCCGGAGAAGACAAACCCGTAGGCGCCCTTGCCGATCATTTCGATGTCGCGATAGCCCAACTGGCGGAGCTGGTCGGTACACAGCTCGACCCAGTCCTTCAGCTTTTTGGCATCGTCCTGGCTGAGCAGGTAGATCGACTGCTCTTCCGGGATGTAGAACTGTTGCAGTTGGGCCTGTTGCGACATTCGGGGCTTCTCCAGCGCCCCGGCTCAGTGGCCGGGGCAACACACCATCAGTGGTTATCAGGCCTCATCAGCCGAGATGAAGCAACATGGTTTGCGGTGACTCCAGGTAGCTCTTCCAGAGGTTGCTGAAGCGGGCCATCGTGCCGCCGTCGATGATGCGGTGATCGCCGCCCCAACTGGTGGTCATGATCGCCCGTTCCACCACCTGGCCATGGGCGTCGAATCGCGGCAGCTTCTGGGTTCGTCCAAGAGCGACAATCGCCACTTCCGGCGCGTTGATGATGGGCGCGGCGTAGGTGCCGCCCAGCGCACCAATATTGGAGATGGTGATGGTGCCGCCCTTCAGGTCCTCCTGGCTGACGCGCCCGGATCGGGCCGCTTCGGTCAGGCGTGCGACTTCATCCGCAATCTCCAGCAGGGTCAGCTGTTCGCAGCCTTTGACGTTGGGGACGATCAGGCCAACCTTGCTGTCCACGGCCATGCCGATGTTGCACTGCGGCTGGTAGTGGATTTCGGTGACGTCCTCGTTGATCTGGCTGTTGAGGATTGGATACTCCTGAATCGCCAGCGCCATGGCTTTCATGATGAACGGCATCAGCGTCAGGCGGCTGCCGCGGGCCTCGGCCTCCGGCTTGAGCTGCTGGCGCAGGGCCAGCAGGTCGGTGACGTCGATGTCTTCACTGAAATTGAAGTGGGGAATGGTCGACGCCGATTCCACCATGCGTTTGGCCATGACCGCCTGCATGCCCCGGATCGGTTCGACGCGCACCTCTCTTGGGGCGGTGCCGGCGCGACGGGCCTGCGGCTTCTCTTCCGTGGCTGCTGCAGTGGCGGCCTCGCGAGCAGAAGGCTGGGGATTTTCCAGGTGGTTCAGCACGTCGGCCTTGAGCACGCGGCCGTCCTTGCCGGTTCCCGGAATGTCCGCCAGCGTCAGCTCGTGTTCCCGGACCAGGCGCCGGACGGCCGGACTGGCCGGGATGCGCTGACGTTCGCCGGACTTTGCCTGGGCGGGGGTCTTGCTCGCCGGTGCCGGTTCAGTGGCCTGGGGACGCGACTCGGCTTGAGGCGTCTCGCCATCGTCGTCGCGGTCGCGAGGTACGAACGCGAATAGCGGGGAGTGGACCCGGGCCAGCTCGCCCGCCTGGTAATACAGCTGGGTAACGCGGCCGGCCTTGGGGGCGGTGATCTCCACCATGGCCTTGTCGGTGGTGACGTCCACCACCGGCTGGTCCTCTTCGATCTCGTCACCCTCGGCGACGCGCCACTCCACCACCTCGCACTCGACGATGCCTTCGCCGATGTCCGGCAGGATAAAGTCTTCGGTCTCGCCATCGGCCGAGGGTGCCGTCTCGCCCTGATGTTCGGGCTCGGCAGCTTCGGCGGTGTCGGTCGCCTCTGCCTTTTCCGGTGCCGGGGCGTTGTCGCCGTCCACTTCCACCAGCTCAAACAGTGGCGCGTGGACCTTGGCGATGTCGCCTTCCTGATGATATAGACGCGTCACGCGCCCCTTGTATGGGGCGGGGATTTCCACCAGCGCCTTGTCGGTCATGACTTCGGCGACCGGCTGGTCCTCTTCGATGATATCGCCTTCGCTGACCAGCCATTTGACCAGCTCGCACTCCACGATACCTTCGCCGATATCGGGCAGTATAAAATCACTCATGGTTGCTCTCCTGTGCTGGCAACGATCTAGAATTCAACGCTTTCCCGGATGGCCTCGTAGACCTTCAGGTGATTGGGCAGGTGCTCTTTTTCCAGCACCAACGGGAAGGGGGTATCCATCCCGGTAACCCGTGCGATGGGTGATTCCAGATACAGGAAGCAGCGTTCCTGGATAGTCGCGGCGATTTCGCCGGCAAAGCCGCCAGTCAGCGGCGCTTCATGAGTGACCACCAGGCGACCGGTCTTCAGGACCGATTGCGCGACGGTTTCCACATCCCAGGGCAGAATGGTGCGCAGGTCGATGACCTCGCAGGAGATGCCTTCTTTCTCGGCCTGTTCGACCGCCTGCTCGATCACCTCCATTTGCGCGCCCCAGCCCAGGACCGTGATGTCGGTGCCTTCCTTGACGATCTCGGCCTCGCTCAGCGGAAGCTCGTATTCCCCTTCCGGAACCTCGCCGACCGACGCCCGGTAAAGGCGTTTGGGTTCGAAGAAGAGGGTCGGGTTGGGATCATGGATCGACGCCAGCAGCAAGCCCTTGGCCTGGTGCGGGTTACGGGGCACGACAATCTTCAGGCCGGGGGTGTGGGCAAAGTAGGCTTCCGGCGACTGGGAGTGATACAGGCCGCCGGCGATGCCGCCGCCGTAGGGCGCCCGAATCGTCAAACCGCCCACGTTGAACAGGTTGCCGGAGCGGTAGCGGTACTTGGCCGACTCGTTCACGATCTGGTCGAAAGCCGGGAAGATGTAGTCCGCAAACTGGATTTCGGCCACCGGCGTGGCGCCCTGGGCCGCCAGGCCATTGGCGAACCCGATGATGCCCTGTTCCACCAGCGGTGTGTTGAAACAGCGGTCTTTGCCGTACTTCTGTTGCAGGTGGCTGGTGGCCCGGAAGACACCGCCGAAAACACCGACGTCCTCACCAAAACACAGCACCCGGTCATTGGCCGCCATCGCGATGTCGAGGGCATCGTTGATGGCCTGCAGCATGTTCATCTTGGCCATGTTATGCCCCTCCTTTTTTGGTCTCTGATACCGCGCCGGCGCTCTTGGGATAGGCGTCCGGGTACTTGCGGATATGCGCCTTCAGCTTCTCGAACTGACGGTTCAGGGACGGAGGGACCTCGTCATACACGTCGGTAACGAGGGATTCGAGCGGGGGTGGCGGGCGCTTCTGGGCGCGCTTCATGGTCTCCAGGACTTCCTTGCGGAGGCTTTCCTGAAGCTGCTTTTCTTCGTCCTCGCTCCACCACTTGTGCTTCATCAGCCAGCGCTGCATGCGCAGGATCGGATCTTTCTCGCGCCAGACGGCTTCCTCGTCCTTGCTGCGATAGCCGGACGGGTCGTCCGAGGAAGAGTGAGCGGCCAGACGATAAGTCATGGTCTCGACCAGTACCGGCCGGTTTTCCTCGACGGCCAGCTTGCGGGCGGCCTTGGTGGCCTCATGGACGGCCAGGATGTCGTTACCGTCGACCCGGATCACGTCCATTTTGTAGCCGTAGGCACGCGGGGCCACCCCGTCAGCGGCGAACTGCTCGGTGGCCGGGGTAGAGATGGCGTAACCGTTGTTCCGGCACAGGAAAATCACCGGCACCCGATGGACGGCGGCCATGTTCAGCGCGGCGTGGAAGTCGCCTTCGGAGGCGGCGCCTTCGCCGAAGTAGGTAATGGTGCAATGGCCGTCGCCGGCCAGCTTCTGCCCGTAGGCATAGCCGGTGGCCTGGGGAATCTGGGTGGCCAGCGGGGAGGAGATGGTCATGTAGTTGAGCTTGCTCGACCCATAGTGAACCGGCATCTGACGGCCCTTGCCGTAGTCCAGTTCATTGCCGAACAGCTGGTTCATGAACTCATCGATGCTGAAGCCCCGATAGGCCAGGGCGCCTTGCTCCCGGTACTGCGCCATGATCATGTCGGCGTCGTCCAGGGCGGCGGCACTGCCGATCACGGCCGCTTCCTCACCCGTGCATTGCATGTAAAAGCTCAGGCGGCCCTGACGCTGGGCGGCAAGCATGCGCTCGTCCAGGACACGGGTCATCACCATCGCCTTGTAGATGCGAAGGGCTTTTTCCTTATCGAGGTCCGGCTTCTTACCACCCTTGTAGAGCGTGCCGTCCTGCTTCAGGAGCTTGAAGGTGGGAATCCGGAATTCCGCACCGTCGGTAAAGACCGGAGAGTAAACAACCTTGGATTTTGTTGTTGTCATAGTCCTCTTCCTGGGGTAATGGCTTGAGGAACAAAATGCCCCTTGTGAGGGCATCGTTGTCAGTCGAGCGTTCACTGAACGATCAGTGCGTCCGGGCCATACAACACCCTCACACCCTGATCATCAGGATAGCTCTTTTACGTCCACGCATCGGGTTTGGGTAAAACCGTCTGGTCGAGCGCAGAGTTGACCTTAACGTAAACTGCGAGATTTGCACAGACTTTGATCGTGACAAAATTCAGGGTGCTTCTGAGGAGCGTCCCAGGGTTGGATTGGACTTTCTGCTCTCCGCGCTCGCGGGGATGAATCGTTGTAGGTTCAACGGTTAGCTCCTGAGTCCGGCTGTTCCCAGCGCTCGCGGGGGTGGACCGGCATCAGACTGGAAATCTGGCGGTAACTTCGCCCGCTCCCCACGCCAGCGGGTATGAACCATACGACGATGACGGCCAAGAGATCGAAGTAGATTGTTCCTCGCACTGGCGGGGTGGGCCGTGCTGACTTCCTTGTTGTTTGTTGTGAGCAAATAGTCCTTATTGCCAAGTTCGGGCTCGTCTTATATCGTTGATGCCGTTTTAGGCTGTCACCGTGCTCAGGAAGAGCGCTTTGTGATTTCAAGGAAGAGACGATGCGTGATTTCACTGGTTTGCAGTTCACGGCCCGCCTTGGGTCGTTGCCCGACGATACCTTTGTCGTTGTGGCCTTCGAGTTGAAAGAAGCCCTATCCCGACCGTTTAAACTGACCCTCAAGCTCGCCAGTGCCTTTGCCGACATCACCGCCAGCGATGTGCTGGACAAGGGCGTGGAACTGGTGGTCTGGCAGGACGGCCAGGCCCTGCGCAACGTGCAGGGGATCGTCACCGCCTTCAGCCGGGGCGACAGCGGCCACCGCCGCACCCGTTATGAAGTGGAAGTGCGACCCGCCCTGTGGCGCCTGGGGCTGATGCACAACAGCCGCATCTTCCAGCAGCAGACGCCGGATGTGATTCTCGGCACCCTGCTGGACGAACGGGGGCTGGTGGACAAGACCTTTGATCTGAAGCGGACTCCGCAAGAACGGGAATACTGCGTCCAGCACCGGGAAACAGACTTAGCCTTTCTCCACCGCATTGCCGCCGAGGAAGGCTGGCACTACCGCTTCGATCCGACCACCGCCGGTCAGCCGATCGTGATCGCCGATCATCATCGGGACGCCCCGCAACTGCCGGAAGTGGGCTACAACGCCACGTCAGGTGGTTCCCACAAGACCCCCTGCGTCTTTAAATTCAGCTACACCGAGACCGTCTCCGTCGCCGGCGTGGCGATGAAGGACTACACCTTCAAGAACCCCGCCTACGCGTTGATGCACGAGGCCAATGCGGCCGACCTCGAGAACCAGCGCAGCGACTACGAACACTACGACTACCCCGGAAGATTCAAGGCCGACGCTTCCGGCCAGCCCTACACCGAAGCCCGACTGGACAGCCTGCGCAAGGAAGCCAGCCTCGGAAGTGGCGAGAGCAACCGCCCGGACTTCAGCGCCGGGGCCAAGGTGACCCTCAATGGCCACAGCACCGACAGCCTCAACCGGGACTGGCTGATCACCACCGTCACACACACCGGCAAGCAGCCCCAGGCGCTGGAAGAGGAAGGGGGTTCCGAGCCCACCACTTACAGCAACACCTTCCAGAGTGTGCCGGGGGATACCGCCTGGCGGCCCGAGCCACCCCAACGCCCGATCATGGACGGCCCGCAGATCGCCATCGTCACCGGCCCCCAGGGCGAGGAGATCCACTGCGACGAGCACGGTCGGGTCAAGGTCCGGTTCCCCTGGGACCGCTACAGCCAGAACGACGAGCACAGCAGCGCCTGGCTCAGGGTCAGCCAGGGCTGGGCCGGGGGCAGCTATGGCTTTATGGCGTTACCCCGCATCGGGCACGAGGTCATCGTCTCCTTCCTGGATGGCGATCCGGACCAACCGATCATCACCGGCCGCACCTACCACGCGACCAACACGCCGCCCTACGCGCTGCCGGAGCACAAGACACGGACCACCCTGAAGACCCAGACCCACAAGGGCGACGGCAGCAACGAACTGCGCTTCGAAGACGAGGCGGACAAGGAACAAATCTACGTCCACGCCCAGAAGGATCTGGACCTGCTGACCGAGAACGACCGCACCGAGGTGGTCCACAACAACAGTCACCTCACCGTTGACAACGACCGCTACGCCCACATCAAGGCCAACGACCACAGCACGGTGGATGGGGAGAAGCGGGAGAAGGTCGGGAAGGACATGAGCCTGACAGTCGGCGGCACGTTCCACCAGACATCCGGCACCGCCACCCTCAGCGAGGCTGGCAGTGAAGCCCACTACAAAGCCGGCGCCAAAGTCGTCCTCGACGCCGGTGCCGAACTCACTATCGCCGCCGGCGGCAGCTTCCTGAAAGTCGACGCCAACGGCGTCACCCTGTCCGGCCCCACGCTCAAGATCAATACCGGTGGGGCGCCAGGGAGCGGTTCCGGGCCCAAAGCCGAGGCCCCCATCACGCCACAGGATCTGACCGGGGCGACTCACCAGGCCACGGCTCCCGTCTTCCAGCCCACCGGCTTTGCCGAAACGGAAGGCCAGGCCCTCGCACTCAAGCAGGCGGCGGTGAACGGCAAACCCTTCTGCAAGGTCTGCTCGGAGCGACTGAAACAGCGGAGGAAGGCATGACCTGGCCCTTCCACGACCACGCGCCGGCTTATGCGATCATCGACATTGCACTGCCGCAACTCCGGGAACAGTGGTACGCCAGGGCCGGTTCACCATCCAGCGTCCCCCTTTACCTGGATACCCCGCTGGCGCACCTCACCGACGTCTCGCCAGTACTCACGGAGATCGATGCGGATTCTCCGTTCCTGCCGTGGGTCGCGGAGCATCGCCCCGACCTGAACTGGGGCGTCCTGTTCTGCTCGACCGCCAATCTTAACGACATCGCAGCGCATTTGCGCAAGACCCTGACGGTCATCGATACCGATGACGACGAGATCCTGCTGCGCTTCTATGACCCGGATGTCTTGCCCCTCTTCTGGCAGGCCCTGTCACCGGGTGAGCAACAGCTATTCAGCGGACCCGTTACAACGTGGGCGGCGCGTCGGACCGGGTCCATCGATGACTTGTGGCAGGGCGATCCGCCGAAGGAGCCTGGGCAAACCGATTGGGCGAATCTGGAAGCGCCCTGGCTGACCTTGACCGACCGGCACCAGGCCGCACTCCAGCCGCTCTATCACCGCCACCTCCGGCAGGCGCTTCTGGTTAAACTGCAGAAAACCATGGCCTGGCGCATCATGCACCTGTCACCCGGTTTCCTGGAGAGTCGCATCGACGAGGCCCTCCACGCCCTGTACCCGTGGGATGCTATGCCGGACACGGATATCGCCCTGGCGTTCTGCCGGCTGTGCATGGAGCAGTGTTCCCACTTCCACCAGTCGCCTCGTGCGCAAACGAGCCTGCGACAGTCTCCGCTGACTGATGCCCTGGCTGCGCTGCAAGGCGATATTGCGCAACAACCGGAGCACTACACTCCATTCCATGACCCGGCCTGGATGCCGGCGTTCGATGAATCCGCACTCACGGCCAAGCGCCGGGCCAATCGCTGGAGCAATCAAGGATGAGCGGAACGCAAAGTTGTCCCCTGAGCAACGACATTACCCCCAAGCTGGCCTTTATCTGCAGCTTCGTCTGTTTTTGCAGCGTTAACCCCATGCAGTCCCGGACTGGCCGCAACATGAAGCAGATGTGCGTGGACAATGCCCTGGATGCGGTGAACGAAGCGGCGGATACGGGCATCCGGCCGCAGGTGGGGTACTACATGCCAGAAAACGAAATGATGGCTCCGCAGCCACTGATGCTGAAAGACCGTAGCGGTCAGGAGACCAACGCCCCCATCCGCAATTTCGGCCACATGATCAACCGCATCCGTCGTCTCAAGACGCCGGCCACGGCCCTGGTCAAGGACGAAGTGGAAAGTTACACCAAGGGCGAACTGCGGATCCCGGATGCCGTGGTCCTCAAGGACCCCTGCCTGCCGCCGACCCAGGACAACCTGTTGGGGGTGGTGGAGGTGAAGTTTCGGGGGGATCGATGGGGGAAAGGGCAGAAGAAAGCATATGAAAGAATTGCAGGACCCGAAGCCGGGTTGCATGAGCTGAATGAAGATACCTGCAAATGCGATGGGACCGAGCAACAACTGGAACCGGATGACAGCCTACAACCAGCCAGGGACCTGTTCGAGCAAGAAGAGGAGAACAGTTTCGGCGACACGCTGCTCCTGGGGCTGGAAGTGGCCGCCATCGGAGTTGCTATAACGGCCCTGGCGCTGGATGATGCCACCGGTGTAGGCGCGGCGGACGATGTGTTGATGGCTCCGCTGGGCGCTCGTGCCGCATTTCAAAGCGCGCGGCTGGCTCGGGGCACTTCGACTGTAGTTCGCGGCAGCCAGGAAGCTGCGAAGCTGGTGTCGGAACGCATGCACCTGCTGCGTCCCGGCCTGGAACGCATCGGCGCTGCCTTCTAGAACACAGGGACCGGCCACCAGAAGGAAATTACCGTGGATGAACTGAAAAAACTGATGACTGTGGAAGACGCCGACGGCGTCATGCTCAAGCTCTGCCTCCAGGTGGAGATCTACTTCCGCAACGCCTGGCACCCGGACACCCGCCGGGCGCTGCTGGACGTGTTCAACGAATACCGGGAGTACTTCGGCGCCGACTTCCAGTGGACCACCAACCCCAACACCGGCCGCTGGAAAAGCCTCAAGAAGACCCCGTACCCCTATCCCGACGAGTGGCTGGCCGACGTGCCCCAGGATGAAGAATGGGAATTCGTATTCCATGGTGGAAAGCGCAAGACCGATGCGTCGGATATCGACTTTGTAGCCCTCGGCGGGGGGCGGGCCAAAACCATCGAGGATCACCCTCTCTGTGAGCGCCGCTCACTCTCATACCTATACTGCCACTTTCCCATCGATTTCTTCGCCGATCGCGACGAAAAACTCCCCGGCGTTTTTCGTCGCTGGTGCGGTCATTTGAACGCCGAGCAGGCGTATGCCGGCTTCGGGCTGGCGATGTCTCATGGTTATGAAACGCGGGTGGAGCCTCTGGTTTATCAAATGGGAGAGCGTTTCCCCGGGTTGAACATCGGTTCCGACACGGCCCACTCGCGCTATTTGGTCGATAGCATCAAGACCCCCAACTGGCTTACGGCCCTCTGCCAGCCCTATGTGGACCAGCTTGGCGGCGAGGCGGCGTTGCGTCAGCTCCTGCCGGACGGCTGGGTCAGTGCCTACGACGGGGGCCTTATTGTCCAGGCGGGCGATAAACCGCTGTTGGGCGACGCCGAGCAGGGCCTGGATGTCGCCCCTTACCGGCTGGCCGCGCAGGTGCTTCGACCCATTCGATCTACTAATCACGGCGGCATTGCCTTCGGCCGAGTCGATGGCAAAAAGGTCTATCATACTCAGGAGTATCGAGCCTGGCTCGCCCGCTTCGATCAGGAGAGTTCCGATGAGTGATGTCCTCGATCTTGGCCTGATGCCGGCCCAGTGGTTCCCCGATATCGAGCTTGAGACCCTCACGGTTGATGGCGATGCCATTAACATCACCGGTGTGGGGGAGTGGGCCCTCCAGGGCGACCTGGTGCTCTTCGAAGGCCAGGGCACCCTGCGCCTCCAACTGGAAGAGCCGCCCCGGATCGAGATCCAGGATGGCGAGCAGTGGGTCGACCTGCCTGTGAAGTATCTGGAACATGTCACCGCGGTGGCCTACCTGCAATACGACCGCTCCAGCCGGGCCGTGGCCGTCCACGCCCGGGCGGGGGACAAGGCGGCCCGGGTAAAGCTGTCGGGAGTCTTGCAGTCCGTCACCTGGACACCGACCTGAACAGACGCTATCGAAGATACCTGTCATGGATGACCTCACCCCACCAATGACCGTGGAAGACGCCGACGGCGTCATTCTCAAGCTCTGCCTCCAGGTGGAGATCTACTTCCGCAATGCTTGGCTCCCGGATACCCGCCGGGCAGTGCTGGAGGCGTTCAACGAATACCGGGAGTACTTCGGCGCCGACTTCCAGTGGACCACCAACCCTAATACTGGTCGCTGGAAAAGCCTCAAGAAGACCCCATACCCCTATCCCGACGAGTGGCTGCCGGACGTGCCCGAGGACGAAGAGTGGGAGTTCGTATTCCATGGTGGAGAACGCAAGACCGATGCGTCGGATATCGACTTTGTAGCCCTCGGCGGGGGGCGGGCCAAAACCATCGAGGATCACCCTCTCTGTGAGCGCCGCTCACTCTCATACCTATACTGCCATTTTCCCATCGACTTCTTCGCTGACCGCGACGAAAAACTCCCCGGCGTTTTTCGCCGCTGGTGCAGTCGTCTGAACGCCGAGCAGGCCTATGCCGGCTTCGGGCTGGCCATCTCCCATGGCTATGAGTACCGCGTGGATCCTCTGGTGTACCAGTTGGGCGAGCGTTTTCCGGGCTTAAACCTCAGTGATCGGATTGGTCACTCAACGGACCTGGTAAAAAGCATCAAGACTCCCAACTGGCTCACCGCCCTCTGCCAGCCCTATGTGGACCAACTCGGTGGCGAGGCGGCCCTGCGTCAGGCGCTGCCGGACGGCTGGGTCAGTGCCTACGACGGCGGCCTTATCGTCCAGGCCGGCGACAAGCCGCTGCTGGGCGACGCTGAGCAGGGCCTGGATGTCGCTCCCTACAGAAAAGCCGCCCGGGTGCTCCGGCCCATTCGTGTGACCGATCACGACGGCATTGCGAACGGGCGTATGGACAACGAGCAGGTCTATAACGCCCCCGAATACCAGGCCTGGCTGGCCCGCTTCGACCAGGAGGCGCCCAATGAGTGAAACCCTCGACCTCGGCCTGATGCCGGCCCAGTGGTTCCCCGATATCGAGCTTGAGACCCTTGGCGTCGACGGCGATGCCATTAACATCACCGGTATGGGGGAGTGGGCCCTCCAGGGCGACCTGGTGCTCTTCGAAGGCCAGGGCACCCTGCGCCTGCAACTGGAGCAACCGCCCCGGATCGAGATCCAGGATGGCGAGCAGTGCGTCGACCTGCCTGTGAAGTATCTGGAACATGTCACCGCGGTGGCCTACCTGCAATACGACCGCTCCAGCCGGGCCGTGGCCGTCCACGCCCGGGCGGGGGACAAGGCGGCCAAAGTCAGGCTGTCCGGAGTTTTGCAATCCGTCACCTGGATACCCGCCTGAATAGAGGAGCCCCAAAGAAACCTGTCATGGATGACCTCAAACCACCAATAACCGTGGAAGACGCCGACGGCGTCATGCTCAAGCTCTGCCTCAAGGTAGAGATTTACTTCCGCAACGCCTGGCACCCGGACACTCGCCGGGCGTTGCTGGACGTGTTCAACGAATACCGGGAGTACTTCGGCGCCGACTTCCAGTGGACCACCAACCCCAACACCGGTCGCTGGAAAAGCCTCAAGAAGACCCCGTACCCTTATCCCGACGAGTGGCTGGCCGACGTGCCCCAGGATGAAGAATGGGAATTCGTATTCCATGGTGGAAAACGCAAGACCGATGCGTCGGATATCGACTTTGTCGCTTTGGGGTGCCGCGGATACGAGAACGAAGAGGAGGCACCTCTCTCTGTTGAGGGGGAACTCTCATATCTCTACTGCCACTTCCCCATCGATTTCTTCGCCGATCGCGACGAAAAACTCCCCGGCGTTTTTCGTCGCTGGTGCAGTCGTTTGAACGCCGAGCAGGCGTATGCCGGCTTCGGGCTGGCGATGTCTCATGGTTATGAAACGCGGGTGGAGCCTCTGGTTTATCAAATGGGAGAGCGTTTCCCCGGGTTGAATATCGGTTCCGACACGGCCCACTCGCGCTATTTGGTCGATAGCATAAAGACCCCCAACTGGCTTACGGCCCTCTGCCTGCCCTATGTGGACCAGCTTGGCGGCGAGGCGGCGTTGCGTCAGCTCCTGCCGGACGGCTGGGTCAGTGCCTACGACGGAGGCCTTATTGTCCAGGCAGGTGATAAACCGCTGTTGGGCGACGCCGAGCAGGGCCTGGATGTCGCCCCTTACCGGCTGGCCGCACAGGTGTTTCGACCCATTCGATCTACTAATCACGGCGGCATTGCCTTCGGCCGAGTCGATGGCAAAAAGGTCTATCATACTCAGGAGTATCGAGCCTGGCTCGCCCGCTTCGACCAGGAGACATCCGATGAGTGAAACCCTCGACCTTGGCCTGATGCCGGCCCAGTGGTTCCCCGATATTGAGCTCGATACCCTCACGGTTGATGGTGATGCCATCGACATCACCGGTGTGGGGGAGTGGGCCCTCCAGGGGGATCTGGTACTCTTCGAAGGGCGGGGCACCCTGCGCCTGCAACTGGAACAGCCACCCCGGATCGAGATCCTGGACGGTGAGTCGTGGATTGGCCTGCCGGCGGATTACCTGGAACACGTGACCACGGTGACCGACCTGCGATACGACCGCTCCAGCCGGGCCGTAACTGTCCACGCCCGGGCAGGAGACAAGGCGGCCAAAGTCAGGCTGTCCGGCGTGCTCCAGTCCGTCAACTGGATGCCCGTTTTGGCTCAAGGAACTCCTATCGGTTTACGCGCTTTCACCAGTCCGACCAGTCAGCGATCCTGCCGATAGGGCAGTGCCTCCAGCGCCGCATCCCGGTAGCGCTCGATATCGTCCGCTTCTTCGGCGCAGAAATCCGCAATGGCTTCGGCAAAGCCGGGGTGGGCGACCCAATGCCAGGAGTGGGTCAGCTGCGGCTCGAAGCCGCGAACCAGTTTGTGCTCGCCCTGGGCGCCGGCATCGAAACAGCGCAGGCCACGTTCGATGGCCAGTTCGATGCCCTGGTAGTAGCAGGTCTCGAAGTGCAGGTGCTGGTATTCCTCCAGGCAGCCCCAGTAACGACCATATAGGGTGTCTTCGCCGATCAGGAACAGGGCGCCGGCAATCATTTCGCCGTCTTTGACCGCCATGATCACGTGCATCTGTTCCGGCTGGTGATCGCGCAGGGCCTGGAAGAATTCCCGATTGAGATAGGGGCGCTGACCGCGTTTGAGGTAGGTGGCCTGGTAGAACACGTGGAATGCATCCAGCACGTGGTCAGGCAGCTCGGCGCCGGGGAAATGGGCGAACCGGATGCCCTGATCCGCCACCTGGCGGCGCTCCTTACGGATCGATTTGCGTTTGCGCGACGTGAGCCGGGCCAGGAAATCCTCGAAGTCGGCGTAGTCGCGATTGAACCAGTGGAACTGGCAGCCCTGGCGGTGCAGGCGATCCGGCGCATCCAGCAGGGCCTGGTCATTGGCATTGGGAAACAGCAGGTGCCAGGAATGGCAGCCCAGTTCAGCAGCGGCCTGATCCAGCAGGTGGTGCAATGCATCGGGTGTCAGGCTTTCGCGCAGTTCGGCATCGAACAACAGACGGCGACCCTGGGATGGGGTGAACGGCACCGCCATCAGAAGCTTCGGGTAGTAATCCAGGCCGTAGCGGGCATAGGCATCGGCCCAGCCCCAGTCGAAGACGTACTCGCCCATGGAATGGGATTTCCGGAAGGCCGGGATGATGCCGGCCAACCGGTCGCCCTGGAAGAACATCAGGTGGGCCGGTGCCCAACCGGTGTCGGCCGTCGTGCAGCCGCTGTGTTCCAGGGCGGCAAAGAACGCATAGCGCAGGAAGGGGTTGCCTGTGCCGCTTAAGAGGTCCCAGTCCGCCGCACTGATGTCGTCGATGGAGCGGGCGACCACCAGGCGAAGGGGCGGAACGTCACGGACAGATGTGGAGATGTCGTTCATTGGGGATCAGGGAGCTCGTGAGTTGGACGCGCTCCCTAACCATACGCCATTTCATGACCTTCGATCACTTCCGCATTGCCGTGGGCATTAGCTGCGATCATCCAGGTCATGCGGTCCATGGCGGTGCATGCCCGAGTGATCCGGCCGGCCGAAGAACGCACGTTCCTTCTGCATGTTGGCCCAGGCTTCACGCTGATCGGCCGTCAGTACGTTGTAGATGGCCCGATATTGATCAGCCCGGCCTTCCACGCGTTGGCGGGCCGCTGCGGAGGCCTGTTTGGCCGCGGCATCGACCCGGGCCTTGTAGTCCTCGCTGTTGGGGTCGCCCTGGTTCAGCATGGGGCGATCCTGCTCGCGCATCGTCTGGAACCGGGCCTGGCGCTCGTCACGGGCCTTCTTGAAGGTATCGAGGATCTGGCTGCGCTGGGATTCGGTCAGGTTCAGGCGTTCGGCCATCTCTTCAAAGCGCTGCTTCATCCGGTCTCCCTGGTATCCCGGGCCCTGGTGGTGGGAGGACATGGGTGTATCGCCGTAGTGGTCGGCGCGACGGTCTCCGGACCAGGCCAGTGGGCTGGCGGCCAGCGTTGCGGTGATGATGGCCGGGATGAGCAGACGACGGTTCAGGGTTTTCATGATGATGCTCCTTGATCTCTGGGGTGGCAGCCTCGCGCTGCCCTTGTCACTTGTCATGCTACGCGCCGCTGTGTCAGCCGCTGTCAGGCCGGTGTAAAGGTTGCGTAAAGTTGCCGGGGGGGCCGCGCGCGCGTGCTAGACTGCGTTGCGGACAAAGGAAGCCCGGCGGGCCGGGCATCGGGTTGTTTTTCTCCGCTTTCTGAGGTGAGGTTCCGGCAATGCAGAGCCGTATTCTTCTGGTCGAAGACGACGATGAACTGCGCGTGCTGTTGGCGCGGTATCTGGCCGGGCAGGGTTTCACCGTCCGCGAGGCGACCACCGGAAACGAGGGTCTTGCCATGGCGCAGGAGGAACGGGTGGACCTGGTGGTCCTGGACATCATGCTGCCGGACATCAACGGGCTGGAGGTCTTGCGCAATCTGCGGGTCCGTACACGACTGCCGGTCATTCTGCTCACTGCCCGTGGAGAGGAAACCGATCGCATCGTTGGTTTTGAAGTCGGCGCTGACGACTATATTCCGAAACCCTGTAATCCCCGTGAGCTGGTGGCCCGAATACAGGCGGCATTGCGCCGGATTGCCTGGGACCAGGAACGGCCGTCGGACCAGCCCCGATGTCTGGGCGATCTCCGCATCCAGCCAGATCAGCGGCGGGTCTATCAGAATGGAAGACCGGTGGACCTGACCGCCACCGAATACGAAATTCTGCAGGTGCTGCTCAATCATGTCGGTTCCGTCGTGCGCAAGACCGACCTGATGCAGTGGGCCCTGGGGCGGCGTCTGACGCCTCATGACCGGACGCTCGACATGCACCTGAGCAATCTGCGCCGCAAGCTCGATCCGGAGGGGGAATCCCGGATCGAGACCGTACGCGGCCTGGGATACAGCTACCGGAGTGTGGAATGAAACGGCGTTTTTACTGGCCGCTTTCCTGGCGGATCTTTTTCCTGGTGTGGTTTGCCATGGCGCTGGCGGTGGTACTCAGTAACGTGGCCGTCCAGGAGCTGGCCCGACAGGAGCGTCACGAGCTCGAGCAGCGAACGGACCTGCGGCAATTGGCAGAGCGGGCGGTAAAGCTTCGCGAGTCGGGGCATCCGAGGGATGCCTTCCGGCTGCTGCGCGAACAAAGCGAACGCGAACACCTCCGGCTACTGTTGGTCGAGGGCGACGGTTTACCTCAGGACAGTGACGGTGACCGGGAAATGGCGCCCATGCGCCACGGCGGGGTCTTCCTGGGGAGGCAGCCATTCCAGCCTGCCGTGATCACGGCCTCTGACGACTATCGCCTGATCGTCTGGCCCCGGGCCGGCGGCGATGGCTGGCTGGATCCACGCCTGTTCCGCTCGTTCGAGTTGGCTCTGACGTTCCTGCTGATTACCCTGGCCTGCTGGTGGATTGCCCGCCGGATCAGTCGACCGCTGCGGGATGTGGAGGCAACGGCGCGGTCGATTGCCGCCGGCGATGGCTCGCTGAGGGTCAAGGATAAAATCGCGAATCGCCGTGATGAAATTGGCGCACTGGCGCGGGCGTTCAACGCCATGACGGACCGGCTCTGCGCGCTGCTTGATCGTCAGCAGCAACTCCTGCGGGATATCTCCCACGACTTGCGCACGCCCCTGGCGCGCCAGAGGGTGGCCATCGAACTGGCGCGGGACAACAGCGTGGGCGATCCGGAAATCCTCGACTCCATCCAGCGCCAGAATGAGCGCCTGGAAGCGATGACCGCCCAGATCCTGACGCTGCACCGAGTGGGGCAGCAGGGGCAGTCCATGGCCCAGGAGCCGGTCAACATGACCCGGGTGCTCAATGAGGTGTTGCAGGGCGCCACGGATTACGCCGAACATCAGCGTGTTGACTGTCACCTGGAAATTGCCGACGAGGCCCGCAATGCCACCGTGTTGGGGGATGAGGCCCTGATTCACCGGGCGTTGGATAACGTGCTGCAGAATGCGCTGGATCACACGCCACCGGATCGCGCCGTGAACATTCACCTGATGCTGACGGATCGTTGGCTGTCTTGCGAGATTGCGGACCAGGGCCCGGGCGTTTCGGAAACGGACCTGCCCCATCTTTTCGAACCCTTCTTCCGCTCCGACCAGGCCCGTGGCGGTCAGGGCTGGGGCCTGGGGCTCGCGATCAGCCACGACATCATGCAGGCCCACGATGGCCGGATTTCGGCCAGCAATGGGCTGTCAGGTGGGTTGGTCGTCCGGCTCGACTGGCCGGTCTTCACCTGAGTCGTCGGTCGAGGGACGCAGGCGCTCAACACCTTCGAAAGCGATCCCCTCGGCCAGCTCCTCCTCATCAAACCGAATGCCGCAACCGGCCTTGACGGTCCGCGCCGCCGGTGCTGTGCCGGGCGCGGTACTGTCAAAATCGTCACTTTTTTCATCGTTTTGGCGCATGTCGATTCCCCGGTCACACTGTTACTATCCGGTGATACGGTCTGTTCCGGTTGAACGGACCTGCTGAACAAACACAACAGGTCGCATGTCCAAAGATTATCCCATTCCCGCCGAATCGATCGAGCGGGAAATCGACATCAAGAAGAGCCGCTTCATCGCCCGGGTGGCGCCGGTCAACAGCCGGGAAGAGGCCATGGCCTTCCTGGAGCAGGCGCGGGCGGATTTTCCCGATGCCCGCCACCATTGCTGGGCCTATCAGATCGGCCGGCCCGGCGCCGCGACGCAGGCGGCCATGAACGACGACGGCGAGCCCTCGGGCACGGCCGGCAAGCCCATCCTGAATGTGATCCAACACAAGGATATGGGCGATATCATGGTGGTGGTGATCCGCTATTTCGGCGGCATCAAACTGGGGGCCGGCGGTCTGGTCCGGGCCTATGCCGGCGCGACCGAGGCGGTACTGTCGGATGTGACGCGGCGCACCCAGGTTCCGGTGCGCCGGCTGGCGATCACACTGGATTTTGCATTGGAACAGCCGGTCCGACACTGGTGCGGCCAGCATGAGGCGCACGTCGAGGACGTGGGCTATGGTGAAGGTGTATCCATGCAGGTTGCGGTCCCGGAGGCTTCTGTTCAGGCGTTTGTCGCCTTCTGTCGGGCCGAGGGGGTGACGCTGCCAGTGACCGAAGAAGATGACTCCGAATAGGGAAGAGTCACGTATGCGCTTGAGAGTGACGTGCTGAGAGGGACTGCGTTTCCAGACTGATACAACGGAGGAAACTATGCGCTACCTGGTCTTGGTGATGTGTCTGGGCTTGCTGTCGGGCTGTGCCAGCATCGTGTCGACCGACTACGATGCCGGGGCCACGTTCAGCCAGTACCAGACGTGGGCGTTCGCCCCTGACAAAGGGCAAAGCAATTACCTGAGCCTGGACGGCGCCCGGGTGGAAACCGCGCTGGAGCGCGAATTGCAGGGCGAATCCCTGAAAAAGGCGGACCCGGCCACGGCCGACCTGCTGGTCACCTACCGCGTGGAAGAAGCCGAGAAACTGGAAAGCAGTGGCTTCACCTACGGCCTGGGCTTCGGTCGCAGCAATTGGGGCTGGGGTGTGGCCACCGCGCCGGATGTGCGCCAGGTAAAGCAGGGCAAGCTGGTGGTGGAACTGGTGGATCGCTCCACCCAGAAAGTGGTGTGGCGAGGCGTCAGCCGCCGTTACCTGGACGAGCGCCAGTCACCGGAAGACCGGGTCGAACTGATCGACGAAGTGGTGACGGCCATGTTTGAACGCTACCCGCCGGCCTGACCGGCAGGTGACCATGAGCTGGGTCACAGTCGCCCGTTATTCGCTGCCCTTTGAGGCCCACATGGCGCGGGCGCGCCTGGACTCCGAGGGCATCGAGTCGATGGTGGTAGACGAGCACACCATCGGCATGCAGTGGCTATTCTCCGACGCCATGGGCGGTGTTCGCCTGCAGGTGGACGAGGCGCTGGAGGATCGGGCCCGGGCTATTCTGGACGAAGACCGCTCCGACCTGGTTGACGAATCCATTGCCCCAGGCCAGGCCTCGCGGGATTGCGGGGACATTCCACCCCTGTCGAGACTGGCCGACACCCGTCGCCGCAAAGGCTTTTTTCTGGCGTTCCTGTTCTGGTTTATCGGCTCGTGAGGTAGGGTCTGCCCGGTCATACTTTGTTTGTTGTTGGAGATCGTATTTTGAAGAAGAACGCATCAGGGGGCCTGGTCTTTTCAACGGATCAGGGCAGAATGTGCCCGGATTGCCGGCAGCCCCTGTCGGACTGTACCTGCGGAGAACCCCAGGCGCCGGCCGGTGACGGTGTGGTTCGTGTCAGTCGCGAAACCAAGGGCCGCAAGGGCAAGGGCGTGACGCTGATCACCGGTATCCCGCTGGCGGGCAAGGCACTGAAAGATTACGCCAAGGTTCTCAAGGCGCGCTGCGGCACCGGCGGAACGGTCAAGGACGGCGTGGTGGAAATCCAGGGGGATCATCGCGACCTGCTGGTGCCCCTGTTGAAGGAAAAAGGCTGGACCGTCAAAAAGGCTGGCGGCTGAGTTCGCCCAACAGGAACGGAACGCTTATGGCCAAACCCGTGCTTTATCAGTTCCCGGTCTCCCACTATTGCGAGAAAGTCCGCTGGGCCCTGGATCACAAGAAAGTGGACTACGAGGCACGCAACCTGCTGCCGCTGTTCCACATGCCGGTCATCTTCCGTCGGACCCGGCAGAACAAGGTGCCGGTGCTCAAGCTGGACGGACGCTACATCGCCGATTCAGCCACCATCATCCAGACGCTGGAGGAGCGTTTCCCCTCGGCACCGGCCCTGTTTCCGAAAGAGGAGTCCGAACGGGAAGAGGCGCTGGAATGGGCGGCGTTTGCCGATCGTGAGATTGGCCCGCACATGCGCCGGACCGCCTACTATTTCCTGCTCGATCATCCGCACCTGATGTTCGAGATCCTGACAGAAGGGCAGAATACGGTGGGCCGCATGGCCTTTCGCACCAGTCAGCGGATGGTGATTCGTGCCATGAAAGAAGGCATGGGGATCACCGAGCGCGGCTACACGCGTAGCAGGGATCGCCTGATAGGAGCGCTGGACCGTCTGGACAATGCCCTGGCGGACCGGTCGTATCTGGTGGGCGAGCGCTTCAGCGTGGCGGACCTGACCGTGGCGGCGTTGCTCTCGCCCCTGGCCTTGCCGCCAGAGGCGCCGTTCCAGTTCCCCGGGGAGATCCCGCCGGAGTTGCAGCAGTTCCTGGATGAGTTTGCCGAACGCCCCAGCGTTGAGTGGGTTCGGCGGATGTACCGGGAGCACCGCGGGCGACCGGCCAAAGCCTGACCCGACACTATCAATACGGTTATCCTGAGTGCCCCTGCCGGAAGCGGGGGCGTTTTTGTTTGTTCAAGGAATTACTCATGCACATGTTTGTTCTCGGCGCGGGTGTGGTCGGTACGGCCACCGCCTGGTACCTGCGCCAGGCCGGGCACGATGTGACGGTGGTGGACCGTCAGCCCCGGGCCGGACTGGAAACCAGCTACGCCAACGGCGGCCAGATTTCCGTATGTCATGCCGAACCCTGGGCCAACCCGGCCACACCGGCAAAAATCCTGCGCTGGCTGAATCGCCCGGATGCCCCCTTGCGGTTCAAGCCCCGTCTCGACCCGCACCAGTGGCGGTGGGCCCTGTCGTTCCTGCGTGAGTGCCTGCCGTCCCGGACCGAGTACAACCTGCGCCAGATCGTCAACCTGGGCCTGTACAGCCGGGCGCAGTTGCAGGCGTTACAGGCCTCCCTGAACCTGGATTACGACCATCTCACCCGCGGTATCCTGCATCTCTACACCGATCAGGCCGAGTTGGAGCAGGCGCGGGAACCCGCCTGCCGAATGCGGGAGTTGGGGTGTCAGCGGGATGTGATCGACCTGGAACGGATGCTGGAACTGGAACCGGCCCTGGCGTCGGCGCGGGACCAGCTGGTGGGAGCCACCTACACGGCGGACGACGAATCCGGCGACGCCCATCGCTTTACCTGGGCGCTGGCGGAGCGGGCCGAGGCGGCCGGCGTGCGCTTCCTCTACAACACGGACATTGTCGGGATCGATGCGGAACACGGCGATATCCAGGGGGTGCGCGTTATCCAGGACGGCCACCACGACCGGCTGGCGGCAGACGGTTACGTGCTGAGTCTGGGCAGCTTCAGCGCCTGGCTGGGGCGGTCCGTCGGCCTGCGGCTTCCGATCTATCCTGCCAAGGGGTATTCGATCACGGTGCCGGTCCGCTCACGTGAGGCGGCCTATTCGGTGAGCCTGATCGATGACGAATACAAGCTGGTTTACTCACGCCTGGGGGACCGACTGCGGATCGCCGGGACGGCGGAGTTGAACGGGTATGAACGGCATCTCGATACGATGCGCTGTCAGGCCATCGTGAAACGGGCGGCGTCGTTGATGCCGGACGCCGGCTATTGGGACAAGGCGGAATTCTGGAGCGGACTGCGACCGCTGACACCGTCCAACGTCCCGTATATTGGCCGCACGCGCTACCGTAATCTCTACCTGAATACCGGACATGGCTCCCTGGGATGGACCCATGCCTGTGGCTCGGCCTCGGCATTGGCGGATATCGTCGGCGGGCGCAAACCGGAAGTGGATTTTGCCTTTGCCGCCGGATAGGGCCCTAAAGTTCAATACCAAAAGCGGCCCGGGCTGATAGCGTCACAGGGTGTTTCGGACTAAAAATAAAAAACAACCAAAAGGAGAGGGTATGGCGTCCCCGGGTTCATTGCGAATTGTCGTGCTGACGGTCCTGGCCATGCTGGCGTTCGCCGCCAACTCAGTACTCGGCCGTCTGGCGCTGGATTCCGGAACCATCGATGCCGCCTCCTTCACCTTCATCCGATTGTTGTCCGGGACCTTGATGCTGGCCCTGCTGGTGCGTCTGCGCAAAGCATCCGGCAACGACAACAGCCGCGGCAACTGGCTGTCCGGCGCCATGCTCTTTCTCTACGCCATCTGCTTTTCCTACGCCTACCTGTCGCTGAATACCGGGATTGGTGCGTTGATCCTGTTCGGCATGGTACAGCTCACCATGATCGGCTGGGGGCTGGTGCGTGGTGAGCGTCCGTCGATGATGCAGTGGACCGGCTCGGTGATGGCCGTCGCCGGACTGGTCTATCTGCTGTCGCCCGGCGTCACCGCGCCGTCGCTGGTCGGGGCCCTGCTGATGGCGCTGGCCGGCGTGGGGTGGGGCGTGTATTCGCTGCGCGGCCGCGGGGTGAGTCAGCCCCTGCGGGTGTCC
Source organism: Marinobacter sp. NFXS9 (assembly GCF_040148665.1). Lineage (NCBI taxonomy): Bacteria > Pseudomonadati > Pseudomonadota > Gammaproteobacteria > Pseudomonadales > Marinobacteraceae > Marinobacter > Marinobacter sp. NFXS9. The sequence continues at coordinate 244,358 of NZ_JAGDDW010000003.1, read as the reverse complement.
GCCGACAATTTCCTGCGCGCGGCGCCCATGGCGCTGGTCGCCCTGTTGTTTGCCATGCCGTCCTGGGAGGTGGATCTGCACGGCGCCGTGCTGGCGATCCTGTCCGGAGCCGGCGCTTCCGCCATTGGCTACGCCATCTGGTATACCGTGCTGCCCTCGTTGAGCGCCACCCTGGCCGCCAGTGTCCAGCTTTCGGTACCGGTGATCGCTGCGGCGTTCGGGGTCATCCTGATGGCCGAACCGGTCACGCTGCGTCTGGTCGTATCCACGGTGGTGATCCTCGGTGGCATCGGTCTGGTGATCCTGTCGAAACGTCCGCCGACGCCCCGGTGATCCACAACCGGTCACGGATCGAATAACGGACGGTCGAAACGCGGCTCCAGATTCCGTAAATTGTCTCAGCGAGTTGCTTACTTACCCTGCAGGGAGGCTGAATGCTCACCGTCCACCACCTGAATAACTCCCGTTCCCAACGGGTTCTCTGGATGCTCGAGGAAATCGGGCAGCCCTACGAGATCAAGCGTTACCAACGCGACCCCAAGACCATGCTGGCTCCGGCCAGCCTCAAGGAAGTCCACCCGCTGGGCAAGTCACCGGTGATCACCGACGGTGACCTGACCATTGCCGAATCCGGCGCCATCATCGATTACCTGGCCCATCGCTACGACACGTCTCTGCTGCCCGAGCCGGGCACGCAACAGTGGATCGACTACACCTACTGGCTGCATTACGCCGAGGGTTCCCTGATGCCGCCGCTGCTGCTGCGACTGGTGTTCGAGAAAGTGAAGACCAATCCCATGCCGTTCTTCGTCCGCCCGGTGGCCAAGGGCATCGCGGACAAGACCAACGAGATCTTCATCTCGCCGCAGATCCGCAACCATATGGACTTCGTCGAGAATCATCTTTCCAGGAACGAGTGGTTCCTCGGTGATACGCTGAGTGCAGCTGATATCCAGATGAGCTTCCCGCTGGAAGCGTCCCTGGCGCGTGGCATTGTCGGTCGCAACCGTCCGGCGATCCGCAACTACGTGAAACGGTTCCAGGCCCGGCCGGCCTACCAGCGGGCCCTGGAGAAAGGAGGCACTTATGATTTTGCGTAAATCCGGTGTACGGACTGCGGCGCTAATATCGTCCGTCCTGCTGCTCGGGGGCTGCGCCGCCATGCAGCCGGACCTGACCGACAAACAGCGCGCCAAACTGCAGGGCAGCCTGCAGAGCCAGTTTGGGGCATACCAGGACTGCATGGTGGCCCAGGCGGATCCCTATGTGACGGTGACATCGGCACCGCCTTCGGATATTGCCGAGGCGGCCCAGGGGGCTTGTGATGGCGCTTACCAGGCTTATGAAAAGGCGGTCGTCCGTTATTTTACATCGGTGGTGTCGGGATCCGGGCAGGACGCGGCTCGTCAGCGGGCGCATGAGCATGCCGCCGAAGCCGGGCTGCAGACCCGGCGTCAGATCATCAAGCGTGTACTGGATCAGCGTCCCGAGTAGTGGGGCGTTGTCCGTTGCAAAGGGCCGCCAACGGCAGCCCCGGTTGTCAAGCCGATGACGACGGCATCCACAAGGAGCTGAGGTTACCCAGCATCTCTGTGCCCACGCCCTGGCCTTTGAGGAAATCGAGCACCAACGGTGCGAACTGGTCAATGGCGCTGGACTGCAGCCCCAGCGCGCTGAAGGCCTTCTCCACGCCGTCCATCGACGAGATGTTCGATAACGCAGAACTCAGCAGGTTGTTGGACTGATCTCCAGAACCGCCCAGCAGGCTACCCAGGCCAGAGACCCTGTCATTGATGTTGTCGAACGAGGGGGCGCCGAGCTGGCTCTTGGCCAGTTGCAGCAGGGCGCCCGCGCCGCCGGCTGCCTGGGTCTCGGTGACGCCCAGTTGATCCTGGATGTTGTTGACCAGCGTACTGGCCTCACCGGTGACTTTGACCGCCTCTTCGGGCATCAGCCCGCCAGCCGACTCCAGTTTGTTACCCAGGTCCAGGGCACCAACGGACGGCGCCAGCAGGTAAAGGCTCGAGACAATCAGAAAGCGTTTGAGAATGGTGTTCATGGTGGCTCCGGCATGTCCATTGTGGGAGAGGAGGGGAAGACGTGGGACACACTGCAGGCTCCGTCTTCGCAACGCATAGTCAGTCTTATATATAAGGACTGTGTCGCTGGAATGAAAGTTCCTCCGGGTTACGGAAACGCAAGAATAGGGCGGGATTGCCGACACCCGCAGCGGGGTGCCGGCGTCGGGTCAGGCCAGCTCGTCGCGGATCAGTTTCTTGTTGATCTTGCCGACGCTGGTCTTGGGGATGTCGTCCACAAAATCGATCTGCCGCGGGATCGCCCACTTGTTGATCTCGCCGCTGTCGACGAACTGCTGCAGGTGTTGCTGGATGTCCTCCAGGCTTGCCTGCTGGCCCGGGATCAGCACAATCAGCGCGTGTGGGCGTTCGCCCCATTTATCGTCCGGCACGCCGACCACGGCGGCGGCTGCGACAGCCGGATGCTGGCTGATCAGGTTTTCCAGATCGAGTGATGACAGCCACTCGCCGCCGGTCTTGATCACGTCCTTGATGCGGTCGCGGATCATCAGCGTGCCGTCCGGATCGATGGTGCCGACATCTCCGGTATGGAGCCAGCCGCTTTCCCACAGGGCTTCGCCTTTCTCCGGCTCCTTGAAGTAGCCCTGGGTCAGCCAGGGCGTGCGGGCCACCACTTCGCCTTTGGAGACCCCGTCGTGGGGCTGTGGCTGCCCATTGGCATCGATGACTTCCAGATCCACCATCGGGTTGGCGATGCCGGTTTTCACCCGTTTGCTGATCTGTTCATCCAGCGGCAGCTTGGCGTCTTCCTCGGTGAGGTAGGTCGTGCTCAGCAGTGGACAGGTTTCCGACATGCCGTAGCCGGTATACAGATGAATGCCCAGTTTCGAACCGGCGCGGCACAGGCCCTCGGTCATTGCACTGCCGCCGATCAGCACGTGCCAGTTGCTCAGGTCGGCAGTGTTGATGGATTCGGTGTCCAGCATCATCTGCAGGATCGTGGGCACGCAATGGGAGAAGGTGACCTTGTGCTTCTTGAGCAGATCCACCAGCAGCTCCGGTTCATAACGGCCCGGATACACCTGCTTCACGCCCATCATGGTGGCGGCATAGGGCACGCCCCAGGCGTGCACGTGGAACATCGGCGTAACCGGCATGTAGACGCTGTTGGAGCGCAGTAACGGCATCTGCTCGTTGAAGCCCAGGGTGCCGGTCTGGGTCAGGGTGTGCAGAACCAGCTGGCGATGGGTGAAGTAGACGCCCTTGGGGTTGCCGGTGGTGCCGGTGGTGTAGAAGGTAGTGGCGACGCTGTTCTCGTCGAAATCCGGAAAGTCGAAGTGGTCGTCGGCCTGCGCCAGCAGGGTTTCGTATTCCCCCTTCACGTTGTCGAGTGACGTGCTTTTCGCCGAATCGTTGTCGGTAAGCTGGATATAGCCCTTCACGGTTTCCAGATTGTCGCTGACCTGTTCCAGCAGCGGCACGAAATCGTCATGAACCAGCACCAGGTCGTCCTCGGCGTGGTTCATGGTGTAGACCACCTGGTCCGGCGACAGGCGAATGTTCACCGTGTGCAGGATGGCGCCAATCATCGGAATGGCAAAGAAACACTCCAGGTAACGGGGCGTGTCCCAGTCGAGCACCGCGACGGTGTCGCCTGCCTGGACGCCGGCGGCGGTCAGGGCGTTGGCCAGCTTGTGGATGCGGGTCACCAGGTCGCTGTAGGTGTATTCGCTGCGGTCTGCGTAGACAATCTTCTGGTCGGGGGCGTAGCGTGGTCCGGAAAGCAGTAACCGTTTGATCAAAAGCGGGTAGTTATAGGCATTACTGACCGGCGGAATTATTTTTGTCTGCGCCATCGTGAAACAACCTCTTCATTTTTCGGAAGTGAGTTTTATTTTGGTTGTAGAGGTAATCTGACACAGTTCACGAAAAAGGCAAGGCTGGAAAAGTAAGGACGAGGCAGGATCGGGAGGGGAGTCGGCGGCACCCAGGGCGCCGCCACAGAAAACCGTTACTCGTAGGTGCAGAGATACGCCGTGTCGACGTCGGCCTTGGCCTTGAAGCTGGCCTGGCCGGCCACTTCAAAGGTTTCGCCTGCACCGTAGGTCATCCACTTGTCCATTCCGGGAAGGAGGACCTCCAGGGCACCACTGATCACCGTCATCACTTCTTTCTTGGTGGTGCCGAACTCATACTCACCCGGGCTGATCACGCCCACGGTGGCCGGCAGGTCCGCCGTCTGGAAGGCAATGGACTTCGCGTTGCCATCGAAGTATTCGTTCACTTTCAACATAGAGATGTCTCCTGAAAATCGGATCGCCTACTATACGGGAAATTGTTGGCTCTTGGATGAAAAAATATGGTTGATCACAGGCCGCCGAATACCCCGCCAGCCCCCCAGGAACGGGAGAAGCTGGAGAGCGCGCTGGCCCGCCTGGAAAGCTCGGCCCGGCTTCTGGACAGCCAGTTCCGGATTCCGTTCACCCGCATCCGTTTCGGACTGGATCCGCTGATGGGGTTACTGCCCGGCATCGGCGATGCCGCGGGGCTGGTCCTGTCGTTGTACCTGATGGTCGAGGCCGCTCGCCTGGGCGCCGGCACCCGCCAGGTGACGCGGATGGCGGGCAATGTCCTGTTGGAGTTTGTCATCGGCATCGTGCCGATCGTGGGGGATCTGTTCGATTTCGCCTGGAAGGCCAACGACCGCAATGCCGCCCTGTTGCGCCGTCACATTGAAAAGCGGCTGGATCCCGGCCCACGGCGTCGACCCTGGATCCAGTACACGCTCATCGCCGTTTTCGGGGCGTTGTTGCTGTTCCTGCTGGTGATGATCTGGCGGGCATTGTTTGTCGCCAGCGGGGCATAACAGGCCGGCGTTCGCTTACTGGTCCCAGGGGTGTCCCTTGGTGCCTTCCATGCGATCCACCTTCAGGTGCATCGCCGCCTTCGCCAGCATGTTGGCGCTGATCGGTGCCGTCAGGAACAGGAACATCATGATCAGGATTTCCTCCACCTCCAGCGATTTGTCACCGAACGAGAAGAAGATCATGGAACTGAACACGATGCCGCCGACACCGAGCGTGGTGGCCTTGGTCGGGGCGTGCAGCCGGGTGTAGAAATCCGGCAGCGACAACAGGCCGATGGCACCGGCCAGGGCAAACAGGCCGCCGGTAATCAGCAGCACGACAATCAGTATTTCCAGGGCAATGTGCATGGGGCCTCCGTCGTTGCCTATTCGATCACGCTGCCGCGCTTGAGGTGTTTGGCCAGCGCGATGGTGCCGACAAATCCCATCACGGCGATCAACAAGGCCGACTGAATATACAGCCGGGAGTGGATCAGCATGCTGAACAAGACGATCAGCGCGATGGCGTTAATGTAGAGGCTGTCCAGGGCGAGAATGCGATCCGGGGCATCCGGCCCCTTGAACAGCCGGATCACGTTCAGGATCACTGCCAGGGTGACCATCGCCAGGGTGATTTCCAGTGCGATCGTAATCATTTGAATATCTCCCGCAGCGGGCGTTCGTAGTGTTTCTTGATGGTTTCCACCAGATCGGCTTCGTCGTCCATATCCAGCACGTGTATCAGCAGCAGGGTGTTGTCGTCGCTGATGTCGGCGCTGACGGTGCCTGGAGTCAGTGAGATGGTGCCGGCGAGGGTGGAAATCGCCAGCGGATGCTCAAGTTCCAGCGGGAAGGCCACAAACGCCGGCCGCGGTTTGCGCGTCGGGTTGAGCACCAGCAGCGCCACGCTGATGCTGGCCACGACAATGTCCCACAGGACCCGCACAATGTAGGTCAGGAAGCGGAACGGCCGACGGATCGCCGGGTTGTTGGGCCAGAAGTTCCGCGTGAACAGGGGTAGCAGCCAGGCCAGGATCAGGCCCAGTACGATGCTGCCACCGCTGATGCCGTTGCTGAGCGCCTGCCAGATCAGGAACAGGGTGACGCTCAGCATCGGGTGCGGCAGGCCGAAACGACCATTCAATGCGTTCATAGTGAATCCCCCCGACTGACCACCGGCGTCTGTAATATCTCGATGTAGGCCGATGGCGTGTGCAGCTGCTCGGCGGTGGCATCCGCATACCGACTGATGGGACCGGCGAGGGCGACAATGACCAGACTCAGGCTGATCAGCGCGCCCGCCGATACGGTCACCGGCAGCGTCAGGTGCCCCGGATCCTTCACGTGGCCTTCCACGTTGCGCCAGAACACGATGCTGCCGGCCCGGCTGTAAGCCACCACGGTCAGGAAGCCGCCGATCAGTATGACACTCCAAAGCCAACCCATTTCCGGGCTGGGTTTGACCGACTCCAGGATCAGCACTTTGGCGAAGAAGCCGCTCAGTGGCGGCAGTCCGGCAGCGGCGGTCGCACCGATCAGGAACAGCACACTGAGCAGGGTCCGGCTGCGCATGCGCGGCGCAGTGACAATCCGGTCTGCGGCACTGCCACGTTGACGGGCGATCAGGTCGGTCACCAGGAACAGGCCGCCGACCACCCAGGTGGTGTTGAGAAGATAGAACAGGGCGGCGGACGTGCTGGCCTGGGAATGCAGGCTGATGGCCGCAAGCAGGGTGCCGACGGAAATGATCACCTGCCAGGCCACCAGCTTGCGGAGACCGTCAGCGCCCAGCGCGCCGATAACGCCGAACGCGAGGGTGACCAGCGCCAGCGGGAACAGCCAGTCCATGCCCAGGTTGGCCAGCGGACCGGCCTGGTCGCCAAAGATCAGCGAGTAAACCCGCAGGATGGCGTAGATGCCCACCTTGGTCATCACCGCAAACAGGGCGGCCACCGGCGCCGTGGCATTGGCGTAGGCCTTGGGCAGCCAGAAGCACAGCGGCAGCAGGGCGGCCTTGAGTGCGAACACCACCAGCAACATCATCCCGGCAGCCCGCACCAGCGGCAGGTCTTCCGGCGCCACCTGGGGCACCTTGACCGCCAGGTCGGCCATGTTGAGCGTGCCCACCACGCTGTAGAGCAGCCCCACGCTGATCAGGAACAGGGAAGAGCCGATCAGGTTGAGCACCACGTAATGCAGCCCGGGCACCGTGCGGGTCGTCCCGCCGCCGTGCATCAGCAGACCATAGGAGGCGATCAACAGCACCTCGAAGGCGACGAACAGGTTGAACAGGTCACCGGTCAGGAAGGCGATGTTCAGACCCATGAGCTGGAACAGGAACAGCGCATGAAAGTGCCGGCCCTGGGCATCGGTACCGCGGATCGAGTAGATGTGGCAGAAAAAAGCCAGCAGCGCCGTCATGAACAGCATCAGCGCGGACAGGCGGTCCAGCACCAGCACGATGCCGAACGGCGGTGCCCAGTTGCCCAGCGCGTAAGCCCGGTAGGTGCCGTCATCCGCCAGCAATAGCAGGCTGATGGACACCACCAGGATCAGGGTGGTCGTGGCCAGGCCAAGCGTCCGGCGCAGGCCCAACGGGGCAAAACTCAGGAAGATCTGGAGGATCCCTCCCAGCAACGGCAACAGGATGGGGGCGGTCAACCAGTGATTCATCGAGTCTCCTCCGGAGCTCTGTCGGCGCCGGGTTCGGGCCAGAGGGCTTCTTTCTGACCGTCCACATGGTCGTCACCGGTGTCGGCGCGACTGCGCAGGGCCAGAACCACGACGAAGGCGGTCATGGCGAAGCCGATGACGATCGCTGTCAGGACCAGGGCCTGGGGCAGCGGGTCGGTGTAGTTTTCGGTGCTTCCGATGATGGGCTGGCCGGCGGTGACCAGTCGCCCGGTGGAGAACAGGAACAGGTTCACGGCGTAGGACAGCATGGTCAGTCCCACCACGACCGGGAAGGTCCGCGCACGCAGAATGAGATAGACACCGGAAGCGGTCAGGGTGCCGATGATGAGGGCAAACAGAATTTCCATTACGAGTCCTCCGGCATGGCATCGGATTTGATGGACAGGCGTCCCAGGCTCGCCAGGATGGTGAGCGCGGCGCCGACAACGGCCAGGTACACGCCAATATCGAAGGCCATGGCCGAGGCCAACTCGAAGTCACCGACCACCGGCCAGTGAATATGGCTGAAGGTGGACGTCAGGAACGGGAAGCCGAAGGCGAAACTCGCCATACCGGTCACCGTGGCGGCCAGCAGCCCCAGCCCGATGGGCGTGCGCAGGCTGAACGGCATGCGCCGGTGGCTCCAGCGCATGCCACTGGCAATGTACTGGACGATCAGCGCCACCGAGGTTACCAGGCCGGCAATAAAGCCGCCGCCGGGCAGGTTGTGCCCGCGCAGGAAGATGTAGACCGACACCATCAGCGCCAGTGGCAGCAGCGGCCGGGAAATCTGCTGCAGCATGGTCGGGTGGGCGTCCGTGGACCAGGCGTGCCCCTGGCCGTCCGTCGGCGGCGCCGTCAGCTTGGTGTCGCGCAGCATGGCGAAGATCCCCAGCGCGGCAATGCCCAGCACGGTGATCTCGCCCAGGGTATCGAAGCCCCGGAAATCCACCAGGATCACGTTGACCACGTTGGAACCCCCGCCGCCGGAGACGCTGTTCTCCAGGAAGTAGCTGGAGATGGAATCGAACGGTCGGGTCAGCATGGCCAGGGTGACCAGGAACATCCCTGCGCCGGCCAGCAGCGCGATCACGATATCCCGCCAGCGCCGGAAGCGGCTGGCTTCCATTGGCGTCCAGGAGGGCAGGTAATACAGCGCCAGCATCAGCAGTACGATGGTGACTACTTCGACGGACAGCTGGGTCATCGCCAGATCCGGAGCCGAGAACCGGGCAAAGCCGAGCGCCACCATCAGCCCCACGACACTCAGCAGAATCAAGGCATACAAACGTTCCCGATGCATGGCGGCTGTACCGAGCGCGCAGACGATCAGGATCACACCGCCCATGGCTGTGGGGGCATCGATCGGTGAAATACCCATCGAGCCGATCGACACGCCCAGGTCGACCACCGGGTAGAGCGCGACCACGATGGCCGCCCCGATCAGCAGCATGGCATAGCGTTGCAGTGAGCCGTTTTCGATCAGGGCCGTCAATGCCCGGGCTTTTTCGGAAATTCGGGCAACAATCGCCTCAAACACGGCTTTCTCGTCGATCTCCCTGAAACGGGCGTGAAAGTCGAAGAATTTCTGGCGCTGGGTGTACATCAGCAGCCCGCCGAAAAAGGCAATGAAGCTCATCATCAGCGGCAGGTTGAACCCGTGGATCACCGCCAGCTGGTAGTCGGGTACGTCGCCGGCGAGTGTAGCGGCAGACGCGGCATTGAGCAGTGGCCCTACAGAAATGGCCGGGAACACCCCTACCATCACACAGGCGAATACCAGGATCTCCACCGGAATCTTCATGTAGCGCGGCGGCTCGTGAGGCGGGTAGATCGGCAGGTCCACCGGTTTGCCGTTGAAGAATACGTCGTGGATAAAACGGGCTGAGTAAGCCACCGCAAAAATCCCCGCCAGGGTGGCGATCACCGGAGGCAGGTAGGCCCACAGACCCGGCAGGTTCAGCTCCAGCGACTCGGCAAAGAACATCTCCTTGGAGAGGAAACCGTTCAGCAGCGGTACCCCGGCCATGGAGGCCGCGGCCACCATCGACAGCGTGGCGGTGTAGGGCATGAACTGCCATAGCCCATTGATACGGCGCATGTCCCGGGTGCCGGTCTCGTGGTCGATAATGCCGGTGGCCATGAACAGCGACGCCTTGAAGGTGGCGTGGTTGATGACGTGGAATACGGCGGCCACGGCAGCCAGCTTGGTCCCCATGCCGAACAGCAGGGTAATCAGGCCCAGGTGGCTGACGGTGGAGTGCGCCAGCAGGCCTTTCATGTCGTGTTTGAACAGGGCCACGTAGGCGCCCAACAGCAACGTCACCATGCCGGTAAAGCTCACCAGGTAGAACCACTCCGGTGTGCCGGCCAATACGGGATAGAGCCGCGCCATCAGGAAAATGCCGGCCTTGACCATGGTGGCCGAGTGCAGATAGGCGGACACCGGCGTGGGGGCCTGCATGGCGTGAGGCAGCCAGAAGTGGAAGGGAAACTGGGCGGATTTGGTAAAGGCCCCCAGTAGCACCAGCACCAGGATCACCGGATAGAGTGCGTGGGCCTTGATCAGGTCCGCCGCGGCCAGGACGTTATCCAGCTCGTAGCTGCCGACCACCTGACCAATCAACAGCACGCCGGCCAGCAGGGCCAATCCGCCGCCGCCGGTGACCGCCAACGCCATGCGGGCGCCGCGCCGGGCATCCTGTTTGTCGTTCCAGAAACTGATCAGCAGGAAAGACACCAGGCTGGTCAGCTCCCAGAAGATCAGCATCAAAATCAGGTTGCTGGATAGCACGATACCCAGCATCGACCCCATGAAAGTCAGCAGCAGGGAATAGAACTTGCCGACATTTTCGTGCTTTTTCAGGTAATAGCGCGAGTACAGGATGATCAGCAGGCCGATGATCAGGATCAGCAACGCAAACAGCAGGGACAGGCCGTCCAACCGGAAACTGAGGGACAGGCCGATATCCGGCAGCCAGCTGTGGGTCTGCACCAGAACGTGACCGGCTTCGAGCGCCGGCCAGAGCGGATAAAGGGCCGCCAGGGCGACGACCGGCGGCACCGACGAGGCAATGGCAATCGTTGTGCGCCCGGCCTGGGCAAATAACGGCGCCACAATAGCGCCCAGGAAAGGCAGTAAAACGACCAGCGCGAGGGTCATTGAAACCTCATTCTTCTTGATTCGTGGATGCTGACGCTCATCGACAGGAGCAGCCTGAGTTTAGCCCTCAGACAAACGCCCTGCACAACATCAGCGCAATCGACTTGAGATCAGCGGGCGCTGGGCGGATCGGGGAAATAGGGGAGGCGGCCGGGACGCAGGGGGATAAAGGCATCCGGCTCGGCATGGGTCATGATCGATGTACGGGGCGGTTCGGACATGAATGCTCCGTTAGGTGAGTCCGGGGATTCGGGCTCATCCTCGTTAATCCTGAGCGATGATGATACGTGGCGTGACCGGCAGGTCAAGCAATTGCGGCGATTGCGGACGGCTTACAGATGTTTCATTGGCCAGTGACGACGTTGGCGTCTTCAATAGATGCAGGGTTTTCGGTGAATCCAGATGACGTGGACAGCCGTAGCCCCATGTAAGCCTGCCGTGGAATTTTGCGGTCGCGGTTGGGCTGTCGAGGCCGGTGTGTGCCGGTCAAAAGCGACGAGTCATAAAGTGCCACCACAAGAAAGAGGCGTTATGAAGATCAGGACGATAACGTTCGCTGTCACTGCATCGATGATGATGGCTGCACCGGCCGTCTGGGCCGGCAGTATGAGTCAGGAAGGTTCCAGCCATGCGGATCGCCAGGAGTCGGGAATGAGCCATGGTCAAGGGAAGGCGATGCAAACCATGCACGAAGATTTCGATACCCTGGATGCCAACAACGATGGCGCGATCACCGAAGACGAGCTGAACGTCTACGGCAGCACCGCAGCCGGCATGGGTGACACCGAGGCCGAGCGCAACCGTATGATGCTCAAGGCCCGTGATCGCAATCAGGATGGCAAGATTACCCGGGGTGAGTTCCAGAAAGGGGCTGACGCCGAAAAACCCGCGGATATGAAACAGTAGCGGTCCAATTCCTATCTGATTCCGACGATTGAGCCCGGCTTAGGTCCGGGCTTTTTTAATCCGGATATCCGAGCAGCGTCAAGATTCGCGCGAATGATCGTGCTTTGGTGGTTGCCGATTGCACCAGCTTAAACTTCAATAGGAATGACAGCCGCCATAATCCGGTTGGGTTTCAATGACCGCACAAGCGCGCTGTCGAAGACCAGGCCCGGTGGCAGTCGAACCTGGGTGTCTTAAACCCCGATCAAATGCAGTCCAGCCGTTTTGATCTCTGTTGCATGACGTGGAGTCGGTTCACCCTCGCTGTGAGGCGGCTTCAGGCAGGAGAATCATTATGAAAATCTGGATGTTCCCCCTTGTCGTTCTGTCGTTCGCTTTTTCTACTCTGACCTACGCCGGGGATGCCGGCGACAAATCGGGCGGCGAAGCCGACCGGATGAGTGAAAAGATGGGGCACGCGCCGACCTTTGAGGAAATGGATAAAAACGGTGATGGCATGATCAGCGAGGATGAGCTGAACGTTTATGGCAGTTCCGCCGCAGGCAAGGCCCACTCCGAAGAAGAAAGCCGGATGATGAAGATGCATGAAATGGATACGGACGGGGATGGCAATATCAGTAATGAAGAATTCGAGAAAGGCATGATGTCCAAGTAATCGCGCATTGGAATGCAGGCACCCGGGCGCCGAGTCCGGGTGCTTCTGCCCGATCATTCTTTACCACTCTTTGACATCACGGATCAGAAATTTCGGCGATCCCCGTATTCTTTATCGGGTTGTCCACTGTTGCGCGCGATCGCGGTGCGTTGGTTGGCGCGGGCAATGATCTTCTTCTGCAGTCGGGTTTCCCAATCCAGACTGGTTTTGTCATCGGCCTGCCAGGCGCGATTGAACAGCAGCTTGGCCGCGGCCACGGCATCCGGCGACTGCTGCGCCAGGGTGTCGGCGAAAGCATAGGCTTCGGCCACCGGATCGTCGCAGACGCGGGTCACCAGCCCCATTTCCTTCGCTTCGTTGCCGTTGAACCGGCGTGCCGTCATGGTCAGTTCCTTGGCCAGATCGATGGGGATCAGCTCGGGCAGGGTGACGGTCAGGCTCATGTCTGGAATCAGTCCCCACTTGGCTTCCATGATGGAAAATTCGCAGTCCGGCGTGGTGTAGCGGAAGTCCGCGCCAAGGGCGATCTGGAAACCGCCGCCGAAACAGTAGCCGTGGGTCGCGGCAATAACCGGGGCCGGTACCTCACGCCAGAGGTAGCCTACGTCCTGGGCGAGGTTGCTGACCCGGCGACCGGGTTTGACCAGGAGCTTGAGAAAGTTGACCGGTTTCTTGCTGACGCCTTTCACATCCAGACCGGAGCAGAACGCCTCGCCGTTGCCCTTGAGCACGATCGCGCGCACCTGCCGTTCCTTGCGAAGTGTGCGGGCAGTGGCTGCAACGGCTTCGAACATGGGCATATCCAGCCCGTTGTACTTGTCCGGCCGATTGAGTGTCACGGTGGCGATACCGCCCTCGATGTCGAGCAGGACCCGATCTGATTGATTATTGGCCATAAATACCACGTTTCTTATCCATTAGTCGTAGACGGGCATGCTACCATGTCGGCTCCTGATGAGAACGCGATAAAAGGGCACCGAGACATGACAACCGCGTATCCCAATCTTCTCAAGCCCCTCGACCTGGGCTTTACCGAACTGAAGAACCGGGTGCTGATGGGCTCCATGCACACCGGCCTGGAAGACCGCTTCTGGAACACCCACAAACTGGCCCGCTATTTTGCGGAACGGGCCGAAGGCGGCGTGGGGCTGATGGTGACCGGTGGCTTTTCGCCGAACCTGGTCGGGCAGTTGGCCCCGCTGTCGTCCACCATGAACAACCGGGCCACGGCCTTCCTGCACCGCCAGGTCACCGGCGCGGTCCACGAAGCCGGCGGCAAGATCTGCCTGCAACTGCTGCATGCTGGGCGCTATGGCTATCAGCCGTTGATCGTCTCGGCCTCGGCCACCAAGGCGCCGATCAGTCCGTTCAAGGCGCGGGCGTTGTCCACCAAGGGCGTCGAGCGTCAGATCGACGATTTCGTCAACGCGGCGAAACTGGCGAAGTTTGCCGGCTACGACGGCGTCGAGGTCATGGGCTCGGAAGGCTACTTCATCAATCAGTTCCTGTGCGAGCGGACCAACAAGCGCACCGACAAGTGGGGTGGCCCCTACGAAAACCGGATGCGTCTGCCGGTGGAGATCGTGCGCCGCATGCGTGAAGCGGTAGGGCCGGAGTTCATCATCATCTACCGGCTCTCCATGCTGGATCTGGTGGAAGGCGGCCAGACCTGGGATCAGATCGTGACCCTGGGTAAAGCTATCGAGCAGGCCGGTGCCACCATCATCAACACCGGCATTGGTTGGCACGAAGCCCGGGTGCCGACCATCGTCACCTCGGTTCCCCGCGGCGGCTTTGCCGATGTAACCGCCAAGTTTTATGGCGAAGTGGACATCCCGGTCTGCACCACGAACCGCATCAACACGCCGGAAAAAGGCGAAGAGATCCTGGCGGGCGGCAAGGCGGACATGGTGTCCATGGCCCGGCCCCTGCTGGCGGACAGCGAGTTCGTGCGCAAGGCCGAGCAGGGCCGGTCCGACGAGATCAACACCTGCATCGCCTGCAACCAGGCGTGCCTCGACCACGTGTTCCAGGCGAAGAAAGCGTCGTGCCTGGTCAATCCCCGAGCCTGTCATGAAACCGAATTGACGCTGACGGTTGCTCCGGTCCGCAAGCGCGTGGCCGTGGTGGGTGCCGGCCCGGCCGGATTGGCAGCAGCGACTACCGCAGCCAAGCGCGGCTATTGGGTCACCCTGTTCGAAGCGGACGGCGACATCGGCGGGCAGTTCAACTACGCCAAGCGTATTCCCGGCAAGGAAGAGTTCTACGAAACCCTGCGCTACTACCGACGCCAGATCGAGCTGCTAGGCGTCGACCTGCAGCTGAATACCCGGGTGGATGTCGAGGCCCTGAAAGCCAAGGGCTTTGACGAGGTGATCGTCGCCACCGGCGTGCGGCCCCGCACCCCGAAAATCGACGGCATCGACCACCCCAAAGTGCTGGGCTATCTCGACGTGCTGCGCCGCAACAAGCCGGTGGGCAAGACTGTCGCGGTGATTGGGGCCGGCGGTATTGGCTTCGACGTCAGTGAATTCCTGACCCACGATTTCAATCATCAGCCGGAAGGCGAACAGGTCAGCGTGCTGGCGTGGCAAAAGGAGTGGGGGGTAAACCCCGAGTTTGAAGGCCCCGGCGGTCTGGCAGAACGGGAACCCACCTCGTCACCCCGCAAGATCTACCTGATGCAACGTAAGACCACCAAGGTTGGCAAGGGCCTCGGCAAGACTTCCGGCTGGGTCCACCGCAACAGCCTCAAACACCGTGACGTGGAAATGCTGCGGGGTTGCTCCTACGATCGGATTGACGACGAGGGGCTGCACATCACCGTCACCGAAAAGGACGGCGGGCCGGGTGAGAAGCGGGTGCTGGCGGTGGATAACGTGGTGATTTGCGCGGGTCAGGAGTCGTTCCGCGAGCTCTTTGACCAGCTTTCCGGCGCTGGCATCCAGGCCCATCTGATCGGCGGTGCCGATTTGGCGGAAGAGCTGGATGCCAAGCGGGCCATTCGTCAGGGCACGGAAGTGGCTGCTGCGATCTAGGGCATCAATGCCAGTACTGCCAACCGTTCATGTAGTAATCGTGAACGGTTGGGTTGTCCAGGGAGCTGACCTGCACATCAGCTTGGGGTTTCAGGTCACGTGCGAACGTCAGGGCTTCCCGGAAGCTGGTCTTGTCCAGATAGCGGGTGTCGACCAACGGCGCCTTTGGCGTCAGCGGTTGGGCGCTGGTCCTGGCAAAGACAAACCCCCATTCCCCGAAGGACGGAACCTGCACGTGGTAGGGCGTCACCGTCGTGAACCCCGCCGCCTTCACCGAGTGGTCCACGGACCAGAACGCGTTGGTGGCGAAGTAAGGGCTGGTGGCCTGTGTTGTGAATATCCCGCCGGCGTTCAGGTGCTGACGGACCAGCCTGTAGAACTCCCGGCTATACAGCCGGGCCAGCGAGACGTTGTTGGGGTCGGGCAGGTCCGCAAGGATGACGTCGTATTTGCTGTCAGTATCCCTGAGGTAGACCATCGCATCGCTTGAGATCGTGTTGACGCGAGGATTGTTAAGGCTGTTCCGGTTCAGCTCGGTCAGACGCGAGTCATGGCGGGCCAGGTTGACCACGGCCGGATCCAGGTCCACCAGGGTGATGTGCCTGATGCTGTCGTACTTGAGCAGCTCACGCGCGGCCATGCCGTCGCCGGCGCCCAGCAGCAGGACGTTCTCCGGATCCGGATGCTGTGACAGCGGAATATGGACCAGGGCGTCGTGGTAGCGGTATTCGTCCACTGACGAGAACTGGAGATTGCCGTTGAGAAACAGCCGCAGGTCGTCCTTGTACTGAGTGAGCACAATGGTCTGGTAGGGCGTCTGCTTGCGATAGACGACTCGGTCGCTGTACAGGCTGTTGCTCCAGTCCGCCACCAGCCATTGGGAAATGCTGAGCAGGACCACCAGAAATCCGGTGACCATCGTGCCTGAAAGAGTGAGCAGCCGCTTTCGGCTTAGATCGAGCTGGGGCGCGAAGTACCAAAGGTTCAGCAGACCCAGGGCGATGTTGATCAGGCCAGACACCAGGGACGACTGGAACACGCCCAGCCAGGGCAACACCGCAAACGGGAAGGCGATGGTCGCCACCAGCGCGCCCAGATAATCCAGCGACAGGACGTTCGACAGGTTCTTGGCGAGGATGTCCTGGTTTTCCAGCAAACGGGTGAGCAGCGGCACCTCGAGCCCCGTCAGCACCCCCACGCCCAGGATCAGCAGGATCATGATCGGCTGGACCAGGTCCGTGTAAGCGTAGGCGAGATACAGCAGTGGGACGCAAAGTCCACCCAGGAGCCCCAGTACCAGCTCCACGGCGATGAATGCGAACAGCAGGTTGCCATTGATCCACCGGGACAGCCAGGACCCGAGCCCCATCGCCGCCATATAGACGCCGATGGTGATGGAGAACTGGCGAATGCTGTCGCCCAGGAAGTAGGACGCGGTGGTGCTGATCAGCAGTTCGTAGATGATCGAGCACAGTCCGGCGATCAGGATCGAGCCAATCAGCACCCGCTTCTGACGGTTTGCTCTGTTGTCGGATACGTCGGTTGTCATGACTTATTTACCGTAATGGATGCCCGCGCCACGATCCCCCGGGCCGCCGAGACTGCCGTTACGCAGGCTGCGGTTGGGGTAGTAGCTCGGGCCCCCGAAGTACCAGAAGGACGGGCCGTGGCTGTACCCGTTGTAGCCGGTGTAGCCGTACCCATCGTTACTGAATGAGAAGAGCGCAAGATAGATCACGCCAAGCAGGGCCAGCGTGACGCCTGTTCCGAGTCGCATGGGGGAATTCCTTTCCAATCAGTGTTCGCGAAGCGCCGCCAGGGGACTGGTTCCGCCGCCGATGAAGCCGAGGACGAACCAGGCGATGATGGCAATGATGCCGGCGGCCAGGTGCGGGATGGGGCTGAAGGACGCCGTCTTCACGCTGACGGCAATGTTGCCGGTGCGCTTTTGCCCGCTGCTCAGGTTGCTTTCCGGCTTGACCTTCAGGTAGTAGTCACCGGCCTTGGGGACCGTGACGCGGGCCTTGTAGGTGCCTTCGGATTCCCGCCAGTAGTAGCCGTCGGAGTCGTAGCCGTCCTCAGACCAGAACTCGTCACCGAAACCGGTGAGGTAGCGTTTCTGATCGTCCAGCAACTCCAGGGTAACGTAGCTCCAGTGGTTGAGCGGCAGGTTCTGCCGGACGCGGACACGCAGGATGGTATTGGGCTCATCGATGTGGATGGGGCCAAGGGTGCCGCCCGCTGCAAGGACGGTGTCGCTGACTTTCGGCTGTCCGCCGACGAGGTTGATCACCAGGGATGTGAAGAGCGACAGCGCCGCGAACAGGAAAAGCAGTCGACGAATGATGGCTTTCTGGGATTTGGTCTCGGTCATGGTTCACCCGATCATGAAATACAGGACGGCGGCAAAACTGATGGCGCTGGCGAACTCCAGGAGTCCCGCGCCGGTATTGCGGTCTTGCGCGATTTCGCGATTGAGGTCATCCCGGCTGATCAGGACCTTGTCAAAGAACAGCCGCGCGCCA
This sequence comes from Marinobacter sp. NFXS9, assembly GCF_040148665.1. Taxonomy (NCBI): domain Bacteria; kingdom Pseudomonadati; phylum Pseudomonadota; class Gammaproteobacteria; order Pseudomonadales; family Marinobacteraceae; genus Marinobacter; species Marinobacter sp. NFXS9. The sequence continues at coordinate 226,514 of NZ_JAGDDW010000003.1, read as the reverse complement.
ATCAGGTAGATGAACACGCCCAGGATGTTGATGCCGAGCCAGGACAGGTTGGCCGTCCAGCTGACGAAGTCGTCGTTCGTGGCGGCCATGATGACCAGGCTGATGGCGACCATGCTGCCGCCAAACCCCAGGCCCGCGGCGAGATTCGCGCCCGCGATCTCATCCTGGATACGGTAGGGGGTCAGCCACTCGTAAAGACGACTGAACAGCAGCAGCGCTATCTGGCCGATGGCGTAGAAGACCAGGGCCGTGATAACGCCGCCGCCTTCTCCGTGAATTGCTCCGGCGACGACAAACGCCGACGCCAGATAGTTGGCGCCCTGGACGACGCCGGCCGCCTTGTTGTGATCGTCACGGATGGCCACCGCGATAGAGAATTCGTGCAGGATGAAGCGGTCATTAAGGTAACGGGAGACCGTGAGCAGAACCAGGCCAAGACAGGTATAGCCGGCCACCACCGCCAGGTCCATCAGCCAGCCCTGGCTGGGCCCCAGGTAAGCACCGCAGAACAGCACGGTGAAGCCTGCGTAGTAGCCGGCGAGGCCACACGCCTGCGCGACGTTGTCGTTGCCGGTCAATTCACGGTCGATGTCGTAGGGCGTCAGCCAGCGCTTCAGGCCCTTGGCGACAACAAACAGGACAAGGAAAAGGGCCAGCATGCTGGCCCCCCGTCCCAGGTGTTGAAAGTCCATCTCCAACAGGTTCACGTTGTTCCTCCGAGACTGTAAATTCTGATCCGTTCAGGGTTGATGCGTTCGGTGAGGTAGGCGCGGCAATCGTCGCCCCAGCGCTCGATACCCAGGTCGTGGCGATCGTCGTCACCTTCGTAATCCCAGAACGTGACGTCCTCGGCCTGGTCCGGATCGCTCTCGCGCAGGAAGCAGGCCCGGCCCTGTTCCGAGAAACGGAAGGTGATGCCATCAACAACCAGGGTTTTCGCCGGCGCCTGATGGCCCGACAGCGAAGACGGCGTGAGGCCGAGCTCTTCCAGCGACAGGCGTTTCAGTGTGACGCTCGCTTCCAGTTCATCGTCGCGCTCGACATCCACCCAAACGGTGCCATGGCCCGCCTCACATTCCAGCTCGAACCAGGCGTAGCCGTCCTGACGGTAGGTGTGCCGGGCCCTGACCCGGACATCCTGTTCTTCGCGGTTCGGACCATGGGGTGGCAACTGCAGGACGCCACCCGGGCCGGCCTGCTCAATCGTTCCCGACCCCGGCGAGACCGGGGCTTCCGGGCCGGTCCGGGGTGTCCGGTCCGCTTGCCAGGTCCGGTAGCCAATCACGCCGAGGGCAATGAACCCGATAACCAATAGCAGGTTAACCACGACGACTCCTTAGGCTTTATCCGACCGGTTGCCGTCGTCGTTCAGACCCATTTCCTGTTTCAGTGTCTCCAGCGAGGCGGAACCGCCGGACGAACCCAGCGCCTGATCGATCTCGTCGTCCAGGCTGCGTGTGGGTTTGGCCATGTCACCGTAGGACTCGGCCAGCGCTTCCTCTTCCTCAACGCGGGTCCGCATTTTCTCGAGCGTGGCAATGGTCGAGGACGAGTCGATCTGGGCCATCTGCCGGTTGATCTTCTTGGTGGCGCTACTGACCTTGGCGCGGGCCTTGAGCGTCTTCAGCTCGTTCTCCCACTGGGTGATCTGGCTGCGCAGGTCCTGGATCCGGTACTCCAGGTCGGCCGCCATGCGATCGTACTTGTCGCGTTCGCCCTTAGCGCGCTCGGCATTCTGCTGGGCCTGTGTCTGCTGTTCCAGCGCGCGGCTGGCCAGCCGGTCGGCTTCTTCCTGTGTCAGCTCTCCCGAAGAGGCGCGCTGCAACAGACGCATGGCCTTGTGCTTGTAATCGTCGGCCTCGGCGCCGGCCTGTTCGGTCTCGCGCCGGCTGCGGATGGCGATGGCCTTGACCTCGGCCAGACTTTGCAGGCTGTTGTCCAAGTCCCCCTTGAGATCCCGGATGGCCTGCTCACTCATCTTGATGGGGTCTTCCATCTTGTCGATGGCGGCGTGCGCCTCGGCAGAGCCGAACTTGAAAAGACGTTTGAACAGGTTCATGCGACGTCACCTCCTTGGCGGGCGTAAGTAATCAACTGGTCAGCGTGTTCGGCCAGCATCAGGCTCAGGGCATTGATGGAGCCTTCCAGTTCGTTGAGGTCAATGTTTTCCAGCTGCAGCGTGTCCCGGAAAATCAGTGTGCGGCCGGATTCATCCAGGCACAGGGCGCCATGGACGGTTTCCCGGTTGATCTGCAGCAGGGTCCGCAGGCAGTCGGCGTCCGGCTGCGCAAGCTTTGCGATGACCTGCTCGATGACGAGGATGTCATCCTCGCAGTCGAGCACCAGGTTATGGATGCCGCTTGTCGGCGCCTCGACGATCAGCATCTGCTCATCGGCGTGTTCTTCCAGCACGGTCAGCGGCAACTGCTGGACCAGCGATTTAAGGGTATCGAATGAATGGCTCATATCGGGGCTCCTGATGATTGGATCCTGTGGCAGCGTATTGGCTCAGTCGGTCGCGCCGAGTGCTTCGCGAACATCGTACTCAGTGGGAATGCGATCCTCATGCACCATCATGATGAGGGCGCAGGCATCAAACCGGTGATCGGCGGCCGGGTGGCATTGCACGTGTCCGAGATCGTCCACGTACGCCAGCAGCGTTCCGAGTCCTTTTTCCATCAGCCGGCAGACGCTCGTTGACCAGGTTGCGTCGCTCAGAGGGATGTCAAAGCGGAGCGTGTGGTCGTCCTGGTGGGTAAACAGGTTCTCCAGGATTTTCTCGGCGCCGGGGGCGACGATGGAACGGACCAGAATTTCGGGATAGGCCCGCACCGGACGGATGGTGGTGTTGGCGCCGGCCCGTTCGAGGCGGGGCCGATTCCGCTCCTGGACACACTCGGCCACAGTGTAGGGCGGGTGGCCCTCGCACATTTCGGAAAGCTGCAACAGGACGTCCAGCGTGATGCTATCCGAAGCGCGCTTGTATTCATCGCCCGCCAGCACGATGATCGCTTTGGCGGCAGCGGGCGTTGTTGCGGCCAGTGCCTGTTGTTCGGAAGGGCTGCCGTGGTAATGGACAACGCCCATCTCCCTCAGTTGCGTGGGCAGTCCGTTCGGGAAAGCATCGGTCAGTAGCTGCACCGGCGCTTCAGAAAAACCGTCCGCGGCCCGGATCTGGCCCACCAGCCGTTCAAAGTACAGTGCCGCGTTGGCCTTTGGACTGTTGATGATAAGAATGTGATCGGACATGTCCCACCTCCACAAGCCTTTGATCATGTGATCTTTTCGTTTGATTCGAAAATCGATGTAGTCGCTCGCCAGCTCCGCCAGCAGTGTAATGCCCGCGATGTACAGCAGGAGTGTGGTGCAAAGGCGCCCCATGGCAGTAGACGCCGAAAGGTCGCCATAGCCGACGGTCGTCAGTGTGGTAACGGTCAGCCAGAGGGCATCGCCGATGGTGAGTTGCTCGAAATAGAGCATCGCCAGGACATGCAGGCCGGACAGGAGCGCCAGCCATCCGGCCGCACGTAATAACCGTGTCCGCATGTCATTCTGGAGGCGACGGGTGAAGCGGGTGTAAACGCGTCTTCGCTGGAACAGACGTAAAAACATAAGCGGTGCTGGCCCTTCCTGAGCCGGGAACTCCTGTCACTGCACGCAAGAAAGTCCGGATGTGGGGCCGGCGTGGCTGGCCGACAACACCCTGACTGGATTAAGGCGATCGCGACGCATACTACCCATTCTTGCGGGCGGGCGCCACACAAGCCGGAAGGTTCCGGGCTTGTGTGGCCCTTATGACAGGGCGGAAATGGCCAGATTCATGCCGTACCCTGCGACCACCAGAAAGCCAAACAGCAGACCGCCCAATAACAGCGGCCGTACCCCCGCCTGACGCACCGCCCCGATGTGGGTGCGCAGTCCCAGAGCGGTCATGGCCATGGTCAGCAGTACCGTATCCAGCGCAATCAAACCATTGACGAGCTCTGCCGGCACCACGTGGATTGAGTTGAGAGCGCTGACGGCCAGGAAAATGACCGCAAACCAGGGAATGCCCAGACCGGCTCTGGTTTGATCACCGTGTTGCTGGTGCCGCCGCAACCACTGGCCCAGCAACAACAGGAACGGCGCCAGCATCATCACCCGCAACATCTTTTCGATCACCGCGGTATTGCCGGCGGCCGGGCTGATGGCGTTGCCTGCCGCGACCACCTGCGCCACTTCATGGACGGTGGAACCCACATAAAGGCCGTACGCGTGCTCGGACAGGCCCAGCCAGGGGTAGATCGCCGGGTAGAGGAACATTCCCAGTGTTCCGAAGACGACGACCGTTGCCACAGCCACCGAGACCTTGTGCGACTGGGCGCGGACCACCGGTTCGGCCGCCATAATGGCCGCGGCCCCGCAGATCGAGCTGCCGGCGCCGATCAGGACAGCGGTTTCCCGATCCAGTCCCAGTAAGCGACGTCCCAGAAACAGGGCCAGCATGAACGTGAGCGTCAGCGTCGCCACGTCGGTCAAAACCCCGCTCCAGCCCACGGCGGCAATCGCCTGAAACGTGATGCGGAAGCCATAGAGGATAATCCCGAGCCTGAGCAGACTATTCTTGGAAAAGTCCACGCCGGCCGCGGTTTCGTGGGCAATGCGGGGAAAGACGGTGTTGCCCAGGACAATCCCGAGGACGACCCCGATAGTCAGCGGGCTGAGACCATGGGCCGCCACCCAGGGATTATGAGCCAGCCGCAGGCTGATCACAGCCACCGCCAGAACCAGGATCACGCCCAGTCGGAACTCGCGATGGCGAAGCCGGGGCAGGGGGTTGTGGGGTGTCGTCAGCAGGGCGTGTGTCAATCGACCCATCATGGCCGTGTCCTCCGAAGTGGTCTCGATGTGAAGGACACGGTAGGGTTTGCTTATAAATAAAACGAATATATAGTTTTCATTCTGGAATAACTTCAGGTTATGGCCATGAATCTGCACCTGCTACGCATCTTCTTCAACGTGGCCCGCGAGGGCAGTTTTTCGCGAGCGGCGGAGGCGCTGCACATCAGTCAGCCGGCCGTGTCCAAGGGCGTGCGCGAACTGGAGCATCAGCTGGATGTGGCTTTGGTTGAGCGTGCACAACGCCAGGGCGGCGCAAAATCGCGGGTGAAGCTGACGCCGATCGGCGAGGTGCTGTTCGAGCATGCCCGGGGCATTTTTGCCCTGGAGAAAGCGGCCATCGACGATATCCACGCCCGGGTTGGCCTGCGCAAGGGCGCGCTGGTGGTGGGGGCCAGCACGACGATTGCCGGCTACTGGCTGGGTCCTTACCTGGCGCTGTTTGCCGATGCCTGGCCGGACATCGCCATCGAAGTGCGGGCGGGCAATACGGAATCGGTCAGTCGCTGGCTGATTGACTGCGAAGTGGATGTGGCCCTGGTGGAGGGCGCCGTCGCCGACGAACGCCTGGAGAGTCGTCACTGGCAGCAGGATGCCCTGATCATTATCGGGCCGCCGGATTGGGCGCAGAGCCTGTCCGGATCGTCGTTGGACGCGTTGAACGGCGAACGCTGGGTCCTGCGTGAACCCGGATCCGGAACCCGGGAGGTAACCCGGCAGCTGATGGCGGATCTGAAGATCGCTCCGGCGTCCCTGATGGAAGCCGGCAGCAACGAAGCGATTGCCCGGTCGGTCGCCTGTGGCGCTGGTTTGGCGATTGTGCCACGGGTCGTGGCCGCCGACCTCCTGGAGCTCGGTCGCGTCACGTTGATCGAGCCGCCGGCGATGCCGGCCCTGTCTCGGCCCCTGTATCAATTGTTCCACCGGGACCGTCGCCTATCGCCCGCTGCGGGACGTTTCGTGGATTTCCTGGAAGGCTCAACGGCCGAGTCGTGACCGGTACGCATTGGGGGACAGCCCGGTGCTGTCCTTGAACAGCCGGGAAAAGGAACTGACGTCCTCATAGCCCACCGCCTGGGTAATTTGCTCCACCGAGCGTGCGGTGGTTTCCAGCAAGTGGCGGGCGGATTCGACTCGTAACAGCTGTAAATAGCGATGGGGTGTTTCGCCGGTCGCCGCCTTGAACCGGCGCAGCAGCGAGCGGGTGCTCAGTCCAGACTGATGCGCCATATCCTCCATGCTCAGCGGATGGGTAAAACGGCCATCGAGCCAGTCCTGTAACGCCAGGATGGTGTCGTCCTGATGATAACGCCGGGTCTGCAGAGCCGCATACGGCGCCTGGCTGCGTCGGCCTGCGTCCACCACAAACGCCTTGGCCAGTTCGCGGGCAACCTGTGCGCCGGCATAACGCTCGATCAGCAGGATGCCCAGATCCCACCAGGCGGTTCCGCCCCCGGCACAGGCAATCGGGCCATCCACCGTGACCAGCTGTTCCGGCACGCAATCCACGTTGGGGTAGCGTTGCCGGAACAGCGGGCTGAATCCCCAGTGAGTGGTGGCCTTACGCCCATCCAGCAGACCCGCTTCGGCCAGCAGGAAGGCGCCGGTACAGTTGCTGGCAATCGACTTGCCCTGATCGGCCTGCTGTCGCAGCCAGTCTAGCAGGGGGCCTGCCTGTTCCAGCGTCTCCTCGATCGGCCCACCAATGGTCGGCACCAGGATCAGATCCCCCGGGTCGGCATCGGCCAGGCTGCCGTGTGCAAGCAGCGCGATACCGTTCAGGCACTGGCAGGGACCGCCGTCCCCGGTCAGCAGGCGGACTTCAAAACGGCGTTCCGGACGTTCGCCCTGAATCCGCGCCCAGGTGACGCCGGCCAGTTGGAACAGGTCGATCATGCCGGTGATGGTGCTGGCAAGGGCGCCGGGAAAACCGACGATGGAGACACGCTGCATGTGGCTTGAGTCGCTCTCGGATAGGATTGGCGATTTTCGCCAAGATTGTGTCAGAAATGACGGTTTTCACCAATGCCGGGGTGTGACACCCTTTGCGCTATTTCCCAACAAAGGCAACAACCACCATGACCGATACGCTGATTAACCGACGCGATCTGGACTTCCTGCTGTACGACGTGATGGATACGGCGTCCCTGAGTGAGCGGGAACGGTTCAATGAGCATTCCCGCGAGACCTTTGACGCGGTCATCGAAACCGCCGATCGCATGGCCCGGGAAAAGTTCGCGCCGCACAACAGCCAGGCGGACAAGGAAGAGCCCCGGTTCGTGAACGGGCAGGTGGAGATGTTGCCGGAAGTGAAAGAGGCGTTTAAGGCCTACGCCGAAGCCGGCTTCATTGCCGGACGTTTCGATTATGACCTGGGCGGGATGCAGCTGCCGGAGTCGGTGATGGCCGCCTGCAACGGCTTCTTTACGGCCGCCAACCCGGGCACCGCGGGTTACCCCTTCCTGACCACCGCCGCCGCCAACCTGATCAAGGTGTTTGGCTCGGAGGAACAGAAGGCGAAATACCTGCCGCCGATGCTGGATGGCCGCTACACCGGCACCATGGCCCTGACCGAGCCTCATGCCGGATCGTCCCTGAGCGATATCCGCACCACCGCATCCCCGACCGACGACGGCCACTACCTGATCAAGGGCGCCAAGATATACATCTCCGGCGGTGAGCAGTCCATCAGCGACAACATCGTTCACCTGGTGCTCGCCAAGATCAAGGGCGCGCCTCCGGGCGTCAAGGGCATCTCGCTGTTCATCGTGCCCAAATTCCTGACCGACGATCAGGGTGACGTGACCGGTCGCAACGGCGTGGCGCTGGCGGGTCTGATTCACAAGCTGGGTTATCGCGGGACCACGTCCACCGCGCTGAGCTTTGGCGACGATGCGCCCTGTCACGGCTATCTGGTGGGCGAGGCGCACCAGGGCCTGAAGTACATGTTCCAGATGATGAACGAAGCCCGGCTGGGTGTGGGCTTTGGGGCGGCGGTGATTGGCTATCGTGGTTACCTGCACAGCCTGGAGTACGCGAAGGATCGGCTGCAGGGCCGCAAACCGTCCGATCCCGATCCCACCAAACCGCCGGTGCCGATCATCGAACACGCCGACGTGCGCCGCATGCTGCTGGCCCAGAAAGCCTATGTCGAGGGTGGGCTGGCACTGTGCCTGTATGGCGCGCGCCTGGTGGATGACCAGAACTCCCACCCGGATGCCACGGCTCGCGAGGAAGCCGGCAAGTTGCTCGACCTGCTGACCCCGGTTATGAAGGCCTGGCCGTCGGAATACGGGCCCAAGGCCAATGATCTGGCGATCCAGGTCTACGGCGGCGCCGGCTACACCCGGGAGTACCCGGTCGAGCAGTGCTGGCGGGATAACCGTCTCAACCCGATCCATGAGGGCACCAACGGCATCCAGGCGCTGGATCTGCTTGGCCGCAAGATCTGGCAGGATCGAAGCCACGGACTGCAGCTGATGATGCAGCGTCTTCAGGTGGACCTGGAAGCGGCCACCACCTCGCGCTGCCAGCAGTGGGCGCTGTCGCTGAGCGAGACTCTGCAGCGGGCGGTGAAAGTGACCCAGGATCTGGGCGCGGCCCTGCAAAAGGAAAGCCCGGATCGTGTGCTGGCCAACGCGTCCTGTTACCTGCACCTGTTTGGCCATATCTCCGTGGCCTGGATGTGGCTGCGCCAGGCCAACGTGGCGGAAGCCCGTCTGGCAGAACCCGGCATCACCGAAGCGGACCGCAACTTCCTGGAAGGGAAGCTGCAGGCGGCCCAGTACTTCTTCCACTGGGAGTTGCCGACCGTCGCCCAGGACATCGTGCTGCTGCAGAATCGCGACGATACCTGCCTGGAAATGCGCGGGGAATGGTTCTGAGCATCGGGTGATCCCGAGCCGCCGACCGCCCGGTTGGCTAAAAGTGCCATCCTGAACCAGACTGAAAGGTGTCCATTTGGACATCTTTCAGCATGTTCCCCGAGTCCTGGTCTGGATGAGAATGCTCCATGAGCCATGCCTACAAACCGATCGATTGTGCCTTCCACGATGCCTTGCTTGAGGCGGCCACCCTGCGTCGTCTGGTCGAGATTGTGTTCCGGGATGAAGCCGGGCAGATACAAACGTTCCATGACCGTATCCGGGACGTCTTTACCCGGGCGGGAGAAGAGTTCCTGGTGCTTGAGCGCGGTCAGATGATCCGGCTTGATCACCTGCTCCTTGTGGATGGACGCCCCGCCAACGGCGTCTGAAACCGCGGCGCTTCCCTCTTGAATTTTCGGGCGCCTTTCGGCGTTCTCCGACGGTCTCCGTAACGGCCGATCGGGGCGTCATATCTTTCCTAACGTTTTGTCATAGTTAAAAAAAGCGTAATCGTCCGTTTATTGTGCTGACGTGCCGCTGGCCCCTACACTGCACGGGCAGTCAAACGATCGTTTGGAATCCAAATTTTTGCTGAGGGAAAGCAATATGAAGAAGCTGATCGCAGGTACGTTTGCCGTCATCATGGGCCTGACACTGGCCGGTTGCAGTGATGATGATTCGGCCGCTGAGAACATGCAGGAATCCGCAGAACAGGCCGCCGATAACGCTGGCGATATGATGGACGATGCCGGCGATTCCATGGAAGAAACCTATGAAGACGCGACTGGCCAGAGCGACAGTGCGTGGGAAAACACCAAGGAAGGTGCTGAGGAAGCCGGTGAAGCCGTTGAAAACGCGGCTGAAGACACCGCGGACGCTGCTGAAGAAGGCTACGACGACACCAAGGATGCCATGAGCAACTGATCCGGCCGTGTCGCTTGCGGGATGGTCTCCCCGGTGCTTTGATGGCAGCAATGCCAAAAGGAGATGCACCATGGCGACCATCCCGGTTGTTTTGCGCAGACGATCAGTCACAACCGATCGTCTGCCAGGAATCCTGCTGGCGCTCGTCCTGACTGCGCTGGCGGGCTGTTCCCTCCAACCTTTACCCCCCATGGCTCTGGATAAGGGCGCCCAACCGGTCCCCGAAACGGCACGGACGTTTGCAACCGAAACCCGACCGGCTCCCGGCCGCAGTCGTCTGCTGGATCGTGTCGAAAGTGAGGTCCTGCGACAGATGCAGGCGCTGGGATATCGACCGGCCGACAAAGTGCCGGACTTGCGGGTGGGGATTCGCATCGATCGCACCGATGCCATCATACCGGTTATGGACACCGTCGAATCCGGGCGCCTGACCCTGGTGCTCTACAGCGGAGACGAGGTGCTTCGCACCGGCCGCTCTCCCAATCTCAACAGCATTGACCTGGACTTCATGAGCGACGACGAAATCGCCGCGCGCGTCAGCCTGTTCCTGGCCGGGATACAATCTGTTGCACCGGTCCCTGCAAAAAACAACTAAAGTACAAGTGACCTCCTGTGCCGTGTTGGTAGGCTTGGAGCAACGTCAAGAACAATAAACTGGATCGCAATCTGAGAGCGATTCGCTGTATTCAGAGGCTGGGGTTCCATGAAACTGATTGGTCGTCCGGCGGTGGTTCTCGCACTGCTCGCTGTTGTTTTGCTGGCGCTTGCCGGCTATTTCACAGGACTGGATCTGACGGCGTTGCTGATCGGCCTGATCCTGGGATTGTCGGTCGCTACGCTGATCATCGTGGTGCGGGTGCTGGACCCGCTGGAACAGGGCCTGGCTCGTCTGGAAGCCGGCGAAACACCGGCGCCGCAAAATCCGGTTGCGCGGCTTTGCCCCTCGCTGATGGGGCGCGGGAGTGGCGGTGAGCTGATTCGTTCGTTGACCGCCGGTGCGGATGCCAATGCCATCTCCGCGGCGGAAGTGTCCTTTGCCGCCGACCATCTGAAGGCCCGCCTCGACCGTCAGGTGGAGGAAACCGGCCAGATGGCGGATTACGCCGGCCAGATCACCGCCACCGTCAAGCAATCCGCCGAGCAGGCCTCCCAGGCCGCGAGCATGTCCCGCCAGGTCAGTGACCTGAGCGCCCGTGGGCGGGAGGCGTTGTCCGGCGCCATCGACGAGGTGCGTCGGGTGCACGAGCAGTCCGCCGAGACCCTGCGCCAGATCCAGGAACTGAATGACAAATCGGAAAAGATCCAGGGCGTGACCAGCGTGATTCAGGGGATCGCCGAGCAGACCAACCTCCTCGCCCTGAACGCTGCCATAGAAGCGGCCCGGGCCGGCGATCAGGGCCGCGGCTTCGCCGTGGTGGCAGATGAAGTCCGTCAGCTGGCCGGTCGCACGTCACAGGCCACAGATGAGGTGGCCGAGACTCTGCAGGCCATCCGTGTCGACACCGGTTTGATCGTGCAACAGATCGAGAACCTGGCGCAAAGCATCGAAAATGGACTGGAGTCGGTGGAGAACGTTGGCGAACGTCTGAATGAAATCCGCGCCCAGACCGAGCAGGTAGAACAGCAGGTGGCCAGTATTGCCGAAGGCGACCAGCATAACGAAGAAAGCCTGCAGCAGATGTTCCAGGCTATCGAAACGCTGCGGGACGAAATGACAGAAAGCGATACGGCCGTGCAGGGGCTGGCGCAGCAGGCGTCACGCCTGATGGACATCGCCGAGAACGCCAACGCCGCGTTTGCCCTGAACAGTGACGAGAGCTACCACCGCCAATTCTACGAGAAAGCCCGCGAAGGGGCTGATCGTATTGGCGAGTTGTTCGAGCAGGCTCTGAAAGACGGTTCGCTGACCGAATCCCAGTTATTCGACAGCCGGCGGGAGCCTATCCCCAACACCGATCCCCAGAAATACCACTGCGGGTTCGATCGCTTTACCGATCGTCACCTTCACGCCATTCAAGAGCCGGTCAAGCAGGCTCATGAATCGCTGGTGTTTGCCATCGCTACGGCGCCGGATGGTTATGTACCCACGCATAACCGTGACTTCGCCCACGAACCGACCGGAAAACCCAGCGTCGATCTGGTGAAGAGCCGCAGCAAACGCCTGTTCAACGACCGGACCGGCGCCCGGTGCGGCAGTCACACCCAGGACATGCTGCTGCAAACCTACCGACGCGATACCGGAGAGATCATGCACGATCTCTCCGTCCCCATCTACGTCAAGGGGCGCCACTGGGGCGGTTTCCGGTTGGGCTACCGGCCTCGCGAACAGCACTAACGGGGATGACCTGGCTGCAGCAGGCGCTGCGCGGCCATCTCGATGCGACGGGTCAGGCGCTCCATGAAATCTCCGCCGTGGCGCCAGTAATGCCAGTAGAGGGGCACCGTCACGGTCGTGCCGGGTGAGAGGTCCACCAGCGCGCCTTCCGGGACTTTCAGCGTCGTGTCGTGGTTGCTCATCATGTTGTCGGGGATCATCCCGTAGCCCATGCCGGCCATGGCGAGGCGAATAAAGCCTTCCGAAGACGGGCACAGGTGATAGGGGAAGCGGCCGTGATAGCCGCACTCGGCCAGGAAGCGGTGCTGCAATTGATCGTGGGGGCCGAAGACGATGGCCGGCGCTTCCTTGAAAGCGGCGGCAGTGAGGCCGTCCGGGAAGTAGCGGCGGACGTAGTCGTCTCTGGCCCAGGCTCGATAGGGCACATCGCCCAGCGCAATGCAGCGCCCGCCGGCCACCGGCTGGTCGCTGCTGCACAAACAGGCGGCCACATCCCCCTCGCGCATTCGGCGCAAGCCCACATCCTGGTCTTCCACCACCATATCGAGCAGCAGCCCCTCCTCCTGGCAGAAGGCGCCGACGGCCTCTCCCCACCAGGTGGCCAGGCTGTCGGCGTTCAGGGCAATGCGCAGGCGGGTGCGATCCTCCGACAGTTCCGGAATCTGGCGACGCAGGTCGCGTTCGAGTAACTGCACCTGCTGGGCATGGTTGAGCAAGCGCCGGCCGGCGGGCGTGGCCTGCAGGTGCGGGTGGCGGGTCAGTACCGGCTGTCCCAGACGGGATTCGAGCAGCTTGATGCGCTGGGACACCGCCGATTGGGACAGTCCCAGGGCAATGCCGGCCCGTTCAAAACCGCCGGTTTCAACCACGGTAATCAGTGCTTCCAGAAGTTTGTAGTCGAGCATAAGTAAAAATGATGCAGTATTAGCAATATGATTTTTTAGTATAGCGGCATTCGATTAGCCTTGCTCTGCAACTCAAGGAGAATGTGCCATGTTACAGAGCTACCTCACCGGCCTCGTCGTATGCGGCGGCATCATCATCGCCATCGGTGCCCAGAATGCCTATTTGTTGGGGCAGGCGTTCCGACGTGAGCATCACTGGTCGGCGGCAGCCCTTTGCATGGGGTCGGATGTGGCGTTGTTCACCCTCGGCATGCTGGGCGTCAGTGCGGCGCTGATCGCCTTTCCGTCGGCGCTGGATGTCATGCGCTGGGCGGGCGTGGCCTTCCTGCTGTGGCTGTCGTTCACCGCATTTGTCCGGGCGGTGCAGGGGCGTGGCGGACTGACCGCTGAGGAAACCCGGCGCCGGAGTCTCGGCGCGGTGTTGATGACCACGCTGGCGGTGACCCTGCTGAACCCGCAGGTCTATCTGGATACGCTGCTGCTGATTCCTTCAGTGGGCGCCCAGCAACCGGAACCGGTAGGCTTTGTGGCGGGCGCCTCCAGTGCCTCGATTCTGTGGTTTGCACTGCTGGCATGGGGCGGCTCGGCTTTGGCGCCCGTGCTGGCCCGGCCGATGGCCTGGCGGGTGATCGACAGTGTGATTTCGCTGATGATGCTCGCCATCGCGCTGCACCTGATTTTCAACGGCATCGAACTGCCGGCGACGGGGTCAACTGTCTGACGGATTCCTCTATACTGCGGGAAAACCGGAACCCAGAGGTATCGAACGTGACCGACTCCGATTTCCGACCCGCCGACGCCGACCCTGTCGCACGTCGGGGCGACTCTGGCCGGAATTTGGCCGTGACCGTCTATATCCTCCAGGCCCTGTCGTTTTTCGTGGGCGGCATCAGCGGCCTGGTGGGCGTCATCATCAACTACGTGAAAATGGATGATGTCACACAGACCTGGGTGGAGCCGCACTTCCGCTGGCAGATCAAGACGTTCTGGATCGGCTTGGCAGGTATGCTGATCGGCGCGATCACCCTGCCGATCATAATAGGCTGGTTCATCCTGCTGGTGATTCCTATCTGGGTGATCTACCGCATCGTCAAGGGGGCTTTGGCGCTCAACGACGGCAAGGCGCCCTGACGCATCTTACCGATGGTTGCTCAGCGCGCGATCGGAGCACCTAGGCTCCGATCTGCAGGGTCTGGGACAGGATGTGAGCCTCCATGCAAATCGCACAGTTCTGCTTGTCGCAGCTTTCGGGGTCATGGATGTCCATGCCGTGACGCTGGGTGCCATGCTCGCGTCGCAGGACGCCCTGGAATTGTCGGATATGGCGGTTTAAAGCCGCGGATGCATCGTCCCGGTTGGTGAACGGGCCCAGATCGATATTCTCCCGAGTGCGGACATACCAGCCGAGGAGCGTGTGCAGGAAACGTTCGCTGCGCAGGGGGGTAAGAACCTGTTCGTTAACCGACATGCCGACCTCGCTTTGCTGATCCATTTGTTATCGTCTTATTCCCGGGCACCTGATGTCGGAGGGGGCCGTCCGGCTACATCACCGATCCTTCCTGTCAGGGACGTCGCTGATTCGCGGATCGCTTCCCTGAGATGGCAGGCGCCCTACCTATCATCAACAACGTCGTGTTTTATGAATTGGCAGGTGTGACAAACGTCACATTTTTCTCGGTCAATTTACAATTCAACGTTGCCGGGTACGTCCGTTCGAACCCACCGGTTACATTTCTCCCCGCTTTTATCTCCCTGAATACGCACCCAAAGCGACGGCTTGATCGCAATGATAGCGAATAGAGTCAATCATTTAGCGGTTTTTGGACGGGTTTTCCAGATTTAATCCAGCGATCCGAAAAATTTGACAATATTTTACGTTTTAAGTTTTTGGTAATTTTGTACCAAAAAGTTACATTTTGTCAGGCAATTAGACATTCCTGCACACCGAACCTGACTTTGATGCCGGCGCAGGTGGTCACATGTGTCATGGCGAATCCGTGCAGACGTTCACTATTTTGCACAACAAGTGCTCACGGATAACCGCTCTCACCGGGGCCGCACCCGTGAACACGAAGAGGCCAGCAGTTGCCTCTTCCACAAGAAGACAGGCAACGGCTTTCGGCCACCGCCACAAGCGGTCGGCGGAACGGACTCTCAGAAACGTGCTCTCACGACCGGGTTTGGTCAGTGAGGGGCACCCGACAACAAAAGGGATGAGCCGATGAGACGTCGAATAACTGAAGTACTTGCATGTAGCGTGTTGTGTTCTCTGTTGCCCGGTGGCGCCTTGTTGGCTGCACCGGCGTCCTCTGACGATGGCCATCGTCAGGAATTTTCCATCCAGGGTGTCTATGTCATCGCCGATGACGACCGGACCGACGAGTACGGCTCGGGGGTGCGTGCGACCTATGGTTTCCAGTTGGACAAACAGCTCTGGCTCGAGCCGCATCTGTTCGCCAACGTGATCGAGACCGGCGACGAGGTGGGTGTCGATGCCTATCAGCAGGGTTTGGGAGCGGACGTGTCCTACCGCTTCCTGACCGACAGCGATCTGGATCCGTTTGTCTTTGCCGGCGGTGGTCTTTCCCGTAACGACGTGGATGGCAACTCCGCCAGTGAGTTTGGTGGGTTCGCCAATGTCGGGGTGGGAGTGCTCAGCCCGGCCTTCACCGATAGCGGACTGCGGGTAAGGGCAGACGCCCGCTACCTGTACGACACCTACGATGACGACTTCCAGGATATTCACCTGTCACTGGGGATCACCATTCCCATTGGCGCCGTCCGCGAGCGCGTTGTCGAGAAAACCGTGGTGGTGGAAAAGACCCGGGTAAAAGAACTGGCGGATTCGGATGGTGACGGCGTTGTCGATGGTGTCGACCAGTGTCCGAACACCCTGAGCGGTCTCGATGTGAATGCCGTGGGTTGTGTGGACTCCGGCCAGACCCAGACCGTCGTGCTCAAGGGCGTAACCTTCGAATTCAACTCCGACCGATTGACCGCCAATGCCCGGGACATCCTCCAGCGCGCTGCCGGCGCCCTCAAAGGACAGCCGGACCTGCGCGTCGAGTTGGCGGGCCACACCGATAACGTGGGTGCTGCCGCCTACAACCAGTCGCTGTCCCAGAACCGCGCCGAGGCCGTCCGGGACTACCTGATCGACCAGGGCGTCCAGGCCGACCAGGTGACGGCCAAAGGGTATGGCGAATCACGACCACTGATGTCGAACGACACCGAGGAAGGCCGCGAGCGCAACCGCCGGGTCGAGTTCAATGTGATTTCCGGAACTCAGCAGAGCGACAGGGAGATGTAACCATGAAATACGGAAACGTAGGATTGCTCATCACGTGTTTGTTCAGTCTGCTGATGCTGGTGGGGTGTAACTCCGACAGCAGCAGCGGTGATTCCAACTCCGCCGTGGGCGGTGTTGTCGAACAGAACCCGGGCGACGGGGACGGTATCGCCGATGATGACGACAACTGCCCGACGATCTTCAACCCGCTACAGTCCGACGCCGACGGCGATGGCATCGGCGACGCCTGCGATGTGGATTCCGACAACGACGGGCTGAATGATGCCGCCGACAACTGCCCGCTGGTTTCCAATGCCGGACAGGCGGACGCGGACAACGACGGCATCGGCGATGCCTGCGACAACAACGACGACGGCGACGGTGATGGCATCGAGGACGTGCTGGATAACTGCCCGGCGATTGCCAACCCGGATCAGGAGAACGCAGACCGGGACTCAAAGGGCGATGCCTGTGACGAGGACCAGGACGGCGATGGCGTCAAGAACGGTCCGGACAACTGTCCGCTGATCGCCAATGCCAGCCAGGCTGACTTTGATGACGATGGCATCGGCAACGCCTGTGACAACGACGACGACGGTGACGGCTTCAATAACGACGCCGACAACTGCCCCCTGGTGAGCAATGCGGACCAGACAGATAGCGACGGCGATGGCGTGGGCGATGCCTGTCAGGACGACACCGACGAGGACGGCTTGCCGGACGATGCCGACAACTGCCCGGCCATCGCCAATCCTGACCAGGCGGATCTGGACGGCGACGGCATTGGCGACGCCTGCGACGACGATACCGACGGCGACGGCATCAACGACGAGAACGCGCTGGGTCAGCCTAACGACAACTGCCCGCTGGTGCCGAACGCGGACCAGGCCGACACGGACGGTGACGGGATCGGCGACGCCTGCGACCTGATCGACAACGCCGATTACGCCTGTGCCATTTCCGGCGAACCGTTCTCGCCGCTGTTGGCGGAAAACGACGTCACCGCTTCCGCGGACGATTCCGGGTGCCTGCTGGGCGGCCTGTTGGGTGGTTCGACCTGCGGCGTCAACAACGCGGATTACGTGATCGACAGCGATCTGGGTAATTCGGCCACGGTCTACAACACCAACCTGTTGGGCCTGTCTGAAGCCGTGTTGCGGGTATCGGACAATTCCGGCTTCGTCTACCCGGGGCAGAACGTGCTGGGTGTTTCCATTGCCGAGAGCGCGCAACTGGTGCAGCTGGACCTGCTGGCGAACAGCTCGCTGATCGTTCGCACACTGCTGGATGGCCAGGTGCAGGAGAGCTCCAACGGCGACCTGGGGGTTGACCTGGATCTGCTGGGCGTTTCCGGCACGCTGGGCGGCAACGGACAGGGCTTCCTGGTCTTCCAGACCTCAAAGCCTTTCAACGAGGTGGAAGTGATTAATGGCGGCTTTGGCCTGTTGTCCGCTCTGGACGAATTCAATGTTTTCAGCGTCTGCGCCAGCCGCACGGAGGTTTCAAAGTAGTCGGGAAATCACGCCGCGAGTCGTGTTATCCATGATGTGACGCGCCATTGGGCCGGCCCTGCGCCGGCCCTTTTTTGTGGGGGCTGTCTACTCCACTTCCCGCAAGCGCACAGCGCTGACGGTCCCCGCCAACCCCATCAACCCCAGCAAGACAATCACCGCGGTGGGTGAAATCAGTGATGCCAGTGCGCTGATCCCGCCGGTGACCAGCAGCAGGAGGCCGATCACGGTATTGCTCACCGAGGTATAGTCGGTGCGCTTGTTGCCGCCGGCCATGTCCACCAGGTAGGTCTTGCGGCCCAGCCGCACGCCGGCATGGGCGATACTGAGGATAAAGAAGGCTAGGGGATAGAACCAGGCACTGCGCAGATCGCCGTCGGACAGCAGGTTCCAGAACCCGATCACCAGACAGACTCCGCTGGCCAGGGCGGCTCCCCGGATCATCACCTGACGACTGGACTTGTCCGCCATCCAGCCCCAGACCGTGGCGCTCACCGAGCTGGCCAGGCTACTGGCCAGCAGGAACCCGCCCAGCAGCCAGCCGTTGTTGCCCTGCTTTTGGGCCAGCAACACAAAGTAGGGCGATGCCAGGGCCGAACACAGCAGCAGGGCGCGGGTGATGACGAAATGCCGGAATGGCGCATCGTCACGCAACAGTGACAAACTGCGGAACGCTTCCTTCAATGCATGGCCACCGCCACTGGTTTCGCCCGGTTCCTCGTCCACGCCTGCAAACAGCACGCTGGCAACGACCCAGAGCACAGCTGCCAGCACCAGCAGGGTGACATAGAAGATGATGCTCGGATCCGACTGGTTCCAGAACAGCGCGACGGTCAGGGCGACCGTGGCCGAACCGCCGATGGTCGTGGCCAGACCGCCCAGTCGGCCGCGGCGGGTTTTTGGGATGCATTTGCCCTGGACATCCTTCATGGCGACGGAGCAGAACCCCCGGGCCAGGGAAAACAGAATCAGGCAACCCACCACGCCCAGTCCGGCCAGGGTGTCATCCAGAAAGGCAACGCTGGCGGCCATGCCCGCGACGCTGAGAGCCTGGCCCAGACTGCCGCCCACCCAGAACCACTTGCGCACCGGCCGGCGCCGTACCCAGGCGCCAATCACCATCTGCGGGATCAGCGAGCCGGATTCCCGGATCGGCACCAGCCAGGCCACCAGTCCCGATGCGCCGACGGCCCCCAGGAGCCAGGCGAGAACCGTCTTGGGGCTAATCAGCAGATCCCCCAGTTTGGTCAGCACCAGGCTGCCCAGGATCAGGAAGAAATTGCGGGGCACCTCACGGCAGGCATCGTCCGAGATGTCCTTGCAGACGCGGGCATCCTCTTCGTTGGCAATCAGGCTGTAGAGCTTTTCGGTGGTATCTCGCTGCAATTCGGCCAAGATCGACTCCGTTCCCGGTTCAAAGGAACGGAATCATAGCAGCCACCCGGCTCACCCGACAGGTCGGCGTCCTTCCCGGGGCGTTCAGCCGTAGAAGGTGAGGTGGTTGTCCCAGTGGATGTCGAGATCCGCAAAGGATCGGGCGGATTGGCCGTCTGCCGCGATGCGGTGAAGTGAGCCGTTGCCGGAGGACACGACGAACCCGCCGTCTGGCAGCGCCAGCGCACCGGCCACATCCGGCACTTCGTGATCACCGACCCGCTCGCTGGTTTGATGGTTGATCACCACGACCCGGTCCCCCCGGGGCGCCGTCACCAGGCTGAGCGGGCTGACCGGGCTGACTGCCACGCTCGCCACATAGTTGTGCAGGCTGCGTTGCAGTGACTTGGGCAGCGCGATTTCGCTGTAGGTGTCGGTGTTGGAATCGTAGCGGGCAATCAGCGGCCGGGATTCCCAGGTGGGGCCCTGGTATTGATAGCCGGCGATCACAATCCCCTCGGGGCTGATGCCCAGGTGCCGGCAGCTCAGTTGATGATGCGACGGCTTGAACCGTTGGCGGACGTCGCCGGAGTGGCGATCCATCAGCAGCAGGGCCGGTTCCATGGTGTCCGGGTTGAGCTTGATGCGGTCGTAGTCCGGGTGCGTCTTGATGCCGCCCAGGGCCACGACCAGGGTGTTGCCATCCGGGTGGAGCAGCAGTTCATGGGGGCCGATGCCGCCCACCGGCATGTCCCGGACGGCAGCGTAATTCCGCTCG
Source organism: Marinobacter sp. NFXS9 (assembly GCF_040148665.1). Taxonomy (NCBI): domain Bacteria; kingdom Pseudomonadati; phylum Pseudomonadota; class Gammaproteobacteria; order Pseudomonadales; family Marinobacteraceae; genus Marinobacter; species Marinobacter sp. NFXS9. The sequence continues at coordinate 206,654 of NZ_JAGDDW010000003.1, read as the reverse complement.
GCATCGTACACCCGGACGATGCCTTCCCCGGTGTCGTACTGGTTCACGGTGACGTACAGGTAGCGGCTGTCGTGACTGAAGGTGCCGTGCCCGTAGAAGTGATAGCCGTCGCCCGCCGCGATGGTGTGGGCGATCTCGCCCCGCCGGGTATCCACCACGTAGAAGTGGCGACCGGGACGGCGGGCAAAGAGGATGGCCTGCAGCGTGCCGGGGCGTGCACAACCGCCGTGACAGCGATCCCCGACGGGCAGCTGGAAATGCGTCTGGCCCTTCAGGTCGACCCCTGCAATTCGATGATGGCCCGCTTCGTCGTCTACCGCGCTGAGAATGAGCGGCCCCTGTTCCGGGCCGGCAACGGCGAGTCGGCTGCTCAGGCTCCCTGCGACCAGGGTGGCCAGGCTGGCTTGGAGGAACTGGCGTCGGTTCAGCATGACTCAGTCGCCGTCGCTGGAGTTGAAACCGCGAGTGATGCCCAGCGCCGGGGCGATCCGGTCCTCGACCACCTGTTCCAGCTGGATCACGTCGATAAACAGCGATTGCAGCTTGCGGTACCCCTCATCGGTTTTCAGGAACGGGGCCATGGCATCCGGCAGGTCGTTGGCCTTGGCCAGGGCGCTGTCGGTCTGTTCCACCAGCTTGTCCGCCAGTTCCGGATGGCCCGCGTCGTTCAGGAGCTGGGTCAGCCCGGGCACCATGTATTGCTTGAAACCGGCAATGGAAGCGCGCATGGCGGCGACGGAATTTTCGCTGCGCCAGGCGTCTCCGAGGTATTTATTGCGCTTGTGCGGCGGGCGCACGCCCATGGGTGCGGCGAGGCGCTTGTCCTGCAGGATCTCCAGGCCATTGATGGCGGCGGCGACGGTTTTCTCGGTGTATTCGTCCATCGACACGTAGTAGTCGCCGAAGGCCTGCCAGTCGCTGGCGAGTGCATCCGCCGTTCCTGCCAGATGGGTGCTGATGGTATCAAGCAGATGGCAGGTGTCGGCGGCCGGCAGGGCCCGCTCTCCTTGCTGCATATCGGCGTCGTACAGCAGGTATTCGATCGCCGGGAAGCCCTGCAGCGCAACGCCAGCCTGATCGACGAACGCGGCATCCACCGGTTTGTCCTGCTTCAGGGCATAGCTCACCTTGCGGGCGACGAGATTTTTATGGTCAGGCCAGAACTGCAGTTGCCAGGCACGGCTGTTTTGCTCGATGGGGCCGAAATCAACAAAGCGGACCGCCTGCCAGTCGAGGAAAGCGGCTTTCCAGGCGGCTTCCAGCTGCTGCCGGGTATCCGCCGACGGGCTGTCACAGTAATGGGTAGCGGTCTGTTCCAGGACGTGCGCCGAGCTGGCCAGTTGCTGGTAACCCTGGCCGATATCCGTGTTCCATTGCTGGCGGGGCGTGGTGGCCGCCGAGGCCGTAGCGGTAGCCAGGCCCAGGGCGAATGGAATCAGATAGCGTACGGAACGGGTCAGGGAAAGCATGAACCAGCGTCTCCTGTCAGAGCGAATGAAGGAACTGAAGCAGGGCATCGCGCTTGTCTGCGTCCAGTGAACGGAATTGGTCGGTCGCCGCCTCGGCCTCGCCGCCATGCCAGAGGATGGCTTCCTGGATGGTACGGGCGCGCCCGTCGTGAAGGAAGCCGGCCAGAGGATTGACGCTCTGGGCCAGACCAATGCCCCACAGCGGCTGGGTGCGCCACTCGGTGCCGCTGGCCAGGAATTCCCCGCGATGGTCGGCCAGCGCCGGGCCCATGTCGTGCAGCAGCAGGTCGGTGTAGGGCCAGATGGTCTGCTGGCTCAGGTCGGGCCGGTCAGCCACCGTCCCGGTGGTGTGTTTGGGTGTATGGCAGCCGGCGCAACCGATGTCGTTGAACACCAGTGCTCCCTGCTGCACCGCCGGCTTATCCATGTCGCGCCGTTCGGGTACCGCCAGACTGGCCGCGTAGAAACCGATGAAACGGGCAATCTTGTCGCTCACTTCCGGCTCACCGCCGTTGGCAAAGCGGTCGCATTGCTGTTCCGGTGAGCAGTCGGTGGCAGGCATAAGGGTTGAGGTCAGCCCCATATCGCCCGCAAAGGCGCCCATGGCCTGTTGCACCAGCGTGGGTTCGCCGGCTTTCCAGCCGAAGCGGCCCATGACGGTCTCTTCTTTCTCTATATCCCAGACCCGGTTGGGGCGACCGGAGATACCGTCGCCATCCGCGTCTTCCGGATCGGCGTAGGCCATTAGCTGCGCTTCCGGCACCGCCGACAGCAAGCCCAGGCCGATCATGGGCGGGGCGACTCGTGGCGAGGTCAGCAGATCCTCCGGCAACGGGCCATAGTTCGGGTTCTTGATGTGATACACCGGGCGCTGCAGGGTGACCGTCGAGCCGTCGGCCAGCGTCTGGGTGATGGGCTCCCAGGTGATGTCGAGATCCGCTTCCGGCTTCTGGCCGGAGATGGCCGCGGTCTGCAGTTGGCCGCCGTAGACCGGTGCCGGCTTCAAACCGATCTTTTTGATGATCTCCGCATCCCGTTTCGGATCCGATGGTACGGACAATCGCAGGAAGAGCGATACGGAGGTCTCACCCTCCGCCGGTGGATTGCCCCGCCCGTCCTTGAGGTGGCAGCCCTGGCAGGAGTTGGTGTTGAACAACGGCCCCAGCCCATCGCGGGCCGCGGTGCTCGACGGCGCCTCCACCCAGGGGTTACGGAAGAAACTGTTGCCCACGCTGAAGTCCAGACGCTTGGTCATGGACAGGTTGCCCTGGGGCATTGAATAGGCGTTGTGGTCGAACTGCTTGACCGAACCGGCGCCACCACTCAGCGGCGTGTCCTGGATGGGCGGTTCGTCGGCAGCGAGGGCGGTGCCCGTCAGGAGCAGACTGGTTAATAAGGCAAAACGGCGCGGGGTTGTCATGAAGCGGATACTGTTGTCGTTAAACGGCAAAAGCCCGGTGTTCGGCCGCCGGGCTTTTCGGTGCAGGGAGTCTACCAGAGCCAATGCGAAAGTCATCTATTTGGCAATGATTCGCATCAGCTTTGGCCGCCCCGTAATGAAGCCGGAGCCTGTCAGAAGGTATGGCCCGCATCGTCCGGCTTCATCGACTGAATGCCCAGCGTTTCGGAGGCCTTCTCGATCTCGCCGGTCTGGGTAACCAGTGCGGCGATGGCGTTATTGATGATGTCTGCACCTCGGGTGTTGCCCGGTGCAATCATCATGTCGAAGGGCATCGGGTGGGTTTTGTCCTCGGCGGCATCCTTCATGGTCTGCACGGCATCCATGGTGGCGGCCAGTTCGTTGGTCAGCTTGGTGTCCAACGCCGGATCCTGTTGGGCGACCAGGTCAGACAGGGACGGACCGGCCACAACGCTGCCGTCGATCCGCGTGTAGCGACCCAGGTAGACGTTCTGGATGCCCTTGGCGTCGTAATAGTGCGAGTTGTGGGTGTTGTCGCTGAAGCAGTCGTGTTCGTCCTCGAAGGAGTTGGCTTCCAGGGCCACTTTCATACGCTCGCCGGCGAGCTCGCCCAGGGACAGGGAGCCCATGCCGAACAGCATTTTCTGGATCACGGCCTGCGGTTCCATGGCCAGCAGCTCGGCGCGGTAATTGTCGCTCTTGCCCGGTGCCCACTGGGCGGTCATCCACTCCAGGTCGGATACCAGCAGATCGGTAACGGCGTCCAGGTACGCGGCACGGCGGTCGCAATGGCCATGGCTGCAGCCATCACCCTGGATATAGTCGGAGTAGGGGCGATCGCCGTTGCCGGCGTCGAAGCCGTGCAGGTCCTGCCCCCACAGCAGGAATTCGATGGCGTGGTAGCCGGTGGCCACGTTGGCTTCGGAGCCGCCGATCTCATTCAGGTCAGCCAGCAGGCCCGGTGTCAGGGTGGAGACGTCGATGGTCTCGCCGCCGATGGTGATGTTCTGGCTGGCGATGATGTTGACGGTGGCGCCAGCGTTGCCCAGCTCGTGCTGGTAGTCGCTGGTGTCGACGTAGTCGATCAGGCCTTCGTCCAGCGGCCAGGCGTTGAGTTGGCCTTCCCAGTCGTCGACGATGGCATTGCCGAAGCGGAAGACTTCGGATTGCTGGTAAGGTACGCGGGAAGCGAGCCAGGCCTGTTTGGCAGCGGCCAGGGTGTCATCGCTGGGGTTGGCAATGAGGGCGTCAGTGGCCTCATCCAGTGCCCGGGCGCTGATCAGCGCGTCTTCATAGGTGGCGTGGGCGATGTCGGCGTAGTTGACGACGACATTAGCCGGTGTGGCCGGCTCCGAAGCCTCTGAAGGGCCTTGCAGCGCACTGCAGGCGGCGAGTGCAACGGGTGCCGTAACGGCAACGGTCAGCGCCTTGAAAGGAAAGCGAGCCCCCATGAAATTCTCCCTGTCAACGATTTAAAGGTAATGTTATTAATGAGATTAATTTGTATTTGCGATTATAGGGGCCTGGATGCGAAATGCAATCGTTTACGTCAGGTTGTTGCCCCGTACCGGGCGTTGCGGCTTAATGGCCTTTTCTGACCCGGAGCACAGCGATTTATGCTGAGTTACCTTCACGCCTTCCACGCCGGCAATTTTGCCGACGTACAGAAACACCTGGGGCTCTTCCTGGCCCTGAAGATGATGCAGGCCAAGCCGTCCGGCATTGCCTGTTTCGATACCCATGCGGGCAGCGCCCGATACGATCTGGACAGCGAGCGACCCCGCAAGACCGGCGAGGCCGATTCCGGCATCCAGAGTCTGTGGCAACAGCGCAGCCGATTGCAGGACGCGGAATGGACGTCTTTCTGGGACACCCTGGGGCTCGTAGGTGACGAGAAGCGCGTTCGTTTCTATCCCGGGTCGCCGGCGTGGCTCGACGCTCTGGCTCGGGAACAGGATTCGGTGACCGCCTTTGAACTGCACAGCGGTGAGAGCAGTCTGTTGCAGGACTGGGCCCGGGAGCATCAGGCCCGGGTGATCGCCGGCGATGGTTTCCGGGGGCTGTTAGCGGCGCTGCCACCGCAGACACCCCGCCTGTTCACCCTGATCGACCCGCCCTACGAAGTGAAGGACGACTACATGACCACCGCGGAGACGGTCATAAAGGCCTGGAAGCGGTGTCGTCACGGCGTCTATCTTGTATGGTATCCCCTGTTACCCGAAGCACGGCACGAGGCGATGATCCGCCGTTTGCAGGACAGTCCGATACAGAAAGTGCTGCAATGCCACTACGAGCTGGATGAGCGGCCGGCGCGGGGCATGTATGGCTCCGGACTGCTGATGGTCAATCCACCGTGGGGGTGGGGTGACCGCCTGCAGTCCATGTTGGAGGAAGTGGCCGCCTCGGGTGCCATTGCCGCACGACAACGGGTGACTTGGGCCGTCCCCGAAAAGGCCTGAGAGTTCCCGTTTCAAGTGACCCTCGAAAAGGAGTGTTTGATGTCATCAATTAACCCATCCCGATCGCGACTTGAATCACTGGTCAAACAGTTTGCGCCGGATGAGCCGGTCGTGATGCTGAACCTGCTTCGATTCCGTGAGGACGCGGAGTATGCCGATGAGGATAACGAGTCGCCCTGCAGCGGTCGCGAAGCCTACGCCCGTTACAGCAAGCTGGCTCTGAACCAGTTGGCCAAGGTGGAAGCCAAGCCGGAGTGGGTAGGCGAGGCCATGGTGCCGGTGATCGCCCCGGACGATGAGGACTGGGATGAGGTCCTGCTGGTGCGCTATCCCTCGGCGCAGGCGTTCCTGTCGATGGTGTCCGACCCTGAATATCAGGCGATCGTCCATCACCGTACGGCGGCCCTGGCGGATTCCCGGCTGATTGCCATGCGCCCGAAGAAGACCTGATATGACAGCGGCCGAGGCCACACCCTCACCGCTACGGGAACTGGTCAGCAAGGACCAGTGGGCGCTGCCTTCGGCGACGGTAAACCGCACCTTGCAGGACGGTCTCAAGGCGTTTGTCGAGCGTGTACGCCAGCCCAACTGGTTGCAGGACGAGCCGGCTGAAGGGCAAGACGAGCTGCAGCCGTTGTCCCGCAGGCAGCTCGAGCGCTGGGCGCCGGCACCGCAATGGCGTTCGAATCTATCCGGTTTTGTCGATGCACTGGACCAATGGTGCTCACGCTGGTCAGCTATCCAGCCTGTCGGATTTGTGGTGGCCCCGCCGTTTACCGGGCTGGCCGAATCGTTGGAGCAGGTGGGCGCCGATCGCGACTGGCGGCTGATAGCGCCTCCGGATCTGGATCGCATTCACCGCGGGCAGGCCTTGCAGGACTGGTGGTCCCAATTCGAGGGTGACACGCCCTGGGTACTGCCGGAACTGGGCCATTGCTGGCTGCGCACACCCGCCGGCCTGGCACTGGTGCGTCACCTGTTGGGGGCAATAGCGGCCGGTGAGCTGGGGCGTGGACTGGTTGGTTGCAACAGCTGGAGCTGGACGTTCTGGACCCACCTGCTGCCGGAATTGCGATTCTCCACCCTGACGCTGCAGGCGCTCGATCATCAACGCCTGGGCGACTGGCTGCAGGGCCTGGCTGGCACGGGGCAGTTCCGATTGACGTCCAATGGCAGCTGGGTGGTCCCGCCGAAAGACGAGCCGGCCCGCAACGGCGCCAGGACCAGCGCCTTCCTGCGCGACCTGGCGGCCTGGTCACGCGGTATCCCTGAGGTGGCCTGGGCCATCTGGCGCGATTCGCTGCGAGCCCGGCCCGAAGCCGAGGTTGAAGAGCCGCCGGATGCCGAACCGACACAGTCAACCTGCTGGGTGATTCCCTGGTCCCAGGTGAGCGTGCCAACCATGCCGCCGGGCGAGTCGCGGCCGCTGGCGTTTGTCCTGCATGCGCTGCTGTTGCACCAGGGGCTGGATGAGACGTATCTGCAGCAGACCACCGGACTGGCGCCGGACGACGTCTATATCGCCCTGCATTCGCTGCACCGGGCGGAGTTGATCGGCCCGCATCCGCGGGGCTGGTTCGTGACGCCTCGCGGCTATCCCGCCGTCCGCCGCTACCTGCATGCGGAAGGCTTTGCCGTGGATGGATTCTGAATCACTAACGGGGAACATGGCATGGAAGAGTCAGGCCTGAAAACCGCCCTCGAAGCGATCACCTCAACCTCGGTGCTGGATGCCGTGCTGCTGATCGTGGTGGCCTGGGTGATCATCGTTCTGGTGCAAACCCTGGTGCCGCGGATTGCCGGCCGATTCTCGGGCAAGACCCGTCTGTATATCCTGGCCTCGGCGCCCCTGCTGCGGCTGGTGGTCATCCTGGCGACCATCCTGCTGATTGTCCCCATCCTGATCGAGCCCACCTTTGAGAACCTGATCGCGATTTTCGGCGCCCTGGCGCTGGCCCTGGGGTTTGCCTTCAAGGACTACGCCACCAGCCTGATTGCCGGCATCGTCACGCTTTATGAAATGCCTTACCGGCCGGGCGACTGGATCGAAGTGGACGGTTATTACGGCGAGGTCCGTTCCATTGGTACTCGCGCGGTGACCATCGTCACGCCCGACGACACCGCCGTAGTGATCCCGCATGGCAAGCTGTGGGACTCGCTGATTGCCAATGGCAACGCCGGCAGCAGCAACCTGATGTGCGTGGCGGAATTCTATCTGGCGCCGGACCACGACGCCGGAGAAGTCCGCGCCCGACTGCGGGAAATGGCGTTCACCAGTCCCTGGGTCAAGACCTATCAGCCGGTGCTGGTGGTGCTGTCGGAAAAGCCCTGGGGGACCTGCTATCGGGTGAAAGCCTACCCGGTGGATCCCCGCGACCAATTCCAATTTATTTCCGATCTCACGATTCGTGGCAAGGCAGTCCTGCGGCAGATGGATGTCCGCCAGGTCACCGCGCCCGTGGTAGCCGACTGAGATCGTCGATCGACCAAAGGATAGTGTCCATGAAACAACGTCCCCTGATGACCGCGGTGGTCGCGGCCACCCTGCTGGCCGGCTGCGCCAGCACTCCCGAGCCCGAGGCATCCGAATCGAAGGGGCCGCCGGCGTTAACGCCCGGTCGCTATGTCAGCGCCGATGACAGCCAGACCTGGGTGTTCTGGGGCAACGGCATGTACGAGCGTCGCGTGGCCAGCGAGGACGCGCCGTCGCGTTACGATCACGGTCAGTGGTGGCGGGTAACGGGCAGTGGAGCGGTCGTGGCGCACGGCGGTGGCGAAGCGCCCACCATGTTGCAGATCACCGATGACGACACGCTCCGCCTGCAGGGCATCGGGAATGTGGCGGCGACAGAGCTGACCCTGGATGATGACGAACCCGAGCCCCTGGCCGATGATCGCCCGATGGCACTCTGCTTCATGACCCAGGCCGACGCACCGCTGGCCTACGACCCGCAGACCATGCGCAACTGGCCGGTGGCCATGACCCAGGCGTTTCCCCAACTGGAATCGGCCTATCGGCAGTCCGGTTTCCAGCCTCCCAGGCGCTTGCCAATGATCGTGCAGGGCCACTGGGTCGAAGGCGAGGCGCCGGATGGGGGTGGCACCCAGCTTTTCCTGGAAGCCAGCGGTCTGCAGCGGGTAATGGATCTGGGCGAGAACCGCTGCCCGTCAGTATCACTGCAGGATAACAACTGGTACCTGACTCACCTGAACGGGCACCCGGTCCAGATAGAACCCGGTCAACAGCCGATTTTCATTCGCTTCGACGGTGAGCGGCGGGTGGCTGGTCTGGCCGGCTGTAATCGATTTTCTGGCCCCTTCGAGCGCCGCCGTGACGATCTGACGCTGGGGCCGCTGGCCACGACGCGTATGATGTGCCCGCGCCGGGCCGAGACCGAACAGGCGTTCCTGAAGGTGTTGGATGAAACCGAGCGCTTTGCGATTGAGGGCGAGACCCTGTTCCTGATGAAACAGGCCGGGCAGGTGTTGGCTGTTTTGCAAATGCGCCCGGCCAAGGTGGAACCGTAAACATCTCACGAGCTTCCGGTGCGCGCCCACAAAAAAGGCGTGGCCGGAGCCACGCCTTTCGAACAGGAAACCGGAGTGGGGATTACTCTCCCTGCTCCATTTGTCCTTCTTTCTCTTTCACCATGGATGTGATGGTGTCGAGAATCTTCTTGCCGCGGTCGCCCGCTTCTTTAATGTAGATGTCACGGACCGGCATGCTTGCCTTGCGGAAGGCTTCACGCTCTTCGTCGGTCAGCGTCACGATCTTGATATCGCTGCTTTCCTTGATCTTGTCCAGACGCTTCTGGTTGAACTCTTCCTGCTTCTTGTAGATGTAGTCCACCAGGTTGTCGCGCGCGTCGTCCAGGATCTTGCGCTGGTCGTCCGGCAGGCCGTCATACCAGTCCTTGCCGGCAATCACGGTGGAAATGAACTGGGCGTGGTGCGCGATGGTCATCACGTCCTGAACTTCATAGAAGCTCATTTCCTCGATGGCGAAGATCGGGTTGACCTGACCGTCGATCTGCTTCAGTTGAAGGCCGCTGTAGACTTCGGAGTAGGGCATCGGAGTCGGGTTGGCGCCGTAGGCCTTGTAGGACTCGGTCAAGATCGGCGACGTCATGGTCCGCATCTTGAAGTCTTCGAAGTCCGCCGGGGTCTTCAGCGCCTTGGTGCCGGTCCAGGTCATCCAGCCTTCCGGCACAATGCTCAGCAGCTCCAGGCCCTGAGAGTTGTAGCGGTCGGCGAACAGGTCATGCACCTTGTCGCTGGACAGCACTTCCTTGTTGACGTCGTTGTCGTCAGACAGGACGAAGTGCAGGGTGAACACGCCCACTTCCGGAATCACGGAAGCCAGGTGGCCCGGCGATGCAAACGCCAGCTCGACGGCGCCCTGCTGGACCAGCTCGGTCAGCTGGGATGAGGTACCCAGGGAACCGTAAGGGTAGATATCGATCTTGATACTACCGTCGGAGGCCTTCTCAACCTCTTTCTTGAATTCTTTCGCGTAGGCGTCCTGGACACTGCCTTCGATTTCTTCCAGGGCAAAACGCCACGTGACGGTGTCGCTGCTCTTGGCAGCCGAGTCGGAGGATGAGCTTGAGGACTCCTGTTGTGTGTTGGCTTCCTTGTTCGCGCTGTCGTCACCTGAATCTGAACATCCGACCAGGATGAATGACATCAGAATGGTCAGGCTTCCAAGCCAGCGAATGAGTGTTCTCATGTTCTTATCTCCTTTGAGTTCTAACCAATGTGCCCACGATAACACACTATCAAATAGACATATTTCTTGAAGTCTGCCATCTATTACAACGTATACTGTATTTACCGGAAAAGAAAATGGAGCGAAACCATGGCAGAACCCAGGGGCGCGTCCGATGGCCCAAAGCAGGGAAAGGGAAAAAAGAAAGGGCCCTTTCATATGATCGATACCGGTCTCAATGTCATTGAGCAGGGTATCCTCATCGTCGGTATTCTCTTGATGGCCCTCGCGGCCATTGTCGGCGTGTTTGCCCGCAATATGGGGCACAGCCTGTCTTTCGTTGACGAACTGGCGCAATTGCTGGTCGTTATCGTCACGTTTGTTGGTGTCGGACACGGGGTGCGCAATGCGCGCCATATCCGGGTGTCGGCCGTCCACGACCTTCTGCCGCCGCTGGGGCAGAAAATCCTGCTGACGTTTGTCAGTTTTTTTTCGTGTGCACTGCTCGCCCTGCTGGCGGTCTACTCCATCGACTACATCCAGAACCTGCATAAGTCGGGTCGCGTGATGCCGTCGATGCAGTTCCCCCTCTGGATTCCCTACCTGATTGTCCCCATCGGTCTGTTCGTCGGTTCGGTCCAGTTTTTCCTGGCGGGTGTGCGCAACCTGATCAGCGATGGCGCGTGGTTGTCATGGCATCACCGGGACGAATACGAAGACGAGATGGCCGTCGAGGGTGGCCTGTCGAAGGAAGAGCAGGACTATTACGAAGAGCAGGTAGCGGCTGCCGAGAAGAAACACGCTGGCGAAGGAGGTCAATCCAATGGATAACGTGATGGCTGCATTGGGTTTGGCCGGCATGTCGACCGCCTCCATGGCCATTGTCGTGGCTGTGGTCATGATTGTGCTGCTGCTGATGGGTTTCCCCATGATGGTGCCGCTGCTGGTGGGCGCCATGGTGTTGTTGTTTTCCCAGTTCCCGTTCCTGGAAGGTTCGGTCATTATCCAGCAGATGATTGGGGGCATCTCCCAATCGGTGCTGGTCGCGGTGCCCATGTTCATATTGGCCGCCGATATCATGATCAAGGGGCACACCGCGGATCGCCTGCTGGATCTGGTCCAGAAATTCGTCGGGCACCTGCGAGGTGGTCTGCCAATGACGACGGCGATGTCCTGCACGCTGTTCGGTGCCGTGTCCGGTTCCACCCAGGCGACGGTGGTGGCTATGGGGCAGCCGTTGCGCCCCAAGCTGATTGAGGCGGGCTACTCGGACAAGTTCGCCATTGCACTGATTATCAACGCCAGTGACATCGCGCTGCTGATTCCACCGTCCATCGGCATGATCATTTACGGTGTCGTCTCGGGCACCTCGGTGGGTGACCTGTTCATTGCCGGTATCGGGCCGGGGCTGATGATCCTGCTGTTGTTCTCCGTCTATTGTTACTACCGTTCGGTTCGGCTGAAGATTCCCGTGATGCCGAAGGCCAGCTGGTCGGAGCGGGTGACGGCGTTGAAGAAAGCCGCGCTGCCCATGGGTTTTCCGGTTATCATTATCGGCGGTATCTATTCCGGGATGTTCAGTCCCACCGAGGCGGCTGCCATGTCCGTGGCCTATGCCCTGTTGCTGGAGATGGTCATCTTCCGCCAGGTGAGGATCAGCGACTTGCCGTCGGTGGCACTCTCCACTGGCCTGATCACGGCCGTGGTCTTTATCCTGGTGGCAGCCGGCACGGCGTTCTCCTGGGTGATTTCCTTCGCCAAGATTCCGGATCTGCTGCTGGGTGATGTGGTGGCCAACGCCGCTGACAGTCCTTATTTCATCCTCGCACTGATCTCGGTCTCGTACTTCGTGGGTTGCATGTTCGTGGATCCCATTGTGGTGATCCTGATCCTGACCCCGATCTTCTCGCCGGCCGTTGCCGCCGCAGGCATCGATCCGGTGTTGGTGGGGACGCTGGTGACGCTGCAGGCGGCGATCGGTTCAGCCACTCCGCCGTTCGGCTGCGACATCTTCACCGCGGTGGCGATCTTCAGGCGACCCTACCTGGATGTGATCCGGGGCACGCCGCCGTTTATCGTGCTGCTGTTGCTGTCCACGGTGCTGTTGATCGTGTTCCCGCAGATTGCGCTGTTCCTGCCCGGATTAATGAAATAGGGAAGAACAGACGCCCACAAAAAACCCCGCTCGATGGCGGGGTTTTTTGTGCCTGAAGCAAGAGAGCCGAGGATTACATCAGCGCTTCAACGCGATGACGGACTTTCGGCTGGCTCTGGTACGCCTTGGCGATGGCGTTGTAGGTCGGGATGTCCATGCCTTTGTCCTGAATGGCGGCGACCATCTTGTCATTCGCTTCGATCTGGAGTTTGCGAACCTCGGACTTGTCGTCTTCTTTCTTGATCTGCGGAATGTATTCCTCGCGGATCGAAGAAATGTCTTTCTGGACCTTGATGAACTGCTTCAGCTCTTTGTCGGAGTAGTCGGTTTTCTGTGTGCCGGTTGCAGCCGGGTTCTGGTATTCCTGGGATTGAGACTGGGTGTCTGCAGCCAGCGCCGGGCCGGATGCCAGAAGTGCCATGGATACAGCAACGGAAGTCATCAGGGTTTTCATAGGTGTCTCCTTCTGGAGGGTGAAGGACGGCTGCCGGCTCACGCCTTTGACCGGTCAGCAAGCCCGGTTCCCGGATGGAGCGCGAAAACAGGAAGGCCACCCATCCGGATCGGATTGCGCTCACCTTGCCACGACCGGAAATCCGTTCAAATTAAGATTTCCACATACTCCGTCCATAAAATCGACAGGCATCCCGCGCGGTGGCGTCATACCGGGGTCTCCGCTATCCTGCGGCGTCTGGACCGTCCTCTGAAACCGAATCCGGAGTCCCATGAAGAACCAAAAACACGCCCTGATGTTTGGCGGTGCGACCGTATTGCTGTGGTCCACGGTGGCGACGGCCTTCAAACTGTCACTGCGAGAGATGACGCCGGTGCAGTTGATGCTGATCGCCTGCAGTGTGTCCGTGGTGGTGCTGGCCATGATTCTGGTGACGCAGAAGAAAGTGGGGGAGCTGTTCCGCCTGAACCGCAAGCAGTACCTGGCCTCGCTGGTGTTCGGGCTGATGAATCCGGTGCTCTACTATCTGGTGCTTTTCGGCGCCTTTGCCCGCTTGCCGGCGCAGGAAGCCCAGCCGCTGAATTACACCTGGGCGTTGACGCTGACCTACCTGTCGGTGCCACTGCTGGGGCAACGGTTGGGCCGGTCGGATTTCCTGGCCGGGTTGCTGTGCTATGGCGGCGTGGTGGTGATTGCCACGCGCGGCGATATTCTGGGCCTGCATTTCTCCGACCCGCTGGGCGTGATCCTCGCCTTGGCCAGCACCGTGATATGGGCGTTCTACTGGATCGCCAACACCCGGGACACCCGCGATCCGCTGGTGGGCCTGTTTCTCAACTTCCTGTTTGGCCTGCCGTTCATCATTGGTATCTGCCTGGCGACCGACGGGGTGCCTGAAGCCTCTTCCACGGCCATGCTGGCGTCCTTCTACATCGGGGTGTTCGAGATGGGGATTTCGTTCGTACTGTGGATGTTTGCCATGAAGCGGGCGGAGAACACGTCACAGGTCAGTAACCTGATTTTTATCTCGCCCTTCCTGTCGCTGGTGTTTATCCACTTCATTCTTGGCGAGACCATTTTCAACTCCACCTATGTGGGTCTTGTACTGATTGTGGCCGGTCTCTGGTACCAGCAGCGTGGCCGCAAAGTCTCTCCGGAGACGACCGCCGCGTGAGCACCTGGCATCTTTACCTGGTAAGGACCCGGAGCGGGGCACTGTATACCGGAATCACCACGGATGTGGAACGGCGCTTTTCCGAACACCAGTCCGGCGGCCCGCGCGCTGCCAGGAGTCTGCGCGGCAAGGGACCGCTGACCTTGGCCTTCGCCGAAGCCATCGGCGAGCGCACCCGGGCGGCGCGGCTTGAGTATGCGCTCAAGCAGTGGTCGCGCAAGCGCAAGGAGGATCTGGTCGCCGGTCACCTGCGTTTGCAGGACGTGGACGTATGATCAGCGTTTGCTGAGCAGACCGATCAGCTGCCGTGTAAACGCATTGGGCAACCACTTGCTGCCAAACACCAGTGACTTGAACTGCAGGCTCACCGGGTTATGCACGTCGTCACCCTGGTGCGCTTTCCAGACCGCCTCGGCAATGTCCTCGGCCTGCAGGTTCACGCCCAGTCGCTCGATGATCGGAGCCTGGAAGGTCTGATCGGTCAGCATCTTCGTTTTCACGAAAGGCGGCATCATGTCCTGAACGGTGATGTCGTGCGCCTTCCACTCTATATTGAGCGCTTCCGTCAGCCCGCGTACCGCAAACTTGGACGCCGAATAGCTGGCGAAGTGGGGCGTGCCATAGAGCGCGGAAGCCGAACTCATGTTGATCACCCGGGCACCCGGCGTTGCTTTCAGCAGTGGAAAGGCCTGCTGGGTGACGTCCATCAGGGCGATCACGTTGATGTCCATAATGCGCCGATGTTCCGCGGCCGGGATGGTCTCGAATTCACCGATCCGCAGGATGCCGGCGCAGTTGAACAGCAGGTGGAGCTGGCCATGGGCAAATTCACCAAAGGCCGTGAGCGCGTCGCCGACGGCTGCGCTGTCGGTAACGTCCACCCCCCGGTGCCAATGCTGGCCGCCGAGTTCTTCATTCAGGGCCGAAACGGCTGCTTCGTCAATATCCAGCATCCCCAGACGCCAGCCTTCCCGGGCAAACCGTCGAGCCGTAGCGGCTCCGATGCCGGCGCCCGCGCCGGTGATCAGCATCGTGTTCTGCATCGTTATTCCTTATTGTTTTGGCTGAGGAATTGGGCGATCTGCTCGACGGCCCGATTGGCCGCATCCAGTGGGCCCGCGTGGATCTGGAAAACGTGCCAGAGCTTGTCGAACTCCTGCAGGGTGACCACCACGCCCGCTTCCCGGGCCTTCTCGGCCAGCCGCCGGGCATCGTTCAGCAGGATTTCCTGGCTGCCGACCTGGATCAGCATGGGCGGCAGGCCGGTCAGGTCCGCGTTGATCGGCGAGATGCGGGGATCGTCCAGGGGCAGATCGCCCCGGTAGTCGTCCGCCGCTGCTTTGATCCAACCCAATTGCAGGACCGGTTCCACCTCCGGGGTATGCATCTGGCGATGGGTCAGGTCGAGCCAGGGAGAGAGCATGACGAGCGCACCCGGCAGGGGCAGTTTGTCCTGTTTCAGGCGAACGGCCAGCGCCAGAGCCAGGCCGCCACCCGCAGAGTCACCGGCAACGCTGATCCGGTCCGGCAGGTAGCCCTGGCTCAGCAAGTGGCGATACAGGGTCAGGGCGTCTTCCAGCGCGGCCGGGTAGACGTGCTCCGGCGCCAGCCGGTAATCCGGTGCATAGACCGCCGCACCCGTGGCCCGGGCCAAGTGCCCGGTCAGGCCCCGATGGGTGTCCGCTGAGCCGATGGTGAAAGCGCCGCCGTGCAGGTAGAGCAGGGCGTTCTCAGTCTCACTGGGGCCGCAGGTAACCCGGTTGTAAGGGACACCGTCGATCACCGACGTCTCGAATCGGGCCTCCTTCGGTGGCGGCGACAGCCGATAGGCCTGACGGATCAGGGCCCGTAGCACCGAAACCGGCATCCGGGGCGTCAAAAAGGGTTTGACCAGGGTCTGCAGACTAAGCCGCAGACCGGCCTGCAACGCCGTTTGCAGCATCGCGATCTCCGATTGTTGTTAAGCGCTTCCCGGGAACAGGGTCAGGGAAGCGGACACGTGTCAGACAGGATGTTGTATATGATTATGCATCCACTCACCAGATCAGTTGGCTGGTTTCTGTTGCAAAGACACCATTTCAGTCAATCCGGCCTTCACGGGGCACTGAACGGAGGCCGTGATGTGCTAATGTAGACGTTTCCGCCTCCGGCGACTGGCCCGAAGAGACCGCGCCTGAGATGACAGAGACGTAATACCGGGTTTTCAGCCCCCTACGTAGAATACGCAACCGACGGCGAACCACTGTGTATTGGAAGACAGACAACCTGGATATGCCCGACTGGGAACGGGCGAGCCTGATCGCCCAGCTGCCGGCTTTTGAAGTCAGCAAGCAGAAGGGGGCCTGTCAGGAGGGACTCAGCCAGGAAGTGGCCGCTTACTGCCGCTTCTATGGTCTGGATCTGTGGGTTGAGCACCCGGCCGTGGAATACACCCTGGGTAACCTGGAAGCGGGTAAGCATCGGGTTGCGATCCACTATTACCGGATCCCCAAAGCCCGCGGCACCGTCTTCATCCTGCACGGGTATTTTGACCACGTCGGTCTTTACAGCCAGTTGATTGACCGCTGCCTGAGCGCCGGGTTCAACGTGCTGGCGTACGACCAGCCCGGACACGGTCTGTCCAGTGGCACGCCCGCATCCATTGGCAGCTTTGCCGAGTACCAGCAGGTATTGCTGGATATCCTGGCGGCCGTGCGCCACCGGGTGGATGGACCCTGGTTTGCGGTGGGGCAGAGTACCGGTGGCGGCGTGCTGATCGACTACCTGCTCCAAAACGTACCCAGGGGCACGGCCGAGTTCCGGCACGTGGTGCTGTTGGCGCCCCTGGTGCGACCCAACGGCTGGATTGGAGCCAAGATTCTGCACAGCCTGGTGCGGCCATTCATGACCAGCTGGCGGCGGATGTTTTCGGAGAACAGCGGGAATTCCCGGTTTCTCCGATTCCTGCGGGAACACGATCCGCTTCAGGCCCGGGCGGTCCACGTGAACTGGGTGACGGCACTGCGCAAGTGGGTGCCGGGAATCGAAGCCGCCAAGCCGGTGCACTACGCCGTGACGGTCATCCAGGGCGAGAAGGACATGACGGTCGATTGGCAACACAACCTGAGAATCATCAGGAACAAGTTTTCCTCGGTCACCGAGCGCCGTCTGCCGAACGGGCGCCATCACCTCGTTAACGAGGCGACGGATCTGCAGGCCACGGTGTTCAATGTGACCATTAATGCCTTCATTGAAGGATGTAGCGACCTGGCCGAACCCCAGCGGGCGGCCGGCGCCTGATGTAGATGTAGAAGGAGCAGTGGGATGAAAAAAACAATCATGGCCTTGTCCGTAGCGGTCGTTACGCTGAACGGGTGTATGACGTACGATCCGTACACCGGCGAAGAGAAAGTCTCCAACGCCACCAAGGGTAGCGTGATCGGTGCGGTCACCGGCGCTGCCATCGGTGCCGCAACCTCCAGCAAGAAAGACCGCGGCAAGGGCGCCCTGATCGGCGCGGCGGCCGGTGGCGCTGCGGGTGGTGGTATCGGCTACTACATGGATCGCCAGGAGGCCGATCTGCGCCACAAGCTGGAAGGCACCGGTGTGCGCGTCCAGCGCAACGGCAACCAGATCCAGCTGATCATGCCGGGCAACATCACGTTTGACGTGGATCAGTCGTCCATCCGGTCATCCTTCACGGACGTTCTGGAATCCGTCTCGCTGGTGCTGGAAGAGTACGACGAGACCATCATCCAGATCGACGGCTACACCGACAGCACCGGCTCGGCGTCCTATAACCAGCTGCTGAGCGAACGCCGGGCCTCATCGGTGCGTGACTTCCTGCTCAACCAGGGCATCGCCTCCAAGCGTACCCGGGCCACCGGTCACGGTGAGAACAGCCCGATTGCCTCCAACAGCTCCGAATCCGGCCGGGCCCAGAACCGCCGGGTTGAGCTGACCCTGGTGCCGATGCAGGGTTAATCACCCCGCCGGCCACAAAAAAGCGGAGGCCTCCTGGAGGTCTCCGCTTTTTTATGCCAGATGGTTTGTCAGAGCCGGCGACCCGGAGCGTGTAGCTTATGCTCCCTATCGTGTTGCGTAGCGCCGGAAAGTAGGTTGGGCTGACGCAGGAATCCCAACAAGAGGCGGGCGCCAGGCATTCCCGTTGTCACAAACAAGTCTGTCCTACGCCAGTTCATAACCGGCTTGGCGGTCATAGGATTGGATGAGATGGCCACCAACCCGGCATGTTGGGCTTCCTGTGTCAGCCCAACCTACGATACTGCCATGGCATCAGGCCGCCAAAGAAGGCTCCTTCGGCGCCTCAGAAGCTGAAACGCCTGCTACATTGAGCGCATCAAGGCTCAAGCCTAATTGGTGTTACTCGGCAACCACTCCTCAACCCGCTTCTTCAGGTCGCTGAGGCGATCCTCACCGGCCTCGCGCAGTTCGCCCATTTTCTGACGGGCGCTTTCCACGTTGTCCTCCAGTTCCTGGATGCGCTTGGCGAAGTCTTCCTGGATCTCCGCCTCCGCCTGTTCATCCTTGGCCTTGGCCATTTTTTCTTCCGACTGGGCGCGCAGGCTGTCGATCTGCTTGCTCCAGTACTCAGTCTGGGTTTCCAGTTTCGTCATGAGCGAGTCTTTCAAAGACATGGTCTTCTCCTTGTGACTGCAGAATTTGAGACGATTTTCCCCAATACACCCTTAGACCTTAGGCCGATGGTGTGACGAAACAAGGTCAGATCGGGCCTGACGAGATTAACAATAGGAAAGGAAGAGGGTTCAGGGAGGCGACAGGTGGGCGTGCAGGCACAAAAAAGCCGGGCAGGGCCCGGCTTTTCAATCAACGAAACGCTGACACTCAGAACAGGACGCGGCAGCGGATGGTGCCGCGGACGGACTTGAGCTTCTCCAGCGCCAGTTCGCCGTATTCCTTGTCGACATCGATCACCACGTAGCCGATGTCTTCCTGCGTTTGCAGGTACTGGCCACAGATGTTGATGCCGTTCTCGGAGAATACCTGGTTGATTTCGGACATCACGCCCGGCACGTTTTCGTGGATGTGCAGCAGACGATGTTGGTTCGGGTGCGACGGCAGGGCCACTTCCGGGAAGTTCACGGAAGAGACGGTGGTGCCATTGTCGCTGTACATGGCGAGCTTCTCGGCCACTTCGCGACCGATGTTTTCCTGCGCTTCGATGGTGGAGCCACCGATGTGCGGAGTCAGGATCACGTTGTCGAATTCGCGCAGCGGAGACACGAACTCTTCCTCGTTGGACTTCGGCTCGACCGGGAACACGTCGATGGCCGCGCCCAGCAGCTTGCCGCTCTTCATGGTTTCGGTCAGCGCTTCGATGTCCACCACGGTGCCGCGAGACGCATTCATCAGGATGCTGCCCGGCTTCATCTGGGCCAGTTGCTCAGCGCCGAACATGTAGCGGGTTGCCGGCGTTTCCGGCACGTGCAGGCTCACCACGTCGGCAATGTTCAGCAGTTCCTTGAGGGAGTTGACCTGCTTGGCGTTACCGATCGACAGCTTGGAGACCACATCGTAGAAGTACACCTCCATGCCCAGCGCCTCGGCCAGCACGCTAAACTGGGTGCCGATGTTGCCGTAACCGATGATGCCCAGCTTCTTGCCACGGATCTCGTAGCTGTTCTTGGCGGACTTGATCCAGTCGCCGCGATGCGCCTTGGCGTTCTTCTCCGGGATACCGCGCAGCAGCAGGATGGCCTGGGCCAGAACCAGCTCGGCGACGGAACGGGTGTTGGAGAAGGGCGCGTTGAAGACCGCCACACCACGCTGGGTAGCCGCCTTCAGATTGACCTGGTTGGTACCGATACAGAAACAGCCCACGGCCACCAGCTTGTTGGCGGCCTCGAAGACCTCCTCGGTGAGCTGGGTGCGGGAACGGATGCCAATAAAGTGCGCATCGGCGATCTTTTCCTTCAGCTCCTCGTCTCCGAGGGAGTGCGTCAGGTACTCGATGTTGGTGTAACCCGCTTCATGCAGTGTATCCAGTGCAGACTGATGAACGCCTTCAAGCAGCAGGATCTTGATCTTGCTTTTGTCGAGGGACGTGTTTGCCATGGGCTTTCCAGACCTTTCGTCGCGTAATGTAAACCGTGCGCCTGCCGGGCTTTTTGACGGCAGGGTCGCAGAACAGGGCGGGTATGATACCATAATCACCCGTTTGTACATTGTGTTCGGTGACGTCAGTCATCAGGCTGTGAAGCCGCTCGCGCAAGCGCTTTCACCCTGGGCCGCCACCGTCCATTGCCCCCTGTAATCCGACAGTGCGACCGAGAGTGCCATGACGCCCGACCAGATTGTTGACGCCCTCAAATCCCTCGTTGACGACGGCAAGGTTTTGACCGATCCCGCCGACCTCGACACCTACGGCAAGGACTGGACCAAGATCTACGCGCCCAAGCCGGTGGCGATCGTGTTCCCCAAGACCACCGAGCAGGTGCAGGCCATCGTCCGCTTCGCTAACGAGAACCAGATCGCTCTGGTGCCTTCCGGCGGTCGGACCGGGTTGAGCGCCGGCGCCGTGGCTGCCAACGGTGAAGTGGTGGTGGCGTTCGATTACATGAACCAGATCCTCGACTTCAATGCCAGCGACCGGACGGTTCACTGCCAGGCGGGCGTCATCACCGAACAGCTGCAGAACTTCGCCGAAGAGAACGAGCTCTACTACCCGGTGGACTTTGCCTCCGCCGGCTCCAGCCAGCTGGGCGGCAACCTGTCCACCAACGCCGGCGGCATCAAGGTCATCCGTTACGGCATGAGCCGTGATTGGGTCGCCGGCCTGACCGTCGTCACTGGCAAGGGCGATATCCTGGAACTGAACAAGGACCTGGAAAAGAACAACACCGGCTACGACCTGCGCCACCTGTTCATCGGCGCCGAGGGCACGCTGGGCTTCATTACCGAAGCCACCATGAAGCTGACCCGCAAACCGGACAACCTGACCGTGCTGGTCCTGGGCCTGAACGACCTGACCAACACCATGGACGTTCTGCAGACCTTCCAGAAGCAGATCGACCTGACCGCCTACGAATTCTTCTCGCACCAGGCCATGCAGCACGTGCTGGCCCACGGCCAGGTGCAGGCCCCGTTCGAGACCGAAGCCCCGTACTACGCGCTGCTCGAGTTTGAAGCCGTCTCCGATCAGGTGATGGACGAGGCCATGAGCCTGTTCGAACAGTGCGTCGAAAATGGCTGGGTACTGGACGGCGCCATCAGCCAGAGCGAGACCCAGGCCAAGAATCTGTGGATGCTGCGCGAAGGCATCTCCGAATCCATCGCCCCGCGCACGCCCTACAAGAACGACATTTCCGTGATCGTTTCCAAGGTGCCCGGCTTCCTGCAGGAAATCGACGCCGTGGTCGCCGAGCACTACCCGGATTTCGAAATCATCTGGTTCGGCCACATCGGCGACGGCAACCTGCATCTCAACATCCTCAAGCCCGAGGACATGGCCAAGGAAGACTTCTTCGAGAAGTGCCAGCAGGTCAACAAGTGGGTGTTCGAGATCGTCGAACGCTACAACGGCAGCGTCTCCGCCGAGCACGGCGTGGGCATGACCAAAAAGCCCTACCTGCAATACACCCGCAGTGAAGCGGAGATCGCCTACCTCAAGGGCATCAAGCAGGTGTTCGATCCCAAGGGGATCATTAACCCGGGCAAGATTTTCGACCTGTAACACCGTGGCGGTGGATGGCCAAGCCCCATCCGCCGCCTAATTCCTGCAGGATGTCGGTGAGCCTCGCGAACCGCATCACAGTGCCTGCCCACGACTCCACGCCCAGGCCCTCAAGTGCTAAAGTCCCCGGAAAGCCAAGCATTCCGGAGACCTCCATGAAACAACACATCGTCGTCCTCACCGGCGCCGGCATGAGTGCCGAAAGCGGCATCGCCACCTTCCGCGACAACGACGGCCTCTGGGAAAAGCACAACGTTGAGGACGTCGCCACCCCCGAAGCCTTCCAGCGCAATCCCGAGCTGGTCCTGCGCTTCTACAATGACCGCCGCCGCCAACTGAAAGATGCCCAGCCCAACCCGGCCCACCACGCGCTGGCGGATCTGGAGAACGACTACCGCGTCACCATCGTCACCCAGAACATCGACGACCTACACGAACGCGCCGGCTCTACCAGCGTGGTACATCTCCACGGCCAGCTCACCCAGGCCCGCAGCGTCCGCGACGAGAACCGCCTCTACGACATCGGCTACAACGACATCCATATTGGTGACACCTGCGAACGCGGCGGCCAACTGCGCCCCCACGTCGTCTGGTTCGGCGAAACCGTCCCCATGATCGAAACCGCCGCCGAAGTCGTCAGTACCGCCGACCAGCTCCTGATTGTCGGCACCTCGCTGCAGGTCTACCCGGCGGCCGGGCTGGTCGATTGCGTGGACTTCGACGTCCCCATCACCGTGATCGATCCGGGGGAGGCGAGCGTGTCCCGGGCCAGGGTGATCCGGAAGACGGCGAGTGAAGGCGTGTTGGAGTGGATGGCATCGTTGCGGCGTCAGTAGACGGGATATTGGATGCACGAAAAGAAGAAGTCACGATATTGCATGGCGGTGAGGCCGGAGACTGGCTAAGCTGTTGTTCAGGTTGGATAAAGAGGAAGCGCTGGGGCCGTCGATCCGGGATGTTATACCGAACGCTCGTATATTCAATATCACGGAACGCGGTCTAATTGCTGTTAAGCAATCTGAATCGATGAGAAAGCTATGGCTGAAGAGTATCCGGAATATTTATACAAATTCCGCTCTGGTTCAAAGCGAGACATTGAAAACCTTAGAAATGGTAATATCTGGCTTCCTAAATTTGAGGATATGAATGACCCGCATGATGGCCAATTAGATATTCTCATTGATCAGGCTATCAGAATGCATGGCGTCCATACTCCTATGGTCATCCATGACGCCTCCGGTTCACCTGCCTTTATACCTTTCGGGCTAGGCACAACTGAGCACGAAAATCGTCATTCGCCGGAAGTCGAAGAGAAATATCGAAAGGAGGCTGAAAAAGCAAAGCAGTTTTATGGAAACGTTGGTGTTTATAGCCTGAGTGAAAGCTGTGGGAGTCCTCAGATGTGGGCACATTACGCATCTGAATCTTCGGGTTTTTGTATAGAGTATAAATTACGAACTGACAGCGGCGATCTACACCAGAACTGCGAGTATTTCTTTCGGGTTCGTTACGTTGATGATTACCCAGAGGTAGATCTCAGGTTGTTGTCGCTTTCCACGGAAGGCCGCCGGTTGTTCGAAATGTTTGGTAGGAAAGAGCGAAACTGGTCCTACGAAAAGGAGTGGAGGTTTGTCTCTCCCGAGGGAGGTTTTCCAGCTCCGCAACCATTACCTATATCGTCAATAATTTTTGGAGCTAAGGCCAATGATCAGCTCATTGACGATATAAAGGCTGTATTCGAAGGGACGGACGTTCTTATGAAACGGTCCACCAAAGTGCCAAGCCAGTTCGAGTTTGGGACCGAACTATTGTGAGAACACCGAAATCGCTTAACCAGGGGCTGCAGCGGACCGCTTCTCCGGCGCGGTGCGCCTCCAAATCGGCCGCTGAGCCCAGGCGTTAAGCCTTTTTGTTGCGTGATGCGCAACGTGCTAGAATTGCCTCATGATTAAATCATTCCGTCACAAAGGACTGAAACGGTTCTACTCGACTGGCAACACATCTGGCATCCAGCCGGATCACGCCAAGAAACTGCGTATGCAGTTGGCTGCTTTGGATACTGCTACTTCGGTGGACGACATGGACATCCCAGGCTTTCGGCTTCATCCATTGAAGGGGAAAGACAAGGGGCGGTGGTCGATTCGGGTTAACGGAAATTGGTGCATGACGTTCGAATTTCAAGACGGCAACGCCTACATTCTTGATTATGAGGATTATCACTAATGACTATGCATAATCCACCGCATCCGGGTGAGTTCATTCGGGACGTCTACCTTGAGCCTTTCGGTCTCAGTTCCCGTCAGCTCGCTTCCAGTCTGGGGGTTTCACCCTCTACGTTGTCTCGTCTGCTCAAAGGGGATAGCGGTGTTAGCCCGGAAATGTCTCTGCGACTATCCAAGGTTCTCGGGCGTACACCTGAAAGCTGGTTGGCGATGCAGGATATGTACGATCTGTGGGTGGCTCGCAATACGGTCAATCTTGATGAAATTCATCCCCTGGACTTCGATGCAGCTTAACCATTGGCTATTGCCGGACGCGCCTCCGCTGGCGCTCCGGCACGCCGCAAAGCCAGGGCGTTAGGCATACCTATGACCGAGATCTTTGGTTTTAATCGAATGTGCCTTGTGGAAATTCGTGTTGGGAAAAACCACGACAAAGTTCATCCTGCCTGGCAGGACGACACCAATGAAGGCTTTCTGATTTGCTATGACCTCAATTTGGTCTTTGACGACCAATCGATTTTCTTGGTCCAGCCGTGTGAGGTAGAAATTGAGGGTCGTTACCCAAGTCTCGGGTTATCGCTGAAAGAGATAGAAGCAGTGAATCTGCCGTCAATCTTCAAGATCTTTTGCCTTCCGATGAGGGTGGAGGCAGTGCTTCAAACTGATTGCTTGGGAGAGGATGTTATAAATCAATACATCGTAGCCCTAGAGAACGGTAGCAAAATTGTAATCAGGCACGTATTTCCGCCAATGACGATGGGTATAAGATTCGAGCACGGGAATGCCTAACCAAGCCATTAAGTTCGCGCTGGACTTCCCCCGGTGCAGTGGACACTCCTAGCCTATGACTGTACGCCAACGGAGCGGTTTCTTGACCTGAATGTTTACGGCAGGAGGGTGTCCTTTGCCGAGAACGTCTTCTATGAGTTCCGCGACGAAAAAATCGTCCAGGTATGGTCCGTCATCGACAAGGCGGCTATCGAGGCGCAGCTCCGGGCGAACTGAGCGACGCCTAATTCCTCCATTGAGCGGACGCCCGCTGCTGGCGGACTTCGCCTGCCGGCAGTCGCTGCTCATGTCGACCGTTAAAGACGTGAGGTTCCCATGAAAGAGAGTGATTGGAAGAAGTTCAAAGTGATCAAGGAGAAAGCCATCGAACGCTTCTGTAGCCAAGCGCTTGAAGAGTTCGAAGAGGTCATATCGAACACGGAAGAGCATGTCCACAATCGCTATCTTCTTCTGTACAAGCTCGTTCAAAATCGAGACAAAGAGATGGCGCTCATATTCGATTATCACAGTCGATCAAGGGCTGCGATGCAATTGACGGCCATGAGGGCTAGAGGGCTCGCCGATGAATCCTTATTGGCTGGGCTGTCAGAGGAATTCCTTGAGCAAACAGACCCTAAACCGTTTGGTTGGAATTAGCGTTGTAGGTTGGCCCGTGTGGGCGAGACTGGAAGCAGGTCAGGATCGTCCGGGAGGCGGCTTGCTTCATCGAACAACAGGCAAACACCATGGACAAATACCACCTCACCAAAGCCGATATCGAACAGTTCGAAGGTATCGAGAAAACCCATTTCCTCAATGACAACGCCAGGCGGACCAACAAGTCCCTTGGCGATCTGACCGGCATTACTGGCTTCGGTTTTCACATCATCGAAGTGCAGCCGGGTCGGGAGTCTACGGAATTTCACCGGCACTATGATGAGGATGAGTGCGTCTACATCCTGGAAGGCACGGCGGAGGCGCGGATTGGCGGAGAGACCGTGCAGGTGAGCGCCGGGGATTTTATCGGCTATCGGGCCGGCGGCGAGGCCCATGCGCTGCGGAACAACGGCGACGCGGTGCTAAAGTGCATTGTTGTCGGCGAACGCCGGGACCACGATATGGCCGACTACCCCGACCTCAAGAAGCGCATCTATCGCAGCAAGGCACGGCCCTGGAACCTGGTCGACTTCGATGCGATTGCAGAGCCCAGCGGTGGCAGGAAGGTTTAGGATCTTATTCCAGCCGTGTTTTGCACCGATTTACAACCCAAGAGAGCCAATACCATGTTCTACCTGGTCACCACTTTTCGTACCCCGGAATTCGACCCGGGCGTCATCGATGCCCACTATGCTTTCCTTGACGACCTTCGCCAGCAGGGCAAGCTGGAGCTCGCCGGCCCGTTTACCGACAAATCCGGCGGTGCCTACCTGATCCGGGCGGCCAGTAAGGAAGAGGCCGAGGCTTTGGCGTTCCGCGATCCGGTGCACACCTCCGGTTCGTCGATTGTGACCGTCTATGAGTGGAACGCAAAGTAGGACAAGCCCCGCGTGTCTTGAACGGGCCTTCGTCTGGTTTGAATCCATGGAAGCGGTGAAACAATTTGCCGGCGACCCCGTTGATCATGCGGTCGTGCCTGAGGACGTCCGGGAGATCCTGACTCGGTTTGAGAGCAGTGTTCATCACGACGAGACTGTTCTCTAACCTGTTTTTAACTCGTCATTGCCCGCCGTCGCCGCCAGGATAGGTCCCACCTGACCATCGTCAAAGACTCACATCATGGCATTCACTCCAAGAACGATATGGGCTATTGCGGTCCTCACTCTGATGGCAGGGTGTTCGACCGTCCAATCCGGGGCTGGCGGCAACCGCGTGGGCTATACGGAAACAGGGCAAGCCTCGTATTACGCGGACAGCCTGCAAAACCGAAAGACGGCCAGTGGGGACATCTACAAGCACGAGCGCCTTACTGCAGCCCATAAAACGTTGCCGTTCGGCTCGACCGTCAAAGTCACCAACGTCCAAAACGGTAAAAGCGTCGTCGTCGAAATCAACGATCGTGGGCCGTTCGTATCGGGTCGCATCATTGATCTCTCCAAATCCGCATTCCGTCGCATTGCGAACACCTCGTTGGGGCTGATCAACGTCAAAATTGAGGTGCTTTCGATGTGATCGGGTATCTTACGGTGGGGAATACGACGCTGTGATGCTACTTCATATTCTCCACCCGGATGTTGTCAGGGCACACTTCGCTGGTGGCGCCACACACCGGTTGTGACACTCATTTCTTTACGTCAAAACAGGAGACACGAGCATGGAACGCCTGATCACGAGCGACAACGCGGAGGCCATCGGCCGACCGATCATTGAACAGATAATTACCGCCCACCTGAATTCAGACTACGACCACCTGCTGGCCCAGGTGCCCACCATCCGGGGCAAGGTGCCGCAGGAAGAGTTCGAAGAGGCGGCGGCCAATCTTGAGTCGTTCGGCAACGTACGGTCGATCGACTACCTCGGTCATTTCGCGAAGGTCAAAGAGCATCTCGTGCTCTGGCGAGTGCGATATGAGAATGCGGATGAGGATATTCTCTGGCACCTGTACCTGTCGGATCTGGACGGCGAGGTGCAGACCGTCGGTCTGTTTTTCGATCTGTAGCGTTGGGCAGGGCTTCATCGGGAGCGTCTGGAACCGTTACGCTGACGGCTGGGAGCCAATTCATCCGAACACGGAGGGCGGTGAGATGTCTGAGTCTCAGAAACGGGGCCAACAGGCGGCCACCGAGAGCTGGTCCCAGCGGGTCACCGAATCCAGCGATGCCCTGGATCTGGAAGAGGGCGTGTTTACGCTCAAGGACCCGAAGGCCATTGCGCTATCCCTGAAACAGTCCGCTGAAGACAGTCAGAAACGCAAGTCGGATCCCTATCGCTCCGCCATGTCGATGCTGACGTTCTATCTGAACCGGGCCGGGAAGAACATGCCCGAGTCGCAGCGTGAGGTTCTTGAAGCGGCGAAGGACGAGCTGAGGGCGCTATACGGCCGCCCGCGAAAGGGCACCGTTCGCAAGTAGTCGGGGTGGTATCCGATTAGCGGAATGACCAAGTTGTGGATTCCGTATTAGAAAGACGGGCAGGTGTGGCCTACGTTTTACGTCAAAGTCACCCATCGATGCTAGAACCGAAACGGGTCGCTGCCATTTTTCCGGAGTCTGTCGAAAAGGCGCGGGGCCATCCGACCAGTGAAGAACAGCATGAGGCTGTTGTCTGATGGATAAACTGGAGAAATTATTATGTCCCGTATGATCTTTGTGAATCTGCCAGTCGCCGACTTGCCCGCGTCCATGGCGTTTTATAGCGCCCTGGGGTTCGAGAATAATCCGCAGTTTACCGACGAGACGGCCGCCTGCATGGTGTGGAGCGAGTCGATTTTTGTCATGCTGCTGACTCACGATAAGTGGCGCACGTTCACCGATCGTCCGATTCCGCCGGCCACGTCCAGCGAAGTGATGCTGGCCCTCGCCTGCGACGGCAAGGATGAGGTCGATGCGCTGAGCCAGTCGGCCGCGAAAAGCGGTGGCACGGCCGATATCAACCCGAAACAGGATCTGGGATTCATGTACGGCCGCAGCCTGGCCGATCCGGACGGCCACGTCTGGGAGGCCTTCTGGATGGATCCGGCGGCGATGGAAGGCGAGGCCCAGGTCGGCTGATCACACAGGATACGCGATGGAAGGGTACCGTTTACTGGCGTTGTCAGGCAGCTTGCGTCAGCGCTCCTACAACACGGCAGCGATCAAGGCGCTGCGGGCGCTGGCGCCGGACAATGTGGACATTGTGATTGGCGAAATCGGCCACTTGCCCCTGTTCAACCCGGATCTGGAAGACGACTGGATCCCGGCGCTGGACGACCTGAAGGCGCAGTTGGCCGAGGCCTCGGGGCTGATCATCGCCAGCCCGGAATACGCCCACGGCATCAGCGCCCCGATGAAAAACGCGCTGGACTGGCTGGTGAGCGGTACCGAGTTTCCCTTCAAACCGGTGATGCTGATCAACACGTCGCCTCGGGCCGGCCACGCCCAGGCCGCCCTGAAGGAAGTGATTGCGACCATGTCAGGATACTTGGTTGAAGAGGCGCACGTGTCTCTGCCTTTGCTGGGCAGCGAGCTGGACAGGCGCGGCATACAGTCCGATGCTGCGTTGTCGGGTGCGTTGCTGTCGGGACTGAAGGCCTTCTGTGCCGCCATAGACGCGCAAGCTCGTGAGGCCTGAAAGGGCGCGTCATCGGAAGGAGAACGGTATGCAGGCTGTCTGTCACGTGAGCACCTACATTGCCCGGCCTCCGGAGGCTGTCTATGCCTTTGCCTCGGATCCCCGGAACCTGCCGCAGTGGGCCGCGGGGCTGGCCCGCTCTGACGTGCGCCCGTCTGGCGAAGACTGGGTGGTCGACGCGCCGTTTGGCCGGGTGACCATCCGCTTCGCCAGAACCAACGACTTTGGCGTAATGGACCACGACGTCACGCTGGATTCCGGCGTGACGGTCCATAACCCGATGCGCGTTGTGCCCAATGGCGAAGGGAGCGAATTCATCTTCACCCTGTTTCGTCGGGACGACATGACCGAGGATCAGTTTGATGCAGATCGACAAGCCGTGGAGGCGGATCTGGCCTCGTTGAAGGCGCTGTTGGAATCGAAGCCGGAACGCGGTGCATGAACCCCCACAGCGATGCCAAGATCATCGATTCCTGGCGCAAGAACGCCGAGCCCTGGACGGAGGCCGTTCGGGGCGCGCAGATTGCCAGCCGGGAGCGCGTGACCAACCAGGCCATCGTGGATGCCGTGTTGCAGCGTTCTCCGCGGTCCGTGTTGGACGTGGGCTGCGGCGAAGGCTGGTTGTGCCGGGCGTTGTCAGCCGACGTTGAGCGCGTGGTGGGTGTCGATGCCATACCGGCGCTGGTGGGGCAGGCCCAGGCGGCGGGCGGCGGCGATTTTCGCGTGAAGACCTACGAAGCCCTGGGCGATGGCTCGTTGTCGGAGGCCTTCGACGCCGTCGTTTGCAACTTCTCCCTGCTGGGAGACACGTCGGTCGAAACCGTATTTGCCAGCGTCCCTCAGCTGCTGAGCAACACAGGGGCGTTCATCGTCCAGACCCTGCACCCGGTCGCCGCATGCGGCGATCAACCCTATGAAGACGGTTGGCGGGACGGCTCCTGGGATGGCTTCGACCCCTCGTTTGTGGACCCGGCGCCCTGGTATTTCCGGACCCTGGCGAGCTGGGTGGATCTGTTTGTTGACCGTGGTTTTCGCCTGGTCGACATCCGAGAGCCGTTGGATCCGGCCACGTACCAACCGGCGTCGATTATCTTCGTCGGTACCGTTACGCCATAGTCCATCCACCCATTGTCAAAGGACTGATCTCATGAAAGTAAAACGCATCGTGCCCAACATCGCGACGGATGATCCCGCCAAAGCGGCGGCCTTCTACGAAACCATTTTTGGGCTGGACATCATCATGGACCACGGCTGGTTGCGGACCTACGGCTCCGGCGAGTCCATGTCGGTTCAACTCGGTGTGGCATCGGAAGGCGGCTCCGGAACGCTGGTGCCGGACTTGTCGATCGAAGTGGATGATCTGGGCGAGGTGTTGGAGCGGGTCCATGCGGCCAACATCCCGATCGACTACGGCCCGGTCGAGGAGCCCTGGGGTGTCCGGCGCTTTTTCGTGCGCGATCCGTTCGGCAAGATCGTGAACGTGCTGCAGCATCTATAGCGCCGGAAAGCGGCCTTCGCCACGAACGGGAGAAGGCCGTTTCAGTCGGTTCACACCAGCGGCAGGCACACGTCGGTCACCAGTTCGTGCTCCGGCGTATCCTGGAGCAGGTTGTGGTAGTGGAAGAAGAGGGGGAAGTCCCGCAACTCCTCACCACTTTCCGGCAACCATTCCCGGTACAGGTAATAGGCCGGTTCGGTCATCCGGTCGTGGGAACCGAAATGGCGAACCACCGCGCAGCGACCGGCCGGAATCACCTTGTTGATGATGCCGAATTCGTTCTCCGGTACGGGCTTGGTAACCGATCCGCAGATGTCGAACCGGAACTCGTCCGGTGGTGTGGCGTTGGGATCGTCCCAGGCCAGGCCGATCGACTCGCTGGTGGCTACCGGCGACAGGCCGGTCTGCTTGCGCCATTCGATGAATTGGGCGGCGGACTCGTTGACCAGGGCCGGCGAGCCCCGGTGCTCAAGCACTGCCACACGGGTTTCGGGAAATTCAATAATCTTGACGTCCATAGGTTGTCTCCGCTCTCTTTGGGGCAATTGAAACCGCTCGTTCCACGGCTGCCAGGCCGGGACTTTGCGGAATTGGGAGGGCGTCTGACCAAAGGTGGTCTTGAAGGCCCGGGAAAACGATTCCGGATTCTCGAACCCCGCTTCCAGCGCAATCTCGATGATCGACATGTCCCCCATAAACGCCAGGCGATAGGACGCCCGTCGCAGTCGCATCAGCTGGATGTAACGGGCGACACTCGTACCGGCGTACAGCGAGAACTGCCGGTGGAAATGGTACTTCGAGAAATGCGCGACCCGGCTCAGGCGTTCCAGGGACAGGTCCTCGGACAGGTGTTCGTCGATAAACCGAAACACCGTGTTGAAACGCGCGGCGTAGGCCGATGCCTTTGATCCATTCACTGCCAAATCTCCTCAATCGGGCGCCACTATGCCCGAGCGGTGCCGGCCAATCCTGACTCAGATTGCTCAATCGCGATGCCAGCCTGACGAGCATAGCGAACAGGGCCGCTAAGGGGGCGAATGATTTGGCCTGTATCGAGAGGTTCCATATTTGAGTGAAGGGTCGTAAGGTGAGGCCAGTCTCAAGCCTATGAAGGTATTGTAGGAGCGTTGTGAGCGCCGTAGGTTGGGCTGACGCAGGAAGCCCAACAAGCCGGGTTTGCGGCCGATCTCATCCAATCCAATGGTCGCCAAGTGGGTTGTAAATAGCCGTATTCCAAGCATGTCCGGGATAACGGGAACGTCTGTTGCCCGCTTATTGTTGGGCTTCCTGCGTCAGCCCAACCTACGCCCCTGAGCCTTTGCAACAGGTTCTCAAGAGAGTGCGTCGAAACGGCGCTTAACGGAGAAAGGAGCAACCAATGAAACAGACTCCCACAGATTTTCAGGCGATGAAGGGCGTTGAGCCAATCACCATGCTGACCGCCTATACCTGCCCGGTGGCCCGCGGGATCGAGCAGGCGGGCGTACCTGTGATCCTGGTCGGCGATACCGTCGGCATGGTAGAGATGGGCTTCGACAGCACCCGGGATGTGACCATCGAGCATATGGAGTATCACATCGGTGCGGTGCGCCGTGGTGCGAAGGACACGCATATTATCGGTGATCTGCCGTACCTGACGGACAAAGACCCGGCCACGGCCCTGATCCACGCCCGGCGGCTGATTGCAGCCGGCGCCGACAGCATCAAGCTGGAGGGGCCGAAACTGGATGTGATTGCCCACCTTGTGGCCCATGACATTGCCGTGGTCGGCCACACCGGCCTGACGCCGCAAACGGCCACCAGCTTCAAGAAGGTCGGCAGCACCAGCGAAGACGCCCAACGCATTGCCGACGAAGCCCGGGATATCCAGGATGCCGGCGCGTTCATGGTGGTGATCGAGCACGTGCCCTACGACCTGAGCACCCGCATTACCGCCGAACTGCGGATCCCCACAATCGGTATCGGCGCCGGCCCGGACTGCGATGGCCAGGTGCTGGTCATCAACGATGCTTTGGGGCTGGGGGATTACTGGCCGCCGTTCTCCAAGCAGTACGCGCATGTCAGCGACACCATCCTGCAGGTGGCGAAAGACTTCCGGGGTGAAGTCGCCTCGCGGGAATTTCCCAATAACATCATCCGGTTCACCGGCACCGGTAGCCGCTAGTGGATTAATCCGGGGCAGGTGGGCCCAACCCGCCCAAACATCGGCTTCACACAAGGAGCAGCAATCACCATGCGCTGGAACCGGGTGGTTGTGGTCTGGCTACTGATTATCGCTGCTGAATCCGTCAGCGGCGCGCTGCGGGAAATGTTTCTGACGCCCCGCATTGGCCCCGTCATGGCTCATCAGATCGGCGTGTTGGTGGGCTGCGTCGTTATCTTTGCCATCGCCTGGTTCCTGCTGCGCTGGATGCAGGTGATCACGGTGTCCCGGCAGCTCGTCGCCGGGCTGGTTTGGGTGCTGCTGACGCTTGTTTTTGAGTGGGCGCTGGGCCTGGCGCTCGGCGTGCCGCCGGAAGCGTTCAAGGCCGACTTCGATCCGGCCCAGGGTGGCCTGATGGGGCTGGGGCTTCTGTTCATGTTGTGTACGCCGGCCCTAGTGGCCCACTTGCAGGGCATCGGGCGCGACCGTTAGCGTCAACTCACCGTTTCGGTCGCCGCCGTTTGCGGGACGCTGGCCTCCTGCCATAGCTGCTTGACCAGGGCGATTACAGCCGCAATGGCCGGCTCATCCACTCGATCCCGACGCACCAGCAGGCTCAGGTTGATGCTCAGGCGGGGTTCGGAATAGACCCGGACGCTGCCTCGATCGGCCCAGTGACTGGCCAGCTCATGCTCCACCAGCCCATACCCGAGACCCGCCCGGATCATCGACAGGGTGCTGAGTTCATCAATCGACGAAGAATTGTTGTTGGCCTGCTCCCGGCCGCCGCCGAGGATGTCTGGCAGCATGGTGGCCAACGGGCAGTGGCCGGCGGGCCAGATCCAGGGCAGGGCCCTGCGTTCGGCGAAGTCGGTGGGGAAATGTTCGCGGCTGCCTTCCAGGGGGCCCACCACACTGACGCGTATGGGTGCCAGACGCAGGCCAAGCACCTGGTCGTCGGCGTAATCGCCGTAGGCATAGCCCATGTCGAGCTCACCGGCTTTCACCTGATCACGAATCACGAATGATGAACTGGTGGCCAGTTCCAGCGCGATTTCCGGCAGGTCCCGCGCGACCGAGCGCAGCAGTTGATCCACCTTCAGATATTCCGGCGGCGCGTTGAGTGCGAACGACAGCGGCTCGGGCTGTTCGCAGCGCAGTGCCCGGGCAATCTCGTCCAGTTCCGCCACTTGCATCAGCGCCTGGCGCGCCGGTGCCAGCAGTTTGCGACCGGCGGTCGTCAGGGCCATCCCGCGTGTGTTGCGTTCGAACAGGGCCAGCCCGAAGTGATCCTCCAACTGACGCAGGTGTTCGCTGACCGCCGATGGCGTCGTGTGGCGACGATTGGCCGCCCGGGTCAGGTTGCCCTCGTCGGCCACCAGTACGAATGAACGTAGCTTATCGAGTTTTATGTTCATGTTTTACGAACGCCGCTTTTCAGAAAGACTGATAGATACCCCACCTTTATCGCAGTTTAATGGCATTTACCGGCCGGCCTCAATTCATATTTCCTGGAGGTATTTGTCATGCAAACTGCGACATCCAGACGCACTGAAACTGTTTTTATTCCTCCTATGGAGGTCGGAAGTTCTGACGTACTCCGCCGGCCGCTGCCGAGGTCTGTTCGAGTGGGGCGCGTGCTGCGGGAATGGTTCCGCCGTTACCGGACGCGTGCCCGGCTGCGCGGGCAGTTGAGGGAGATCGATACCACACGCGCCGAACTGGACGTAGGATTGCCCATCGGGTCGTTGATCGAGGAAGCCTACAAGCCGTTCTGGAAAGCCTGATGTGCTTTACTGGAAGGGGTGGGCGTTGACCGCCGGACGCCCCTGATCGAGGCGCCTGGCGATGGTTCAGTCAAACGATCAGCTTTGCTTCACGCCCTGTTCGATCCGGGCGCCAACTTCGGCGTCGATCTTCTTCCAGTAGTCCAGAGCGCGGGACAGCACGGGCTCTTTCACTCCGCCCTTGATGTGCCCGACCACGTTGGACACCAAACGGTCCCGGGCCGCCTGGTCCATCACCTGATTGATCAGGGCATTGGCCTGTCCGAAATCGTCATCGTCTTTGCGCAGCTTGTACGCAGCACGGACCATATCGCCGCTGGTTTCCCAGGTGGAGTCGGTGGGGTAGCGCTCTCCGTCGGCCACCGGGCCGCCCTTGCTGTTCGGGGCGTAGACCGGATCAGTGGCGTTTTGCACCCGCATCGCGCCGTCCTTGGTGTAGGCATGTACAGGCGCTTTGGGCGAGTTCACCGGAATCTGCTTGTAGTTGACGCCCAAGCGCGCGCGATGGGCGTCAGCATAGGAGAACACCCGACCCAGCAGCATCTTGTCCGGACTGATGCCGATGCCCGGGACGAGATTGTTCGGCTCGAAAGCGGCCTGCTCGATCTCGGTGTGGTAGTCGGTCGGATTCCGGTTGAGGACGAGACGGCCCACTTTGGTCAGCGGGTAGTCGTCGTGCGGCCAGACCTTGGTCAGGTCGAACGGGTTGAAGCGGTACGTCTCCGCGTCCCTGAACGGCATGATCTGCATGTAAAGCGTCCAGCTGGGATGGTCACCGCGCTCGATCGCCTCGTAGAGATCCCGGGTGTGGTAGTCCCCGTCTTCACCGGCCAGGCGGTCGGCGTCTTCCTGGGTCAGGCATTCAATACCCTGGTCGGTCTTGAAGTGGTATTTTACCCAGAATTTCTCGCCCTGGGCGTTGACCCACATGTAGGTGTGGCTGGAATAGCCGTTCATGTGGCGCCAGGTTTTGGGAATGCCCCGGTCGCCCATCAGCCAGGTCACCTGGTGGGCGGACTCCGGTGACAGGCTCCAGAAATCCCACTGCATGTCGTGATCGCGCAGATTGGTATCGGCCCGGCGTTTCTGCGAGCGGATGAAGTGCTGGAATTTCATCGGATCGCGCACGAAGAACACCGGGGTGTTGTTCCCCACCATGTCGTAGTTGCCTTCGCTGGTGTAGAACTTCACCGCGAAGCCACGGGGATCACGCCAGGTGTCCGGGCTGCCGCGCTCGCCGGCCACACTGGAGAAGCGAATCACCAGATCGGTCTTGGTGCCTTTCTGGAACACCGCCGCTTTGGTGTACTGGCTGACGTCTTCGGTGGTCTCGAAATAGCCAAAGGCACCGCCACCCTTGGCGTGGGGCTGGCGCTCCGGGATGCGCTCGCGGTTGAAGTTGGCCATCTGCTCGATCAGGTAATGGTCGTGCAGCACGATCGGGCCATCCGGGCCAATCGTCAGGGAATGTTCGTCACTGGCGACAGGAATACCGGCATCGTTCGTGGTCGGTTTCTGGTCCTTACTCGTCATCGTGAGGTCTCCTTTTCATCGTGTTGAAGCGGCTTCCATCACGCAAAGACAGGCCCGGCAATATGACGCGTCCGCCGGGCGGCAGATAGGCGGATCGACCGCTCCTGACCGGGAGGTGTGGCTGGCCATGGTGAAATGGCTCGGTCAGTTTGGACCACACCCTACAGCTCGGACCCATGCTTGCTGGTGCCGCAGGCACGCGTCAAGGTGCATACTTGGGGTGTCATCCTCGCCTTTCTCCCTGGCTTTTCCTCAACTCGAAAGCGGTCTGCGTGGCAGGCCTTCCGCGACAGTCGATCCGACGTTGTGTCGCCGAGCACGGTAGGCGTTGGATGACAGGAACTTCGGTGATATTTAATAGGATGGATATAAAAATCTCATCATGAAGTCGGATTGGCCCGGTTCGTTTGGCAGCGGATGTGACGAGTGAGGGGGCAGATCCGGTGGTTGATACTTTAGGAGGGATCGGTGAGGCATCGTGAAAAGCATCGCAGTGGTCGGATTGGTTGGCTTAGGGCCGCCGTTTTGGGCGCCAATGACGGGATCGTCTCCACCGCGAGTCTGATTCTTGGGTTCGTGGCCGCCGGGGCGTCGTCACAACAGATCATGATTGCCGGCGTGGCTGGGCTGGTGGCCGGGGCCATGTCGATGGCGGCGGGCGAGTATGTGTCGGTCAGCTCCCAGGCGGATACCGAGCGGGCCGACCTGCGTCGGGAGCGGTATGAACTGGCCCACCAACCCCAGGAGGAAATCCGCGAGCTGGCGGAGATCTATGAAGGCCGGGGCCTGGCCCCGGAGCTGGCCCGTCAGGTGGCTGTTGAATTGATGGAGCACGACGCCCTTGCGGCCCACGCGCGGGATGAGCTGGGTATTGAGGGCGCCGCCTATACGACCCGTCCGGTGCAGGCGGCACTGGCTTCAGCCGCGACGTTTGCGGCGGGGGCTTTCCTGCCGCTCCTGGTGGTCTGGCTGATGCCAGTGGCGGGACTGGGCTGGGGGGTGCCGTTGGCGTCGCTGATTTTCCTGGCGCTGTTGGGGTCCTTGTCGGCCCGGGCCGGTGGAGCGTCGATTCGCAAGGCGGCTGCCCGGGTGACCTTCTGGGGTGCGCTGGCTATGGCAGCGACGGCTGCGGTGGGGGCGCTGTTCGGCGTTTCGGTTTAGGTTGCCGGGTCCTGGTCCGCCTGACCTGCCCGCGGGGATGACGCGGGCAGGTCGTTGAGTTGGCGTGAATCAGGCGGTGACGGGCGCCTGCTGTCGGCGCTGCAGGCGGAACAGGCCAAAAATACCGGCCCAGAACGCCAGCCAGACGACGACATCGGTCAGTGCCGGGTAGGCCCGGTAGCCGGTCAACGCGGATACGACACCGCCGAAGCGGCTGGTATCGTCGAGTACGGCGGAGGTGTCCCACAGCGGGTCGATACCGGTGGGCACCCAACCCAGTCCAATCATGCGATCCACGGCCGACAGCAACAGCGAGCTGGCCAGCAACAGCAGCATGATTTCGGTGAAGCGGAAGAAGTGCTTCCAGGACATCCAGCGACGGCCGGCCTGAAGCAGGTAGTAGGTGAAACCGGCCAGCACCAGGGCCACCGCCACGGCACCGGCGAAGCCGAGCCAGTCCTGGGCGGTCTGCTGGGCATAGCTCATGCCGTAGAGGAAAATCACCGTTTCCGAGCCTTCACGGCCAATGGCAATGGCCACCAGGATGCTGATGGACCAGAAGGTCCGGTCTTCCAGCGCCCGCTGGGTTTCGTTCTTGAGATGGCTGTGCAGGTGCCGGCCATGCTCCCGCATCCACAGGACCATCTGCACGATCAGCACGGTGGCGACCAGCATCATCAGCAGCATGAAGATTTCCTGGCCGACATCCCCCAGGAATTGCTGGATGCCCAGCAGGGCCGCGGCCAGTGCGATGGCGAACAGGATACCGCCGCCTACGCCGAACCACAGGTAGCGCATCGCCCCGGCCACTTCGGCCTGGCGCAGCCACGCGTAGAGGATACCGACGACCAGCAGGGCCTCGATGCTCTCTCTCCAGACGACAAAGATAATCTGTTCCATGTCGGTTCCTTACTCTGCGATCAGCGTGCCCTGGGCTTCCGGCAGGTTGAACTCATCAAAGTAGTCGTATTCACCGGCTTTCAGGGGCTTGATCACCACTGCCCAGTTGGCGCCGGGAACCAGGATTTTCTCCTGGCGCAGGCGCTTGCTTTCAAACTCGGCGGGTGCCTGGCCGTTGTTTTGAACCTGCAGCTTGAAGCGCTCGCCCGCCGCCACGTTCAGCGTTTTGGGCGTCAGCTGACCATCCTTGAGCTCGATGTTATAGGTCTTGATGTCCGCAGCAGCAGGCAGGGCAACCAGTGTTGCGAGCAGGATGGCGGCGGCTGAGAGGGTACGGTTCAGCATTCAGTGGTCTCCCGGAAATAGCGATAGCGGTTGGTCGGCCCATGACGATGGCTGCTGACTTCCGCGCTCCTGTGGCGCGAAGGGCGGCTGCCGGGCCGGCGGCCCCGAATTGTTGCAGAAATGATCATCAATGATAAAGAGAATTGTGCACCATTTCTAAACGAAATTATTCGCATTAAGGTTTTTTGAGGATGATCTGGATCAACTTGTTGTGGGTTGTTGCGGTCGGGGATCGCTTGACGAAGAGGGGGTGTCAGACGCTGTCTGGCGGGAAACGTCCGGAATGTCCGTCGGTTGGCGTAAATGCTGCTACGCTTTTTAGGGGGCCCACAAGAGGCTCCGTAAGAACGGCCAGGGGGTTGTGGCCGTCGGTCAACCAAGGAAGTTGATTATGCTCGACTATATTGCCCTGTTCCTTCTGTTCTTCGTCGTGATTGTCCTGTTCTACGGCATCATCGCCATTCACGATATCCCCTACGACATTGCCAGGCACCGCAACCACCCGCATCAGGATGCTATACACATTGCGGGCTGGGTCAGCCTGCTGACGCTTCACGTGATCTGGCCGTTCCTCTGGATATGGGCGTCGCTGTACCGGCCTGACCGGGGGTGGGGATTCAGTGATGGACGCTCCGATCACAGTCACCTGGCGGATCTTGAGGCCCGTGTGGCCGAGCTCAGCGAGCGTCTGGAACGATTTGAGTCGCAGTCCGGCGACCGGCAGCGGGAGGACTGATCATGGACTTGCTGCTGATTCTGACTTACACCGCCATTTGCGTCTTCATATTCAAGGTTTTCCGGGTGCCGCTGAACAAGTGGACGGTGCCGACCGCGGTGCTGGGTGGCGTCTTGTTGATTGGCGCGATGATCATGTTAATGAACTACAACCATCCCTATTCGGAGCGGGCGCGCAAGTATGAACTGACAACGCCGATGATTCCCTCAGTAAGGGGCCGGGTGGTGAGTGTGGACGCCTCCCCGAATGTCCTGCTTGAGAAAGGGGATGTGCTGTTCCGTATCGATCCCACGCCGTTTGAAGCCAAAGTGGCTTCGCTGGAAGCCCAGCTCAAGTCGGCAAAGATGGATCTGGATCGGGCGACCCAGTTGGCGAGGACCGGTGCCGGTCCGAAACGTAACCAGGATCTGGCCAGGGCTCAGGTTGATGACCTGTCCAGTCAACTGGTTGCGGCCCGCTACGATCTCGACGAGACCGTCGTGCGGGCACCCACTCGTGGTTATGTGTCGCAGTTGTTCCTGCGGCCGGGCATGATGGCAGTCAACCTGCCACTGCGGCCCTCGCTGATCTTCGTCCACCAGGAAGCCGACATCTTCACCGGCTGGTTCCGCCAGAACAGCCTGCTCCGGCTGGAAGCCGGGGATGAGGCGGAAGTGGCGTTCGACGGGATTCCCGGCCAGGTGTTTTCTGGCGAGGTGGATACCGTGCTGCCCATACTGGCCGAGGGTCAGCTACAACCTTCCGGCAACCTGCAGACCGACCCGGCCGGCCCGGGCCGTGTCCCGGTTCGCGTGCGTATCACCGACCCGGCCTTCGACAAGTATCGCCCGCACTTGCCCGGCGGCGCCTACGGCCAGATGGCGGTCTACAGCGATCATTTCCATCATGTGGCAATCATGCGCAAGATCCTGTTGCGGATGTCGGCGTGGATGAATTACCTGTTCCCGTTCCACTAGTGTCCCGTCAGGTGAGCAGGGGGCGGTAGACGAAGTCATAGCCAATCGCCCCCGCCACGTAGAGCAACAACAGGGCCATCACCCGGTTGAACCAGCGGAAGACCACCGGCCGGGTGATGCGCCGTCCCAGAACGCTGCCGGCCAGGGCGTAGCTGCCGGGGGCGCCGATGGCGAGCAGGGCCAGAATGCCCGACCAGATCACCACACCAACGCCATGGATGCCGGCACCAGGAAACTGGATGGTGGCGATGGGCAGTGTCGCGACGACGCCCTTGGGGTTGAGCAGCTGGATGACCAGTCCGTCCCGGAAGCCCAGAACTCGCGCCTCACCGGCGGATTCGTCCACGTGCACGCTGGCCCGCAATATGCGCATGGCCAGGTAGATGATGTAGGTGCAACCTGCCAGGCTGATGACCAGCAAGACGTTGCCGCCAACAAACGCCGAGCCGATCCAGCCAAACGTGAGGAACAGGATCAGCATGGCGCTGCCAACTCCCACATAAAAACCGGTGGCCGCGCGGAACTGACCGTTCAGGCCGGCATTGAGGCCCAGCAAGTTTACAGGCCCAGGCGTGTACATCACGCCTATGGCATAGGCGAAGATTTCAATCATCAGAGTCCCCTGGATTGAGCTTTTGAGTCTGGGTGGAGGCCCGGGTTTAGCGGCGGATGTTGCTCTGGTACTGCTTCGGCGTCATACCGTAGATCCGCTTGAAGCGGCGGTTGAAATGACTCAGGTCCGAAAATCCGTAGCGGTAGACCACGTCGTTAAGCGGCTCGCCGGTTTCCAGCGCGGTCCGGGCGGCGTTGATGCGGCAGTTGATCACGTACTGGTGAGGCGTGATCCCGAACTGGCGCCGGAACAGCCGCAGGAAGTGGTATTTCGACAGGTTGGCGGCGTCGCTGATGTCCTCGAGGGACAGGTCGGCATCCACGTGGTGGTGGATGAAGTCTTTGGCCCGTTGCAGCAAGGCGTCGGCCCGGCGTGTCAGCTCGTCCGGTTCGTAATGGCCGACCCGCTGGACCACGCGGGAGGCTATGCGCAACAAGGCGTGTTCCTGCTCGATGCGGCTGCCGACGTTGTCGGTGATCAGCCGGACCAGCTCCATGATGTGTTGACGCAGGACGGGATCCTGCACCAGGGTTTCGCTCATACGAACGTCGTCGATGCGCTGCACGCCGGCGGCATCGGCAAACAGCGGCTCGATCTGGCGCGGGTGGACGTACAGCATCACGTAGCTCAGCGGTTCTTCGACTCCAGAGTGGCCATCGTGCACCTCTTCCGGCTTGAGGTGGATGATGTTGCCCGGCGGACTCTTGTGGAACTGCCCGTTGCTGAAGAAGTCCTGGCGGCCGCTCAGGGTGACGCCGAAGGCATATTCCTCATGGGCATGTTTGTCGTAGGTGAACCCGTCCATTTCCGCCTGGAGGGCGGTGACCTCCGGCAAATGCCGGCTCTTGATAAACTGGAATTGGCTGTCCTGTTCCACGGCTGTCTCTCCGGCGTGTGAATCGCCTATGCAGACCACTATATCGTCGCCGGAAAAGCCGTGCTTGGACAATATTGCGCAATGCTGACAAGGAGAGGATCAAGCGTGCTCTGCTTTGCCTATGGCTCCAACATGTCCCGGGCCCGGCTGCTCGAACGCATTCCCGCGGCTCGTTTCGTCACCGTTGCCGTCATCGAGGGCTATCGGCTCTGCTTCCACAAGCGCAGCCGCCGCGACGGCTCGGCCAAGTGCGATGCGTTCTGGACCGGCGACCCTGCGGACCGGCTGCATGGGGTGGTCTATGACATTCCAGATCGCGACAAGCGACGTTTGGACCGCATCGAAGGCGTTGGCAGGGGCTATGAGGACGCCGTTGCCAAAGCCAGGACGAACGAGGGCCGCGAATTGGATGTTTGGCTCTACGTGGCCACGGACATCGACTCGTCGCTGCGCCCTTTCGACTGGTATCGCCACCACGTGCTTGTCGGCGCACAGGAACACGCGTTGCCGGAGGCGTATATTGCGCAGATTGCAGCGATAGCGGTCGACGAGGACGCTGACGAAAAACGGCGTGATCGTGAACTGGCCATCTACTCCGTCCGGTAACGTGGCAGGGCTCCGTTAAGAGGACTGGTAGCCGGTAAAAAACGCCGGGGATGGCGCCAGCGGTTGAATCGTAGCAGCTTGCCGCGCATCCGGCGGACGTGGCTGCCTTCCCAGTACACGTGTTTGCAGCCCGGGCAGTGGCAGAAGACTCGTTTGTCGTCAATTTCCGGCGTGTCGTCGGGTAATGGACCGGGGCGCAGTGGGGTGTTGCAGCGCTTGCAGCGGGAGAAGGGCGCGTGTAACCAGTCCAGGTTCAGCAGCCGGGTCAGTTCCCGGAAGTTGGACTCCATGCCGTTGCTTTCCAGCAACAGCACGTACTGCGGGGCGTTGCGATGCAACAGCAGTTCCCGGTCCCGGGTAATCAGCCAGCGGTTTTCGTCGATGGCGGTTTCCAGCACATCCCGATCGCAGGTGCCGCTGGTGGGTGAGGTGGTGTCATAGCCGGCCACCCGCAGCCATTCGCCAAAGCCTCGCAGCATCTCATCGCACAGGAACCGCGGTGTCTCCAGCGGGCACAACGCGCCTTCTATCCACGGTGTTTTCGCAGTTGCCATAACGGACCGTCGAGTTCTTTGCCGGTTGTTCCATCCGGTTAACAGTCTGTTGACCCAACCCGATGGCGATTTCTGCGGGAGGTGGCCCTTAAAACCGAACTCCCCACAACCCAGTATTGCTTCCCGTCTCTCGTTTCGCCAAGCATTTAACGGCAAAAGCGGAGGTTACCTCTGTCCTGTCGCGGCGGCGTCGTCGCTGCTTTATGTTGCCAAAAGCGACGTCGAGATTGTTTACATGGTAACCAGTCATGACGCATTAACTCCTTTCATATCAAGCGGCTGGGGTGTTGGCACCGGATTCGCATACTGAAAGTGCGAATCCCATGTTTCCAGGAAGGAGTCTTTCTATGAAATTGCGTGCACCTCTTGCCGCAGCCGTCGTCTGTTCTGGTCTTCTGGCTGGCCCGGCTTCAGCGGCATACATCAGCGCATCAGATATCGTGTCAGGGTCATCTGGTGGTCTGACGTTCTCTTCAAGCGGCGGCTCACTGGGCCTCAAAACGGTTGCAGGCGTTGAAGGTGCTGGTGTCACCTCCGGTGCCGGTGGGAACGAAATTGATATC
Source organism: Marinobacter sp. NFXS9 (assembly GCF_040148665.1). Lineage (NCBI taxonomy): Bacteria > Pseudomonadati > Pseudomonadota > Gammaproteobacteria > Pseudomonadales > Marinobacteraceae > Marinobacter > Marinobacter sp. NFXS9. The sequence continues at coordinate 163,594 of NZ_JAGDDW010000003.1, read as the reverse complement.
GGCCAGAGCATTACGGCTGATTCCAGTTCCGGATTTGTTTTGTCGGGCACGACGTTGGCGTTTCTATACGATGGCCCGGAATTCGGGGACTACTAGGAAGTGGCGACCATCACGGCGAACTTCTTCGGTTCTTCAGACACCAGCACAGCAGTGCTCACCAACACCTATACCAGCGCCAATGACACCATCCTGTCGCTGCTGATCGATGGCGTCGATATGACGTCACTCATTCTGGGTGCAAGTGAAGCAACGTCTGCGACAGCCGGTACTGTGGATCTGGGTGCCCTGTTTGGCAACACGCTCTTGTCGTCACTCACCTATACAGCGACCGCAGGCACCTGTGGTACCGGCAGCTGTAATAACCAGAGTGATTATGGCATTGCCAGCATTTCCACGGCTTCCGTACCGGAGCCGGCCACCGTTGCGTTGCTGGGCCTTGGCCTGGCAGGCATTGGCATGTCCCGGCGTCGCAAGGCGTGATGTCCTGACTGGAAATGAAAAGGGGGCCCTCTGGCCCCCTTTTTCGTTGGCTGGATGCTTTACATCCCGGCGTCGGTACTTTCGAAAATCTTGTCTGCCGACGCGGCGACGAAGCCGCTGTAAAGCTGACCGTCCGGCTTGGGATAGCGGCGGGCAAACTCGTAGAAGCAGCTGGGGATAACCTCGGTGCGATCGCTGAACTGCACCTCAACCCGGTCCGCCATAGTGGAGGACTGCTCCAGCAGCGCTTCCGGGGAGCCTTTCACTTCACCGCCTGAACTGTTGACGGTATAGCCCGCATCCTTCAGCGCCTGGTTGATTTCCTCAACCGTGCGGAACTTCTCCAGCTGGTTCACGTTGACCGTGAAGTGGTTGGCGCGATAACCCCAGGCGGCTACCCATGCCGCGTACTCGCTCTCGGCCAGCAGCTGCTTGTAGGTGGCGTAATCCACCTGCCAGTGAGTGCCGGAGTAGAGGAAGTTGTCCGCGGTGACGGCGTTCGGATCCACCTTGTCCACCAGATCTTTCACAACGGTCTGCAGTTCCGGTGAGAACTTCTCCACCAGCAGCTCGGAGATGAACACTTTGGGGGCGGTCGGATCTTCGTGCTCGTAGTGCTTGGCGTAGAGCTTCTTGGCTTCGAAGTGATACTCCTGGCCTTCCTTGTAGCCCAGCTTCAGGAAATGCGCGGCCAGCTTGTCCAGGTTCACTTTTTCCAGGTTGAAGGTCCGCAGCGCGATGTGATCGTTGATGATCTCGCTGCCCTGGGTGCCACCGAGCAGTCGATGGATTTCCTCGGCTGACGGCGTCACCTCGCGGTAGTTATCCCAGAGGTTCTGGAAAAGGGTGTCGCGATCAGAGTGCATATCGAAGCTCCTGTTGAGGTTGGGCCTGCGACGCGGTGTCGGTCGCACGTCCGGTTGTCTTGTTGTGGGCACGGCTGGCCAGCGTCACGCAGCGGGCCTTGGCGCCGTCTTCCAGATCGAGGGCGCGGGCCAGGTCGGCCGGCACCTGAAGCAATCCGTGCTGGGGGTGATGGATCGCCCGTTCTGTCAGTGTGGCGCGGAATCCCGCCACTTGCGTGTTGGCAATCGACAGCAGATCACCGCCGTGTTGCAGGACGGGCGTGTCCGCCTGAACCACCTGCACCGTGCATTCGCTGGACTGGGCGACACTGCGAATCTGGTCCAGCTCGGCCTCGACCGTGGGGCCGGCGTCAAACAGGTCCACATAGCCCTTGTGGCGGAAGCCTTCCGCTTCCAGCATCTTCAGCGCCGGACGGGTCTTGTCGTGCACTTCGCCAATCACCGCCTGGGCCTCGGGGCTCAGCAGGTGCGTGTAGAGCGGGTATTTCGGCATCAGTTCGGCAATAAACCCGTTGTTGCCGGCCCCGACCAGTTCGGTGACCTGCGCAAACTCCAAGTCTACGAAGTGCTGACGCAGCCAGTTCCAGAATGGCGATTCGCCGCAGTCGCTGGAGATACCGCGCATTTCGGCAATGACGGTCCGGGCAAATCGCGCCGGATGCTGGGCCATGAACAGGAAGCGAACCTTGGACAGCAGTTTCCCAGCATTGGGGCGACGGAACTGCGGGCGGAGGTACAGCGTGCAGATTTCCGAGCAGCCGGTGTAGTGGTTGCACATGTTCAGCACGTCGACGCGCTTGAACAGCCCCAACTCCCGGGAATGATGGACCACCTGACTCTTGTGGTAATGGTAGAGCGGGCTGTCCAGTCCGACGGACGCTTCAATCCCGGTGGTGCCCAGGATGTCTCCGGTATCCGGATCCTCCAGCACGAACAGATAGCCTTCGTCACCGGGTTCGACAACGTCGCGGTTGAAGCTGTCGATCGAGTGCTGGATCTTGGCGGTCAGGAAATCGCGGTCGTCCACCAGCGAGGTGAAGCCGGGCCCGGACTCCCGGGCAATCTCAGCCAGGGCGTCCAGATCCGTATGAGCGATTGGGCGAATGATCATGGCGCGTCCTCCGCGTCGGGTCAGCCGGCCTTGGCGACAGAACCAAACAGCGAGTCGATGGCCGCTTCGAAGCGGGCCAGACCTTCCTCGATATCCGCCTCCGGAATTACCAGAGACGGCGTAAAGCGAACCACGTTGGCGCCGGCGACCAGCGACAGCAGGCCTTCCTTGAGGCCGGCCTGGAGGATTTCCTTGGCGCGTCCGGCGTGCTCGTCGATCAGCTCGGCGCCAATCAGCAGGCCCTTGCCGCGGATGTCCTTGAAGATGCCATAGCGGGCGTTGATGGCTTCCAGACCTTTCTTGAACTGTTCGCTGCGTACACGCACGCCGGCCAGCAGGGTGTCGTCGTTGACCGTGTCAAAAGTGGCTTCGGCGACGGCGCAGCCCAGCGGGTTACCGCCGTAGGTGGAGCCGTGGGTGCCCGGCTTCAGGTGGCTGGCGATCTCGGCCGTGGTCAGCATGGCGCCAATCGGGAAGCCGCCACCGAGAGCCTTGGCGGACGTCAGGATGTCCGGGGTGACGCCGGTATCCATGTAAGCATACAGATAGCCGGTCCGGCCCACGCCAGTCTGTACCTCATCGAAGATCAGCAGTGCGTTGTGTTTGTCACACAGCTCGCGCACGCCCTTGATAAACGCCGGATCCGCATCGATGATGCCGCCTTCGCCCTGCAGCGGCTCCATCATGACGGCGCAGGTCTTGTCGGAAATCACGGCTTCCAGGCTGGCCAGATCGTTGAAAACCGCATGACGAATGGCGCCGGGCTTGGGCCCGAAGCCGTCGGAGTAGGCTTTCTGGCCGCCCACGCTGACTGCGAAGAAGGTGCGGCCGTGGAAGCTGCGTTCGAAGGAAATGATTTCGTCCTTGTGCTCGCCGTACTCGTTGAACGCCCAGCGACGGGCCAGCTTGAGGGCCGCCTCGTTGGCTTCGGTGCCGGAGTTGGCGAAGTAGACGCGCTCGGCAAAGGTGGCGTCGGTCAGCTTCTTGGCCAGGCGCAAGGCCGGCTCATTGGTCATCACGTTGGCCAGGTGCCAGACCTTCTCGCTCTGCTCCTGCAGGGCCTTGACCGGGGCCGGGTGGCAATGGCCCAGGCAGTTCACGGCAATCCCGCCGGCAAAGTCGATGTACTCGCGGCCTTCCTGGTCCCAGATGCGGGAACCTTGCCCTTTCACCGGAATCACGGCGGGCGGGGCGTAGTTGGGAACCATCACGTCATCGAACAAAGCGCGGGATACTTGCATGTGTAAACCTTTTGCGAATCAGGGCTTTCGGGAGTGGTGTTAAAGACTCCCATAAATCAGTGGCTTCATTATGGATGGGCCCAATGTCATTTTGCAGTTTCAAAACGGGCGAATCAGTGGGAGAATCTGTCAAAATGACGATATAATATGGCGAATTGTGAAGGGGGGGTGGCGTTGTGATCAGTCCGCAGGACCAGAAACTACTGATGTTGTTGCGCCAGAACGCGCGCACGAGCGTGTCCGACCTGGCCCGTTCACTGGGCCTGTCCCGCTCAACGGTGCAAAACCGGATTGCGCGACTGGAGGCGAGCGGGGTGATTCAGGGCTATTCGCTGGAAGTGGGGCGGGCCTATTCGGAAAATCAGGTGGAGGCGCATGTGTCCATCAAGGTGCGCCAGAAGCTGACGGCGCGGACCAATACGGCGCTGGAGCAGATCCACCACGTCGCCCAGCTGTTCTCCGTGAGCGGCGAATACGACCTGATCGCCATCGTCCAGGCCCAGTCCCTGGAAGAGCTCAGTGCCGTGCTTGATGAAATCGGCAACCTCGAGGGGGTCGAGCGCACCAACTCCGCGGTGGTACTGGAGACGAAGTTCCGGCGTTAATCCGCCTTATCCATGCCCTGAATCAGCTTGCCCAGCAGTTCATTGAGCCGCGCCTGCTCCTGCTGCGTCAGTCCGCCCAGGGCGCGCGCCTCATTCTCCACATGCAGCGGCATGATCCGGTTGATCAGCGCCAGCCCCTCATCGGTGAGCGTTACCAACATGCCGCGTCGGTCCTCGGGGTTGGGGGATCGGCTGATTAATCCTGCCTTTTCCAGCCGGTCGAGTCGGTTGGTCATGCCGCCTGAGGAGATCATCAAGGCTTCGAAAAGCTGCGTGGGCCCCAATGCATAGGGTTTGCCGGACCGGCGCAGCGTCGCCAGAACGTCAAACTCCCCCTGATGCAAGCCGTGTGATTTGAAGAAGGGCTCCAGATAATCCCGCGTGATCTGGCGAGCCGCGCTGCCCAGTCGGCCCAACAGCTCCATGGGAAGCAGGTCCAGTTCCGGCATTTCTTTTTGCCACTGCTCGGTGGCGAGTTTTACTCGACTCATTGCGCCTCTTTTTATCTTGGTGTTAAGATAAATTATCTCGACATAAAGATACTTTTCTTCGAGATAGTTGGTCGTTTTCATCTTGATGGCAAGACACTGGAGGACAATGATGGCCAAGGTGATGCAGTCACACAAGTCGGCTGAGCGGCAGGGGCTGTATGCCTTCGGCTGTCTGTTGCTGGTGGGGACCTTTCTGGCGCTGTCGCTGGTCATGGCCAAACTGGCGGATGATGCCGGGGCGCCACGGTTGACGTTTCTCATGCTGGGTCTGGTTGGCGCGGGTGTGCTGCTCACGGCGCTGACCGCGTTGCAGGGCCAGACGATGCCGGTGAACCGGCGGACCCTGGAGTACGCCGTTGTTACGGGCGTTTTGATGGCCCTGCCGAATGCGTTAGGGTTCCTGGCGGTGCGCCACGTTGGCGCCGGGTTTATTTCGCTGAGTTTCGCGTTTCCGATCCTGATCACCTGGCTGATGGCCGTCCTGCTGGGTATGGAGAGCCTGCGTGTCCAGCGGCTGATTGGCGTCCTGCTGGCACTCGTGGGCGGCGTGATCCTGGCCTTGTCCAAGGCGGGTAGCAGCGCCGGCGACCCGGTGTGGGCCGTACTGATCCTGGCCATGCCGATTGCACTCGCGATTGGCAATATCTACCGGACCCTGCGCTGGCCGGCCGGCACATCGCCCATTTTCCTGGCGGCCATCATGCTTTTCGGTGCGGCGTTGGCATTGCTGCCGTTTGCCCTGACCACGGAACCGGGGGCGTTTGTCGACCTGTCTCGGTCTTCGACCGTGCTGGGTTTGCTGGGCGTGGAAATACTCGTTTTCGCGGTCCTTTATTTCTTTTACTTCGTACTGCAGAAACTGGCCGGCCCCGTCTACCTGAGCCAGATTGGTACGGTTGCCGCGGTGGTGGGCACCCTGATCGCCGTGTTGGCGCTGGGTGAAGCGACACCGCCCAACCTGGCCCTGGCCGGCGGGCTTGTTGCGGCCGGCACCGTGGTTTTCCATCGCGCCGCGCGCCAGTCGGCCTCTCCTTCGGCCACGGCCAAGGCGGCCGGTTCCTGATCCATAAAGACTGTCCAGACCAACACAACAGGAGTCATCACCATGTCTTCATTTTACGACGCTCTCAACTGGCGCTACGCCGCCAAACGTATGAACGGCCACACGGTGCCGGCAGACAAGGTGGAGCGCATCCTCGATGCGGCCCACCTGGCGCCGTCGTCCTTCGGGTTACAGCCCTACACGGTGCTGGTGGTGGATGATCCGGCCCTGAAGGCGACTATCCGGGAGAAGGCTGCGGACCAGCCGCAGGTCACCGAGTGCTCCCACCTGCTGGTATTCGCCACCTGGGATCCGGTTGAGGAAGCCCATGTGGATGAGCTGATCGAGCGGGTTGCCACCGAGCGGGACGTCGATCCTGCCGAACTCTCTGGCTATCGGGACATGATCAAAGGCACCCTGCAACAGCGCACGCCCGAGCAGCGTGTCGAGTGGGCCGCTCGCCAGGCCTACATCGGCCTGGGAACCGTTCTGAGCGCCGCGGCCCTGGAACAGGTCGATGCGTCGCCGATGGAAGGATTCGACCCGGTGGCGCTGGATTCGGTGCTCGGACTCCGCGATCGGGGTCTGCACGGTGTCGTCCTCGTTGCTCTGGGCTACCGGGACACGGAGACGGACTGGCTCGCTGGCCTGAAGAAAGTGCGCTGGCCCCGGGAGCGCACCATCCAGTCGATCGGCTGATTAGGGGCAGGCCGTCATAAGCGTTTTTTTGAATCTGGTCGGGATTCCGCAATGGAGGTGCGCCAGATCCTGATGAGGCTGATGGCGGTCTGTCTTCGGCGGGTCTGCACGCTAAATTAAGGCTGTACACGGATTCTATCTGAATGATAGTAAGCATTTTTGTCAATTTATGTCGTTAGCGAATCAATCTATAGTTTGCGAGTGATTATCGTTACCCGCTGAATTGGATGCCGCATGTCGAAGACGGAACCGCACGTTCGCTTTTCACTCATTTTTGCACTGGCCTCGACCATGATGCTCGGGCCGTTTTCGGTGGATACCTATCTGCCTGCGTTTCCCGAGATTGCAGACTCCCTGGGGGTGTCCTCACAGCAAGTCTCCCTGAGCGTGTCGGTCTACATCTTTTCCCTCGCTTTTGGTCAGTTGATTGGTGGGGCCCTCTCGGATCGCTATGGTCGCAAGGTGGTCCTGATGTCCGGCCTCGCCATCTTTTCGATCGCCAGCCTGTGGCTGGCATTCACCGATGCCCTGACGGTGTTTCTGGTCGGGCGAGCCGTGCAGGCCATCGGAGCCGGGTGGGTGCTGGTCTCGGTGCCGGCGCTGGTGCGCGATCGGGTGAGCGGTCAGGATGCGGCCAAGCTGTTCTCCATGATTGGTTTGATCATGGTGATTGCACCGGGGATTGCCCCCAGCATCGGCAGCGCCCTGCTGGCCATCGGGCCCTGGAACGTGATTTTCATCTTCCTGGCCCTGTACGCCGTGCTCGTGGTGCCGGTTCTGCTCGGGACTGTATTCCGCGATCCGGTCGCGGTACCCGGGACAGCGGCCAGAATGAGCATCCTGAAGCGGTATGCCTCTGTGCTGTCCAATACCCGGGCCTTGCCCTTCATTTTCTGGCAGATCGGGTCGTTCTCGGTGATGATGCTGTTCATCACCCACGCCTCGTTCATCTACCAGGAGCATTTCGGCCAATCCGAGCAGGCCTTTGCGCTGTTGTTCGGCGCCAACATCGTGGCGATGTTCTGCGTGAACCTGACCAATCGTGCGCTGTTGTCCCGCCTGCCGTCACTGCGTGTCCTGCAAATGGCGAGTGCCTTGCAGGGGCTGGGTGCCCTCCTGCTGGTGGCGGCCGCTGCGCTGAACTGGCCCGTCTATGGGTTCCTCGCTGCGATGATGCTGACGATCGGGGTCATGGGCGCCATTTCGCCCAACATCCAGGCCTGTTTCATGGAGCATTTTCCCACCAGTGGAGGCACCGCAGCGGCATTGCTGGGTGCGGCCCAGTTCGGTGCTGCCGGCACGATAAGCGCGCTCTCGGCGCTGCTGCCACACACGCTGCTGGCCGTTGTGCTGGCCATGGCGGCCTGCGCCGCCGTGTCGTTTGGGTTCATGCTGCGCTCGCTTCTTCGTGAGGCGGTGCCATCGGTCGGGACGACAGGTGTGTCATGAGCCAGGCTCGCATCACATCGCCGGATGCCTCCGCCGAGTATTTCTTCGAGGAAGGCTGTTTCATCCTGGAACTCTCGAACTCGGTGGATGATCCAGCCCTGTCCATCGCCCGGGCCCGGGTGGAACCTGGATGCATCACCCGCCTGCATCGTCTGGCGCATCAGGTCGAGCGCTACGTGATCCTGGACGGCGAAGGCTGGGTCGAAGTGGGGGAGACCGTCGCCGGGCCCATTAAAGCGGGCGATGTCGTGATCATCCCGGCCGGTGCCAGTCAGCGCATCCGCAATACCGGCGATCGTGATCTGGTGTTTCTCGCCCTCTGCACGCCCCGTTTTGAACCGAAGGATTACGCCGATATCGATCCGGCGCCGATGGACCGCGGCAACCTCGGCGATTGATCCCCGTGATCGTCAATGGTTGCGGGTGCGGCTTCATCGGTTCAGCATGAACTCACAACACTCGTCGCTGGCCGGCGTATTGGCCGACTCAAAGCGACCCCCTCTCAAGCTCGCCTGTGCAAGACCTTGAAAACACCGAACCACCCGAAGGAGGTTGCCATGGAATATCGCCGATTGGGTTCAACCGGTATGAAGGTGTCACCACTGTGTCTGGGGACCATGACCTACGGTACGTCGGAATGGCGTGACTGGGTCCTGGACGAGGAGGCCAGCCGGCCCTTCATCAAGAAAGCGCTGGATGCGGGGATTAACTTCTTCGATACCGCCGACATGTATTCGGTCGGGGAATCCGAGCGGGTCGTGGGCAAGGCGCTGCTGGACTACGCCCGGCGCGACCAGTTCGTGCTGGCCACCAAGGTCTATAACCCGATGGGTGACGGCCCGAATGACCGTGGTCTGTCCCGCAAGCACATCATGGACGCCATCGATGCGTCGCTGGAACGGCTGGGCACCGACTACGTTGACCTCTACCAGATTCACCGCTGGGACTACGACACGCCCATCGAAGAAACCATGGAAGCGCTCCACGATGTGGTGAAGGCCGGCAAGGTCCGCTACATCGGCGCCTCGTCCATGTTCGCCTGGCAGTTCGCCAAGGCCCAGCACGTGGCCGAGCGCAACGGCTGGACGAAATTCGTCACCATGCAGCCGATGTACAACCTGGTCTATCGGGAAGAGGAGCGGGAGATGTTCCCGTTATGCGCCGATCAGGGCGTGGGCGTGATTCCCTGGAGCCCGCTGGCTCGTGGCGTTCTCGCCGGCAAGACCACCCAGGGCGAAGGCGGCGAGAGCACCCGCGCCCGCACCGACCAGATGACTCGCAAATGGCACTTGGGCAGCGATATCGACGCGCCGGTGATTGAGGCCCTGCGCAGCGTCGCCGAACAGCGAGGACTGCCCATGGCACAGATTGCGCTGGCCTGGGTGGCGTCCAACCCGGTGGTGTCCGCGCCGATTGTGGGGGCCAGCAAGGAGGCGCATCTGGATGATGCCATCGCCGCCCTGGACATCATCCTGAGCGACGAGGAAAGGACGATCCTGGAGAGCCCCTACGTCCCGCACGCGGTGGCCGGACACCAGTAATCCGTGGCTCAGACCGGCGGCGGACAGCTGTCGTCGCCGGCCAGCAGGCGTTTGGCCTGGGCGCGGATCCGATCGGCCAGGGCGGCGATGTTGGCCTGCTGTGCCAGAACGGTGTCGGTGACGGTCGGGCCGGCCTGGCTCCGGATGCGGGTGGTGCAGTTCAGTTGCTTGAGCTGGGCTTCGGTATCGCGGTTGCCGAGGCGGATGTCCGCATCCAGCCAGGCTTGATCGTTGAGCATGGCCTCAAACCGGGTGATGTCGATCCAGGCATGGATCCGGCTGTCCCTGGCCTGCGGCGGGTTTAGAGAGACCGTCAGGGCGCTCTGGATTTCCTGGGGCAGTGGCGCGCCCCACCAGTCTGATTCCAGCACCTGCAGCTGACTCCGGTCCGACCGCAACACCAGTGCCGTGCGGTCAACCTGCGGCGGCACCGTGACGTTCTCCACCGTAATGCGCGCCTCCTCTCCGGTCGCCTCAGCGGCGTCAGCCGGCGGAACCAGCGTATGAAAGTGCACCGGTGGACTGCTGCTACACCCCGTGAAGGTCAGGACGATTCCCAGCAGGGCGCTGGTCGCCAGTACGGCGTTGGGACAGCGTGTAAAAGGTTTTCTCACTGGTCACTCCTTACCGGCTGCGAGCGCCCGCGGATCATGGATTCAGGATGTCGGCGCAAGTAGTCGGACAGCTCCCTCACGGAACGGGACATGCGCTCCACTTCGTCCAGGGCATGGCCGATGCGCGTGCGTTCCGGCGACGACGGGTCCAGGGCGTCTGCTGCCTGGTTTAGCGTCGAGCGCATGTCGGTCATCACCCCGTCGATGCTCTTGAGGGTCTGCAGGGCTGAGGGCATGACGTCGCTGTTGATGGAACTCAACGTCTTGCGAAGCTCGGCGAGGCTGCCGTTCATGTTGTTGGCGATGCTTTCAAACGGAATCTTGCTGAACCGGTCCACCAGTCGGGTGAGCTGTTCCTGCAACTTGTCCAGACTGGTTGGACGGGTGGGAATCTGGATGGGATCGAGGGTCACATCAAACTCGACCGGTTGGGCGTCCGGATACAGCTCCAGTGCCACGAAGAGCTGGCCGGTCAGCAGATTGCTGGTCCGGGCTTCGGCACGCAGACCCTGATTCACCAGATCTTCAAACAGCCTGGGAACCTCGTCGGCATTGCCGGCGGGCTGGCGGATGTCGGTCAGCAGTTTGCCGTAGGCCTGTCCCATCATCTGGGGATAGATGCGGGCGTCCACGATCACCGGGAACGTCTTGTCGCTGGCGTCGTAATCCAGGGTGACGCGGGTGACCTCACCGATCTGCTTGCCGATCAACTCCACCGGCGAACCTTCCTTGAGGCCGCGCAGGGACTGGTCGAATCGCATCCGAATCCGCTGGGCCGGTCCCTTGCCGGGCGACAGGGCTACGCTTTTCTCGGAGAACAGCTGAAACTCGGTGCCAGCCTCTGCCGGGGCGCTACCGGATTCCCGCTTCGGTGTGGCAAACGCCACCCCGCCGGTCAGAACCGACAGCAGCGATTCGGAATCCAGTTCCAGCCCGTTGGCGCTGACGCCGATATCGATGCCGCTGGCGTTCCAGAATCGGGTGTCGGCAGTGACATATTGATCATTGGGCGCGTTGACGAAGATATCCACATCGACGCCATCGCCGGACTCATCGAGTGCGTAGGAAACCACCTGGCCGACACGCACCTTGCGGTAATAGATGGGCGAGCCGATATCCAGCGAGCCCAGGTCACCGGCCTTGAGGCGGTAGCGTTTGCCCGGTTCGCCGTAGGTGACCGGCGGCGGGTTCTCCAGGCCTTCGAAGCGGGTGACGTGCTGATCGGAATCGCCCGGGTCGGCTGCGATAAAGTCACCGGAGAGCAGGGTATCCAGCCCGGAGACGCCGCCGGTGCCAATGCGGGGCCGCACGACCCAGTAGCGCGAGTCCTTGCGGGCAAAGTCTTTCGCGTCACGATCCAGATCGATGGTGACGACCACTTTCTTGTGATCCTGGCTGAGACGGATGGCCGACACTTCGCCAATGACCACATTGCGGTATTTCACCTGTGACTGGCCGGGTGTGAGTCCGCCGGCAGTCTCAAAGGTGACCTCCACGGTGGGGCCGGCGTCGTGCCAGGCGCGTATCAGCATCGAGAGTCCGACCAGGGCCGCCACCAGCGGCACCAGCCACACCAGTGACAGGCTCCAGCGACGGGATTTGACGTCTGCCTCGGCGGGCGACTGCGGCGTCGTTCCATTAGTCATCGTGGGTATCCGTGTCCCATATCAATCGTGGATCAAAGCTCAGGGTGGCCAGCATGGTCAGGACGACCACCAGGCCGAAAAAGAGAATACCCGGTCGGGGCTCGATCGTCCCCAGCGCGCCGAACTGGACCAGCGCCGTCAGCAGCGCAGCCACGAATACATCGAGCATAGACCAGTAGCCTATCAGCTCAAGCCCTCGATAGAGGCGGGTTCTGTCCCGGCGTGAGCGCGTGTTGCCCTTGTGAACGGTACACAATAGCAGACCGAGGACCAGGAACTTGGTCACCGGTACGCCGACGCTGGCGATAAAAATGATGGTGGCAATGTCCCAGGCACCGTCCCGCCAGAGGGTCACGACACTGCCCAGAATGGTCGCCGTCGAGTCGCCCTTGAAAGACGTCGTGTGCATGATCGGCAGCACGTTGGCGGGGATGTAGAGGATCAGCGCGGTCAGCATCAGCGCCCAGGTGCGGGTGATGGCGTTGCGTTTGCGCCTGTGCAGGTGGGCGCCGCAGCGGGGGCAGGTGTGCGGGCTGGCATTCAGGTCGCAGGCCTGGTGGCAGCGGTGGCACAGGCACAGGCCCAGTTCGGCAGCGACGGGTACGGTCATGGCAGCTCATCCCACAGGCGTTGCACGTCCCGACCAGCCATGCCGATGATCAGCAAGCTCAACCCGCCGAGGGCAAGCAGGCCCATCGTCGGCAGCACATCGATCCGGCCGCTGATCTTGAACACCGCCACCAGCGCGCCCAACAGAAAGACTTCCAGCATGCTCCAGGGGCCCAGGGTCGCAAGCCAGCGCATGCAGCCGCGAAACGCCGGCGCACGTTGCCGGAAATGGGCAAATCCCAACAGCCAGGTCAGCAGCGCGACCTGGGTGACCGGAACGATGACGATGGAGAAGGCCGCTACCAGGGCCAGCATATCCGTCGGCCCCTTCGTCAGGGCCCAGACCGCATCCACCAGCGTGGCCGCATGGGACTGGCCGCCGGTGCGGATGACCAGCACCGGATAGAAGCTGAGGAAGCCGATCAGCATGATAGCGGTCAGGCACAGCGCCAGCAGGTGATCGACATGGAAGAAATGAGGGCGCGCCAGCAGGCCGCCGCAGCGCACGCAGTGGGCCTGTTGGTGGCGGGCCAGCGTCGGACGTTGGTAAACCGCGTCGCAGTACTCGCAGATGATCAGCTGGTTGTTATCACTCATGCCCTAAGATTAGCTGTGATTTGCCGGGGTGACTGGCACAGGTTACCGGAATTCCAATGGATTCTGACACGTTCCGGTGATTGGCGGGATTAATGTCCGTTCAGCCACTGGTTCCCGACCAACCCGGTTCCGGTCGGTTGCCTTGTAGCGCCCGGTGCTCCAGTTTTTATCAAATTTCCTGCCTGATCTTGTCATGGCCCTGCCGGCGGGGACTGAGCCACACTGTGGGTATCGATTGAATTCAGGCGCCGTCCGGGTGTCTGACTGCAATAGCCAACGAAGAACAAGAGGCGATTATGGAATTCAAAGGTGTACCCGCCATCGTCACCGGTGGCGCTTCCGGACTGGGTGAGGGCGCCGTTCGCGCACTGGCGGCTGAAGGCTGCAAAGTAGCCATCCTCGACCTGCAGGAAGAGCGCGGCCGTGCCGTGGCCGAAGAGGTTGGCGGTATCTTCGTCAAGTGTGATGTGTCCTCGGCTGAGAGCGCCGAAGCGGCGATCGCCACAGCGCGTGAAGCCCACGGCCCCTGCGGCATCGCGGTGAACTGCGCCGGTATTGCCCCGGCGGCGAAGATTGTCGGCAAGGAAGGCCCGATGCCACTGGAGGATTTCAACAAGGTCATCCAGGTCAACCTGATCGGCACCTTCAACATCATGCGGCTGGCCGCGGCGGACATGATGCAGCGCGAGCCCAACGCCGACGGCGAGCGGGGCATCATCATCTCCACGGCCTCGGTTGCGGCCTACGAAGGCCAGATCGGTCAGGTGGCCTACAGTGCGTCCAAGGGCGGCGTGGTATCGATGACCCTGCAGGCGGCCCGTGAACTGGCCCGCCAGGGCATCCGCGTCAACACCATCGCGCCGGGCATCTTCATGACGCCCATGATGGCGGGCATGCCGCAGAACGTTCAGGACAACCTGGCGGCGACGCTGCCGTTCCCGCAGCGCCTGGGCAAGCCGGAAGAGTTCGGCATGATGGTGGAGCAAATGGTCAAGAACCCGATCCTCAACGGCGAGGTGGTCCGTCTGGACTGCGCGCTGCGGATGGCGCCGAAATAGGCCGGAGGTCAGCATGAAACCGATTCGTGAACCGGAAGAGCGGGCGATGTTCCGCGATATGGTGGTGAAGGTCCTGGAGAGCCAGGTCCAGCCTCATTACGAGGCCTGGGACGAGGAAGGCATCGTACCGCGTGAGCTGTGGCGGACCTTTGGCGAAGCCGGCATGCTCTGCGTCGACGTGCCGGAAGCCTATGGCGGCGTGGGCGTGCCGTTCGACTACTCGATCGTCGTTGGTGCCGAGCTGGCACGCATGGGCTTTGGCGCACTGGCGACCAACGTGATGGTGCACTCCGATATCGTCGCGCCGTACCTGACCAACATCGCCTCGGAAGCACAGAAACAACACTGGCTACCGAAGCTGGTCAGCGGCGACGCAGTGGGCGCCATCGCCATGACTGAACCGGGCGCGGGCAGCGACCTGCAGGCGATGCGCACCAGCGCCAAGCCGGACGGCGACGGCGGCTACATCTTCAATGGGTCCAAGACATTTATCACCAACGGCCAGCACGCCGACATGGTGATCGTTGCCGCCAAGACCGATCCGTCGGCCGGTGCCCGGGGCATCAGCCTGTTCCTCGTGGACGCGTCGCTGCCCGGCTTCAGTCGCGGCCGCAATCTCGACAAGATCGGCCAGCACTGCGGCGATACGTCCGAGCTGTTCTTCGAGGACCTGCGGGTGCCCGCTTCGGCCCTGCTGGGCGAGGAGGGCAAGGGCTTCGTCTACCTGATGACCGAACTGCCGCGGGAGCGACTGGTGATCGGCGCTCTGGGCTGCGCTGCCGCCCGCGGCGCGCTGGACCTGACCATCGCCTACGCCGATGAGCGGGAACTGTTCGGGCAGAAGCTCAAGCAACTGCAGAACACCCGCTTCCGCATCGCCGAGATGGAGACCGACTACCGGGTCAACCAGGCGTTCATCAACGAGTGCATCGAGCTATACAGCGCCGGTGAGCTGGATGCCGCCACCGCGTCCATGGCCAAGTACAGCGCCACCGAGATGCAGTGCCGGGTGGCGGATGGCTGCCTGCAACTGTTCGGCGGCTACGGCTACACCACGGAATACCCGATCTCACGGGCGTTTACCGATGCCCGTGTGCAACGCATTTACGGCGGCACTTCCGAAGTCATGAAGGAAGTCATCGCCCGCTCCCTGCTGGGCAAATAACCGGAATTGAGGATTTTGCTATGTCTGACTCAGATGTCGTGATTGTTGGCGCCGCCCGCACCCCGATGGGTGGCATGCTGGGGGCGCTGAGCCCGGTCCGTTCACCGGAGCTGGGTGCGGTCTCCATCAAGGCAGCCATCGAACGGGCCGGCCTGGTGCCGGCTGACGTCAATGAAGTGGTGATGGGCTGTGTGCTGCCGGCCGGTCTGGGCCAGGCGCCAGCGCGTCAGGCGTCCCGCGCGGCGGGGATTCCGGACAGCTCCGGCTGCACCACCGTCAACAAGATGTGCGGCTCCGGCATGCAGGCGGTCATCATGGCCCACGACCAGATCAAGGCGGGCACGAATAACGTCATGATTGCTGGCGGCATGGAGAACATGAGCCAGGCGCCGTACCTGCTGCCCAAGGCGCGTGAGGGGATGCGCATGGGTCACGGCCAGGTGATCGACTCCATGTTCTTCGACGGGCTGGAAGACGCCTACGAAGGCGGCCTGATGGGTGTGTTCGCCCAGCGTAGCGCGGACGAATACAAGATCAGCCGGGAGGCCATGGACGAGTTTGCCATCGCCTCACTGAACCGGTCGCTGGCGGCCATCGAGAACGGCGGTTTCCAGGACGAGATCGTGCCGGTGACCGTGCCCGGTCGTGGCGGTGACACGGTAGTCGACACCGACGAACAGCCCGGCAAGGCCCGCCCCGAGAAGATCCCGACGTTGAAGCCGGCCTTTAAGAAAGACGGTACGGTGACGGCCGCCAACGCCAGTTCAATCAGCGACGGCGCCTCGGCCCTGGTGCTGGCGAGCGAGGCGGAAGCCAACCAGCGTGGCCTGAAACCGCTGGCTCGCATCGTCGCCCATGCCACCCATGCGCGCCTGCCGGCGGAATTCACCCTGGCACCAATCGGCGCGATCCAGAAGGTGCTGGACAAGGCCGGTTGGTCGAAAGACGACGTGGACCTGTACGAGGTGAACGAGGCGTTCGCCGTGGTGGCGCTGTTGGCCATCAACGAATTGGGGCTGGATGCCGACAAGGTGAACGTCAACGGTGGAGCCTGCGCCTTGGGACATCCGATCGGGTCGTCCGGTTCACGGATCATCGTGACGCTGATCCATGCCCTGAAACAGCGGGGACTGAAGAAAGGCGTGGCATCGCTGTGTATCGGTGGCGGTGAGGGGACGGCTGTGGCGATTGAGTTGCTCTGATCCCGTCTCTGAAAGCCTTGTTTGTGGGATGTCGGTGCGCCTGGCGAACCGCATCCCGCGCTCGGATACCGCGCTTTACTGATCCTGCTGCCGGTAAGCCAGCGGACTCAGCCCCGTCCAGTGCTTGAACGCCCTCGAAAACGCTCCCGGCTCCGCAAACCCCAACTGCGTCGAAATCTCCGCCACACTCAGGTTCTGCCGCGTCAGCATGATCACCGCCTGGTCCCGGCGCAGGTTGTCCTTGATCTGCTGGTAGGCGCTGCCTTCGGATTTGAGTTTGCGACTCACCGTGTAGGACGTCATGTGCAACTGGTCCGCCACCCAGTCGAGGTTGGGCAGGCGGGAGTCCTCGCAGGTCTCCAGTAGCCGGCGCACCCGGGTGCTGAGGCTGTCGTCGTCCGCCGTCCAGATCATCAGGTCCCGGGGCGAACTCAGGATAAACTCATCCAGTTCCTCCGATGTGCGCACCACCGGCATGGTCAGGTAGTTCTTGCTGAAAAACAGGCTGTTGCGCTTGCGCTCGAAATAGCACTGGCAGGGGAAGACGAAGCGGTATTCGTCGAAGTGGCCCGGCAGCGGGTGCTTGAAGGTGGCGTGACTGAGCACGATCTTGCGGCCGATCAGCCAGCCCACCAGCCGGTGCCAGACCATCAGCAGCCATTCCACCAGGAACTGGTCCGGGTCCAGTTCGGGATGGTGGTGGGTCAGGCTCAGTTCTGCCTCTTCACCGTCCAGGTTCAGCGAAATCTCGATGTCGTCCGAGAACAGCCGGTAGCAGCGAATGCTCTGGTAAAGCACCTCTTCCAGGTTGGCGCTGTGCACCACCAGCGAGCCCATCAGGTGGAAATGGCCGACCCGACAGGGATGGGTGGTGCGGCCCATGAACTCGTCGTCCAGTTCCTTCCAGACCAGCCGGAACAGGCGGATGAACTGGTCGGTGGGAATACGGGCGCGGGGTTCGCGGACGAGGTCCGGGTCAATGCCACGGCTTCGCAGCAGGGCGTCACAGTTGCCTTTCGCCGCTTCCAGTCCGCGCAGGGCGGCCCGGGCGTAATGGGGCGAGAAGGTCAGGTTATCCATGGAGGTTGAGTCTGCCGATTTCATGCACGGGGCCCGCGCAAAACTTGTTAAGTTATCTGCCCGATCCTGTCATTCTGTTCCCATCGGGGGTTGCCTAATCTGACGTCATCAGACCAACAAGAACAAGGTGAATCAGTATGGATGCAACCCGCTACGATGTGTTCGCTGAGACGTTTTCGGTGGACCCGATCTTACAGCAGTTCCGGGGCGATTATAACGACGGCCTGAACGTCTGCGAGGAAATCTGCGACCGCCACGCCGACGATCCGGAACGGGTTGGGCTGCGCTACGAACGTGCCGACGGCACCTCTGGCGAAATGACCTTTGCTGAATTGCAGAAGAAGGCAGCCCATTTTGCCGGCTTCCTCAAATCCCAGGGCATTGGCCGCGGTGATCGGGTCGCCTGCCTGTTACCCCGAACGCCGGAATTGCTGATCTGTGTGCTGGGCACCCTGCGGGCCGGTGCGGTCTACCAGCCGCTGTTTACCGCCTTTGGCTCCGGGGCGATCGAATACCGTCTGGAAAAGGCACAATCGAAGCTGATCGTTACCAACCCGGCCCAGTGGCCCAAACTGGCCGACGTGAAAGGGCTGCCGAAAACCATGCTCGTTGCCGACAGTCGCGACGCGGTCGACGGCACGCCGGACGTCCTGTTCGGGGAAGAAATGGCCAAGCAGCCGGACACCTTCGAGCCGGTCAAGCTGGGCCCGGAAGAGCCTTTCCTGCAGATGTTCACCTCCGGGACCACCGGCAAGTCCAAAGGCGTGGCGGTCCCGGTCCGGGCGTTACCGGCCTTCTACATGTACATGCGCTACGCCGTGGGGCTGCGCCCGTCCGACAACTTCTGGAACGTGGCGGATCCGGGCTGGGCCTATGGCCTTTACTACGCCATCGTGGGGCCGTTGCTGCTGGGCTGTACCACCCACTTCAACGAAGCCGGGTTTACCGCGGAAAACACCTTCGAGTTCCTGCGCAAGTACCGCATCACCAACCTGGCGGCGGCGCCGACGGCGTACCGGCTGCTCAAGGCGAACGAGAATCTTCTGAAGGATTACCCGGAAATCGACCTGCGGGTGGCCAGCAGCGCCGGAGAGCCGCTGAATCCGGAAGTCATAACGTGGGTGAAGCGGGCGTTGGACTGCGTCGTCTGCGACCACTACGGTCAGACCGAAACCGGCATGACGTCCGCCAACTTCCACGAACTGGAACACACCCATCGCGATGCCAGCATGGGCTACCAGATTCCCGGCTACCGGCTGGTGGCGCTGGATGCCCAGGGGAATGAAGTGGCGCCGGGCGAGACCGGTGAGCTGGCAGTGGATCGCGAGCAATCCCCGCTGTTCTTCTTCCAGGGCTACACCTGGGACGAGAAGGACCCGTTCCGCGGCAAGTACTACCTGACCGGGGATGTGGTGGTCAGCAACGGTGACGGTTCCCATTCCTATACCGGCCGGGACGACGACATCATCGCGTCGGCGGGCTATCGCATCGGTCCGGCGGAAGTAGAGAGCTGCCTGCTGGAGCACGAAGCGGTGGTGGAAAGTGCCGTGGTGGGCAAGCCGGACGAAAAGCGCGGCGCGATCGTGAAAGCCTACGTGGTCACCCGGCCGGAATTCGACGGCGTGGACGATCTGGCCGAACAGCTGCAGCAGCATGTGCGCACGCGGCTGTCGACTCACTCCTACCCACGGGAAATCGAGTTCGTCACCGAGTTGCCGAAGACCTCCAGCGGCAAGATCCAGCGCTTCCTGCTGCGCAAACAGGCCGCCGAGGAAGCGTGACGGCTGCCTGATTCGTATTAACCCGGCACCGGCGACGAGGTGCCGGGTCTTAATCCGCTTCCAGCAATCTTATGACATCCCCCGCATCCATGGCTTTGGCCAGGGACAAGGCGGTATTGCCTTCGGCGTCGACCACGTCCCGGTCAGCGCCCGCTTCGAGTAGACGCTCGACCATCTCTGCATTGTTGAACATCGCTGCGTACATCAACGGTGTCTTGGCACCTTCGGGCCGGCTATCCACGCCGGCCCCTTTTTCCAGCAGCAGATTCACGATCGCCATCTCTCCCTTGAAGACGACGCCGGCCAGCGGGGTCTGCAGACGGTCATTGGGTAGGTCAGGATCGGCGCCTTTCTCCAGGAGCAGACGGGTGGTTTCCAGATGACCATGGTAGCTGGCCAGCATCAGTAGGCTGTCGCCACTGCTGGTCCGGATGTCCGGCGGCACCCCGGCATCCAGAAGCGGCGCGAGCATCTGGGTGCCGCCATTGCGGGCCAGGTCGAAAATGCCTTCGGCAAAGGCGATGGCGTCTTCGTCCAGCTCACTGCTGGGCTGTTGCGGCTGACCGGGTTGGTCGTTGCTCATGGAAAACTCCTGCTCGGGTATCGGTTTAGGGGACCGATTGTCCCGCTTGAAGCGCGGCTTGCCAAGCGGTGTGAGCGTGGCTGGCGTTTCCTAACCGCTTTCCGTCGCCGAGCGTGCTTTACGGCGCTTAGGGTGAAGATAGGCTTCCAACTCGGGTCGGAACGCCGCCTGCACCCCGAGACGCTTCATCATCCAGTAATGGCCGGCAATCATCCGGTCGATGAAGATGCTTTCCACCGGCGGCTTGAAGTAATCCAGGTACTTGAAAACCGTCGTGGTCTTGGCGGCGACGTCCTTGTGGATCTCGGATTGGGCGAAATCGTAAGGGGCGTTGGTGTCGAAAGGTTTGATCAGGATATCCCGCCACATGGCGTAGTAGTCTTCGTCCACCGCCGGCTGGCTCCCGACGCGGGCGCCCAGGTCGATCAGGTGGCGGTCGAGGGCTTCGTAATCTTCATTCAGGGCCGCAATCAGGGCCTTGCGATAGGCCTCGACGATGGCCGGCTTTAGCTTCTTGACGCAGCCGAAGTCGTACATGATCAGCGTGCCGTCCGGGCGGAAGGCGAAGTTGCCGGCGTGTGGGTCGCCGTGGATGGCGTGGAAACGGAACAACTGGTCCGCCATGGTGTGGAAGATGCGGGTGCCAATGTCGTTGAGGGTGGCCTGGTCGTAGCGGTCGGCCGTGACCTCGCTGATGTGGTCGCCTTCCACCAGTTCGAGGGTCAGGATGCGGCGCGTTGAATGACTGTCGATGACCGCCGGAATGATGACTTTGGCATCGTCGGCGTGGAATTCCCGGAACTGGCGCAGGTTGCGGGCTTCGTTCTCGTAGTCCAGCTCTTCCTGCAAACGCTCACGGATCTCGCCGAACAGCTGGTCCACGCTCTCTTTTGGCATCTTGAGCAGCCCGCCGAGGCGCAGGGCCGTGCGCAGCTGGCGCAGGTCGGAGTCGCAGGATTCGTCCACGCCGGGATACTGGACCTTGACGATCACATCCTCGCCGGATTGCAGCCGGGCCCGGTGCACCTGGCCGATCGAGGCGGCGGCGTAAGGTGTTTCCTGAAGGTACTCGAAGGCTTCGCCGATGGTTTTGCCCAGTTCGGTTTCGATCTGCTCAACGATGACCTCGAACGGCATCGGGGGCGCTTCTTTCTGCAGCTTCTGCAGGGCGTCGGAAAACTCCTTGGGCAGGAAATCCTGGGTCTGGGAGGCAATCTGGCCGACCTTCATGACCGCACCCTTGAGCTCGCCCAGGGTGTCGGCGATCTGGCCCGCCATGCGGGTGTAATGTTCGCTGCGGGCGGCTTCGTCGTCTTCGCGGCCAAACAGGCGGCGCGCTCGTTGTCCGGCGTATTGGCCGGCGACGGACGCGGTCATCCCGGCGAGCTTCACGAAACGTCCGCGGCGTGTGGTGACTGGTTTCCTGGCCATGAGTCTCTGCGCGCTCCCTTTGTCGACCGCTTTGCTGCCGCGGTCACCCGTTGAACAATACGACTGCCCGGGAAACTGAGTCTAGCGCGGCCGGCAGGCCCCGGCGAAGGGCCTGCATCACATGGGTGAAGTGTCGCGGGTGAGTCTTAAACGACCTTGGTTTCCACCATCATGCTCTCGCCCAGCGCCAGACTGAGCTTCTGGCCGGGGTAGAGCGGGCCAACGCCTTCCGGCGTGCCGGTCAGGATAACGTCACCGGGCATCAGGGTGAAATGCTCGCTCATGTGGGCGATCAGCGGCACGATCGGGAACAGCATATCGGCGGTGGTACCGGTCTGCTGGCGATGGTCGTCGATGTCCAGGGTAAAGCGGATCGGTTCGCCGTGGTCCACCGCATCGGCCGGCACAAACGGCGACAGCGGGCAGGCACCATCGAACGCTTTGGCGCGTTCCCAGGGCTGGCCTTTCGCCTTCAGCTGGCTTTGGACATCGCGCAGGGTCAGATCCAGCGCCAGGCCATAGCCCACAATGGCATCGCGGACGTCGGCTTCGGTGGCGTTCGTCAGGGGCTTGTCGACCAGGACCGCCAGCTCAGTTTCGAAATGCACGTCGCCCCGGCCCTGCGGCAGGCGCACAGGCTGCTCCAGAGCGGTGGCCGCGGTGGCCGGTTTCATGAACAGCAGGGGGGTATCAGGGACCGGATTGTTCAGTTCCCTGGCGTGGGCGGCGTAGTTGCGGCCGACGCAAACGATCTTGCCCAGGGGCAGTTCAATCGGGTTACCGGTGTGCCAGAGATGCTGGTAGGGATGCATGGCAGTGCTGTCCTTCAAACACAATGGAGGACAGCACAGTGCCACTACCGGGAATGGGAATCAATTGTCTGAAATCAATCTCCGGCGAATTCGCAGACGGTGTAGACCTGCAGGCCCTCGTCGCGCAATTTGGCCGAGCCGCCCAGGTCCGGCAGATCGATCATCGCCGCCGCTTCGAAGATCTCGGCGCCGATGCGTCGAATCAGGCGGGCTGCGGCCAGCATGGTGCCACCGGTGGCGATCAGGTCGTCGACCAGCACCACCTTGTCGCCCGGATTGAACGCGTCCTTATGGATCTCCACAGACGCCGTGCCGTACTCCAGCTCGTAATCTTCCACCAGCGTATCGAACGGCAGTTTGCCCTTCTTACGCACCAGCACCAGGCTGGCGTTGAGCTCGTAGGCGAGGGCGGAACCGATGATAAATCCGCGGGCGTCCACGGCGGCAATCGCGTCGATGTCCTGGCTGTGATAGCGGTGGACAAAGGCGTCGATCAGTTTGCGGAACGCGGTGCGATCCTGCAGCACCGTGGTGATGTCACGGAACTGGACGCCGGGCTTGGGCCAGTCCGGCACAGTGCGAATCGCCTGTTTGATGCTTTCGGAAAAATAATCCATGGGATTGCCTTTTGGGGCGGGCGCCGGAAACCTCCGGCGCCGACCTCGCTTAACCGTTCAGGAAGATGAATTTAAAGATGAACACCAGGGCGATGATCACAACGCTGGCGTTGAGATGCGACCAGCGGCCGCTCAGGATCTTCAGCAGGGCATAGGTGATAAAGCCCATGGCGATGCCGTTGGCGATGGAGAAGGTCAGCGGCATCATCAGCGCGGTGACCACGGCCGGTGCGGCATCGGTCACGTCGTCCCAGTCGATCAGCTTGAGACCGCTGGTCATCAGCACGGCCACATACAGCAGGGCCGGTGCCGTGGCGTAGGGCGGGATAATGCTGGCGATCGGCGACAGCAGCAGGCAGGCCAGGAACAGCAGCGCTACAACCACAGCCGTCAGCCCCGTGCGGCCGCCGGCGGTAATGCCCGCGGTGGATTCGATGTAGCTGGTGGTGGTCGAGGTACCCAGGGCGGCGCCGGACATGGTGGCGATGGAGTCGGACATCAGCGCCCGACCCAGACGCGGCAGTTTGCCGTCCTTGTCCAGCAGGCCGCCACGCTGTGCGGCGCCAATCAAGGTGCCGGACGTGTCGAACAGATCCACGAACAGGAACGCGAAGACGATGCTGACCAGCCCCACATTGAGGGCGCCGGCAATATCAAGCTGTCCCAGAGTCGGCGTGATGCTGGGCGGTGCGGAGACGAAACCGTCGTACTCTACCTGACCCAGGATCATGGCCGCCAAGGTCACGGCGATGATGCCAATCATGACGGCACCGGTGACCTGGCGGTAGGACAGGGCGCAGATCAGCAGGAAGCCGGCAAAGAACAGCAGGCTGTGCAGGCTTTCCAGATCGCCCAGGCCAACGAGCGTTGCCGGATTATCGACGACAATCCCGGCATTCTTGAAGGCGATCAGCGCCAGGAAGAAGCCGATGCCGGCGGAAATGCCGAACCGCAGCGACATGGGAATGCTGTTGATGATCCATTCCCGGATGCGGAACACGCTGAGCAGGAAGAAAATGAAACCCGACAGGAACACCGCCCCCAGCGCCACTTGCCAGCTGTAGCCCATGCTGCCAACGACGGTAAAGGAGAAAAAGGCGTTCAGGCCCATGCCCGGCGCGAGGGCGATCGGGTAGTTCGCCCAGAGCCCCATGATGAGCGTGCCGATGGCGGCCGCAAGACAGGTGGCGACGAACACCGCCCCGAAATCCATGCCCGTCGCGGATAGGATGCTGGGGTTAACGACAATGATGTAGGCCATCGTCAGGAAAGTGGTCACACCGGCGATAACCTCACGACGCACGTCAGTGCCATGGGCCTTGAGCTGGAACAGTTTTTCGAGCATGGGTCAGCCTTGGAATGATGAATAAATCGGTTGTTTTCTGTCCCTGAGGGTCACTGGATCAGGACATCCCGGCCCTGGAAAACCGCGCATCTTAGCGGTCGTTTCTGTGTTCGCCAAATCTCCCACGTCATTCGTCGCCTTGGGCATCGCGTTGGAGACGGATGTCGAAATGCACGGCCAGCAGGCGTATCGCCACGATAAACAGCAGGCCGAGGGCCAATGCAAACGTTTCGTTATCCAGTGCCCATCGGCACACGAAGTATAGCCAGCATCCCGCGTATGAAATGGAGGCGTAGAGCTGGTCCTTGCGAAAAATGAAGGGCACCTGGTTGCACAGGTTGTCGCGCAGGGCACCGCCGAAGGTGCCGGTGATGACGCCGAGCAGCGAGGCAATGAACCAGGAATGGCCAAGATCGAGCGAAAACTGGGCGCCCAGAAGGGAAAAAACACCGAGGCCAATGGCATCCGGAAGCACAATATGGGATTCGCGGAGCCGGTAGAGGGGGCGGCAAAGCGTGAACAGAATCGCCATGGCGAGGATCAGGAGGGGCATTTCCTCGTGGCGGATCCAGTAGACCGGATGGTTACCGAGAATAATGTCTCGCAGCGTGCCGCCACCGAGCGCGGTGATAAAGGCGATGGTAAAGACACCGACCGGATCCATATTGGCCTTGCGGGCGGCGATCATTCCGGACAATGCGAAGGCAACGATGCCGATGATTTCAAGCCAATAGATAAAATCGGGCGAATTCATATCAATAGCCGGTCAATGAGGCCGTAAAGCGCGGCAGACTCGTTCGGGTTGTTCATTGAATGATCAGAAGGGCGCGCAGGATACCGGAAAAGCGGTGTTGCTTCATCCCGTTTGGGTAGCCGTTTTCCGCAATCATGTGATCCAAATCCCGTAGACGCCTGTAAAAATTCAGGTTAATGATTTTTCGATCCAACCTGATGCAGGAGTTCAGGCATGGCATTGATCCGTCTGGCCTACGCCAGCAGGGCCAACTTTAATCCGCGTCCGGAAGATAAGGGTGTGGAGCCTCACGTGGCGCGTATTCTGATGAGTTCCCGCCGGAATAACCCCAAGCAGGGCCTGGTGGGTGGGCTCTATTTTGGTGACGGCTTCTTTTTCCAGTGCCTGGAAGGGGAATCGGAAGCGGTTCATGACCTGTTCAACCGCCTGCGGGATGACGAGCGCCATCGAGACGTGACGCTGCTTCTGGAAGAGCCGATCCAGAAGCGTTCCTTCCCGGACTGGTCCATGAAATACGTGCCGATTGAAGCGGATGTGAAGGCGCTGCTGCGGGAGTCGGGCATGGAACGATTCAACCCGTTCGTCTTCGACGGTACCCTGACACAGGCGATGATCAATTGCCTGCGTCGAGGCCCTGAGGGCTTTGATGGCACGGAGAAACGCGGAAATCAGGACCGCTTTGAAAAGGCCGCCCTGCTCATTGCCGGTGCCGTTGTGATTATCGGGCTGGTCGCGGTTGGCACTATCCTGTTTTAAGGCGGGGAGTCAGGCGCTGTATCTGCCGGTCATGCACCCGGGACAGGATCAGCAGCGCGACAATGGCCCCGCTTAAGCACCAAAGCATGTCGGATTGGGTGTCCCACACGTAGCCCTGGGTGCCCAGGAACGCTTCAGCATCCTGTCCGCTGGCCAACGCCACCCACCATTCGATCAGCTCATAGAAGGCGCTCAGCGCCAGACAGAAGCAAACCACGAAGAAGCTGGTCCAGGCGCCCGGGCGAATCACTTCGCGACGCACAACGATTTCCCGCGCGATCATCGCCGGCACGAAGCCCTGGGCAAAATGGCCCAGTTTGTCGTAGTTGTTGCGTTCCCAGCCAAAGGCATCGCCCAGCCAGTCGAACAGCGGCACCTCGGCGTAGGTGTAATGCCCGCCGACCATCAGGATGATGCAGTGGATGAGGATCAGGCCGTAGAGCAGGGGCGTCAGCGGAAACCGTTTGCGGGTGACGGCCAGGGCCACAGCGCCGATCACGGCCGGCAGTACTTCCAAAACCCAGGTCATGCGGTCGGTCGGCTGAATGCCGGACCAGATCAACACCGCCGCAAAAATCGCCGTCCACGCGTACATCATGTGCGTTTACTCTCCCTGTCTATAAATATCATCGATGGAGGAGCATAACCGATATTGATTTGCCTCATCCTGTCAATCGCATTAGCTTGACGACATCCATTCGTTGAAGCAATCACAACAAGAGAGGACATCATGCGCGCCATCCTGTGTAAGGAATATGGCCCGGCTGACACGCTGGTCATCGAAGATGTGACATCCCCCGAAGCCAAGGGCAGTGGCGTCAAGATTCGCGTGAAGGCGGCCGGTCTCAACTTCCCGGACACCCTGATTATCGAGGGCAAGTACCAGCTCAAGCCCAACATGCCGTTCTCACCGGGCGGTGAGATGGCCGGGGAAGTGATGGAAGTCGGTGAAAAGGTCACTCGCTTCAAGCCCGGCGACCGCGTGATGGGGCTGACCGGGTTCGGTGCCTTCGCCGAGGAAATCGTAGCCGCCGAAGCCAACCTGCTGCCCGTTCCCGATGGTATGAGTGACGAAGAGGCGGCGGCATTCACCATGGTGTACGGCACCTCTTACCACGCGCTCAAACAGCGCGCCAACATCCAGCCCGGCGAAACCCTGCTGGTCCTGGGTGCCAGCGGCGGTGTGGGCCTGGCCACGGTAGAGCTGGGCAAGGCCATGGGCGCTCACGTGATCGCCGCGGCCAGCAGTGCCGAGAAGTTGGCCATCGCCAAAGAGGCGGGTGCCGACGAACTGATCAACTACTCCGAAGAGCCGCTGAAAGAGACGGTCAAGAAGCTGACCAACAACAAGGGCGTGGACGTGATCTACGACCCTGTGGGCGGCGACTTCACCGAACAGGCCCTGCGCGCCATGGCCTGGAACGGTCGTCACCTGGTCATCGGCTTCGCGGCTGGCGATATCCCCAAGGTGCCTGCCAACCTGACCCTGCTGAAAGGCTGCGCGTTGATCGGCGTCTTCTGGGGCAACTTCACCCGGATGGAGCCGGACGTCAGCGCCCAGAACATGATGGATCTGCTGAAGCTCTACGGGGAAGGCAAGATCAAGCCGAAGATCAGCGAGACGTTTGCGTTTGAGGATTATGTGGGTGCGCTGAACGCACTGACCGGGCGCAAGGCGACGGGTAAGGTGGTGTTGAAAGTAGGATAGTGGGCGCGTCTCGTTGACGCGTTCCCCTCTCCCCCGGCCCCTCTCCCGCAAGGGGCGAGGGGAGCTCATGAAGCTAGCTCGAGTTTAAGCTCCCTCTCCCCTTGCGGGAGAGGGTGGGGGAGAGGGGAGATCTAAAAACTGACCTCCCCACCATCAATCCGCTTCACCAGCGCTTCGTCGACTAGTGTGTACCCTTTCTCTCTCGGCAACCAGGCATACACCCGCTCGCCCGGTCGATCCACCGAATACCCGGCTTTCTTCAAATCCACCTTCTTATACTTGAACGTGCCGGTCTTCTCGATGGCGGACGTCACGCGGACAAACACCGGAATGGCATAGGGCGGCAGATTGTCCTGCAGGTAGCGGAACAGTCGGTCGATGTCGAAGCTCTCGACGCTGCTGTCCTGCGGAACCAGCGTCACCATGCCGGCCTTGCCGTTGGTGCCCGGAATTTCCACGCCGTAGACAATGGCCTCCTCGGCCAGTCCGGATTCGTCGATGATGTTTTCCACTTCGGTGGTGGAGACGTTCTCGCCCTTCCAGCGGAAAGTGTCGCCCATGCGATCGACGAACTGCAGGTGCCGGCAGCCGATTTCCTTCAGGACGTCGCCGGTGTTGAACCAGGCGTCCCCTTTCTTGAAGACATCCCGCAGGATGGATTTTTCCGTGGCTTCTTTCTGGGTGTAGCCCTCGAATGACCACTTGGCGGTGATTTCACCCAGCAGCAGTCCGGGCTCGCCGGATTTGACCTTTTCCATGCGGCCTTTGGCGTTACGGATCGGGTCGCGGGTGCCCTCGTGGTATTTCACCAGGGCGTACGGCGCGGTGGAAAAGCCGACGGTGTTCTCCATGTTGAAGAAGTTGCTGAAGCCGATGTTGCCCTCGCTGGAGGCGTAGAGCTCGGCCACCGTCTCGATCCCGAAGCGCTCCTTGAAGGGCTTCCAGATCGACGGTCGCAGGCCGTTGCCGATCATCTTGGTCAGCGTGTGATTACGGTCGTTCGGACTGGCCGGCTGGTTCAGCAGGTAGCGGCAGAGTTCGCCTACATAGCCGAACGTGGTGGCGCCGTATCGACGGATGTCGTCCCAGAAGGCGCTGGCGGAGAACTTGCGGCGCACGACTATGGCGGAACCGCCGGACAGGACCGAGCCCCAGCACACCAGCAGGGCGGTGGCGTGATACAGCGGCAGGGTGCAATACAGCACGTCTTGCGGACCCATGTTCAGGGTCATCAGCCCGAAACCGCCATACGCCTTGATGAACTTGCGGTGGGACCCGGGGGCCGCCTTGGGCAGGCCCGTGGTGCCGGAGGTGTAAATGTAGACAGCCGTATCACCGAGTCTGGGACGATCCTTCACCGTCAGGTTGTCGCCCCGGTAAACACTCACTTGCTCGGCGAGGTTGATGTAGCCCTGCGGCGTGGTGCCGAAGTCTTTCAGAGAGTCCGTATCCGGCATGAACAGGTACGGATGGTCGTGACCCAGAGCCACCTCGTCGCGCACGCCTTCAAAGGCATCGACCAGCTCTTCACCCACCACAATCATCTGGGGCGAGATCAGGTTGATGCTGTGGGCCAGTACCTTGCCTTTCTGGGAGGTGTTCAGCATCGCGCAGGCCACGCCGATCTTGGCGGCGCCGGCCACCATGGCCAACAGTTCCGGCCGGTTCTCCAGGAAGATGGCGATGCTGTCGCCCCGGGTCAGGCCCGCCGCGCGCAGGTAATGTGCGATGCGATTGGCCCAGGCGTTGAACTCGGTGTAGGTCAGGCGCCGGTCGTCGTACAGGACCGCCGGCCGGGACCCGTATTTTTCGGCGTTGTGCTCGATCAGGGTGCCGAGGGTCAGCTCCTTCTGGTCATTCTTGATGGAATAGTAGTAGAGCCCCTTGGCGATGGCCGGTGCCCGGCGGACCACGCCGGGCAGTTGTCGGGCAATGTCACGTACTGAGATGGTGTCTTGGCTCATGCGTCGTTCCGTGCGTCTTATTATGAAAAACGGACTCCGGACCGACAGCCCGAAGTTCTAATCGAGAAACAGATCCGGCAGCAGCGGCTTGTCGCCGGGCGCATATCGATAACCTTCAAAATCAGAGACCCCGGCCCGGCGCAGCACGTCCTCGTCGATCAGCGCCTGGCCGGTCAGCGTATCGGCGTTGTGGCCCAGGATCGTCACCGCTGCATCGGCCATGATGTCCGGTTTGCGCCCCTGCGCCATCATCGCGGCGCCGCCCACTTCAAACTCGATAGCCGCCGTCGAGATCAGGGTCTTCGGCCACAGCGCGTTCACCGCGATGCCATAGGGCCGGAATTCTTCGGCCATGCCGAGCGTCAGCATGGTCATGGCGTATTTTGTGGTCGTGTAGGCACCGTATTGTGCGAACCATTTCGGTGCCAGGTTAATCGGCGGCGACAGGCTCAGAATATGCCCGCTCCCGGATTGCTTGAGCCAGGGCAGGGCGGCCTGGGAACAGGTAAAGACTGCCCTGGCGTTGACCTCGTGCATCAGGTCATAGCGCCGCACCGGCAGTTTTTCCACGCCCTGCAGACGAATGGCTCCGGCGTTGTTCACCAGGGCATCAATGCCCCCGAAATGTTTGCCCGCCTCGTCGATCCTTTCCCGGACCAGCGCCTCATCGCGGACATCCAGCACCAGCGGCAGTGCCCGGCCGCCGGCCGCCTTGATTTCCTCGGCGACGGTATGAATCGTCCCCGGCAGTTTCGGGTGCGGTTTGTCCGACTTGGCGCCGATCACGACGTTGGCGCCCTCTCTGGCACAGGCCAGCGCGATGGCCCGGCCGATGCCCCGGCTGCCGCCGGTGATGAATACGGTTTTGCCTTGCATGCTCATGCCGTGGCTCCTTTGTTGGATGCGTCGTCGCTGGTGAGTTCGACCAGCAACTGGCGACGTTTGACCTGACTGCCAGCGCTGACGTGGACTGCGGCGATCTTGCCGTCCCGTTCCGCCACCAGCGGGTGCTCCATTTTCATGGCTTCCAGCACCACCAGCGTATCACCCCGTTTCACCGTCTGACCGGCCTCGGCGCGCACATCGATGATGGCGCCATCCATGGAGGCCAGCACCCGGTCCGACGCGCTGCCCTCCAGGGCAGAAGCGGGCGCGTGGGTCACGTCGCAGACGTGCAGACTCCGGCTGAGCTGCTGCAAATATAGGTGATCGCCGTCAGAGTGATATTGGCAACGCTGACGAACGCCATTGTCGATATAGTCCAGCTCTGTCCCGTTTATCGCCACAACCGCCAGCGAAACCCGCGCCTCTCTCTGAATCACGTCGACCTGTCCGTCTCGGTGCCACTGCAGGGCCAGCTCGTGATGGGTGTCGCCCGTGGCCAGGCGAAACGGCAGGGGTGTGGGCAGGCTGTTACTCCAGCGGCCCCCGTTTTCACCGGACTGGTAGCCAAAGACGATGGCAGCGAGTCCCAGCTCGGTCAGTGAAGGCGACGCGGTCTCCAGACTCGGATCCTCCGCGAAGTCCTTTTCCAGGAAGGCCGTCGTGGCTTCCCCGGCAACAAAGCCGGGGTGACCCAGAATGTGACTCAGGAACGAGCGGTTGGTGGTCACGCCCATCACCCGGGTGTCTTCCAAGGCCCGTCGTAGCCGGCGAATGGCATCGGTGCGGGTGCTGCCGTAGGCGATCACCTTGGCCAGCATGGGATCGTAGAAGGGCGTGATGGTATCGCCGGTCTGCACGCCGCTGTCGTAGCGAACGCCGTCGACCGGGGCGGGCGAGTAGTCGGCCAGTGTCCCGGTCTGCGGCATGAACCGATCGGCGGGATCTTCCGCGTACAGGCGCACCTCGACGGCGTGGCCGGTCAGCATGACATCGTCCTGCCGGAGGGGGAGTTCGGCGCCTTCGGCCACTAGGAGCTGCCAGTGGACCAGGTCCTGGCCGGTGACGAACTCGGTCACCGGATGTTCCACCTGCAGCCGCGTGTTCATTTCCAGGAAGTAGAAGTGGCGCTCCCGATCCACCAGGAACTCGACGGTACCGGCGCCCACGTAGTCGCACGCTTTCGCGGCCTTGACTGCCGCCTCGCCCATGGCGGTTCGCAACTCGGGCGTCATGAACGGGGAGGGCGCCTCTTCCACCACTTTCTGGTGGCGGCGCTGGATGGAGCAGTCGCGTTCGCCGAGATAGATGACGTTGCCGTGGGTGTCGGCGAAGACCTGGATTTCGATGTGGCGCGGCTCGATCACCGCCTTTTCCAGGATCAGTTCGTCGTCGCCGAAGGCGTTCTTGGCCTCCGAGCGGGCGCGTTGAATCTGGTCGGCCAGTTCGCCCGGTTCCCGGACCAGGCGCATGCCTCGCCCCCCGCCACCGGCGGAGGCCTTGATCATCACCGGGAAGCCGACGGATTCGGCGGCCTGGCGGAGCGCGTCGTCACTGGCGCCGGCTTCTTCAAAGCCGGGCACCACCGGCACGCCGGCTTCCTGCATGGCTACTTTGGAGCGGCGTTTGCTGCCCATCAGTTCAATGGCGGCCGCCGGCGGTCCGATGAAGACGATTCCTGCTTCGGCGCAGGCGTTTGCAAAGCCGGCGTTTTCCGAAAGAAAACCGTACCCCGGATGGACGGCGTCGGCGCCGGTGCGCCGGGCAGCCTCCAGGATGGCCTCGGCGTTGAGGTAAGACGCATTGACGGCCGCCGGTCCGATTCGAACAGCCTCGTCAGCGAGGCGGACGTGCAGGGCATCGGCGTCGGCGTCGCTGTAGACCGCGACCGTGCGGTACCCCTGGGCCTTGGCGGTGCGCAGGATCCGCACGGCAATTTCGCCCCGGTTGGCGATCAGGATCTTGTGGATCATGGCCGGATTCCTCATGGCGTGTCGTCGGTTTTCGCCCAGGCGGGCGGCCGTTTCTGCATGAAGGCCATCGTGCCTTCGGCGCCTTCCTCGCCCCGGACCGCATCGGAAAATTGCTGTGCGGCGTCGTCCAATAGCGTTGGCATCGGCTCATGGCCGACCCGGTGTAGCAGGGCCTTGGTTGCCGCTGTGGCCTGCGGGGCGCAGCGGATCAAACGGGCGAGGGCGTCATTGAGCGCACCGGTCAGGGCGTCGTCGCTGTCCACCACGGTATGGACCAGACCGAGACGGCAAGCCTCCCGACCGTCGATTTTCAGTCCGAGCAGGGCGAGGCGGCGGGCCTGGGTCAGGCCAATGCGTTCGACCACAAAGGGCGCGATCTGGGCCGGAATGATGCCCAGGCTGGTTTCGGGCATGGCGAATTTTGCGGTATCCCGGGCTAACGCCAGATCGCTCACGCAGGCCAGTCCGAAGCCACCGCCCATGACGGCGCCTTCGAGGACGGCAATGACCACCTGAGGCGCGGTGTTGACGGTTTCGATCAGCCGGCCAAAGGCCCGGTTCAGGTCGCGGAACGGATCGGCGTCGCCGGAGGCCTGCCGGGAGCGGGCGGCCGCCATATCGCGAATGTCCCCGCCGGCACAGAAATGGCCGCCGGCGCCGCGCAGGATCACGCACCGGATATCGGCATCGGATGCGATGGCCTCGAACACCGCCGCCATATCCCGGACCATCGCCAGGCTCATGGCATTGCGGGCGTCCGGCCGGTTCAGGGTCAGGTGGAGCACCGGCCCCCGTTGATCGAGGGCCAGGGTGTCGCAGTCGGGCAGTGTGGTCATGGGATCAGTCCTTGCGCTTGCCGGGCAGGATGCCCATCAGCTTGCAGATGATGCCCAGCATGATCTCGTCGGCACCGCCGCCGATGGACACCAGACGGACATCGCGGAAGGCGCGGGACAGCGGGTTGTCCCACATGTAACCCATGCCGCCCCAGTACTGGAGGCAGCTGTCGGTCACTTCGCGACCCAGACGGCCGGCCTTGAGCTTGGCCATGGACGCCAGGCGGGTCACATCCTTGCCCTGGATGTGCAGCTCGCAGGCCTGGTAGGTGAGGGCGCGCAGCGCTTCCACTTCGGTTTGCAGTTCGGCGAGGCGGAAGTGGATGGACTGGTTGTCGATCAGCGGCTGGCCGAAGGTCTGGCGCTCGCGGCAGTAATCGATGGTGACGTTGATGCAGTGCTCCAGCGCCTTGATCACGTTGGCCGCGCCCCACATGCGCTCTTCCTGGAACTGCACCATCTGCATCATGAAACCGGTGCCTTCGGCGCCGATGCGGTTGCGCTGGGGGACGCGCACGTCGTCGAAGAACACCTGGGCCGTTTCGGAAGAGCGCATGCCCAGCTTGTTCAGGTGGGGGGAGAAGGAGATGCCCGGAGTGTTCATCGGCACCATGATCAGCGACTTGTTCTTGTGGGGCTTGTCGTCCGAGGTGTTGGCCAGCAGGCAGATGAAGTCGGCGCTGGGGGAATTGGTGATCCACATCTTGGCGCCGTTGATGACATAGTCGTCGCCGTCCTTGCGGGCCGTGGTTTTCATGCCCGCCACGTCGGACCCGGCGCCCACTTCGCTGACGCCAATGCAGCCGACCATTTCACCGGCGATCGCCGGGGCCAGGAATTCCCGCTTGAGTTCGTCGGAGCCGAACCGGGCCAGGGCGGGGGTGCACATGTCGGTCTGCACGCCCACGGCCAGGGGCACTCCACCGCAGTGTGCGGTGCCCAGTTCTTCCGCGACCACCAGATTGTAGCTGTAGTCCAGACCCATGCCGCCGAATTCCTCCGGCTTGTGGATGCCGAGCAGGCCCAGTTTGCCGAGCTTGCCGAACACGTCGTGGATGGGAAACGTGCCCGCTTCTTCCCATTCATCGCAGTGGGGGTTGATCTCCTTCTCGACGAAGTCGCGGACGGTCTTTCGCAGGGCGTCGTGTTCTTCGGTGAATAGCATGTGGATCCCCTTTATTGGTGTGCCTGTGGTGGCTGTTGTTCTTTGTGTTTTTCTGCTGTGGTTCTTGTGTAGCCGACGCTCCCGGTTTGAGGCGTTACCTATGTTGCCTGTTTGCACAATACATACTCCCTCTCCCCTTGAGGGAGAGGGCTGGGGAGAGGGGTAGGCGCCGAAGGCGCCCATGAGTATCAGCGAAGATTTCCAACGAGGCTCTCGCCTCGTCCCCCTCTCTCCAAACCTCTCTCCCTCGAGGGGAGAGAGGCTTAAAAGTTTGAGCTCTAACAATGCCTAAAGCATCGGCTACATTGTTCGTGCTGTCCTATTACAACCGCGCCACGCCGAAGCTGTTCGGGCGCAGTTCCCTTTGTTCGGCCTCGCGACAGACTGACAGCACCATCGCCAGTACGGTGCGGGTGTCGCGCGGGTCGATCAGGCCGTCGTCCCAGAGCCGGGCGGTGCCAAAGAGGGCGGTGGAGCCGTCTTCCAGCTTCTTGGCCGTGGCCTGCTCCAGGAAATCGAGTGTCTTTTCCTCGGGCTCCAGGCCACTGCGCCGCTGCTTGTCTTCGGCCACGATCCGCATCACCTTGCCCGCCTGGGCCGGCCCCATGACGGCAGTGCGGCTGTTGGGCCAGGCGAAGATAAAGCGCGGGTCCAGGCCCCGGCCGCACATGGCGTAGTTGCCGGCGCCGTAGGAACCGCCCACGACGACCGCCAGTTTCGGCACCCGACAATTGGCCACCGCCTGGATCATCTTGGAACCGTGCTTGATGATGCCGTGCTGTTCGGCGTGGGTGCCCACCATGAAACCGGTGGTGTTGTGCAGGAACAGGATGGGCGTACCGGCCTGATCGCAGAGCTGGATAAACTGCGCCGCCTTGGTGGCGCCTTCGGATGTGATCGGGCCGTTGTTGCCGATGATGCCGACGCGATGCCCGCAGATGCGGAGGGTGCCGCAGACGGTCTGGTCGTCGTAGCTGGCTTTGAAGTCCTGGAAGCGGGACCCGTCGGCGATGCGCGCCAGGATCTCGCGAACGTCGTAGGGCTTCTTCGGATCGGCCGGGATCACGCCGGGGAGTTCGTCCGGTGAGTAAAGCGGCTCTTCCCACTCCGGCGACTGAGACGGCGGAAGGTGTTCGTTCCAGGCGAGGGCATCCAGCACCTCGCGGGCGTGGCGGATGCCGTCGGCGTCGTTCTCGGCCAGATATTCGGCAGTGCCGGCGATTTCAGCGTGCATTTCGGCACCGCCCAGCTCCTCATCCGTGGCGATCTCGCCGGTGGCAGCCTTCAGCAGCGGCGGCCCGGCCAGGAACATCTTGGCTTTGTTGCGCACCACGATCACGTAGTCGGACAGGCCGGGCTGGTAGGCGCCGCCTGCGGTGGCGTTGCCGTGCACCACCGTGACCTGGGGAATCCCGGCGGCCGACATCCGCGCCTGGTTGGCAAAGCCCCGGGCCCCGAGCACGAAGATGTCGGTGGCGTAGTTCAGGTTGGCGCCGCCGCTTTCCGACAGGGACACCACCGGCAGCTTGTTCTCCATGGCGATCTGCTGCAGGCGCAGGGTCTTGTCCAGGCCGGCGGGCGTAATCGTTCCGCCTTTGATGGCGCAGTTGCTGGCGACGACCAGGCAGCGGATGCCGCTGACGGTGCCAATGCCGGCAATAATGCCGCCGCCGGCCATGCTCCCGTCCTTGTCGTCGTACATCTTGTAGCCGGCCAGGGAGCACAGCTCGAGAAAGGCGGTGCCGCGATCCAGCAGGCGGTTGATGCGATCGCGGGGCAGCAACTTGTCCCTTTTGGTGAATTTTTCGCGAGCGGATTCCGCCAGGGCGAGGACCTGCTTTTCCACCTCGCGGAAAGTCTCGATGTGCTGCTGCATCGCCGCCGCGTTCTCGGCGAAAGCCTCGGACTGGGGATCGATGGCGGATTCAAGAATCTGCATGAGCGGCTTCCTCAGTCTTCACTGAAAATCTTGGGTTTGACGGCGCGATGGAAGCCGTTGAAGACCTCCACATTCTTCGCCTTGGGCAATGGCCACACCCGGCTGCCCTGGGACGCCCCGCCGTCGATGCGCAGTGTATCGCCACTGATAAAGGCGGCGCCCGGGCTCAGCAGGAAGCAGATGGCGGCGCTGACTTCCGACTCGGTGCCAATACGTTTGCCCGGCACGGCATCAGCCAGGCCGCGGATCCAGGCTTTCATCTGCTCGGGATAGGTGTCCATGCCGCTGGAGGCGATCCAGCCCGGGGCCACAGCGTTGACCCGCACCCCCGATGCACCCCATTCGATCGCGGCCGTCTGGGTGAAGTTCACCATGCCCGCGCGGGCCGCGCCGGAGTGACCCATGCCGGGCATGCCGCCCCACATGTCCGCCACGATATTGACAATGGCGCCGCCGGTCTTGCTGAGGGACTGGTTGTACAGCTCCCGGGCCATCAGGAAGCCGCCGGTCAGGTTGGTGCGCACGACCGTTTCCCAGCCCTTCTGGTTGATGCCGGCCAGGGGCGAGGGAAACTGCCCGCCGGCGTTGTTGACCAGGCCTTTCACCGAGCCGTGCTCGGCAAGGATCTGTTTGACGGTGGCGGCGACCACCTCTTCGTCCCGGATGTCACATGGATGGGCGGAGGCACTGCCGCCATCTTCGATGATCTCGCCCCGCACGGCGTCCAGCTTTTCCGGCTTGCGCCCCACGAGCGCCACATGGGCACCGAGCGAGGCCAGTTCGTGGGCCGTGCAGCGGCCAATGCCGGAACCGCCGCCGGTCACGGTAATGGTTTGGCCTTCAAACAGGCCGGAGCGGAGAACGGATTGATAACTCATGATCGGGTTCCTTTCAGCACGGCTTGGGAAACGGGAATCGGCATTTCCAATAGTTGTTGGGCAAAGGCCTTGCCCTGGGGGTCGATGCGCAGGCTTGCCACGCCCCCACCGCCCAGACTGTGTTCCAGCAGGAAGTTGAACGCGTTGAAACCGGGCAGCGCCCAGCGTGTCACGCGGCCGCTTTGTGGGTTCAGGACATGGCCCATCCATCGGGCCACGGCGTCTTCGCTCAGGGCAGCCGCAAGATAGGGCACGTAATCCGGATGACGGGCGATCACACCGATGTTGCTGTGGTCGCCTTTGTCGCCGCTGCGGGCCCAGGCCAGTTCGATCAGGGGGACGGTGGTGTCGGTGTCATTGATGGCGGGGAAGGCGGTGTCATCCCCGCCATCTTCAATGCGGGCCGCCCCTTTGGTCTCGATGGGAACAGGCGTCGTCTCGCCATTCACTTCAACACGGACCTCGACCTGATCCTTGGGCACCAGGCAGGAGAACAGCCGGATTTTGGGCCAGACAGTAGGGCGTCCGCCAACAATGCCGGTCAGGCCCGGCGCCATGCCCGTAGCGGCCTGGGCGATTTCCCGCGAGAACAGCACCAGCGCTTCCTTCTTGGGGTGAGCCGCACTGATTTTCACCACGACTTCCCGGGTTTGTCCCGCCCGGCTGTGCGGGCCATAGGTGGCCTCCGTGCCCAGCAGTTCGACGCTGGTTTCAGAATAGGGCGGCAGGCCGCGGTCCTCGAACAGGCGGCCGGTCTTTTCGAGAATGGCGTCGGCGACGCACTGTGCTTTTTCCGGGGCGTCGATACCGCCGATCAGGAAGGTTACCGTGCATTTGTGGCCATCGGGCCAAGTGCCGGACACTTTGTAGCGGTCGGTGGGCGCGCGACCGGTGGCACCGGATACGGCAACGCGGTCCTGGCCGAGGTCTTCAAGATGGACTTGCGTGAAATCGCAGGCGACGTCCGGCAGCAGGTAGGCACGCGGGTCACCGATCTCGTAGACAAGCTGCTCGGCCACGGTGCCGACGCTGACCTGCCCGCCGGTGTTTTCAGGCTTGGTGATGACGAAGTTGCCGGTGGCTTCCACTTCGACAACGGGGAAGCCCATGTCCGCATACCCGTCGGCGACCGTTTCCCAATCGGTGAAATTGCCACCGGTAGCCTGCGCGCCGCACTCGATCAAATGGCCGGCCAGGCTGCCCTGGGCCAGCTTGTCGTAGTCGTCCCAGGCCCAGCCGAATTCATGCACCAGCGGCGCGAGGACCAGGGCGCTGTCCGTCACGCGGCCGGTGATGACGATGTCGGCGCCAGCTTCCAGTGCGGCCACGATGCCGGGAGCGCCCAGGTAGGCGTTCATGCTGACCATCATCGGTGGCATTGGATCGCCGGTGGTCATTTCGCGAATGCCCTGTTCGTCGAGCTGCTTCTTCTGCGGCAGCAGGTTGTCACCCAGCACCAGTGCGATTTTCAGATCAACGCCCTGTTCATCGCACAGGGCCTGGAGGGCATCCCGGCAGGATTCGGGATTCACGCCGCCGGCATTGCTGATCACCCGGATGCCCTGATCTTTAATGTCTTTCAAAAGCGGGCCCATCACCGTCTGCACGAAGTCCCGGGCGTAGCCGGCTTTCGGGTCCTTCATGCGCTGGCCGGCCATGATGGACATCGTGATTTCAGCCAGGTAATCGGAAACCAGGTAATCCAGGTTGCCTTTCTCGACCAGCTGGCGCGCAGCAGTTTCGGTGTCACCCCAGAAGGCCGCGGAGCAGCCGATGCGCAGGGTTCGGGAGGGCGATGTCATGTGGTGTCCTTTCCGAAGAAGCGGTTGTGGGTCGGTTGTTATGATGCGTCCAAAAACAATACCAAGCAAGCGCTTGGTTTGTAAATGTGCCGCTTCAGGGTAAACTGCCTTCATGCGTATACTGGGCTGCTTAGGCGGCGCCTGCCGCACTTCAAAGACAACGACCGTTCAAAGACCATGGGAAGTAAGCTTTGACACCACAATCCATTCTGGCCGAGCTGGTTGAGGAGAGTCGCATTTCCGACCCGACCGGCGCCCGGGGACGACTGCTGCGCGCGGCGGCGCGACTGTTCCGGGAAAAAGGCTACGAGCGGACCACGGTCCGTGATCTCGCCGCTGCCATTGGTATCCAGTCCGGCAGCCTGTTCCACCACTTCCGTTCCAAGGAAGACATCCTCAAGGCGGTGATGGAGGAGACGATCATCCTCAATACCGAGCTGATGCGTCATGCCCTGCGTCAGGCCAGCACACCGGTTGAACGCATGTGGGCGCTGATCCGCAGTGAGTTGGAGTCCATCAACGGGCAGACCGGCGAGGCCATGGCCGTGCTCGTCTTCGAATGGCGCTCGCTGTCCGGCGATGCCCAGCGAGATATCCTGAAACTGCGGGATGTCTACGAAGCCATGTGGCTGGAGGTGCTGGGTGAATTGAAGTCGACAGGCGAGATGTCGGCGGATCCCTTCCTGACACGGCGTATGCTGACGGGGGCATTGAGCTGGACGGTGACCTGGTATCGACCGGATGGCCCGAGAAACCTGGATGACATGACCGACGAAGTGATGGCCATGCTTGGCCTGATCAAGCGCTAAGGCTTTATTTTTCAGAGGCTTGGTGTGTGTGCGATGGGGGTGTGTCGTTATCCGGATTGGCCTGATCGGCCAAAATAGGCGGCAATCCGGTCATTCACTAAATGCGACCTAGGTCGCATCCTTTCCTCAGCCTGGGGAGTAACAGACGGTGTTTGGTCTGAATCAGGAGCCAGACAGGTCTGAAGTCTTCTGCTGCACAACAATAAACAGAGAAAGGATCTGCCATGTACTCATCCCTCATCCCTCGCCTGTGGACGGCAGGCATCTACCGCCGATGCCTGCTCACGTTCGGTGTGATCGCCCTTCTCAGTGGCTGTGGTTACAACCCGGTCTATCAGACGACCGGCACGGTGATTACCGGTTATGCCGAATCCGAAGCCACCCCGTATGTCCTGCAGATGTCCGATTCGGACATGGCTTGCAACCTCGGGCAGTCTCTGGACCCGCTGGTCTATTCCTTTTCCCGGGTGACGGACAAGCCCGACACCACCGGTTCGTTGCTTCAATTGCTGGCGGCCAACTGCTCCGAAGAGCAGGCCTGGGAAGAAGAGCTCCGCTACGAGCGGGCCATGTTTTCCGACGATGTGGCTGAGGCCAAGGATGCGCGCAACGCCGCCAAACGCTGGCACGCCATCACCGCCAAGCGCCGTCTGGAAGCCTTCCATCGCGCCATGCGCGCCTACGAATACGATCCTGCCGATCCGGATGCCGAGTGCCCGTTCCTCTATGAGGACCAGGACGAGCTGACGTTCCTGCTGGGCCTGCTGACCGGCCTGCAGTCGATCATCAACGACACCAATTCCGGCGGCGCGGCCGGTGTGCCCAAGGACATCGCGCCACAGGCCGAGCGCGCCGCACAGTGTCTGGATAACGAAAAGTGGGGCGGTATTCCCAATGCGATCCGTGCCAACGTCTGGCTGCTGCTGCCGGATACGCGCCCTGTGATGTCCCCGGACCCGTGGCGGCTGCTCAAGAACAGTTCCGAACTGGGTGTCCAGGCTGGCTTCCGGGCCTCCATGGCGCTGGAAGCGGTCGCGGCTGAAACCGCCGGACGTCAGGACGTGATCAAGGATGTCATCGCGCGCTTCGCTGCGTCGCAGAAAAACTTCAAGGTCAACGACGACTACAAGCTGGTGGACGAGGTCGGACGCAGCGTCATCCTGCATACGTCCGACAAGCAATGGACCCGCAAGTACGGTTACCGCACGCCGCGGACCTACTTCGGTCGCCTGAGTCCGGAAAGCACCAGCGACACCGAAACCATGGATCTGGACGATCTTCTCTAGAACAAGACAGACAGCGGATGGCATCGGCCGGAGAGGGGAACAGGTTGTCCCGGCCCGCCATCCCGGACCACAGACCGATTAACAATCACAAGAAGTCACTTGGGAGGTTCCAAGATGTTCCGCAAAACCACCGCAGCAATGCTCATGGCCCTGGCCGTTGCACCGATGGCACAGGCGAAGTCAGCCAGCATGTGCGTGTTCGACGTGATCGGCGCGAATGGCGATGTCTATAACCTGATGAAAGACTATGCCCTGGAGATGAAAGGGCATGGCATCGACATCCAGTTGAAGCCTTATACCGATGAAGGGGTGGCGCTGGGTGACTTCCAGTCCGGCCAGTGCGACATCCTGGCGGCGACGGACCTGCGTACCCGTCGGTTCAATCGTTTTACCGGCACCATCAGTGCGGTGGGCGCCATTCCGACCTACGACAACCTCAAGACCGTTCTCGCCACGCTGGCCCAGCCCAAGGCGGCCAAGTTCATGAAGCAGGGCGATTACGAGGTCCTGGGCATTGCGCCGGCCGGTGCGGGCTACCTGTTTGTTGACGATCGTTCCATCGACACCGCCGGCGAGCTGGCGGGCAAGCGCATGGCCACGCTGGACTACCAGAAGGACGCCATTCACATGGTGAATTTCGTGAAAGCGACGGTAGTGCCGTCCGACATCACCAACTTCGCCGGCAAGTTCAACAACGGCTCGGTGGACACCGCTTATGCTCCGGCCTTTGCCTACAAGGCGCTGGAACTCTACAAGGGTGTGGGCGACAAGGGCGGCATCGTGGACTATCCCCTGGCCCAGCTGACCGTCCAGATGATCGCCAAGGATGACCTGCTGACCGACGAAGAGGCCCAGACGTCCCGCGAAGTGGCCTGGCACATGTACCCGCAGGCCATGGCCCTCGTGAAGAAGAGCGAAGAAGGCATCCCGGATGACCAGTGGATTCACATCTCCGACGAGGACGTCCAGGGTTACCAGGAAATGTTCCGCGAGAACCGGCTCGAGATGCGGGACGGCAAGAACGGAGCGCCGGACGTGTACGATCCCAAGATGCTGCACCTGCTGAGCAAAGTGCGCTGCGCCAGCAACCCGGGCGCTTCCGAATGCACTGCGGGCAACCGCGAATAAGGGGCAGGTAACGCATTATGAACTGGCGCGCGCTTTCGGCCAGCCGGGTGACGACCCTTTACCCCGTGCATCGTCTGCACGGGGTCATCCTGCTGGCCCTGTTGGTGTTTACCCTGCTGCTGGGCATGGGCAGTTCGCTGCATTCGCGGATGCTGTGGATTGGCGAACAGACCTGGCCCAACTATTACCTGCTGGACCCCTGGGCCACCGAGCCCAGCTGCGACGTCGATATGGACGTCGAATCGGCGGTCCAGAAACGGATGCAGGCCTATAAACCCGACCCGGATGAGTTGTTCTCCTCGCCACCCGATCCGGACAAGCTGCGCGAGAGTTTCCGCAAGAACCTGGAGCTGTGCCAGAAGAAGCACGCGATGTTTGCGGCCAACCAGGCGCATGTCACCACGGCGCTGACGGTCTTCAAGACGGTCGAGCAGGGCATGGCGCACTGGTTGCTGGATAACATCGACCTGACCAAATTCCTCTTCTTGGGCCTGTTTGCCATGGCGGCCCTGATTGCCGCGTTCGATACCGATCACATTGCCCTGCGACTGCCGCGCAACCGGGCGGAGTGGCGTCTGTCCCAGACCATGCAGTTATTCGTCAACGGGCTGATGGGCTACTCGCTGCTGTCCTACGCCGAGCGGCTGGGGATGTCGCCGTCGTCGGATACGCTGCTCGAGTTGCAGTATGCGTGGGCGGCGGTGTTCGGCATCTTCATGGCGATCAACCTGTATCGGCTGGTGAATGTGCCGGAGCGAGTGCGAGCCGGCGGGCTGACGCCGTCGTCCTTCCTGGTGATACCGCTGTATTGCCAGATGGGCGTGATCGCCATGGCCTACTTCTTCTTCGTGGACGGCTACAGTTCCGGGCTGGCGATCTACTTCGGACAGCTGACCAACCTGGCGTCCATGTTCATCAACATTGGCCTGTACGTGCTGGTGGGGATGATCCTCAAACAGACCCGACTGCCGGATCTGCTTTTGAATGTGATCCAGCCGTTCCATTTGCCGGCACCGGCCCTGGCGTCGCTGATGATTTTCGCGACGGCCTTCCCGACAGCCTTCACCGGCGCCTCCGGTATTTTCATCCTGGCTGTGGGCGGTGTGATCTACGACGAGCTGCGTAAATCCGGTGCGGGTCGGCAGCTGTCGCTGGCGACCACGGCCATGTCCGGCAGCATGGGCGTCGTGCTCAATCCCTGCCTGTTGATCGTTGTGGTGGCCGCGCTCAACAAGGAAGTGACCACCGACGAGATGTACGGCTGGGGCTTCTGGATCTTCTTGATGTCAGCCAGCATCTTCAGCTTCGTGGTGTGCAAGACCCAGGGTAACTGGCGGCCTCGTCCGCAGGCGGGCGCGTTCGCCGAAGCCGGTCGTCGGCTGATGCCACTGGTCCCTTACGCCGTTACGGCGGTTGTGGTGATCGGCCTGATCTGGTTCCTGCTGGGACTGACGTTCAACGAGTACAGTGCGCCGCTGATCCTGCCGCTGGTGATGCTGGCATTGGTTTGGCTGGATTCCGGCAAGGACAACCGGGACGATCAGGAATCCCGCTGTGCGGCCTTCTTCAGCCGCAGCACCGCGGCTGCCAGCGACTCTGCCGTTCATATTGGCGCGCTGCTGGCGCTGATGGGTTTCTCGGTGTGCCTGGGTGGCATTCTGGAACGCTCCGACGTGGTCCACGCCATTTTCCCGGAAAGCCTGACCAACCCCTGGCTGGTGATGGCGGTGATCGTCGTGATGCTGACCTTTATCGGCATGATCATGGACCCGTTCGGGGCCGTCATCCTGGTGTCGGCCACCATCGCCCAGGCGGCCTTCAACCTGGGCATCGACCCGTTGCACTTCTGGCTGGTCTGTCTGGTAGCCTTTGAACTCGGCTATCTGAGTCCGCCGGTGGCATTGAATCATCTGCTGACGCGACAGGTGGTCGGGGAAACCGAAGTGTTGGCCGCCGAACGCACCGGCAGTTTCTGGCATCGTTATGAGCGCCTGCTGTTGCCGCTGGCGGTGATGGGCACCACGTTGCTGATCGTTGCCTTCGTGCCGATGTTCTTCTACCACTGACGCGTGTGGGGCATCAGGAAAACCGCCGACCTGCCCGGGAAGGCGGTTTTCTTGTGTTGGCCTTCATGAAAATTCGATGTCCGCGAGGCAATCGGGTCATCGGCTGTTATGCTTTGCCCGTATCGGCAATGTGATGGGAGTGTCGCGATGTCACCGACGGCAGGGAGGACGCTTTTTGC
The DNA here is from genome assembly GCF_040148665.1 of Marinobacter sp. NFXS9. Taxonomy (NCBI): domain Bacteria; kingdom Pseudomonadati; phylum Pseudomonadota; class Gammaproteobacteria; order Pseudomonadales; family Marinobacteraceae; genus Marinobacter; species Marinobacter sp. NFXS9. The sequence goes on along the minus strand of NZ_JAGDDW010000003.1, from coordinate 119,404 downwards.
GGCAGGTTTGGAATAAATCACTAAAGAGTGCCCGGACGAGTTCTGCAGAACGTTCGGGGATGTTGCTTGTCCTGGCTTCCGGGCTGTTGCTGACCGCTTGCGGCGGTGGCGGCGGGGGTGACGACGACAGCGTCATCAGCGGTCAGATCGGCATCGAATCCCGTACCCGTATCGACAGCGATACCGCCGACGATATTTACGCGGGCACGGCCGTTGCCAACGACGACTCGCCCCAAAGTCTGCCCAGCCCGGCACTGGTTGGCGGTTACCTGAGCGCTTCGGTCGGTACCTACGAGAATCCCACGAGCGGCCAGCCAACTGAATATGATTTCTATCGTGACCTTGAAGACGATTTTCGCCTGTCGCTGACCAGCGACCAGACGGTCACGATCGCCACCTTTGCGGTGACCGGCGCCGCGGATGCCGGTGTGCCGTCTGCCCGTGTCCGTCTGGGCAGCGCAGCGGCCGTCAATGTCTCGCCCGGGACGCCGGTCAGTCTGACTCCGGGTGAGGGGGATGCGGTCTATGATCTGCAGCTGCAGGCCATGACGGGCGGGCCCTTCCGTTACCTGATTTCGGTCTCTTCACCGGCCAACGATACCGCACTGGGCTTGTCCGCGGGTGACGCCGACTGGGTGCCCGGAGAGGCGCTGGTGACCATGGCGTCTCCGGTGCAGGTTCAGAGTCTGTCCGCGGGACCGCTGGCCTCAGCGGCCCGGCAGGAAGTCGGGAACGGGCTCTGGCGGGTTCAGCGATCGCAAGCGACGGCCCTGTCGGCCGACACCCGGGAAGAGCGCAAGGCCGACACGCTGAGCTGGATCCAATCGCTCCGGGAGATGCCCGGTGTGGTCAACGCCGAACCCAACTATCTCTACCACGCGCTGGCCGTCAACCCGCTGGATGACCCACTTTACCCACTTCAGGAATGGCACTACCAGGCCATCAACCTGCCCACTGCCTGGCAGGCGCTGGCCAACCCGGGGCAGGGCGTGCGGGTGGCCGTGCTGGATACCGGCATCTTCAGTCGCACCCCAAACAGCGGGGGCAACTGGCATCCGGATCTGGATGACGGTACGGCGACCGGCAACAACCTGGAAATCCTCGGCACGTCGGATTTTGTCACCTCCAACGACGACAACCAGGACGGCATCGACAATAACCCCTCCAACCCGGGCACGGACGACGGCACGTCGACCAGCTTTCACGGCACTCATGTGGCCGGGACCATTGCCGCGCTCGACAACAATGTGGGTGGCGTTGGCGTGGCGCCGCTGGCGACGCTGCTGCCGGTCCGGGTACTGGACAACACCGGCAGCGGTTCGTCGCTGGAGCTGATCAATGCGATCAACTACCTGGCCGCGCTGGATGCGGCGACGCGACCCGACATCATCAACCTGAGTCTGGGCGGTGTGGCGAAGTCTGTAGCTCTCGAGAATGCCATTAATAACGCCGTTGATAAGGGTATCCTGATTGTGGCCGCCGCAGGCAACGAGGGTGCGACTGATAGGGTTTATCCCGCAGCGTTTGACCGGGTGATCGCCGTCGGCGCCGTCGACGCCGGCAACCAGCGTGCCAGCTATTCCACCTTCGGTAACTGGATTGATCTGGTGGCGCCGGGCGGGGATTCCACCCGGGATGCCAACAGCGACGGCCAGGCGGACGCGGTCTACAGCGACTGGGGGCAGCAGACCGGTACCGTGTTCGAGCCGGCCTACGCCGGAGTCACCGGCACATCGATGGCGGCGCCGCACGTGAGTGGCGTGCTGGCGTTGATGCGAGAGTTGGATCCTTCGTTGTCGCTGGCGGAGTTTCGCGAATACCTTCGCCGCGGTGAGATTACCGACGACCTGGGCAGTCAGACGGAATACGGCTATGGACTGATCAACGCGCTCAAGGCCGTCAACGCGGCGTCGGCCGATGATCTGGGGGCTTTTATCTCGGTCTATCCCGGCGCTTTCCGCTTCGACGGCTCGGTGACCGAGGCCAGTGTGTTGTTGGAGGCCGTGCCCGCAGCCGATGCCACGAGTCTGTTTAGCTCTCTCTCCATCGACGATTCGCCGACGTGGTTGTCGGTATCTCGGGTTAACGAGGGGGATGCAGTCCGATTGAAGGCGACGATTACGGATAGAAGCGCAGCCAAGCAGAGCCAGGTGACGCTGATATACAACAACGACGACGGCCAGCAAACGTTGGTTTTGCCAGTGAACGTTCAGTTGGGGGATCCGGTCGAGTCCCGCAATGCGGGGCGTCATTATGTCTTGCTGTACGATGTCAGCGACGACAGTGCCAATGCCAAAGAGCCGTTCCGCCAGACCGTGGTCCGCCCCTCCAACGGCCGCTATACGTTTACCCTCAGCGACGTGCCGCCGGGCGACTACGAACTGGTGGCGGGAACCGACATGGACAACAACGGGTTAATCTGCGAGCAGGGCGAAGCCTGTGCGGAATACCCGGTCAATGGACTGCCTCAGGCCATTCACAAGGGCGACGATAGCGTCACGGGGCTGACCCTGACCACCAGTTTCCGCCGCGCGTCACTCAGCTCCAATGCCTTGCCTCAAAGCAACACGGAAGGCTACCGTGTGCGCAGGTCTTCCACGCCGACCAAGGAGGTGACACGATGATGCGAGCGGGTTCGCTGGCTTTGGCTCTGACGCTGGTTTCCGGCTGTGTGGCGGATCCTTCCGTCGCGGACGGCGCGGAAGTCCGGGTGGTGACCAGCAAAACCCAGTGTGGCTTGACGGCGCCGGGATTGGTCCTGGCGCGCAACGCGGCTGAATGGCATGCCTTGACCGGCTCCGTGTCGGGGCAGTTGCCGGACTGGCCGGACGTTGCCAACCAATGGCTGCTGGTCGCGTCACTGGGTCAGCAGACCACGGGCGGTCACAGCATTGGGTTTATCTCCGCCGATCGCGACGGCCAGGATCTGGCCATCGAGGTTAAAGTCACCCATCCGGCGCCGGATGCGATGGTGGCCCAGATGATCACGTCGCCCTGCCTGGTGATGGCGATTCCGGACAATGACTGGCATCGGGTGCGCGTGAACGGCGAGGCGCCTTTCCCCATGAGCCGCACGCATCCCTGATGCCGGGCAACAAAAGAACCGTTGATCTTTGCCCCTGAATCCCTAAGCTATGGGCGGTATTTCGCGAATGTCCGGGCCTTGTCCGACGCCTGGCGCATTCGCTGATCGTCCTGACAGTCGTTGAGTGAGAGCAACAGACACCCTATGAGCCAGAAAGATTACAACGCCGACGCGATTGAAGTCCTCAGTGGTCTGGATCCGGTCCGAAAGCGGCCGGGGATGTACACCGACACCTCGCGTCCCAACCATCTGGCTCAGGAAGTCATCGACAACAGCGTGGACGAGGCTTTGGCCGGCTTTGCCAAGCGGATCGACGTGGTCCTTTATTCGGACGGCTCGCTGAGCGTCGAAGACGATGGCCGGGGCATGCCGGTGGATGTCCATAAAGAGCATGGCGTTCCCGGTGTCGAGCTGATCCTCACGCGCCTGCACGCCGGCGGCAAGTTCTCCAAGGGAAACTACAACTTCTCCGGCGGTCTGCACGGGGTGGGGGTTTCGGTCGTCAACGCCCTGTCCAAGCACCTGGAAGTCTCCATCAAGCGGGACGGTCAGTTGCATCGCATGACCTTTGCCGACGGCGAGAAGACCAGCGATCTGAGCGTGGTCGATACCGTTGGCAAGCGGAACACCGGTACCCGCCTGTTATTCACGCCCGACGTCAGCTACTTCGACAGCCCGAAGTTTTCCGTCAGCCGTCTGCGTCATAACCTGCGCGCCAAAGCCGTGCTGTGTCCCGGTCTGACCGTCACCTTCCTGCAGGAGTCGACGGGCGAGAAGGACGAGTGGTTCTACGAGGACGGGTTGCGTGACTACCTGCGGTCCGCGCTGGCGGATATCGAGTTGCTGCCCACCGAGCCGTTCACCGGCCGGATGACCGGCAACAGCGAGGAAGTGGACTGGGCTGTCCAGTGGTTGCCGGAAGACGGCGAAGCGGTCATGGAAAGCTACGTCAACTTGATTCCCACAGCCCAAGGCGGGACGCACGTTAACGGTCTGCGCACCGGGTTGCTGGAAGCCATGCGTGAATTTTGCGAGTTCCGCAGCCTGCTGCCGCGAGGCGTGCGCCTGTCGCCGGAGGATATCTGGGATCGCTGCGCCTACGTGCTGTCGTTCAAGATGCAGGAGCCGCAGTTTTCCGGCCAGACGAAAGAGCGCTTATCCTCCCGCGAAGCCGCGGCGTTCATCTCCGGCGTGGTCAAGGATGCGTTCAGTCTCTGGCTGAACCAGCACACCGACATCGCCGAAGCCCTGGCGGAACTGTTCATCAGCAACGCCCAGCGCCGACTCAAAGCCAGTCGCAAGGTGGCGCGCAAGAAGGTTACCCAGGGGCCGGCATTGCCGGGCAAGCTGGCGGACTGTTCTGGTGCGGATGCCAATCGGTCCGAGTTGTTCCTGGTGGAAGGGGACTCAGCGGGCGGTTCTGCCAAGCAGGCCCGTGACCGGGAATTCCAGGCTGTTATGCCGCTGCGGGGTAAGATCCTGAACACCTGGGAGGTGGACTCGGGTGAGATCCTGGCGTCCCAGGAGGTCCACGACATTGCCGTGGCGATCGGCGTAGACCCCGGTTCGGATCGCCTCGAAGGGTTGCGTTATGACAAGATCTGCATCCTGGCGGACGCGGACTCTGACGGCCTGCACATTGCCACGTTGCTGTGCGCGCTGTTCGTCAAACACTTCCGTCCGCTGGTCGCTGCCGGCCATGTGTTTGTGGCCATGCCGCCGCTCTATCGGGTCGATCTCGGCAAGGAAACCTTCTACGCCCTGGACGAACACGAGAAGCAGGGCATCCTCGATCGGATCGAAGCGGAAAAGCGCCGGGGCAAGATTTCGGTCACCCGCTTCAAGGGTCTGGGTGAGATGAACCCGCTCCAGCTGCGCGAGACCACCATGGCGCCGGATACCCGCCGGCTGGTGATGTTGACCCTGGCTGACAACGACGGCACCGACGAGCGCATGGACATGCTGCTGGGCAAGAAACGGGCGTCCGATCGCCGTTCCTGGCTTGAGGCCTACGGGAATATGGCGGACGTTCCGGTCTGATCCTCTCTTAAGGGGGGGGCAGGGTGCTCCGACGCTGAAGCGTCGGTGTAGGTTGGGCTGACGCAGGAAGCCCAACAACAGGTATCACCGGACGTTCCCGTTATCGAGGACATGCTAGATGCATGGGGTCTCATAAACCTGCTTGGCGACCACTGGATGAGATTGGTCGTGAACCCGGCTATTGGGCTTCCTGTGTCAGCCCAACCTACAGGTTTTGTGCATCGAAAGGGCACCCCTGTGGGCTGCGCCGAAGTTGCACATGACGTCCTGCCCCGGATATCCCTCCAATCCCTTCAATCTGAAAAAACTACCGCGAAATAATATCGCAGCACAGCACCTTGGTTGTGTCATCGTGCTGGAAGGCCTGGGATAGGGTGACGCACATATAGGCGCCGGTGACGGAGAGATAGGGGCGGGTGACCTGGAGGCGGTTGGGCTGGTTCAGGGCCTGTCTGAGGTAATGCTGGCGGAACCAGTCGGCGTTGTGGGTGTTTTCAAGCGGGCGGAAACGGGGGTCGAAGCACTCGATCATGTTGTCCGAGCGCAGGGTGTCTTCCGTTTGCACGCCCTTGTCGTCGATCAGGTAGCAGCGGGATACGGTATGGTGCCGGGTCAGTGGTCGGCAGGCGCTGGCAAACGTGATCCCGGCGCGAATCGATTCGGTGGCCTGCTGGAAACGATCCCGGAAGTAGCGGCTGAGTTCGTAGGTCGGGTCGAGTTCTGTTTCGCTGTTCTTCTTGTAGTCATTCAGCAAGGCATCCAGGTCGGACGCCGTGCGAGTAACGTCGGCCAGCTCGAGACCCGGGCGCCGAAAATAGAATCCCTGTACGAAATCCACACCGCCGTCGATGGCGATCATCGCCTGCTCCCGGGTTTCCACACCTTCCAGCAGCACCAGGCAGCCGGATTGATGGAGCAGGGACACAATACCGTTTAGGATCTGGCGGGCGCGCTTGTCATTGGTGGCCCGGGTCAAAATTTGACGATCCAGTTTGACGATGTCCGGAGCCAGGTTCCAGATGCGTTCGAAGTTGGAGTGACCTGCGCCGAAGTCGTCGATAGCGGTCAGGCAGCCCAACTGCTTGTAGTAATTCACTGTATCGCGCAGCTGCTCGGCGTCGTCTGTGGGCTGCTCCACGATCTCCACCACGATACGATGGGGCGGAAAGCCAATGCGGGACAGTAACTGTCCGAAAAAGGAATCGTGCCGCCTGCCCGTGGCGACCACTCGGGGCGACACGTTCAGGAACAGCCAGTTCACGTCATCATCGAGTGTGGCGAAATTCTGTATGTGCAGGTAGCGGCAGAGCCGGTCCAGCAGGACGTCTTCCGGGTCGCTGGTCGGGAGCTGGAACAGGTGCAGTGGCAGGACGCTGGCGTTGTCGGTATCGAACGCGCGAATCAGGGCTTCGTAGCCGATGATGCGCTTGTGGGAAATACTGAAGATTGGTTGCAGCGCCGTGCGTAGCTTGAGGCCCTGGAAACTGGCCGTCCAGCCCGCATCAGCGTGGTTGAGCATGGGTGTGAGGAGATCCAGCTCGGGTTCGCTGCTTTGATTGACAACGCTTTTTGACATCGAGACTACTGCGCGCGTTAGAGCTTGCCCGTGCCCACCGTTTGAACCGGTTGGGTAATTTCATTTTTTGCAACGGGCGTTCGCTGAACGGTAAGAATGACCGTTTGTTCAGTTGCGAGCAGAATGCCAAAGATTACAAAAGGAAGCCAGTGGGAAACGCAAAATGGTTAAAAACCAGACGGCTTTCGCCGGGTAGAAGAGAGGGTGGCCGCCGTGGAAGGCGGCATCACCGGTACACGGCCGGACTGGCAATCCATCCTGCCGGCTATGCGGAATACGGGATCAGTTGTTGCTCGGGATAACAACGTCTTCGTCGAATTCGACTTCCATTGTTGTAGCTCCTGTGTCGCTGCTGGGCTTAATTCCGCTCGGCGGAATCAGACGATGTTCATTAACTATGATGTTAATAAGCATAGGCAACAATCAGTAAAACCCGTATTCGACCAAGGTGGCGTGTCGCCAGAAGTCTCCGTTTCAGGCGTTTTTCGGCCCTTCACCACATCAGAATTGCTTACATCCATCAGTATTTTTGAACGAAGCCAACAAAACATTTTGATTGGCCGCTGGCTGTTGCCTTTCTAAGATGGGCGTATTGGCTGGACAGACATCGTGATCCGATAAATCACGAAGGGCAGCGGAGGCTGAATCCATATGGCGCTTCAAACGATGAATACCCGGCAGCAATTCGGCTGGGTCATGATCCTGATTCACTGGCTGGTCGCCATCGCGGTGTTCGGGCTTTTCGGCCTGGGCCTGTACATGGTTGATCTGACCTACTACGACGCCTGGTACAACGAAGCTCCCCATATTCACGAGAGCATTGGCTTCTTGGTGATGCTGGTGATGCTGTTCCGGGTTGTCTGGCGACTGGCGTCTCCTCCTCCCGACACGCTGCCTTCCCACAAGGCCTGGGAAAAGGCCGGCGCCCATATGGCCCACCTGGGCATGTACCTGCTTTTGTTTGTCGTGCTGATTTCCGGTTATTTGATTCCGACGGCGGACGGTTCTGGCGTTGAAGTCTTCAACTGGTTCACCGTGCCCTCTGTGACCGGTCAGCAAAAGGGGATGGAGAGCATTGCCGGTGATGTTCACTACTGGGCGGCCTGGGCACTGGTTGTGCTGGCCGTGATTCACGCCATTGGCGCCATCAAACACCATGTCGTGGATAAAGACGAAACGCTGCGCCGCATGATTGGATTGAAAGGGCGCCCGGGACACTAGATTCGATGTAAACCAGTAAGGCCCTGATGGGGCCTAAACCATTAAGGAGAGCAATGATGTTGAGGAAACTGGCTATCTCATCCGCGGTATCCATGGCGGTGCTGGCAGGCGGTGCCCAGGCGGCAGACGGGGACGGCACTTACGCGTTCGATACCAAGGGCGACCATCAATTCATCATGTTCAAGATTTCGCACTTGGGCTACAGCTATATTTATGGCCGCTTCAATGAGTTCGATGGCCAGTTCACCTACAACGCCGAGGACCCGTCCAAGAACTCGGTGCAGGTGACAATCGACACCAGCAGTGTCGATTCAAATCATGCCGAGCGTGACAAGCATCTGCGCAGCGATGACTTCCTGGCGGTGGATGAGTTTCCGCAGGCCACCTTCAAGAGCAAGAAGGTGATCTTCGATGGCGATGACAAGGACGAGGCCAAGATTGTCGGTGACCTGACTCTGCGCGGTGTCACCAAGGAAATCACGCTGGATGCGGACATGGTTGGCCATGGCAAGGATCCCTGGGGTGGCTACCGTATGGGCTTCGAGGCCGAAACGGACCTGCGCCTGAAGGACTTTGGCATTCCCATGGATCTGGGGCCGCAATCCGAAACGGTGGAGATGATCATCACCGTCGAAGGCGTGCGTCAGTAAGCCGAGTGATCCCCGTAAAAACGGGGTAGATGACAAAACACCGCCTGGTTTACTATGGCGGTGTTTTTCGTTTTCAGGACTGTTTTATGGAGCGCGTCAGGCGCAACCGATCCCTTCGCTTCGTGACCTTGAGTATGACGCTGGTGCTGCTGGCACTGGTAGTTGCGAACGCCTCTGGTCTGTCGGCCTGAGTTTCCAGGGTTGTCAGGGTCAGTCCTGAGCCCCTTGGGCGCCAGGACTGACCATTCTCTCCTAAACCCGATAGCGGCCAACCTGAGTGGTCAGTGTCTGCGCATGTCCAGCCAGCAGTTGACTGATCTGGTCGATCTCGACGGAACGGGCGTCGCTGTTCTGGGCTAGATCGTTGATCCGGGTAATGCTTCGGTTGATCTCGTCCACCACCTGAGTCTGTTCCTCGGTCGCTGACGCCACGCTGGCGTTGACGTCGCTGATGCTGTTCATGGCGTTCAGGATTTCCGTCAACTCCCGTTCGGCTTCGCCGGAGAGTTTGACCGTCTGCTCCGCCTGCTCGTTACCGGTTTCCATGACCGAGACGATATCGGAGACCCCGGTCTGCAGGGTGGTTATCATCGACTGGATGTCCGACGTGGATTCCTGCGTGCGTTGGGCCAGGGTGCGGACTTCATCCGCCACCACGGCAAAGCCGCGGCCCTGCTCGCCGGCCCGGGCGGCCTCGATGGCCGCGTTCAGGGCCAGCAGGTTGGTCTGTTCGGCAATGCCGCGGATGACGTCCAGTACGGACGTGATGTTGCTGGAATCTTCCGACAGCTTCCGGATCACGCCCACCGCCTTCTCGATCTGATCGGAGAGTCGGTTCACTTCTTCCGAGGCGTTGTGAATGATGCGGGCGCCGGATTCGGTATTGCTCTGGGCGCTACGGGTCACATCGGCGGCGGTGCCGGCATTGGCGGCCACTTCCTCAATCGCGCTCTGCATCTGGTTGATGGCCGTGGCGACCTGCGTGATAGCGTCGGTCTGTTGGGTGATGCCCTCCCGGTTATCCGCGGCGGCGCGGTCGAGTTTTTCGGCGCCGTCCTTGAGCTCCGTCGACAGCTCCTTGATTTCCCGCACCATGCTCTGAAGGTTGCCGATTACGGCGTTAAAGCTGTTGGCCAGGCGTCCGAGGTCGTCATTGGATTCCACCGGAACACGGCTGCTCAAGTCGCCTTCGCCTTCGGCGATATCATCCAGGCGCGTGCGCAGTTCGTTGATGGACTGGATGATCAGACGAGTTGCCACAAAGAAGATCAGACTGCTAATGGCCAGCACGATGATGGTGACGACAACGGTCGTGGTCATGCTTTGATGGCCGGCGGCGGTGGCACCTTCCGAGGTGGCCAGGGCATTCTCGTCGGCGAAGGCGCCAGCCACGTCATAATATTCCCGCAGCGAGGAGAACAGCGGCAGAACGGTCTTGCTGATGGCTTGCCGCGCATCATCGACATTGCCGTTGCCGACCATGGTGTTGACTTTGTCGGCAGCGGCTTTCCATTTCTGGTAGGCGGTTTCGAAGCCATTGAGCTCCTGGTCCACGCCATCTTCCGCCAGGAGGGTGCGGACGGTTTCCATGCGGTCGATCGCCTGTTTGGCATTCTCGTCAAAGTCAGCCTGGAAGCCGGCGGTGTCTTCGCCTCCCTGAGCCGCCAGGATCATATTCTGTTGCGCGGTATAGGCCTGGTAGAGGTCGCGATCCGCGTTGAGGGCGGCGCTAACCGCGGGTACGTAATTGTGGGAAACGCGATCGGTGTCGCCGATCAGGCCCTGGGTCGTAGTCAGATTGACAATACCCAGCGCGATGATGGCCAGTGCGGTGAGTGCAAACGGTAGAACAATCTTGGTTTTAAGACCCAGTTTGCGGATGACATTCATTATTATTCTCCCCGACGTTAATGACTGACAGGCTTATGTCAGAATAGCAGGGAAGAGCGAGGCGGGTGTGGGTAAAGTGTTTCGGTGTGCCAAATCAGGACTGGTGGTGGTGCGCACGCTCACATTGGCAAAGACGATATTGGCGGAACATCTGCCCGCTGAAGACCACGATCCAGATCAGCAGGCCAGCATAGAGATAGGCATTGGCCAAGTGCAGCCCACCGCTGATGGCAAATTCGACGAGCAGCATCAAAACCAGGGCCAGCCCGGCATTGATGGTCGCAGCGGCCATAGCGCGGCCACAGGCTTTGAGCGACAGTTTCAGCGTATGTGTCTGCATAGGGATAACGAAATACCTTATCTGTAGACGACGCGTCCGCTGCGCCTGATGTAGTCGGGGGAGATCACACCTTTGGGGGTGACCTCCGCACTTTGGATGTTTCCATCCGGCGACATCACAAAATTGAGAATAAAGAGCACCCCCGGGGGGCTCCATTCGTGGATTCCGCTATTCCATCTTCGGGTTTTCACCTGAAAAAGCGTGCTAAAGCCAGTGATTACGCCGCCTGTGGCGCGATCCCCAGCATCCGGCTTGGAAGGGCGTATTGCGGATAATCTGTATGCGTTTTGAACAATATGGGCGTTCTTGGGGCGTTTTTGAACGCTTGAGTTCAACGGATGCGCCTTAGGGTTGGTGTGTTTGCGACGGCCTTTCTATAATGGCCGCTTGCTGTCTGATCGGGACAGCTGTACCCGACCGAACTTTGTCCAGGAGAAGGGGCCACTATGGCTGAATTTCAGACGACCGACGAAGGCTTTGAGCGCGTATCGCTGCGTGACTATACGGAGAAGGCGTATCTCGATTACTCCATGTACGTCATTCTGGATCGCGCGCTGCCCCACGTGGGCGACGGTCTGAAGCCGGTACAGCGGCGCATCATCTACGCCATGAGCGAACTGGGACTCAAGGCGACCGCCAAGTACAAGAAATCGGCCCGTACCGTGGGGGATGTACTGGGTAAATTCCACCCTCATGGCGATAGCGCCTGTTACGAAGCCATGGTGCTCATGGCCCAGCCGTTCTCATACCGCTACCCGTTGATCGACGGGCAGGGCAATTGGGGCTCGCCGGACGATCCCAAGTCCTTTGCCGCCATGCGTTATACCGAATCCAGGCTGGCACCGTTCTCGGAAGTCCTGCTGAGTGAGTTGGGGCAGGGCACGGTCGACTGGGTGCCGAACTTCGACGGCACCATGGACGAGCCCGCGAGTCTGCCCGCGCGTTTGCCCCACGTCTTGCTCAATGGCACCACCGGTATTGCGGTGGGCATGGCGACGGATATTCCGCCGCACAACGTCCGTGAAGTGACGTCGGCGTGTATTCGTCTGCTCGATGCGCCGGACACCACGGTCGAACAGCTGTGTGAACACATCAAGGGACCGGATTTCCCGACCCGCGCTGAAATCATCACGCCGCGCAAGGATCTCCGCCAGATGTACGAAACTGGCCGCGGCTCCCTGCGTATGCGCGCCAAGTGGTCGCAAGAGAGTGGCGAGATTGTGGTCACCGAGCTGCCGCATCAGGTGTCCGGTGCCCGGGTACTGGAGCAGATCGCCCAGCAGATGCAGGGCAAAAAACTGCCGATGGTGGCGGACCTGCGGGACGAGTCGGATCACGAAAACCCGACGCGACTGGTCATCGTGCCCCGCTCCAACCGGGTGGATATGGACGGTCTGATGACCCACCTGTTCGCCAGCACGGACCTGGAGAAGACCTACCGGGTGAACCTGAACGTCATTGGTATCGATGGCCGCCCCCAGGTCAAGGATCTGCGGACCATGCTGACCGAGTGGCTCAGCTACCGCACCACCACCGTCCGCCGTCGGCTGCAGTTTCGCCTCGACAAGGTGCTCTCGCGCCTGCATATCCTCGAAGGTTTGCTGGTTGCCTTCCTCAATATCGACGAAGTTATCGAGATCATTCGCTACGAGGACAAACCCAAGGACGAACTGATTCGCCGCTTTAACCTGAGCGCCGATCAGGCCGAAGCCATCCTCGAGCTGAAACTGCGCCACCTGGCCAAGCTTGAGGAAATGAAGATCAAGGGCGAGCAGGCCGAGCTGTCCGAAGAGCGCGACCACCTGCAATCCATTCTGGGTTCTGAGTCCAGGCTGCGGGACCTGATCAAGTCCGAGCTTGAAGCCGATGCCGAGACCTTCGGGGACGAGCGCCGCTCGCCGATTGTCGAACGGGAAGAAGCGCGCGCCTTCAGCGAAGTGGATCTGGTTTCCAACGACCCGGTGACGGTGGTTCTGTCCGAGAAGGGCTGGGTGCGAGCGGCCAAGGGCCACGATATCGATCCGGAAGGCCTCAGCTACAAGGCCGGTGACCGCTTTGCCCTGTCCGCCCGGGGGCGTAACAACCAGCAGGCCATTTTCCTGGATTCCACTGGCCGGGCCTATGCCCTGATGGCGCACTCACTGCCATCCGCGCGTGGGCAGGGGGAGCCGCTGACCGGTCGGATCAATCCGCCGTCCGGAGCCGACTTTGCCGGGGTGCTGATGGGCGAACAGAGCCAGCGGGTGCTCCTGGTGACTGATGGCGGCTATGGCTTCGTCACCAATCTGGAGAACATGATCAGCAAGAACCGTAACGGCAAGACGGTGGTCAGCGTTCCCAAAGGGGCGCGCATCATGGCGCCGGTGACCGTGCCCAAAGGTGACGATCAGCATGTGGCGGCCATCACCAATGAAGGTCGAATGCTGGTGTTCCCGCTGGAAGAGTTGCCGGAGCTGGCAAAAGGTAAAGGCAACAAGATCATCAGTATTCCATCGGCCCGGGTCCAGAACCGGGAGGAATTCGTGGTGGCGATCGGCGTGTTCAGCGCGGCCGACCAGCTGCAGATTCAGGCCGGCAAGCGCAAGATGACGCTACAGTTCAGTGATCTGGAGCACTACATCGGCGAGCGTGGCCGGCGTGGCCACAAGTTGCCCCGCGGGCTGCAGCGCGTCGACTCTCTGGAAATCGTTGCCGCCACACCGGCGCAACCGGAAGAGGGGACCGACGAGAGTGAGTGAGCTGGTTCTGATCAACGTGTCCGGGCGTGACAAGCCCGGCCTCACCTCGGAAATTACCGGGATCATGGGGCGCTATGATGTGCGCATCCTGGACATCGGTCAGGCGGTGATCCACGATCATCTGACCTGGGGCATCCTGGCGGAAATCCCGGATGAATCGAACGCGCCGCACGTCATCCGGGACGTGATGTTTCGCCTGCATGCCCTGGATCTCCAGGTGCACTTCGCGCCGATCACGGAGGCGGAATACCAGCAGTGGGCCGCCGGCCGTAACCGGGCCTGTTACATCGTGACGTTGCTGGCGCGTGACATCAAAGCCGAGCACATTGCCCGGGTGTCGGAGATTACGGCACGTCACGGCCTGAACATCGACAACATCACCCGGCTGTCTGCCCGCCCGTCGCTGAATCCGGCGGACAACCGCATTGCCTGCATCGAGTTTTCCGTACGGGGCACACCGGACGATCTGGAAACGCTGCGCACGGATTTTCTCAAGATCGCCGGTGACCTGAATGTGGACATCGCGTTCCAGGAAGATTCCATCTTCCGGCGCAATCGCCGCCTCGTGGTGTTCGATATGGACTCCACGCTGATCGAGGCGGAAGTGATCGATGAGCTGGCCCGGGAGGCGGGCGTGGGCGATCAGGTGGCGGAGATTACCGAGAGAGCCATGCAGGGTGAGCTGGACTTCAGTGAGAGCTTTGCCGAACGTCTGGCCCTGTTGAAGGGTCTGGATGAGGCGGTCCTGCAGTCGATTGCCGGGCGTCTGAAAATGACCGAAGGCGCCGAGCACTTGATTCGTACCCTGAAGGCGCTGGGCTATCGCACCGCGATCCTGTCCGGTGGCTTTACCTACTTTGCCCGTTATCTGCAGGAACGGTTGGGGATCGACTTCGTACACGCCAACGAGCTGGCGATCGAGGATGGCAAGGTCACCGGGGCGGTGTCCGGTCGTATCGTCGACGGTCAGCGCAAGGCCGAGTTGCTGCTCGAAATTGCGGCGCGGGAAGGTGTGTCCCCGGAGCAGGTTATTGCGGTGGGCGACGGTGCGAATGATTTGCCGATGCTGAGTCAGGCGGGGCTGGGTGTGGCGTTCCGAGCGAAGCCGCTGGTCAAGGAATCGGCTCGCCATTCCATCTCGACCCTGGGGTTGGACGCCATTTTGTACCTGATTGGTTTCCGCGAGAGTGATGCGGTCCATACCCTGAAGGCAACACAATCTTAGTCTGCCCGCCAAGCTTGATCGAAGCCAATGGGCGCCATCGCTGGAGAAAAGGACAGGGATGTCCTTGACCGCAATAGCGGGCCAGGGATGGCCCTCTAGGGCGGCGGAAGCGATGGCGCCCATTGGCTTTAGCCCCCCGATACCGGAAGATCCCGAATCTAAGAGCTAGCTGAGTTCCTTTGCCGGACTTTGGGGGCCGTACTTAAGCAGTGGGGTAAGCTTAGGGCCCATACGGGGCCCTGGAATATACGTTTAGTGCTCGAGTGGGCGGACATGGCGGGAATGCGGGGACCGCTTACTGGTCCCCGAAGTCGTAATCCATCTCCGGTACCGGTGCCTGCAGGTAGTAACCCTGGATGTAGTTGACGCCGGCTTGCCACAGGGTGGCAAGTACAGAGGCGTTTTCCACCAGCGGGATTATGGTCAGTTTGCCGTTGTTTTGCAGGGACGCCACCATTTCCTTCACCTCTTCCTTCACTTCGTCGCTCTTCTGGATTTCCTCGGTGAAGGAGCCGTCGATCTTCACGTAGTCCACATCCACATGCTTGAGCGTGTTGAAGGGGTTCAGGGCACAGCCGAACTGGCAGATGGAAACTTTGCAGTGCAGCTCACGCAGGGCTTTGGCGAACTCCCGGGCCTGCTTCATGTAGTTGTTGGCATCGCCTTCGCGAAGCTGGAAGATCAGTGAGTCGCCGGGCAGGCGGGCGGCCTTGAGCGCCACGCTGAGCCAGGGGGTAAAGGTCTTGTCCTGGATCGTTTCGGCGGTGACATTAAGGAACAGCCGTGTGTCATGGCCCTTGGAGCGATGGCTGGCCAGATGCTTGATCGTTTGCAGGATCACCCAGCGGTCGATCTTGGCTGCCATGTCCGACGGCCCGGTGGGCGGCAGGAAGTCATACGGTGAGACTTCCTCGTTGTCCTTGTCCAGCATGCGGACAAAGGCCTCGTAGTGTTCCTCGCCTTCGCCACGCAGGTTGATGATCGGCTGGAACAGCAGGCGGAAACGATCCTCGTCCAGGGCCTTCTGGATGGCTTCGACAGAGTTGTTGTCGTTGAGGTTCTCGTAGGTGGCCGGATTGTAGACCAATACGCCATTGCCGTTTTCGTGGCCTTCCAGCTTGCGCACTTCGGATGACGCGGTGTGCGCGCGGCCCAGCAGATCCGGGGCCTTCGGTGCGTTCTCGGTGATGGCGGCAATGCCGATGCTGACGGAGATCTGGACCGTCTTGCCGGAAATCTCGAACAGGTGGTCTTCGATGGTCTTGCGGATCGACTCGCAGATGTCCGCCATGCGGTTTTCCTGGCAGGGCAGGGCGAGCAGGCAGAAGGCATCATCACTCAGGCGGGCCAGGGTCATGTTGTCGTCGACCGCGTCGCGCAGGATGTTGGCCACATCCCCCAGCATCAGGTCGGCACCGGCGATGCCGACCTGGCCGCGCACCTGCATGAAGTTGTCCAGTGCGATGTAGGCCAGGCCGCCGGTTTCCTTGGATTCACCGGCCCTGACGATCACACGGCCCAACTCATCCATCAGGTGTTGGCGATTGTAGAGACCCGTCAGCAGATCCTGGGTGCTGATCTGTTTGAGTTTCTCTTCCAGCTCAGCGTTGTCCTGCTCCGGTTGCACCACAATCTGGGTGCATGGCTCGCCGTCGTAGGTGGCGGCCGACACGCGCATGACGATGTTCAGCTCATTGCCGTCGCTGCGTTTGGCGACGCAGTTGAGCGCCATGCCGTCTTCCTTGTGCTCGGCAAAGGCCTTCATGAAGATCTTGTAGTCCTCATGGCTGGACGGGGCGAGCGTGTCGAGGATCGGGATGCAGATCATCTCGTCGATGTCGTCGTAGCCGAGGAAGTCCATGTAGGACTGGTTGGCGTAGATGTGCATCCCGTCGTTGATGTAGGCGATGGCGTCCTTGGAGCTTTCCAGCAGCAGCTGGCAGCGTTGCTCCGATTCACGCAGGTGCGATTCCAGGATGCGACGCTGGTTGCGCGCTTCCAGGCTGGCCAGTTCCCGGTTGACGGTCAGCATCACCAGATCTTTCTGGCCATCGGGGACCGCTGCCTTGGCGCCCAGTTTCATCACCTGGATGGCGCGATCCGTGTTGAACTCCGGCGTGATCAGGATGAACGGGATGTCTTTGTCCAGCCGCTTGATCAGCGACAGTGCCGTATCCGGGGACACTTCCTGGTCCAGGTCCCGTGCCAGCATCAGGTCCCAGTTTGACGTCCGCAAGGCTTCTTCAAGATCTTCCTCGGAGGTGACCCGGTGTGCCCGGGTGGCCCGGCCGGAGTTCCTGAGGAGACTGACCAGGGTTTCGGCATCGTTTTGGGAAGGGTCGAGGATCAGCAGATGAACCGTCGTATTCTTCTTCTGCATTCGTTAACCATCTCGCACAGCCCGTTCTTCCTCGATCCTTGGGAAAGAACGGTGATTTATTCGGGTGTCTCAGCGCTCAAGGCGAGCCTGTCGCAGAACGACGGCAACGATCCTGTGACGTCGGGCGATAACACTCAGGTTAGCACTCGACCGGCCCGATCGCGCCTGCGATTGTGTTCCCGGCCGTAACCGGACGTTGTCCAAGGTGTTACAGCACCCGGGCTGCACCGTTCTGGCAGTGAGCCCGCACCGGCCCATCGTAAGTCGATAAAGCCGATCTTGGGCAAGCTCGCCGACTGTGCAGCTTACAGGGAAGGCCAGAGAGAGTCGAATTCGTCTTCGCTGGTGTTGGGCCCGGGGCCTTCTGAGTCCTGGCTGCTGGGGCTGCTGCTTTGCAGGCGCAGTTCGAATTGGCTGATGCTGCCGGTTGCCGAAAGACGCTTGGACAATTGGCCGTTGTCTTCACGGTCGCCCTGGCGCAGCACGATCCGACTGCCCTGTTGGAAGGGCAGGCGCGGCGTAATCAGGGTTGCGGGCTGACCGATCACAGACACCTCCGGTAACAGGAGGCCGCGCAGGAATTCGCTGCTGTTGCCGACTTTCTGAATCAGGCGTACGCCGCACGGGGTGGCACTTGGTGCCAACAATTCAACGCCGATCTGGGTGCCTTGCTGGCGTAATTGTCGAATCCAGCGAACTACGGCCACGCTCCAGGGATGGGAGGCCTGCTCGCGAACGGCCAGCACTTCGCCAGCTTGCAGCGATGGTGGCATCTCGCTGGTCCAGGACACGCAGTAGCCCCCGGGACTGGTGTTCACCAGGGGCGTCTTGTAGGTCTTCGGCCGGCTGCCGCCTTCATCGCGGGTGCCGGCGCTGGTCTTGAAGTTGATGGGGGTGTCCGCCGAGGACATGAAGTCGCCGGTAGGCGCAGCGTCGTGGGCGCCGGCCCAGGCATCGTTATTGCGCTTGGCCCGGGCGATGAAATAGTTCTCCTCGTCGTCCGAGGTTGCGCCGCTCTCGATGAATGCCTTGAAGGATTTTTCGCCGGCGATGTAATAGTGCGCGGCCGAGAGGCCCACGGCGACCTGCAACTCGCCCTGCGTGGTGATGCGCTTGAAGTTGCGCTTGGTCAGGACGCCGAAGGCCTGGGATAGATGCGCCAGCAGGTTTTCCGAGACGTTGGCCGGCATCGGCAGGGAATGACCGGCCTGCTTGTCCTTCTCGTTGCGGCGGTTCTGGTAATCGGCGATGTCCGCGGACAGCTCTACCGTGTTAAAGCCAAAGCTGTCGCCATTCCGTTCTTCCGGGCCCAGCAGGCTGCTGTAGATCGGGGCCGCATCGCGCTCCATGTTCACCAGGAACAGCGATTCTTCGCCGATCTCCTGGGAACAGGTCACCCGATCGGTCCAGCACTCAAACAGCTCATACGCTTGCACCAGCTCATTCTGGCGCAGCTGGTTCGGTCTCGCGCACCCCAATAGCAAGAGGCGCTTGTAGGCATCTGCAATGGTGTTGCTCTGGCGGTGCATCAGGTTTTCGTCTTCGACCTGAACGTCATACAGTTTGTTGCGCAACGCAAAACGGTAGACACGGTGGCATTCCAGCCAGCTTCGGGTCGGGCTCGGGCAGTAAAGCTGATGCGCGCGCAGGATGGTCTGCCCCAGGTCGGTCACGATGCGGTGGCAGGCCATGGCAATGGTCTTGCGGTTCTTGTCGATGGCGCCGCTGTCGAGCAATTCAATCAGCGTGGTTTTGTAGCCATTGGCCAGGTGCAGCTGAAGAGCCTGGGATAGGTTGGCAATCTTACGCTGTTTGTCGGGCAGGGCGATCGCCAGTCCCAGATAATGCCGGGACAGCTCCTTGCACACGAAGTTGATACGGTGACGGATCAGCTCAAGCAGGGCCAGGCGTTGCTGCGGCGCGATAATCAGCTGGTTGAGTTCAATGATCGCGTGGTACAGCTGACGGGAAGTCTCACCAATATTGGCCACAGGCAAAGCGCCGACCCACCGACCAAAGGCTTTGGGTGTCGCATCGCAGAAAGACAGGTTCGCTATCTTCTGTTCCGGTAGCGTGAGCTCAGGTTTTAAAGTCATACCGTCCGTATGCCCCTCTGCCTTGGGCGAATTGGCGCTTGCACCGTCCCTTGATGCGTTGCTTTTGTTGGCGCGTCTCAGCTTTGATGAGCGGCGAGAAAAAGACCGGAAATACATATCTTTATATACCTCACCACGACTTTAAAATAGCAAAGACCATTCACAAAGCCAGAAACCTGAAAGTTGACATTGTTTGACAAAAAAGTCGATGTATCCTCCCGAACGCCCCATTCTCAAGGCTTTTGCGACGCTTTTGAAGACACACCGGGGCGGTTTCACGGTCAACCGATTGTCGAATTCTGGACCTGGGTCACAGGTTGAGTGGTGTCTTGCTGGCTTCTCCCGGCACTTCCCGTACCAGTCGCGGCACCAGGAAGCCAGGCAGGCGTGTCAGTAAGTCGCGAACCAGCTGCCGCGCCTGATCGTCGCTGACGTCGAAATGCGCTGCCCCGGCCACCGGGTCGAAGGCATGCAGGTAATAGGGGAGGATGCCGGCGGCAAACAGTGATTCGCTGAGTTCCGCCAGGGTGTCGGCGTCATCGTTGACGCCGCGCAGGATGACGCTCTGGTTGAGGAGGGTGGCGCCCGCCTCCTGCAAGCGGCGCATGGCCGCCCGGACGGCGTCGTCGATTTCCCGGGGATGATTGATGTGGACGACGATGACCTTTTGCATCGGCAGGCCTTCAAGCCAGGCCAGCATGGCGTCATTGACGCGCTGGGGGATGACCACCGGCAGGCGGGTGTGAATGCGCAAGCGGGTCAGGTGTGGAATGGCGGCCAGATCGGCGGCCCAGTCGGCCAGCCGGTTGTCGTTCACGGCCAGAGGGTCGCCGCCGCTGAAGATGACCTCGTTGATCTCAGGGCTGGCGTGGAGTGTGGCCAGGGCCTCGGTTCTGGCATCGGGCGAGAGCCGGTTGTCGGCATAGGGGAAATGACGACGGAAGCAGTAGCGGCAATTAATGGCGCAGGTGCCGGTGACCATCAGCAGGGCGCGACTGCGATACTTACGGATCAGACCCTGTTGCAGTGTGTGCTCGGCCTCTTCCAGCGGATCGGTGAGGTAACCTGGCGCCGGCCGGCTCTCCGCATCCAGCGGCAGGACCTGACGCAGCAGCGGGTCGTCCGGGTCGCCATGGGTCATGCGTTGGAGAAACGGCCGGGGAACCCGGATGCTGAACAGCCGGTCACCGGTACGAGCGCCGGCCAGCAGATGATCCGGCAGGCCCAGCTCCCGAAGCAGCTGCTCCGGATTGTTGATGGCGCGAGCCAGCTCCTGCTGCCAGGCGAGTTCGGAATCGGTAACGTCCCGGGCTTCTACCGGGGTGGGGGTTCGCTGTATCATGAGCCCCTTTGAATTTCCAACAGCGATTTTTCAGGTGAGATTTTCATGGCTTCGTATTCTACCAATGAATTCCGCGGTGGTCTTAAGGTTTTGCTGGACGGCGACCCGTGTGTGATCCTCGAGAACGAATTCGTCAAGCCCGGAAAGGGCCAGGCGTTCAACCGCGTCAAGCTGCGCAACCTGATGAGCAACCGGGTCTGGGAGCGCACCTTCAAGTCCGGCGAGAGCCTGGAAGCGGCAGACGTCATCGACCAGGAGATGGAATATCTCTACACCGACGGCGAATTCTGGCACTTCATGGCCACCGACGGTTCCTTCGAGCAGCACCCGGCCGACGAGAAGGCGGTGGGCGACACCATGAAGTGGCTCAAGGAACAGGACGTCTACACCGTCACGCTCTATAACGGTACCCCGCTGTCGGTGACCCCCCCCAACTTTGTCGAGCTGGAAGTGGTGGACACCGATCCGGGCATGAAGGGTGACACCGCCCAGGGTGGCTCCAAACCGGCGACCCTGTCCACCGGCGCTGTGGTCAACGTGCCTCTGTTCATCGTCATTGGTGAAGTGTTGAAGGTAGACACCCGTTCCGGCGAGTACGTGAGCCGGGTCAAAACCAACTGATCCGGATATGTCCCGGGAATCGGACTGGCAGCCAACAGCATCCCGGGCCGCCCTGCGCGAGCGGGCCGGACTGTTGTCCTACCTGAGGCAGTTCTTCGCCGCCCGTGATGTGCTGGAAGTGGAAACCCCGCTGCTGGCCCGTCACGGCGTCTCTGATCTCCATCTCGACTGTATTACGGCCCATCCGGGCCCGGCGTCCGATTTTCCGGGCGGTACGGTCTATCTCCAGACCTCCCCTGAATACCACATGAAACGCCTCCTGGCTGCGGGCAGTGGTGCCATCTACCAGGTGTTCCGGGCGTTCCGCGATGGCGAGCGCGGCGTGCGCCACAATCCGGAATTCTCGCTGCTGGAATGGTATCGGCCGGATTTTGACGATCGGGCCCTGATGGATGAAGTCGGTGAGTTGGTGTGTGGCTGGCTGGGTATTGATGTGCCCGCACGGCTCACGTACCGCGAGGCGTTCCTGCAGCACGTCGGCCTCGATCCCTTTACGCTACCACTTGATGAGCTGCGCGATGCGGTGTCCGGTCGGGCCGGCAACCCGGTGTTTGCGGACGACTTCGATCGCGATACCTGTCTCGATTTCCTGATGACTCACGCGGTTGAACCTGCACTGGTGGGCGAGGGCGCGGTGTTCATTCACGACTATCCGGCCAGCCAGGCCGCGCTGGCGCGTACCCGGGACGCTGGCGGATGCGCCGTGGCCCACCGCTTTGAGCTGTATCTCGATGGGTTGGAGCTGTGCAATGGCTATTGGGAGCTGACGGACGCGGCGGAACAGGCGCGCCGCTTCGAGGCGGATAACGCCTTGCGGCGGGCGCACGGCAAGCCCGAAATGGCTGCGGACGACTATTTGCTGGAGGCGCTCCGGCATGGCTTGCCCGCGTGTTCGGGCGTGGCCCTGGGGCTGGACCGTTTGTTGATGTGCAAGCTGGGAACGCGAGACATCCGGGATGTCGTCGCGTTCCCCATCGAGCGGTCTTAGACCACTTTCGAGCCGATCCGCTGGCCCATACGCAGCACCGATTCAGGACCCAGTTCATCCGACCACTGCATCACATCCTTCGGGAACAGCAGGATGACGGTTGAGCCCAGTCGGAAACGGCCCATCTCGTCCCCTTTATCGAACCGGATCGGTTTGTCGGCACTGTAGTCCACGCTGCTGACCCCGTCCGTGCCCGGTGCCACCACGCCGGCCCAGGTGGTTTCCACGCTGCCGACGATCATCGCGCCCACATGCACCATGGCCATCGGCCCCCATTCCGTGTCGAACAGGGTGACGACCCGCTCATTGCGGGCGAACAGGTTGGGCACGTTGGCGGCCGTGACGGGATTGACGGAGAACAGCCGGCCCGGCACATAGGCCATTTCCTTGAGGGTGCCCGCCAGCGGCATGTGGATGCGGTGGTAGTCCTTGGGCGCCAGGTAGATGGTGGCGAACTCGCCGCCGGCAAACGGTTTGGCGCGCTGTTCGTCGCCGCCCAGCAGTTCGGTCAGGTTGAACGACTGACCCTTGGCCTGGAAGATGCGGCCGTCCTTGATGGCGCCGAGTTGGCTGATGGCGCCGTCCACGGGGCTGGTCAAGGCATCCGTTGCCTCATCGACGGGGCGCAGCCCGGGTTTCAGGGCCCGGGTGAAGAAGTCGTTAAACGTGGCATAGGATGCGGGGTCGGCATCGACCGCTTCGCTCATATCGACGCCATAGCGCTCGATGAACCAGCGGACGACCCGGTTCTTCAGGGCCGGCACCTGATCGTTGTCGGCCAGTCGTCCGGCCAGTCGCGACAGCCCGAGCTGGGGCGTCAGGTACTGGCTCATCACAAAGAGCTTGTCTCGCATCGGTTCTAGATCTCCACAGGTGTGTCAGGATGGTTGCCCCACTCGGCCCAGGAGCCCGCATAGGCGCGCACCCGCGGATAGCCGAGCACCTTGGCCACCAGGTAGGTCAGGCCGGACCGGTGGTGGGTCTGGCAGTGAGTGATCAGGGTGTTGGCCTCGCCGATCCCCTGGGCATCGAGCAGGGCGCGCAGGTCGTCTGACGGGCGCAGGCGGAAGTGGCGTGCCGGATCCATAAGCCGGGTCCACTCCAGATTGCGGGCACCGGGAATATGGCCGGCCTTGGCAGCGGCAATGCGGGTGCCAAGGTATTCCTCCGGTGATCGGGCGTCCCAGATCACCGGGTCATCCGCGTTGAGGCCATTCAGCACTTCTTCCAGTGTCGCGGTGGGCTCCGGGTGCACCACAATCGGGTAGTGACTCGGTACCGGTTCGGGAACGTCGGTGGACAGTGGATGGCCCTCTGCCTGCCAGGCAATCCAGCCGCCATTCAGGTAGCTGTAGCGGGTGTGGCCAATGCAGTCGAGCAGCCAGATAAAGCGCCCGGCCCAGCCGCCGCCTTCGTCGTCGTAGACCACCACGTGCGTGTCCGGGGTTAGCCCGATGCGCGTGGTTAATGCCTGCAGCGCCTCCACCGTCGGCAACTTGCCCGGCGCCGGCGGGTAACCCAGCAAGGTCTCCTGGGGATGCACGTAGACGGCGCCCGGAAGGTGTCCGCCCAGGTAACGCTCGGGGTGGCTGAGGTCGACCAGAAGAAGCTTGTCCCGGGTCTCTAACAGGGGCTCCAGGTCGTCCGGTTCGATAATCAGGGGCAGCGTCTGCATACGCGTCTCAGCGGGCCGTTCAGGGTTTGGGCGCATCTTAACAGATTGAAGGCAGGACGGGTGGCGTTGGCGTCTGAGACTGGGCAAGGCGTTTTTTTCGCGATACTTTCAGGCTCTTGCTATGATTCCCGAAAATCAGAAACATCTGAAACGTCTTTTACGCGCGTCCTGTTAGGGTTTCGGAGGCAGTCTCCGACGGGCCGGTTTGTGCCGGCTGGCAGGCAGTTCAGGGAGCAGTTTTAACCGCTATGGCCTTAATACTCGGTGCGATCATCGTTTTTGCCTGTGTGCTGGGCGGCTTCGTCTTGTCCAAGGGGCAGCTGATGGCGCTGTGGCAGCCGCTGGAGGTGTTGATCATCTTCGGGGCGGCAACCGGTGCGTTCATCATCTCCAACCCGATGCACACCATCAAGGAAACCGTCGCCGGCATCCTGCGACTGCTGACGGGGTCTCCGTTCAATAAAGCCTTCTATCTGGATTTGCTCAGTCTGCTCTATGACCTGTTCGACAAGTCGCGCAAGCAGGGGGTGATGGCCATCGAAGAGGACATCGATAACCCCACCGAAAGCCAGATCTTCACCCGTTATCCGGCGGTGATGAAGTCGTCCAAGCTGCTCGCTTTCGTGACCGACTACATGCGCATCATCAGCGCCGGCAACATGGCGCCGCACGAGCTTGAAGGCCTGATGGACAAAGAGCTGGATAATCGTGAGCTGGAACTGAACGAACCGTCCCACGCGCTGGCCAAGGTCGCGGATGCGCTGCCGGGGCTGGGGATTGTGGCGGCGGTCCTGGGGATCGTCATCACGATGAGTCTGTTGGGCGGTCCGCCCGAGATGATCGGGCACAAGGTGGCCGCGGCACTGGTGGGGACGTTCCTCGGTATTTTTATGGGCTACGGCTTCGTGGGGCCGACCTCCACCGCCATGGAGCACCAGGCGCAATACGAGCTGCGTGCCTACGAGTGCGCCAAGGCTGCCATTCTCGCGACCGTCTCCGGGCAGGCCCCGCAGATGGCGGTCGAGTTCGGTCGCAAGGCGTTGCCCAGTGACAAACGTCCCGGATTCCAGGAGCTCAACGACCATGTGCGTTCCAAGTAACCGCACCGGATTCGTCGAAACGGGGCACTGAGGTCCATCGTGGAAGAACAACCCATCATCGTCAAACGCGTCAAGAAGGTGTCCGGGGGGCATCACGGTGGCGCCTGGAAAGTCGCTTTTGCCGATTTCGCAACGGCGATGATGGCCTTTTTCATGGTGCTTTGGTTGACCATGACCGCAACGCCGGAGGAAAAGCAGGCGATTTCCGGTTACTTCAAGGACCCGGTCGGCTACATGGACGCCGCCAGCCGCAATCCGATCGATCTGGGCGGCAGTGCGTCGGTGGTGGATTCCACCAGCGAGGATGTGGCGGATTCCCAGATCAAACTGGAAGATCAGACCATCGAGGACATGGCGGATACCCTGGAACAGAAGCAGATGCAGCAGCTGTTCCAGGACCTCAAGGACCAGATTGAGAGCAGTGAGACGCTGCAGAAGTTCAAGGACCAACTGCTGATCGACATTACTGACGAGGGGTTGCGGATCCAGATCGTGGATCGCTCAAAGCGTCCGATGTTCGACAGCGGCAGCGCCCGCCTCAAATACTATTCCCAGGATATCCTGTTCGAACTGGCCAAGCCGCTGAGCGAGGTCAACAATAAACTCAGCATTACCGGTCACACCGATGCCACGCCATTCGTCGGGCGCCCCGGCTACACCAACTGGGAGCTGTCGGCGGACCGGGCCAATACCGCGCGTCGGGCGTTGGTCGCCGGGGGTGTACGGCCCGAGCAGATTGGCAAGGTGGTTGGGTTGAGTGATTCAGTGTTGTTCGACAAGGATCACCCGCAGGCACCGGTCAACCGGCGTATCGCGATAATCGTGCTGAACAAGAAAGCTGAGCAGGCAATCCAGTCCGATTCGGGCGCCAATGCCCAGCCGGTGATCGACCTGACGGCGCCGACCGAGGAACAGTCCCAGGAAGCCCAGAAGAAGCTGGAATCCGGCGACTGGTTCAAACAGCCGCCGGAGCCGGATGCCGGTGAAGTGAACTGGTAAGGCCCGAGGCGCCTTACCAGTCTGAATTCTCGATTTCGGTATAGATACGGCGAAAGCTCTGCATGCGCTCCGGGCTGACATCGCCTTTCTCTTCCGCCTCCAGCAGGGCGCAGCCCGGTTCGGCCTGATGCCGACAGTTGCGGAAACGGCAGGTGCCGATCAGCGGCCGGATTTCCCGGAAGCCGTATTCCAGGTGCGCCACATCCATATGCCAGAGCCCGAATTCCCGGATGCCTGGGGAGTCGATCAGGTTGCCGCCGCAATCAAGATGGAACAGGCGGGCGGTGGTGGTCGTGTGGACGCCCTTGCCGGTGCTTTCGGACACGGCGCCGATCCGGATGCTCTCATCCCCCAGCAGTCGCCGGATAATGGACGACTTGCCCACGCCGGACTGGCCGACAAACACGCTGGTCTGTTCTTTCAGCAGGTTATCAATGGTGCGGTCGTCTTCCGGAGCCTTGTGGGCTGACGTCTGCTCGATTCGATAACCGAGGCGGGCGTACCGGTCGAGTAAGGCTTCGATATCGGCCCGGTTGCCATCGTGGATCAGGTCGGTCTTGTTGAGCAGCAGCACCGGCGTGATGTCGCAGTTTTCCGCGGCCACCAGGTAGCGGTCGATCAGGTTGTCGTGGGGTTCCGGTTCGGGCGCAATCACCAGGATGATCTGATCGATATTGGCGGCCACCGGCTTGAGCTGGCCGAATTTGTCCGGTCGCTGGAGCAGGTTGTCCCGCTCCTGCAGCGCCACGATGACGCCAAGATCGTTGGACCCTGGGCACCAGACGACCCGGTCGCCGGTCACCAGTGACCCCAGGTTGGCCCGGACGTGGCAGCGAATCACGTCGCCCCGGTGTTCGCCCTCCAGCGCCTCCACATCAATCTGCTTGCCGAAATGAGCGATGATCAGGCCGCTTTGCTCGTCGCCCAGCTCGCCGGCCTGTAGTTGGCGGTCGATATCGCGATCCCGGCGCGAAGCCCGCGCGGCGCGTTCTTCCTGGATTTTTTCGATGCGCCACTTCTGCTGCCTGTTAAGCCGACGTTTTGCCATGGAGTCCGTCTTTGTCTGCTGGATTTCTGCCTGTCCGGGTAAGTGTGCCATGATAGCAACGCTCCGGTGCGCCGATTATACGGGGCCGCCGGCGACCATTCACACCGTCTTGGCATCTTTTAAGCAGGAGTACCTTCATGGCTGCAACCGATCGGCTGGTCTGGATTGATCTGGAAATGACCGGGCTGGATCCCGACAAGGAGCGCATTATCGAGATCGCCACCATCGTCACTGACTCCGATCTCAATACCATTGCAGAAGGGCCTGTGATTGCCATCCACCAACCGGACAGCGTGCTTGAGGCGATGGACGAGTGGTGTACCCGGACCCACGGTGAAAGCGGGCTGACCCAGCGGGTCAAGGACAGCGCGGTATCGGAAGTCGACGCCGAGCAGCAGACGCTCGAATTCCTGGCGGAGCATCTGGAAAGCGGCCAGTCTCCGCTGTGCGGCAACAGCATCGGTCAGGACCGCCGCTTCCTCGTGCGCTATATGCCGGCACTGGAGGCGTTCTTTCACTACCGCAACCTGGACGTCAGTACGATCAAGGAACTGGCCCGGCGTTGGCGGCCGGATGTGCTGGAAGGCGTGAAGAAAAAGGGCTCGCATCTGGCTCTGGACGATATTCGCGACTCGATCGAAGAGCTGCGCCATTACCGCGAGCATTTCTTCCGCCTTCAATAAGGCTCGATGTTGTGCCGGCGCAACGCCCAATGCACGTGCTCGCGAACCAGGGCCGACGGATGGTCGGCCCGCTGTTTCAGCGCCTCGATCACAGGAATGGTCGACGGCGCGTTGCCCAGTCCCACCGCGAGGTTGCGTAGCCAGCCTTCATAGCCGGTACGCCGAATGGCCGAGCCTTCGGTCCGTTTGAGGAATTCCGCTTCGGTCCACAGGAACAGCTCGGCCAGTTCGCTGTTATCGAGGTGATGCCGTGGCTGGAAGTCATCCTTGTCCGTCGGCTTGCTGAATTTGTTCCAGGGGCAGACCAGCTGGCAGTCATCACATCCGAAGACGCGGTTGCCCATTCTGGCGCGTAAATGCTCCGGAATAGAGCCCTTGAGTTCGATGGTCAGATAGCTGATACAGCGCCGGGCATCGAGCTGATACGGCCCATCGAAAGCGTCCGTGGGGCAGACGTCCAGGCAGGCTGAGCAACTGCCGCAGTGTTCTGTGGTGAATGGCTCATCGACCTGCAGCGGCGCACTGGTAAAGATTTCCCCCAGAAAAAAGAACGAGCCGGCTTTCGGGTGGATCAGCATGGTGTTCTTGCCGATCCAGCCCAGGCCGGCGCGCTGGGCCAGCGCCCGTTCCAGGACCGGCGCGCTGTCGACGAACGCGCGGTGGTTATGCCCCGCCAGCGCCTCGTCAATGCGACGGGCCAGCTGGGCAAGACGTTTCCGCACCAACTTGTGGTAGTCGCGCCCCAGCGTGTAACGGGAGATATAGGCTTTCTCCCGATTCTGCAGCACCTGGGCCGGACTGTCCGGGGAGGGCAGGTAATCCATGCGCACGGAAATGACCCGGCGGGTGCCCGGCACCAGCTCATCGGGGCGATACCGTTTGGTGCCGTGGTCGGCCATGTAGCTCATTTCGCCGTTCATCCCTGCGTCCAGCCAGGCCTTCAGGCGCTCGCCGTGGGCGCCCGTGTCGGCATCGTTGATACCCACCGCCTGGAAGCCCAGTTCCTGGGCCCAGTCGCGGATCTGGTCGGCCAAATTGTCGAGGGTGGCGGTTAACATTGATTAAGTTATGACCTTCCGGTTCGTTTTGCTATGCTTAACAGGCATCTGGCTGGATGAGTTCAACCGGATTCTGTTTATCGGATCATGAGGTGATGGATAGCCCCATGTGTGCTGCTGCTAACGCCAGTTTACCAGAGAGCCTGTACGCTGCGGATGGGGTGCGGGCGCTCGATCGCTGTGCCATCGATGATTTTGGCACGCCCGGATTTGAATTAATGCAGCGCGCAGCGCGCTCGGCCTTTCGTCAACTGGCCCGACACTGGCCGGAGGCGCGCCGGGTGTTGGTCCTTTGCGGTGCCGGCAATAATGGTGGTGATGGTTATCTGGTCGCCGCCTCCGCTCAGCGTCAGGGGCTCCCGGTTCGGTGCCTGGCGGTGGCCGACCCGGCCAAGCTCAAGGGCGATGCCGAGTCCGCCTACAAAGCTGCCCAGGATACCGGGGTCTCCATCGAGCGGTACGACGGTTCGGCTGCCTCGCTGCTGACCGAAGCCCTCGCGGAGGCCGACATGGTCGTCGATGCCATGTTGGGGACCGGGATTACCGGCGCCTTGCGGTCGCCTTTCGATAAGGTGATTGCTGCGCTGAACGAAAGTGGGCGACCGGTGCTCGCAGTCGACGTGCCCTCAGGGCTTGATGCGACCACCGGCTGGATTGAGACGGAGGCCGTCAATGCGACAGTCACCGTCACGTTTATTGGCCTCAAGGCCGGGTTGCTGACCGGGCGTGGCCCGGATGTCGCCGGAGACGTCGTATTCGACGATCTGGGCGTCGACCCGGCCGTCTACGACCGGGTGCCGGCGGTGGCCCGGCGTACCGACTGGCGTATCGAGGCCCGTGGTCTGCCGGTGCGCCGACGCGGGGCGCACAAGGGCGACTGTGGCCATTTGCTGGTGATCGCCGGCGAACGGGGATTTGGCGGCGCGGCGCTGCTGGCGTCGGAAGCGGCGGCTCGTACCGGGGCTGGCCTGGTGACGCTGGCGACGCGACCGGAGCACGTCAGCGCCGCCCTGACGCGTTGCCCGTCGCTGATGGTGCACGGCCTGACCCACGGCAACGAACTGGATGCGCTGCTGGCCAAAGCCGACGGCATAGTCTTCGGCCCCGGAGCCGGGCAGGGTGCCTGGGGGCAGCAAATGTTGCAGCGCGTCATGGCCTTTGACGGGCCGGTCCTGATGGATGCGGATGCCCTGAATATGCTGTCGTCACGGGCGCCCGGCAAGCACAAAAACTGGATTATGACGCCCCATCCGGGTGAGGCGGCCCGACTGTTGGGCGTGGCCAATGCCGTGATCAACCGCAACCGGCTGGATGCCGTGGCGCAGTTGGAGCAGCGCTACGGTGGCGTCATTTTGCTCAAAGGCGCAGGAACGCTGGTTCTGGCCGACGATATGCAGCAGCCGGCCCTGGTTCAGGGCGGCAACCCGGGTATGGCAACCGGCGGTATGGGCGATGTGCTCTCGGGAGTCATCGGCTCTTTGGCAGTGCAGGGATTGAGTCCCTCCCGGGCAGCGGTGATGGGAGCCAGTCTTCACGCCGAATCGGCGGATCGTGCCGCTCAAAGCAAAGGGTTCATGGGGTTGTTGCCGATGGATCTGATCGATTGGTTGCCAACGGTGCTCGGCGAGGCCGAAGGCGTCTTACCGGGTTGTCGTTGAGCCGGCCCGGAAACGGTTCATCAAGACATCGATAAAGGAGTTTGCAGGGCGTGAGCGGGGCGGGAAACACGGCGCAGGAAAATGACCGGATCAGTGTGCGCCTGCCGGACGAGTCGGCCACCATGCAGTTCGGTGCATTGGTGGTTCAGGCGGTTCGCTCCGTCGGTGACGGTGTGGTCCTGCACCTGACGGGCAACCTGGGAGCCGGCAAGACGACGTTCAGCCGTGGTTTTATCCAGGGCCTGGGGCATGCCGGCGCGGTGAAAAGCCCAACCTACACGCTGGTCGAACCCTACGAGGAGCTGGAACCTCCCGTTTACCATTTTGACCTGTATCGCCTGGGCGATCCGGAAGAACTGGAATACATGGGCATCCGCGATTATCTCGCTGAAGGGGCCCTGTGCCTGATTGAATGGCCGGAGCGGGGCGCGGGTGTGCTCCCGGAACCGGACGGCGTGATTGAACTGGCGTTGGCCGGTGAGGGACGCGAAGCCCGGTTTACGGCAACAACGCCGGCCGGACATCGATTATTGGAACGTTTACGCGCCAGTCTGACCAACGGTTGGCTGGCCTGAAGTTATTTTTTAGGGATTGAGCAGGGTGAATCGCGGTATGCAGCATCTCCTGACCAGAATCACAGTATGGCCTCTCCTGGCGGTGCTCTGGCTCCTGGCCGGTCACGCCCAGGCAGAGACCAACGTACAGGGGGCCCGGATCTGGCCGGCGCCGGATCATACACGGCTGGTGCTGGACATGGGGGGCGAGGTGGATCATTCGATCTTCACGCTCAATAATCCCTCACGTCTGGTCATCGACATCAAAAACACCCGGCTGAAAACCAGCCTCGGTCGGCTGGATCTGTCCGGCAGCCCGATTCGCCGCATTCGCAGCGCGCCCCGCAACGGCGATGACCTGCGCGTGGTGCTGGACCTCAAGCATTCGGTGGAACCCCGCAGCTTCCAGCTGGCCCCCAACGATGAATATGGCAATCGCCTGGTTGTGGATTTGCTCGAACCGGGCGGCGGTCAGGAGGAAGCGCCCAGTAAACCGGTGTTGTCCGAGGATCCGAACGGCAAGCGGGACATCATCGTGATGGTGGACCCCGGCCACGGCGGGGAAGATCCGGGGGCCAGTGGGCCCGACGGCACTCACGAGAAGGATGTAGTGCTGCCGCTGGCGCGACGCCTGCAGGCGCTCATCTCGGCCCAGCCCGGCTTCACTGCCAAGCTCACCCGCAACGGCGACTATTACATTGGACTGCGTCAGCGCACGCTGCTGGCGCGTAAGGAAAATGCGGACCTGTTCATATCGATCCACGCCGATGCCTTCCGGTCGCCCCAGCCGCGTGGTGCCTCGGTCTTCGCCCTGTCACGGCGGGGCGCGACCAGTGAAACCGCTCGCTGGCTGGCCCGCAACGAAAACCAGTCGGACCTGATCGGCGGTGTCGGTGGTGTCTCGCTGGACGACAAGAACGAAGTGCTCGCCGGGGTGCTCCTGGATCTGTCCATGACGGCCAGCATTAACGCGTCGGTGGGTGTTGGGGACCACGTTCTCAGCAACCTCCGGCACGTCACGCATCTGCACAAGCCGGGCGTCGAGCAGGCGGCGTTTGTGGTGCTGAAATCTCCGGATATCCCGTCGATCCTGGTGGAGTCGGGGTTCATTTCCAATCCGCAGGAGGAGCGCAACCTCAAGTCGGCCAGCTATCGCAATAAGTTGGCTCATGCCATCTGGCAAGGGGTGTCCTCCTATTTCGAGGACACGCCGCCCCCGGGCACGTTGCTGGCCTGGCAAAAACGGCATAACGGCACCATTGCCTCCTATCGCATCCGCCGGGGCGATACCCTGTCGGGCGTGGCACGGCGTAATTCGACAACGGTCAATCGCCTCAAGGAGCTGAATAACCTGTCCAGCGACCAGGTGGTGATTGGCCAGATGCTCAAGATTCCCACCTCTTAAGGCGTAAAGTTATGGCGTCGGGCCTGAGATCTCGGGCCCGTCTTTGCTATGATGTGCCGCTCAGGAATTCATCGAGAGGCGCACCGTTCCCCATGTCCGAGATCCGACTGCTCAGCCCCCGCCTTGCCAACCAGATCGCCGCCGGTGAAGTCGTTGAACGGCCGGCGTCTGTGGTCAAGGAACTTGTCGAGAATGCGCTGGATGCCGGCGCCGAGCGAGTCGAAGTGGACATCGAGCAGGGGGGCGTCAAACTGATCCGCGTGCGGGACACCGGCTCGGGGATTGCCGAGTCCGACCTGCCGCTGGCGTTGAGCCGGCATGCCACCAGCAAGATCGTCGATCTGGATGACCTCGAGGCGGTGGCGTCACTCGGTTTTCGCGGTGAGGCGCTGGCCAGTATCAGTTCTGTTTCCCGCCTTTCCCTGACGTCCCGCACCGAAGGTAACGATGCGGCGGCCCGGGTGGAGGTCGAGGGGCGTGATATGGACGCTCGTATTTCGCCAGCCGCTCATCCCGTCGGCACCACCGTCGAAGTGCGGGATCTGTTTTTCAATACGCCGGCCCGGCGTAAATTCCTGCGCACGGAAAAAACAGAGTTCGGCCACATCGAGGAATGTGTGCGACGCCAGGCTTTGGCCCGTTTCGAGACCGGCTTTACCCTGCGCCATAACCAGCGTGCAATCCAGAGCCTGCGGCCGGCCATGACGCCGCTCGACAAGGAACGCCGGATCGGCGCCCTGTGTGGCCAGCAGTTCGTCGACAATGCGGTGGTCATCGATGCCGAGGCCTCGGGTCTGCGCCTGTGGGGCTGGGTGGCGCTGCCGACCTTCTCCCGCAGTCAGGCGGATCTCCAGTATTTCTTCGTAAACCACCGGGTGATCCGGGATCGTCTGGTGGCTCACGCGGTGCGTCAGGCCTATCGCGATGTGCTCTACAACAACCGGCACCCGGCGTTCGTACTTTATCTGGAGCTGGATCCGGCCAATGTGGACGTGAACGTCCACCCCACCAAGCATGAAGTGCGTTTCCGGGATGGTCGGCTGGTGCATGATTTTATTTTCCGGACCCTGCATCGCGCCCTGGGTGAAGTGAAACCCCAGGACCACATGCACGGCGCCGTGGCCCAGTCGCTGAGCCGTGAAGCCGGCTATGCCGGGACTCCGGATGGCCAGCCGGCGCCTGTCGCCTCTGCTCCCTACGGCACGAACGGCGGCGGTCAGGCCTATGGTGGCCAGAAGCCGGTGGCCTGGGAGGCTCAGGACCAGATGGCGTTCTATCAATCGCTCAATGCCGGTGGGGGCACGGCGGAAGCCTCTGTGTCACCATCGCAGGCGGCCGCCGTGGCGGAAGCTCCCCAGAGCTTTGCCCAGCCCGCGCCGACGCCGCCCCAGGACAGCGAGGCGGAGCCGCCCCTGGGATATGCCATCGCCCAGCTGCATGGCATCTACATACTGGCCCAGACCCGCCAGGGTATGATTGTGGTCGACATGCATGCTGCCCACGAGCGGATCACCTACGAGCGCATGAAAACGGCGCTGGATGCCCAGGATCTGAAAAGCCAGCCGCTGCTGGTGCCTGTGACCCTGGCCGTGAGCCAGCGTGAAGCCGGCGTTGCGGAGAGCCACGTTGAGGAGCTGCAGTCGCTGGGCCTGCAAATCGAGCGGATGGGGCCGGAAACCCTGGTGGTCCGGCAAATTCCTGCGCTGCTGCGGGGGGCAGACACTGAGCAGCTGGTGCGCGATGTGGTCTCCGATTTGATGGAACACGGTCAGTCCGACCGGGTGAAAGCCGTCACTAATGAGCTGCTGGGTACGATGGCTTGCCACGGCTCGGTGCGGGCCAACCGCCAGCTGACCATTCCCGAGATGAACACCCTGTTGCGGGATATGGAAGCCACCGAGCGCAGCGGTCAGTGCAACCACGGTCGTCCGACCTGGACCCTGGTCACGATGGGTGAGCTGGACAAACTGTTCCTGCGTGGCCGCTGATCATGACGGCTGACACCCAACGGCCCGCCGCGATCTGCCTGATGGGCCCGACGGCGGCCGGCAAGACGGACCTCGCCCTTGAGCTCTGCGACGCCTTGCCCTGCGACATCATCAGCGTGGATTCGGCGATGATCTACCGGGGGATGGATATCGGCACGGCCAAACCCTCGGCTGAGGAACTTTCCCGCGCCCCGCACCGTCTTATCGACATCTGTGATCCGGCGGACCGTTATTCGGCTGCGGATTTTCGGGCGGACGCGCTTCGTGAGATGGAGGCGATCAGTCGCCAGGGCCGGATTCCGCTGCTGGTCGGCGGCACCATGATGTATTTCAAGGCCCTGTTGCACGGCATGGCGGATCTGCCATCAGCCGATCAGGCCTTGCGTGCCGAGTTGGTAGCAAAGGCCGAGAGTGAGGGCTGGCTGGCGCTTCACGAACAGCTCAAGGCGCTGGATCCGGTCGCGGCCGAAGCCATCCATCCGAACAATCGCCAGCGTGTGCTACGGGCCCTGGAAGTGGTGCTGGTATCGGGGCGCCCGATTTCCGAGGCCTGGGCCGGCAACGGTGCCGGAAGTGACGTGGATTACCCGTATTTAACCCAGTGGCAGGCAGACGCGTCGCCGGACCTGCCGTATAATGTTATCCAGCTATCGATTTCACCGGGCAACCGATCGGTCCTGCACGATCGCATTCGGCTCCGATTCCATAAGATGCTGGAGCTGGGTTTTATCGACGAGGTCCGGGCCCTGCGTGCCCGCGGCGACCTGCACAGCGGGTTGCCGTCGGTACGATGTGTGGGGTATCGCCAGGCGTGGTCATGGCTGGACGGCGATGTGGGTTACGAAACGTTCGTCGAGAAAGGGATTGCGGCAACCCGGCAGTTGGCCAAACGCCAGCTCACCTGGTTGCGAAAGTGGCCGGACCTTCACTGGATCGACAGCGAGGCGTCAGGTTCTTTGTCCCGCGCCTTGAAAATCCTCCAATCTCGCACCACATTGATTACATAACGCTGGGCTATTGTGGCCCGGGTTATACATGCCGGTCTTGAAGAGTGGCCGGTTTCATTGTTCAGGGATGGCCAAAGGCGTGCTCATAACCTCCCTGACTGGAATCCCTGCAAGCAGTCAATGCAGCGGAGCTCCGCTTCTACCAGACGATCTGCGATTAAAAAAACAGGAGAACTGATATGTCAAAAGGGCATTCGTTACAAGACCCTTACCTCAATGCCTTGCGCAAGGAGCGCATTCCGGTGTCCATCTTCCTGGTCAATGGGATCAAGTTGCAGGGACAGATCGAGTCTTTCGATCAGTTCGTGATCCTGTTGAAGAACACGGTAAGCCAGATGGTATACAAGCATGCCATTTCAACGGTTGTGCCTGCCCGAAATGTACGTATTCCTCAACAGAGTGCAGGCGAGGGTGAGGGCGAAGCCTGAACCTGACGTGCTGCCGGTTTGACCGGTCGGTTCTCATGATGGGACCGACCGCCAGTCCGCATCTTTTACTGCCCGCCGGGACTGATCGTCCGATCCGTTCCGATGGGTGGATCCCATTGTTATATCCGGAGTTTTCTCCCTTTGTTTGAGCGCCCTGATGTCGGTGAGCGCGCTGTCGTCGTTCACCTTGAGTTTTCGTCCCATAACGAATCCGAAGACCTCGGCGAATTTATCGAGCTGGTTCGCTCGGCCGACGTGGATGCCGTCGAGACGGTGACCGGCAGCCGGAATCAGCCCAGTCCGAGACTGTTCGTTGGCGAGGGCAAGCTGGATGAGATCCGCTCGGCGATCCAGGCCAGCGAGGCCGATGTGGTCCTGTTCAACCACGCCCTCAGCCCCAGCCAGGAGCGAAACCTGGAGCGGGAGCTGAAATGCCGAGTGCTGGATCGCACCGGTGTGATTCTCGATATCTTCGCTCAGCGCGCCCGGACCCACGAAGGTAAGCTACAGGTGGAGCTGGCGCAGCTGGATCATATGGCCACCCGACTGGTCCGGGGCTGGACGCACCTGGAGCGCCAGAAGGGCGGTATCGGCCTGCGGGGTCCGGGTGAAACCCAGTTGGAGACGGACCGCCGGCTCCTCCGTGCCCGCATCAAGGCCATCCACAAGCGCCTCGACAAGGTGCGTCGACAGCGGGAACAGGGGCGTCGTGCCCGCAAGCGGGTGGACATCCCGACTGTGTCCCTGGTCGGTTACACCAACGCGGGCAAATCCACGTTGTTCAACCGCATTACCACCGCACACGTCTATGCCGCGGATCAGCTGTTCGCGACTCTCGATCCGACGTTGCGCCGCCTGGAGTTGCCGGACGTGGGTCCGGTGGTGCTGGCCGATACCGTTGGTTTCATCCGGCACCTGCCGCACAAACTCGTGGAAGCGTTCCGCGCCACCCTGGAAGAGACCACGGAGGCGTCGCTGCTGCTGCACATCATTGACTGCGCCGACGAGCGTCGGGACGAGAACATCGAGCAGGTCGAGGATGTGCTGCTGGAAATCGGTGCCGACGAGGTGCCGGTGTTGCAGGTCTATAACAAGATCGACCTGCTCGACGACTTCCGGCCGCGGGTCGATCGGAATGAAGATGGTGTGCCTGTGCGCGTGTGGGTGTCGGCCGTCACCGGTGAAGGCATCGATACGCTGTTTGACGCCGTGGTCGAGCGCCTGGCCGAGGATGTATTGAGCCTGTCGCTGCTGCTTGGTCCGCACGACGGTAAATTGCGGGCCCTGTTGCACGAAGCCGGCGGCGTGGTCAGCGAGGAATACCTGGACAACGGCGACGCCCAGGTTGAGGCTCGTCTCCAGTCCCGTGACTGGCATCAGCTGCTGAGTCGGGCCGGTGTCCGGCCGGAGCAGGTGCGTTATGCATCCGCGGAATAATCCCGTCGTATAACAGAGAGTCACGGGCTTAAGCCTGATACAGTACATCATGTCTGCCTGACCACGTCTGCAAATGGTTGGTTCCCGGAGCTTTCGGGCCGGGTTGGTATTGCCCGGGGACGCATTAATCCCTAGTATTTGCAGCCATTCGATGAGTTTGCGAACGGAGAAAACTATGGCCTGGAATGAACCGGGTGGTAACCGGAACGACAACGATCCCTGGGGCAGTGGGGGGCGTCGTGGCAATGATCAGGGGCCGCCCGACCTGGATGAGGCGCTGCGCAAGGGTCTCGACAAGCTGAACAAGCTGCTCGGCGGCAAGAAAGGTGGCAGCAACGGAGGCAGTTCCGGCGGCGACGGCAGCAGCAGTGGCTTCGGTGCCGTCCTGGCCATCCTGGGTATCCTGATTGTCGGCTATGTCATTTACCAGTCGTTTTACACGGTGGACGAACAGGAGCGTGCCGTCGTGCTGCGCTTTGGTAAATACCACACCACCGAAAATCCGGGTCTGCGCTTCAAGGTGCCCATCATTGACGACGTCACCAAGGTTCGCGTGACCAACGTCCGGACAGCCGAGTCCGAAGGTCAGATGCTGACCCAGGATGAAAACCTGGTGTCCGTCGATCTCCAGGTCCAGTACCGGGTCGACAATGCCCGTGATTACGTGCTGAACGTGCGCGATTCCAATCAGGCCCTGGCGTTCGCCACCGACAGCGCCCTGCGCCACGAGGTGGGCAGCGCCGGCCTGGACGAAGTGCTGACTGAAGGCCGTGCCGCGCTGGCGATCAACGTCGAACAGCGCCTGCAGAGCTTCCTCGTGAAGTACGGTACCGGTTTGCAGATCGTGAAAGTGAACGTGGAGAGTACCCAGCCGCCTTCCGAGGTCCAGGAAGCGTTCCGCGAAGTGCAGCGTGCCAAGGAAGACGAGCAGCGTCTGGTGGAAGAGGCGGAAACCTACCGCAACAAGGTGGTGCCGGAAGCCCGCGGTCGCGCCCAGCGCCTGATCGAAGAGGCGAATGCCTACAAGCAGGAAGTGACCGAACGCGCCAAGGGTGAAACCGCCCGCTTTGTTCAACTGCTGAACGTATACAAGGATGCACCGGTGGTCACCCGCGACCGGATGTATCTGGATACCATGCAGAAAGTGTTCTCAAGCACCAGCAAGGTCCTGGTCGACACCGAAAGCAGCAACAACATGATGTACCTGCCGCTTGATCGTCTGGTAGGGAACAGCAAGGGCAGTTCCAGTGACAGTTCCACGTCGGACTATTCCGGATCAAACACCGACATCCAGAAACTGACGGACCAGGTGCTCGACGAGATCCGTCAGCGTAACAACAGCTCAAGTGTGCGGAGGGGGCGTTAATCATGAGTCCTAAAGCTGTTCTCGGACTGGCCGGCGCACTCATCGTTGTGCTGTTGGTGACGTCCAGCGTGTTCATCATCCCGGAAACCCATCGTGGCGTTCTGTTGCGCTTCGGTGAACTGGTTGAGACAGATATCCCGGCGGGCATTCACTTCAAGGTGCCGGTCATCGACAAGGTGCGTCAGTTCGACGTACGGGTCATGACCAACGACCTGCCGACCCGCCAGTACCTGACCATTGAAAAGAAACCGCTCGACGTGGATTCCTACATCGCCTGGCGCATCCAGGATGTGGATGAGTTCTACCGGGCGACCGGCGGCGATGAGCTGCGCGCCATCTCGCTGGTGTCCTCGCGGGTCGACAACGGCCTTCGGGACGAGTTCGGTATCCGCACCATGCACGAAGTGGTATCCGGTCAGCGTGATGAGCTGATGGAAAAACTGGTCGATCGCATCGATGACACCCTCATCGATGAGCTGGGCGTCAAGGTGATGGACATTCGGGTCAAGGCGATTGAACTGCCGCAATCGGTCAGTGACAACGTCTATCGCCGGATGCGCACCGAGCGTGAGAAGCTGGCCCAGGAATTCCGTTCCCGCGGTAAAGAGCTGGCCGAAGGCATCCGCGCCGATGCCGACCGTCAGCGCACGGTGGTACTGGCGGAAGCCTACGCCAAGGCGGAAACCACCCGCGGTGAAGGTGACGGCGAAGCGGCCAAGATCTATGCGAAAGCCTATCAGGGTGACGAGGAGTTCTACCGTTTCTATCGCAGCCTGACCGCGTACGAGAAGTCATTCGCTGACAAGAGCGACATGATGGTGATCGATTCCAAGAGCGATTTCATGCGCTACATGGAAAACCTGAGTGGCGCCAAGGCGAGCCAGTAACGGCACGATTGGGATCAGCCCGCACGGCGGGTAAAATAAACCGGAGCATGGAGCCATGCTCCGGTTTTTTTGTGCCCTTCAAATGTGTAGAATTGCCGGGTTTTGTGGTTCCTTTTCGTTTGCCCGATGAGGGCCTCCGGAAATCCCGATGCCCTGGCCGTTGGGCGCGGCATACCGGGACCTTCTAAATTCTGAAGTCTGCCTCAGGGCAGGCGCCAAGAACGGATTTTTAGCGACTCATGACTGCTTCCGACCGCTGGTTACTGCCTGATGGTGTGGAGGATATCCTGCCGCCCCTGGCCGGCAGAATCGAATCCCTGCGCCGCGATATCATGGACACTTACCAGCGCTGGGGTTACCAGTTGGTGATCCCGCCCCTGATCGAATACCTCGAGTCCCTGCTCACCGGCACCGGTAATGATCTGGCCCTGCAAACGTTCAAGCTGACCGATCAGCTGACTGGGCGGATGATGGGGGTGCGCGCCGATATGACGCCGCAAGCGGCACGTATTGATGCTCATACCCTTCGTCAGGATAGCGTGACACGCTTGTGCTACGCCGGGCATGTCCTGCATACCCGGCCCCAGCATATGCTGACGGGCCGTACACCGATCCAGGCGGGTTGTGAGCTGTTCGGCAGCGCCTCTGAGGTGGCCGACCAGGAAGTGATCCGACTGATGCTGGAAACCCTGCGCATCGCCGGGATTCCCCGTGTTCACCTGGACCTGGCCCATGTGGCCATCTACCAGTCGCTGATGTCGGAAGCGGATTTTGACGCACAGACCGAACAGGCGATTTTCGACGCCATGCGCCGCAAGTCCATCCCCGAGCTTGATGAGCTGTTGGGCGACAGTGCCGCCGCGACGCCGGCTGGCCGCTTGCGCAACCTGGCGCGCCTGAGTGGCGGCATTGAGGTGCTGGATGAGGCGCGTGACGTGCTGCAGGGCGCCTCCAGCCAGGCCTTGAAGGCGCTTGATGAGCTTTCCCGGGTGGCCGGCAGCATATCGAAGAGCTTTCCGGATGTGGATCTGGGCTTCGATTTCTGCGAGCTGCGCGGTTACAACTACCATACGGGGCTTGTGTTTGCGGCCTACGCGCCGGGCCACGGCCAGGCCGTGGCTCAGGGCGGGCGCTATGACGCCATCGGCCGTGATTTTGGCCGGCCGCGGCCGGCAACCGGCTTCAGCGCCGATGTCCGGGCCCTGGTGGCGCTGGGTGAGCGCGCCGGTGTGCCGGGACGCAGCATGATCTGGGCGCCGGTCAGCGATGATCCGGCCCTGGCAGACGCCATTGCGGCGCTGCGTCAAACCGAGACGGTACTGCAGGCCCTGCCGGATGATTCCGGCGCGACGCCAGAGGCGCGGGGCTGTACTCGGCAACTGATTCAACGGGACGGCCAGTGGGTCGTCGAGTCACTTAACGGATAGGGGCGGCCGCCCCGAAACGGGCGTACTGAGAGAACATCATGGGTAAGAACGTCGTTGTACTCGGCACCCAATGGGGTGATGAAGGCAAGGGTAAGATTGTGGATCTGCTGACGGATCAGGCGGCTGCGGTTGCCCGTTTCCAGGGCGGTCACAATGCGGGCCACACGCTGGTGATTGAGGGCAAGAAGACGGCCCTGCATCTGATTCCCTCCGGCATCCTGCGGGAACACGTAACCTGCCTGATCGGCAACGGCGTGGTGCTTTCCATGGAAGCGCTGCTCAAGGAAATGCGCGAGCTGGAAGAGAGCGGCGTCGCAGTACGCGATCGCCTGCGCGTCAGCCTGGCCTGTCCACTGATCCTGCCGACCCACATCCGCATTGACCTGGCCCGGGAAAAGGCCCGCGGTAACGACAAAATCGGTA
This sequence comes from Marinobacter sp. NFXS9, assembly GCF_040148665.1. NCBI lineage: Bacteria > Pseudomonadati > Pseudomonadota > Gammaproteobacteria > Pseudomonadales > Marinobacteraceae > Marinobacter > Marinobacter sp. NFXS9. The sequence goes on along the minus strand of NZ_JAGDDW010000003.1, from coordinate 78,069 downwards.
CCACCGGACGCGGTATCGGTCCGGCCTACGAGGACAAGGTCTCCCGTCGTGGCCTGCGTGTCGGCGATCTGTGCGATCCTGCCAGCTTCGAAACCAAACTGCGCGAGATCATGAAGTTCCATAACTTCGTGCTGACCGAGTACTACGGTGAGGAAGCGGTGGACGTCGACCAGGCGCTGGCCGATCTGCTGGGCCTGGCGAAGGAAATCCTGCCGATGGCGGCGGATGTCACCGATATCCTCCATGACCTGCGCAAGAAGGGCGAGCATATCCTGTTCGAGGGCGCCCAGGGTTCTCTGCTGGATATCGATCTCGGCACCTACCCGTACGTGACATCGTCCAACACCACAGCCGGCGGTACCGCCACCGGCAGCGGCTTTGGCCCGTTGTTCCTGGACTACGTGCTGGGCATTACCAAGGCCTATACCACCCGTGTCGGCTCCGGCCCGTTCCCGACCGAACTGTTCGACGATTTTGGCCAGCATCTGGCTGAGAAAGGCCGCGAATTCGGCACGACCACCGGTCGTGCCCGCCGTTGTGGCTGGTTCGATGCGGTTGCCCTGCGTCACGCCATCCAGATCAACAGTGTATCCGGTATCTGCCTGACCAAGCTGGACGTGCTGGACGGCCTGGACACAGTCAAGGTCTGCATCGGCTACAAGACGCCTAACGGTGAGATCCAGCGTCCGCCGATCGGTTGCGACAACTACACCGACATCGAGCCGGTTTACGAAGAGCTGCCGGGCTGGAAAGAGAGCACGGTAGGGCTGACCAGCCTCGATCAGCTGCCGGACAACGCCAAGGCGTATATCCGCTTCCTCGAGCAGCAGATCGAAGCCCCGATCGATATCATTTCCACCGGTCCGGACCGTGTGGAAACCATCGTCATGCGGCATCCGTTCGGCGAGAACTGAGAGTCGCCCGCCATCGGGTCATCGAAATGAAAAAAGGCGAAGCGTCTGGCGCTTCGCCTTTTTTTGTGCGCGATACCGGGGTCAGCCCTTGGTGGCCACCAGGGTCGCCCGCTTGGGGCCGGGATAGCCTTCGATCGTCCGGGTCGGGTCGTCCGGATCCAGGAAGTCCTTCAGGGACTGGAATCGCATCCAGTCGGTGGATCGCTGTTCCTCGGTGGTGGTCACGGAGACATCGACGACCCGGGCGTCTTTGAAGCCGGTGCGATCGAGCCAGCGCAACAGCGTATCGCAGCTGGGCAGGAACCAGACGTTGCGCATCATGCCGTAGCGGTCCTCGGGCATCAGGCTGTAGCCTTCAGGCCCATCAACCACCAGCGTCTCCAGAACCACTTCTCCACCGTCACGCAGGGTATCCCGCAGCTCCAGCAGGTGATCCAGCGGGGAGCGCCGGTGGTAGAGCACGCCCATGGAAAAGGTGGTGTCAAAGCAAGCCAGCTTGGGGGGGAGGTCTTCCAGGCGCGCCGGCAGCATGTGAACCCGGGGTTCACTGATGTAATCCTTGACGCTGAAGAACTGCATCAGGAACAGCAGGCCCGGATCAACGCCAATCACTTCCTCGGCGCCGGCGCCTGCCATGCGCCACATGTGGTAGCCCGAGCCACAGCCCACATCCAGTACGCGCCGGCCGTCCAGATCACTGATATACGGCGCGACGCGGTCCCATTTCCAGTCGGAGTGCCATTCAGTATCGATGTGGGTACCGAAAAAATCGAACGGGCCTTTGCGCCAGGGCATCAGGCCCCGCAGTCCCGTTTCCAGATCTTTTTGCTGGGTCGGGTTTAGTGGCGTCTGCGTGCGCAGGGTCACGGCGGGGGCGTTGAGGTCTGCTTCCACCTCGTGCAGTACGGGTAGCTCGGACAGCGCGGCGTTCCAGCGCTGCATGTCGCCATGGGGATTGGATTCGAAACGCCGGTAAAGCTGGTCGGCAATCTGGGCGGCCCAGTCCTCCAGACCGTTGGATTCCAGGTCGCTGAGCAGGGGCTGGTAACGGTGTTTCCAATCGAACACGAGGTACGGTCTCCGGCAGGTTCAGGGCTGTTTCAGGGCCAGCAGGGATACGAAGTTGAAGTTCTGGTACCACAGGGTGACGCGGTCAAAGCCGGCGTCCAGCAGGCGTTCACGGTGGGTGGTGATGGTCTCCGGGATCAGGACCTGCTCGATGGCCGAGCGCTTGCGGCTGATCTCCAGGTCGGAATAGCCATTGGCCCGCTTGAAATCGTGGTGGAGATCGGTCTGCAGGGTCTGCTCCCAATCCATCTCAAAGCGGATCTTTTCCGACAGGATCAGGGCACCACCCGGCTGCGTCGCCCGGGCGACCCGGCCCAACAGCTCCGGACGCTGATCCGGTTCGATGAACTGCAGCGTGAAGTTCAGGGTCGTCACCGACGCGTTCTCGAGCTGGCTGTCGAGGATGTCCTCGCAACGCAGCTCCACCGGTGCGGGGTGGTCGTCCAGCGCAATGAAATGACGGCCGCGTTCGATCATATCCGGTGAGTTGTCGATGCCGATCACCTTGCAGTTGCGGTCGCCGACACCATGGCGCATGGCCAGTGTCGACGCGCCCAGGGAGCACCCCAGGTCGTAGCAGAAGGTGCCGTCCTGGGCAAAACGCTCGGTGATGATGCCGATCATGGGAATCAGGGTGGTATAACCGGGCACGGAGCGTCGAATCATGTCGGGGAAAACCCGGGCCACGGCCGCATCAAAGCGGAAATCGCCACCCTGCGATGCCGTGTCGGTGTAGATGCGGTCCGCCTCGAACAGGGGCTCACTGGATTTCGGATCACTGGGTTTGCCCATCGTCGCCTCCTGTGTGGTTAGATGCTTCCGGAGCGGGTGCTTCAGGGGCAACCTGGGGTGGTCGGGGCGCCACCGTGCAGCGGATGCCACGGTTCTTGTAATCCACCAGCACGCCCTTGAGGGTGATGTCGGTGTCAGAGCCCACGGCCAGGTAGCCGTCGTAGCACTCGGCATGGAGTTCAGAGGGTTTGGGCGACATTCGATAGTCTTCGCGGGGGCCGACATAGACCGCCCTGAATTCACCGACCTGCACCTTGTTCTTGTCGCGGGTGTGGCTGATCAATCCGGCGGTCTCCAGTGTCAGCACCGTACCGAGGATGGCCACAAAGGTGACGATGATCAGGGCCCGGACGCTGTAGCGGCGTTCGTCTTGTGCCATATCAGAAGGGCCCACCCGGATTGATCGGCGGCGCCTGCAGCGCAGCAAGCTGTTCTCTCAAGGCCAGCACCTGGTCGGACCAGAACCGGGGTTGGGCGAACCAGGGAAAGAATTTGGGGAAGGCCGGGTCATTCCAGCGGCGCGCCAGCCAGGCGGCGTGGCTGATCTGGCGGTAACAGCGCAGCGGCTCGATCAGGTAGCGCTCGCGGCGATTGAAATCGCGGAAGGTTTCGTAGCCTTCCATGAGCTCACTGAACTGCAGGGAACGCTCGGTCTCGTCGCCGTTAAGCAGCAACCAGAGATCCTGGATGGCGGGACCCTGGCGGCAGTCGTCCAGATCCACAAACAGCATCTGCTCATCACGCACCAGAATGTTACCGGCATGACAGTCGCCGTGCAGGCGCACGGTATCGACGGGGCCGGCCTCTTCCACCCGCTGCTCGGCGTGGGTCAGCAGATCCGGAATCAGTGAGTCCCAGGCCGGTCGCAGGTCGGTGGGGATCAGGCCGCTGTCCGTCAGGTAACGGGCTTCCTTCTCCAGGCCCGTTATCAGGTCCAGCGTTGGACGGTGCTGGAACGGCGTCCGCGCGCCCACGTTGTGCAATTGGCCCAACCATTGCCCCAGACGCCAGAGCATGTCCGGTTCGCTGGTGTCCGGCGCCTGGCCGCCGCGCTGCGGGAAGACCGCAAACCAGAAGCCGTTGTGTTCGCCGATGGTATCGCCGTTTGCGAGTTTCACAGGTGCGACGATAGGCACTTCTGCATCAACCAGCTCGAGTGAAAAGGCGTGTTCCTCGGCAATCTGTTCCCGATTCCAGCGGCCCGGGCGGTAGAACTTGGCGATGACAGACGGGCTGTCTTCGATGCCGACCTGGTAGACCCGGTTCTCGTAGGAGTTCAGGGGAAAAATGCGGCCGTTGATGTGAAAGCCGGCCTCTTCCATGGCGTCCAGCAGGACGTCGGGCGTCAGGTGATCGTAGGGATGTCCAGTGGTGTCGAGTCCGGTGTCAGACATAGTTCAGGCGGATCGTGAAGTATGGCGTCGCAATATACCACAGGCCGGGTCGTCACACAGGTCTTCGAGCCTGTGCGGATCGTTCAGTAGGCCAGCTTGCCGCGGGGATCCATTCGCTTCAGGTGATACCAGTTTTCATCCAGTTCCCAGCGGATCTTGTCGATACGGTCGTCGGCAAGGACCAGATTGCCGGCATGGGCCTGGAGGTGGGCAAATTCGCGTTCGGCCCGCTGCCAGTCACGGTGGTCGTCACTGAGTGAACGCATGCTGGGAAACAGGGTTCGCAGCGCATCCTGGGTGCTGACTTCGTAAGACCGGGGCGACGACATGATGGCCGTATCGCCTTCAACCCGGAGCACCCGGAACTGGTACGGATAGCTGCTCAGTTTCGGGTCATCCTGCAAATGGTTATTCAATGAGATCACTTCGATACCGCGCCAACTCAGCCATCCGATAAAGACGGCCGCGACCAGCATCACGATCAGGAACTGCTTACGATCCGACATCTGTACTGCACTCCTTGCCTGCACATCCATTGGCGTCGCCACGTCCGCCGGATGGATTCATCCCAGAGTATACCGGCTTGGCCGCCTGTTGTGTGTGATTATCCTACCTATCGCCTTCCTGCGATCGGGTCAGTCGATCCGCGACGATTTCCGACTTGGGTCGACGGGATGCTGCCAATAGTCCCGCCAAAACCAACAGGCCGCCGACAGCATGATAGCCCTCGATCGACTCGCCCAGCACGGGCACGGCGATCAGCGCCGCAAAAACCGGGATCAGATAGGCGAACAGCCCGGCCATGCCCGGGCCCAGGGTGCGCACGCCGTTGTTCCACAGGAAATACGCGGCGACGCTGGGCAAGGTACCCACGTAGAGCAGGGCGGACAGGTTGCCCACGTTGAGGACAAACCCGCCTTCGTTGTGCAGTTCCCACAGGTAGAACGGCAGGATCATCGGCGTCCCCAGCGTGATCAGAATGCAGAGCAGCGGGAACAGCGGGATATCCAGTGGCCAACGCTTAAGCAGCACCGAATACAGCGCCCAGCTGCTGATGGACAGGATCATCAGCAGGTCGCCGGGATTGAAGTTCACTTTTAAAAGAGTATCCAGGTTGGCACGGGTCAGGATCGTCAGTACGCCACAGAACGCGAGAATCAGCCCTGCCAGTTGGCGATGTTGGGGAAGCGTTCGCAGGATGATGGCGGAAAAGAGCACGATCATCAGTGGCATGGTGGAGCTGACCAGGGCGATGTTAATCGCGCCGGTACTCTGGGCTGCCAGGTAGAGAATGGTGTTATAGGCGCCGACACTGAAAAAGGCGAGGGCAATGACCTGTTTCCAGTGCGCCCGAAGGATATGGCGATAACGCCGCACGGCCTGGAAGGTGAACGGTGCAAGGTAGATTGTCGGGATCAGCCAGCGCCAGAACGACAACGCGAACGGAGGGATCGACTCCGACGTACCGCGGGCAACCAGCGCGTTACCGGCCCAGAACAGCGTCGTCAATACCAGGCCCGCCATGGCCCATTGCCGTCCAGAGTTGCTCACATTCCCCCCTATCCCTCATCCGATGAAAGGTAACGGGGCATAGTAGCATTGTCAGGGGGGCGCGCCGATGCTTGTATGGACGCCACGTAAACAGACTTTAGAGGATCGGCCGATTCGATGAGCGTAGAACAGTTTTCCGTGGATGCGGTCGTCATTGGCGCGGGTGTGGTCGGCCTGGCTGTTGCCCGTGAACTGGCGTTGGCCGGCCAGAGCGTCGTGGTGCTGGAGGCGGGCGATCACTGGGGCGAGGGGACATCATCGCGCAACAGTGAGGTGATTCACGCCGGTCTCTACTATCCACCGAATTCCCTGAAGGCCCGGCTGTGCATCGACGGCAAACAGGCTCTGTACCGCTATTGCGAGGAGCGCCGGGTCCCCTTTCGTCGCACGGGGAAGTGGATTATTGCCACCGATCCGCAGCAGGCCGACGTGCTGGTGGACATCGAAATGCGAGCCAGCGCCTGTGGTGTGCCGTTGCAGCGGGGAACGGGCGAGAGGCTCAGGCAGGCGTTGCCGGACGTGTCCGCGGCCGATGGCCTGTTTTCCCCGACCACGGGGATCGTCGATAGCCACGCGCTGATGCTGTCCCTGCTGGGCGACCTGGAGGCCGCGGGCGGGTATGTCATCTGCCGGGCGCCGGCGGTTTCGGTCATCAGTGACGGTATGCATCGGGTGCGGGTTGGCGGTGATTCGCCTTGCGAGTTGGTGGCCCCCAGGGTGGTGAATGCTGCAGGCCTGGACGCCATTGCGCTGTTGGAGCGTTGGGAGGGGTACCCGGCGTCGATTCGACCGCAGGCCTGGTTTGCCCGCGGTTGCTATTTCAGTTACTCGGGGCGCCATCCATTCGACACGCTGATTTATCCGGTCCCCGAGCCCGGCGGGCTGGGCATTCACCTGACGCTGGATCTGGCAGGACAGGCGCGCTTCGGGCCGGATGTGGAGTGGATCGATCGTCTCGATTACCAGGTTGATCCGGCCCGCCGTGATCACTTCGCTGAATCCATCCGCCGTTGGTGGCCGGCGCTGGATCTGGCGCGGCTGCAGCCGGCCTATGCCGGTATCCGGCCCAAACTGGCCGGTCCGGGAACGGGCTTTCAGGACTTTCGGGTCCAGGATGAACGGGAGCACGGTTTGGCGGGCGTGGTGCAGCTCCTCGGTATCGAATCCCCGGGTCTGACCGCCTGCCTGGCTCTGGCCCGAGAGGTTGCGGGCCGTCTCAGATAGCACGCTCCGGAATTTGAGGCGTTCGGGCCAGTGCCCAGACCTGCACGCGGTTGACTCCGGCCCGCTGCAGGGCGCTGGCCATCTGTTGCACGGTCGCACCGGTCGTCATGACATCGTCGACAATGGCGATATGATCCGGGAGGTCGGTGCCGACCTCGAAGGCGCCACGCAGATTCTGTAACCGCTGGCGCCGGTTCAGGCCGGACTGGGCGCTGGTCTCCCGCCGGCGTCGGACCAGTTCCGCGCGCACCGGAATCTTCAGGCGGTCCGACAGCCACAATGCGATTTCCTCAGCCTGATTGAAGCCCCGCTCTCGCAACCGCTGTTGATGCATGGGAACCGGGACCAGGCAGGACGGGCGATCGACCTGTGCCTGCTCCAACTCCGTCGCCAGCATCTCGGCCAGTGGCCGTCCGAAGGTACGATGCCCACCAAACTTGAATCCGCTGATCAACTGGTTGACGGGGAAACCATAGAGCCAGGGGGCCACGGTGGCTTCAAAGGCCGGCGGTCTGGTCAGGCAGGGGCCGCACAGCTCGTTACCGACCAGCACACCGGGGTTAACCAACGGAAGCGCGCAGCGTCGGCAGGCCAATGAATTGCGGGGCAGGTCGGCGGCGCAGTCCTTGCAAAGGCCCGGCTCGCGGGTGGTTGCAAGGCATGTGATGCAGGGATGTCCGGGACGCGGCCAGTTGTTAACCTTTCGTTGTATGAAGGTTGACAGCGTGGTCAGGCAATTTATCATGCGTTCAATCCTTGAACAGAAAATAAAGGGCGGGCCCAGCCTGGCCCTGATGAGAACCATACAGGACCGATTCCCATGACAGCATCACCGATCCGCCACGACTGGACATTGGACGAGATCCGCGCGCTTTTCGACCTGCCGTTCAACGACCTCGTCTTCAAAGCGCAAAGCGTACACCGCGAGCACTTCGATCCCAACGAGGTGCAGGTCAGCACGCTGCTCTCCATCAAGACCGGTGCCTGTCCCGAGGACTGCAAATACTGCCCGCAGAGCGGTCATTACAACACCGGGCTGGAAAAGGAAAAGCTGCTGGAAATCGAAAAAGTGGTGGCCGAGGCCCGTGCCGCAAAAGACAAGGGCGCGTCCCGGTTCTGCATGGGTGCGGCCTGGCGCAGTCCGTCCAAGAAGGACATGCCCTACGTCCTGGACATGGTGCGGCAGGTGAAATCCCTGGGTCTGGAAACCTGTATGACCCTGGGCATGCTCCAGCAGAGCGAGGCCGACCAACTGGCCGAAGCGGGGCTGGACTATTACAACCACAACCTCGATACCTCCGAGAAATACTACAACCACATCATCACCACGCGGACCTACCAGGACCGTCTGGATACGCTGGACAATGTGCGTAAGGCCGGAATGAAGGTCTGCTGTGGCGGCATCATGGGCATGGGGGAGGATGAAGACGACCGGGCCGGGCTGATCATGCAGCTGGCCAACCTGCCGCACCATCCGGAAAGTGTCCCCATCAACATGCTGGTCAAGGTGGCCGGCACACCGCTGGAAGACGTCGACGACCTGGATCCGTTCGAATTCGTGCGCACCATCGCGGTGGCCCGGATCGTCATGCCGGAATCCCACGTACGCCTGTCGGCTGGTCGCGAGAACATGAACGATCAGATGCAGGCGCTGTGCTTCCTGGCCGGTGCCAACTCCATCTTCTACGGTGAGAAGCTGCTCACCACCACCAACCCGGAAGCGGATCACGATCGGCAGCTGTTCAAGCGTCTGGGTATTCGTCCCGAGCAGCGCGGCGAAGCCCACACTGACGAAGAGCGCGAAGCCGGCCTGGTGGATGCGATGGAGAAAGAACGCAACCGCCACCTGTTCTACGACGCCACCGATCGTCAGACCGCTTGAGGTGACCCGTGCGTGATTTTCGGGCCGAACTGGAACGGCGCCAGGCCGATGGCCTCTATCGCTGGCGCCGTGAGGTACAGACGCCGCAGCAACCGGAAATGGTGGTTGACGGGCGGTCCGTATTGTCGTTCTGCAGCAATGACTATCTGGGGCTGGCGAACCATCCCGACAGCGTCTCGGCGGCCCGTGAGGCGCTGCTGGATACCGGGCTGGGCGGCGGCGCCTCCCACCTGATCTGCGGTCATCACAGCGCGCATCATGAACTGGAAGAGACGCTGGCCCGTTTCACCGGTCGCGAGGCGGCACTGTTCTTCTCTACCGGTTACATGGCGAATATGGGCGTCATCAGTGCCCTGGCCGGGCGTGGTGACACCATCTTTTCAGATCGATTGAACCACGCCTCGCTGATTGACGGCTGCATTCTCAGTCGTGCCCGGGTCCGTCGTTATCCCCACGCTGACGTTGAGTCACTGGAGGCGATGCTGGCGGAAACCGACGGCCACAAGCTGGTGGTGACCGATGGTGTCTTCAGTATGGATGGCGATGTCGCGCCGCTGCCGGAGATCGCTGCGGCTTGTCGGCATCACGATGCGCTGCTGGTGGTGGATGATGCCCATGGCTTCGGTTGTATCGGAACCGGGGGGCGAGGCAGCGTCGATCATTTCGGATTGAGTGCGGAGGACGTACCCATCGTCATTGGCACGCTGGGCAAGGCGTTTGGAACCAGCGGCGCCTTCGTCGCCGGGTCGCAGCTGATGATGGACTACCTGGTCCAGAAGGCCCGTACCTACATCTACACGACCGCCATGCCGCCGGCCATAGCAAGGGCTACCTGCACCAGCGTCAAGCTGTTGGAGCAGGGCGATGATCGCCGCGACCACCTGGCGCGACTGATCGCCCGGTTTCGTCGGCAAGCGAGCGCCATGGGGTATACGTTGATGCCTTCGGATACCCCGATCCAGCCCATACTGCTGGGCGACGCGTGGTCGGCGCTGGCCCTGAGCCAGGCGCTGGAAACCCGGGGCATCTGGGTCACCGCCATACGCCCACCGACGGTGCCCGAAGGCGAGGCCCGGCTGCGGGTGACCTTCAGCGCGGCGCATACGGAAGCGCACCTCGACCGGCTGTTGCAGGCGCTGACCGAATGTCGGGAAACGCTCTCCGGCACGGCCGCATGAGGGCGCCCGTCGACCGGCTGACACTGATCAGCGGCTGGGGCGCGCCGGTCGATATGATTCGGCCGCTTGTTGATGGTTTGGCGACCGAGGTGACGGCGTTTTCTCTTGATGACTCGCTCCTTGCCGGCATTCCTTCGTTCGATGCCGCCGCCGATGCCCTTCTCGACCGCCTCGGTGATCGCGAATGGCTGGTGGGCTGGTCGCTGGGCGGTCTGTTGGCTATGGCGATCGCCCGTCGCGCGCCAGAGCGGATCGCCGGCGTGATCACCCTGTGCACCCATCCCTGTTTTGTGGCCCGCGAGGCGGGCGCTACCGGCATGGCGCCAGACACCTTCGCCGGATTTCGGCAGGGGCTTGAACGTCAGGCTGCCCGCCAATGGCAGCGATTCATGTTGTTGCAGGTTCACGGGGCGCCGGCAGGTCGGCAGGCGCTGGACTCCTGGTTGACGTCAGGGCCACCAGCCAGCAGCACCGTGTTGATCCACAGTCTGGCGTGGCTGGCCGAAGTGGACCAGCGTCAGGAATGGGCCGAATTAACCGTGCCGACGTTGCACCTGTTTGGTCGTCGTGACCCGCTGGTCGATCCGGCCTGCGCCGCCCTGTTGCAGTCGCAGGGGCGACCTGTCCGGCTGCTGGAGAATCTCTATCACTGGCCCTTCGGCGACGCGGCAACGCAAGTCCGTCGGGCAATCGAGGACTGTCTGAATGAATACCGCGCTGGTCAGGCGGCCTGATCTCGACGCGTCCATGGCTTCACGTCGTGGCACCCGAGCGAGCATTGCCCGGGATTTTGGCGCGGCCGCGGCCAGTTATGACCGGGCGGCCCGCCTGCAACGCCACATGGGGCAACGCCTGCTGGGGTTGTTGCCGGGTGATCGGGCCGACAAGGTGACAGACCTGGGCTGCGGCACCGGGCTCTTTCTGGAACCGTTGCAACGAAAGCTGCAACCGGAGTGGCTGAACGCCATCGACCTGTCTCCGGATATGCTGGATTATGCCCGCGCCCACCGGGCGGTGTCGGCACGCTGGGTGGCGGCGGATGCCGAAGCCATTCCGCTGGCGGATGCGAGTCAGGATGTGGTGTTTTCCAACCTGATGATCCAGTGGTGTGACGATCCGGAGCCGGTGCTCAGAGAGGCGTTCCGAATCCTGCGTCCCGGGGGCTGGCTGGTGTGTTCCACGCTGCTGGACGGCACCCTGTGTGAACTGGACCAGGCCTGGCAGGCGGCAGACCCCGGACAATCCCACATTAATGAATTTGAAGCACCTGCAATGATTTACGATGCGCTGGCGCGCGTCTTCGGCGGTGGTGAAGTCCGGCAGGAGCGCATTGTTCTGGACTATTCTCACCCGGCTGTCTTGTTGCGGGAACTCAAGGACCTCGGTGCCCATCACAAGGCGCCAGACCGACGGCGCTCCCTGACCGGCGCGCGTCGTCTCAAACAACTCTACCACTGTTATCCGCGCCAGGACGGCGGGAGTGTGGTCGCCAGCTATGAAGCCGGTTACCTGATTGCCCGTCGACCGTCAGGCGCTGCTGTATAGGATTCTGACCAGACCATGGCCAAACGTACTTTTTTTGTGACCGGCACCGACACCGGTGTGGGAAAAACACTGGTATCCGCCGTTCTGTTGCGCGCTGCAGCAAAAGCCGGGCTGCGCACGGTGGCGATCAAACCCGTGGCGTCCGGCTGCGAGGTGACGCCCGAGGGATTGCGTAACGAAGACGCCCTGGCGCTTCAGGCGGCCATGACGGAGGCGCTGTCCTACGACCAGGTTAACCCGGTGGCGCTGGAGCCGGCCATCGCGCCCCATATCGCGGCGGTGCAGGCGGGACGTCAGGTTACCGCACAGCGTCTCGTTGGCCTCTGTCGCGGCATGCAGATGCGGCCGGCGGATGTCATGCTGGTGGAAGGTGCCGGAGGCTGGCGAGTGCCGTTGAACGATCGGGAAACCTATTCCCGGGTGGCCCAGGAGCTGAACACGCCGGTGATCATGGTCGTGCCACTGCAACTGGGCTGCATTAACCATGCACTGCTCACGGCCGAAGCGATTCGTGCTGACGGTCTGCCCGTGGCGGGTTGGGTCGCCAACCGCCTGGCGCCTGAACCGATGCCGGTTGAGGCTGAGAATCTGGCCTATCTGCGCCAGCATCTGCCTGCGCCCATGCTGGGTGAGCTGCCGTGGCAGGAAACGCTTGATATAGAGGCGCTGACAAATTGTATCGATTTGAAACCGTTGATTGATAATTGAACAGCGCTCTGCTTCAATGCAGTCATGGTTCAATAGGTGGTCACCATGATGATCAGTAACAACAGTTTCGCGATCGGTGTTCAGGGCGTCCAGGACGGGATGGCGGGGATGGAAGCATCCGCCCGCAAAATCGCGCGTGCCGGTACGGATGGCCCCCAGGGCAGCGCCGAGAGCAGTAACGATCTGATTGAACCCATCGTCGATATGAAGCTGTATGCACGCAACGTCGAGGCCTCTGCGCAGGTGGTGAAAACCGCCGACGAGACGCTTGGATCGTTGCTCGACGTCATGGCCTGATCCGCATAGCTGATGGAGCCCTGCGGTGACCGTTTCTCTCGGGTCTATTGGAACATCGCTTCCTTACGCTAGATCGTCGGCGTCCGGACAACGCTCCGGCGCGCCGTCGAATACGGCGGATGCCAGTCCCGCCAAGGCGGATTCTCCCACCGAAGCCATTAAAGCCCGCGCCCAGGGCGCAGAATCGGATGCATCGCTTGATGATTCGGATCTGGCTGAACTGCGTGACCTGAAGTCGCGCGACAGGGAAGTGCGGGCTCACGAGTCGGCGCACCAGTCCGCCGGGGGCCAACATGCCGGCGCCGCCAGTTTTACCTACACCCGTGGTCCCGATGGCGCCCAGTACGCGACCGAGGGTGAAGTCCCGATCGATATCTCACCGGTATCAGGTAACCCCCAGGCAACGATCGACAAGATGCGCACCGTCCGAGCGGCGGCTTTGGCGCCGGCACAGCCGTCGTCCCAGGATCGGCAGGTGGCAGCGCAGGCCATGCAGATCCTGCTGCAGGCCCAGGTCGAAAGGGCGGAAGAGAGCGGTCGCGCAACGTCTTCAGCGGGCGCTGAGGGCAGTGATTCTCCGGTGTCCGCCAGTCGTGCCGCAGGGGCCACCTATCGCCGTGTCGAAGGGCTGACCGGCCTTGAATCGGACGAGCCAGCTACGGCATTCCAGGCGACCGCCTGATCCCTCCCTGTAAGGCCTGCCACCCCGGCAGAGGCACTCTCCAAGGCATGATACGGATCGCATAAATTGCTCATCGGACTCTTGACATGCGCCCACTTACAAACGTATGTTTCAAACAACCGTTTAATTAACGGGTAGAGCGCCTGCGCCTGCCCATGTGCCAAACCAAGGCCGGTGCTCCGCGGATCCCGCCGGACACGACCGAGAATGAGGTGTAACCCATGCCTGAGTACAAAGCGCCCCTGCGTGACATTAAATTTGTGATGTCCGAGCTTCTGGACAGCGAACAGCATTACGCCAACCTGGAAGGTGCCGAAGACGCGACTCCGGATATGGTCGACGCGATTATCCAGGAAGGTGGCAAGTTCTGTGAGCAGGTCCTGTCCCCGCTGAACCAGGTGGGCGACCAGGAAGGCTGTACCTGGAGCGAAGATGGCGTCAAGACGCCAACCGGCTTCAAGGAAGCCTACCAGCAGTACGTGGAAGGCGGCTGGCCGTCCATGACGGCCGATCCCAACTACGGCGGTCAGGGTCTTCCGAGCTCCATCGGCATCGTGATCAGCGAGATGGTCGGCACCTCCAACTGGTCCTGGGGTATGTACCCGGGGCTGAGTCATGGTGCGACCAACACCATCGAGCAGCACGGCTCCGAAGAGCAGAAGCAGGTCTACCTGACCAAGCTGATCAGCGGTGAGTGGACCGGTACCATGTGTCTGACCGAGCCGCATTGTGGCTCAGACCTGGGCATCCTGCGTTCCAAGGCCGAGCCGAACGCCGACGGCTCCTACAGCATTTCCGGCACCAAGATCTTCATCTCCGCCGGTGAGCACGACATGGCCGAGAATATCGTCCACATCGTCCTGGCGCGTCTGCCGGGTGCACCGGAAGGCACCAAGGGGATTTCCCTGTTCATCGTGCCCAAGTTCCTGCCGAGCGAAGACGGTTCCGTGGGCGAGCGCAACGCCGTGTCCTGTGGTTCCATCGAGCACAAGATGGGCATCCACGGTAACGCCACCTGCGTCATGAACTTCGACGGCGCCAAGGGCTGGCTGATCGGGCCGGAAAACAAGGGCCTGAACTGCATGTTCACCTTCATGAACACCGCCCGTATCGGTACCGCGATCCAGGGTCTGGGTGCGGCGGAACTGGGCTTCCAGGGCTCACTGACCTACGCCAAGGAGCGTCTGGCCATGCGCTCGCTGAACGGTGCCAAGAACCCGGACGGCCCGGCGGATCCGATCATCGTTCACCCGGACGTGCGTCGCATGCTGCTGACCCAGAAGTCCGTGGCTGAAGCCGCACGTGCGCTGATCTATCTCGCTGCTCAGCAGGCGGACATCGTTCACCAGGGCAAGACCGAGGAAGAGCGTAAGGCCGCTGACGAAATGCTCGGCTTCCTGACCCCGATCGCCAAGGCGTTCCTGACCGAAATCGGCTACGAGTCCGCCAACCTGGGTATGCAGGTCTTCGGTGGTCACGGTTTCATCTCCGAGTGGGGCATGGAGCAGAACGTTCGTGACGCCCGGATCGGCATGATCTACGAGGGCACCACCGGTATCCAGGCGCTGGACCTGCTGGGCCGTAAGGTCCTGATGAGCCAGGGCGAGTCGCTGAAAGGCTTTACCAAGCAGGTTCACGTATTCTGCAAGGAAAACGCCGACAACGAACAGATGAAGGAATTTGTTGAGCCGCTGCAGGCGATCAACAAGGAGTGGGGCGATCTGACCATGAAGATCGGCATGAACGCCATGAAGAACCGGGACGAAGTGGGTGCGGCGTCTGTCGACTACCTGATGTACTCCGGTTACGCGGTCTTCGCCTACCTGTGGGCCCGCATGGCCAAGGTCGCGCTGGACGCCATGGCGGAAGGCACCTCCGAGGAAGCCTTCTACAACGCCAAGGTCCAGACCGCGCGCTTCTACTTCAAGCGCCTGCTGCCGCGCTCCAAAGGCCATGCAGAGAGCATGCTGGCCGGCGCCGACAGCCTGATGGACCTGCCGGAAGACCACTTCGCGTTCTGATGTAACGCGCAGGTTGTAAGGCAAGGAAAGCCCGCACTCCGAAGGAGGCGGGCTTTTTCGTAGGCTACCGGTTCTTTGGGGCCGGCGACTCATCCAAACGGGTCTTTTCGACGAAGATCAGTCAGTGAGAGCCGGTCCGGTTTTCGGTTAGAATCCCGATCAATAATAACGGTTACGTCTGTTCACGCCCGTACAGAGAGGAATTGATTGATGGCAGATTATCAGGCACCCCTGCGTGACATCCGATTCGTCATGAACGAAGTCTTTGACGCTCCGGCCCTGTGGGCCTCCCTGCCCAAAGTGGCGGAAAACGTGGACCCCGAGACCGCGGACGCCATTCTCGAGGAAGCCGGCAAGATCGCCGGTGGCGTTCTGGCTCCCCTGAACCGTGAAGCGGACGAACAGGGTTGCAAGTGGAATGACGGCGAGGTCTCTACGCCGGAAGGTTTCAAGGAAGCTTACCAGACCATCGTGGAAGGCGGCTGGAACGGCCTCGGTGGTAACCCCGAGTTTGGCGGCATGGGGATGCCCAAGACTCTGGTGGCCCAGTTCGAGGAAATGATCCAGGCCTCCAATATGGCCTTCGGCCTGGCGCCGATGCTGACGGCGGGCGCCTGCCTGGCGCTGGACGCCCACGGCAGCCAGGAGCTGAAAGAGAAATACCTGCCCAACATGTACGCAGGCACCTGGTCCGGCGCCATGAACCTCACCGAGCCGCACGCCGGCACGGACCTGGGCATCATCCGCACCAAGGCTGAGCCGAACGACGACGGCTCCTACAACGTCACCGGGACCAAGATCTTCATCACCTGGGGCGAGCACGACATGGCGGAGAACATCATCCACCTGGTTCTCGCCAAGCTGCCGGACGCGCCCAAGGGGCCGAAGGGAATTTCCCTGTTCCTGGTGCCGAAGTTCCTGGTCAACGAGGACGGTTCGTTGGGCGAACGCAACACGCTGGCCTGTGGCTCGATCGAGAAGAAGATGGGCATCAAGGCGTCCGCCACCTGTGTCATGAACTTCGACGGCGCCAAAGGCTGGCTGGTGGGCGAGCCCAACAAAGGCCTGGCCGCGATGTTCACGATGATGAACTACGAGCGTCTGGGTGTGGGCATCCAGGGTATCGGCGCCGCTGAGGCGTCCCTGCAGAGTGCCCGGGAATATGCCCTGGAGCGTCTGCAGAGCCGGGCTCCGACCGGTGCGCAAGAGAAAGAGAAAGCGGCGGATCCGATCATTGTGCACCCGGACGTGCGCCGGATGCTGCTGACCATGAAGGGTTACGTCGAAGGCGGTCGCGCCTTCTCCACCTATGTGGCCCAGTGGCTGGACATCGCCAAGTATGCGGAAGACGACGAGCGTCGCCAGCACGGCGAAGCCATGGTGGCCCTGCTGACGCCGGTGGCCAAGGCGTTCCTGACCGATCGCGGCCTGGACGCCTGCGTGATCGGTCAGCAGGTGTTTGGTGGCCACGGCTTCATCCGTGAATGGGGCCAGGAGCAGTTGGTCCGTGATGTACGCATCACCCAGATCTACGAAGGCGCCAACGGCATCCAGGCACTGGATCTGATGGGCCGCAAAGTGGTCGCTAACGGCGGTCGCTTCTTCGAGCTGTTTGCCGAAGACGTAGGCGCGTTCATCGAGGCCAACCAGAACGATGTAGCCCTACGACCCTATCTGGAGCCGCTCGCGGCCTCCCTGGAGCGTCTGGCGGATGTGACTGAAAGCGTGATCAAGGCGTCGGCCGAGAACCCGAACGAAGTCGGGGCGGCGTCCGTGGACTATCTCGACCTGTTCGGCCTGACGGCACTCGCCTATATGTGGGCGCGCATTGTCAAGGCCGCGGCGCCGAAGGCCGAAGGTGATACGTCCGGTTTCTACACGGGTAAACTGAAGACGGCACGCTTCTACTTTGACCGGATGCTGCCAAAGACCGTGTCTCTGGCCGAGGGCATCCGCAGTGGCAGTGCATCAATGATGGACCTGACCGCGGAAGAGTTCTAATCGCTCTTTGAGGTTGACCACATCAAAAGGGCCGCCGGGTGATCAGGCGGCCCTTTTGTTTGGGGGCAGGAAAAGGTGTGCTGACGGGTCAGATATTGCTGTCCAGCAGATCGGGTTGACTGATGA
Source organism: Marinobacter sp. NFXS9 (assembly GCF_040148665.1). NCBI lineage: Bacteria > Pseudomonadati > Pseudomonadota > Gammaproteobacteria > Pseudomonadales > Marinobacteraceae > Marinobacter > Marinobacter sp. NFXS9. The sequence goes on along the minus strand of NZ_JAGDDW010000003.1, from coordinate 60,686 downwards.
AGGGATTATCGCTGCCCTGAATGTCCGAGATGCGTCGGTTGCGGGCCAGTTCTTGGTCGTCGGGCGGATCGCCCGCATTCCAGCTCGCCAGCACTTGTGGTGAGGTAATCAGCGGCAGATCATAGGTCTTGACCATATAGGCCACGCCACGCGCCACATCGCCCTTGATGGCATCCGGCGGCTCGATGTTCTGGAGGCTTTCGCGGATACCGCATTCGTTGACGTCAACGCGCTCACCCAACTGGGCATATTTGGCACTGCGTCGTCGCATTTCCACCTGGGTTTCCACCGGAATCATATTATGCAGATCCGACGCAATATAGCGGTAGACGTCGCTCTCCCGCTCACATTGGCTGGGAGACCCACAATGAAGGGCGTTACGCACATGACTCAGCGGATAGATATAGCCCGCTGACAACAGGAACGACTTGCCGTTGAACGGCTTCTGGCAGAAAAAGGTCTTGCCGCCGTCCTGGTAGAGCTTGTTCCAGAAAATATCGTTGGCCACCGCGTCCGGGTCAGAGAACGTGGTTTGTGAGCTGGCCTGGCCACTCAGCACCAGAGCCACGGTCATCAGGATGTGTCGTGTTTTCATGGTGTCTTTTTAACCTGACTCGCCTTTTATTGTCATTGCCGATTGGGCCTCATGTGCCCGAGAGCACCACGCCTTCCATCAGATGGATGAAGATCGTGTTGTGTATAAATTTTAGGCAAAGCGGTCGCCCCGTCTGTGAGGCGGTACCGCATTTTTTACAAAAATTGGCAGTCGGCATTGAGTTGGCCGGATCGGCCAAGAGGCGGGCTACTGGTCTTTCAGGCGGCTACGGATCCGCTGGTAACCGTCTTTCAGGTCCTCGCCGATGTCATGAGCGGTGCGATAGGCTTCCTCGGACGCGTCCGAGGCGTCGTGCAGCAGATCATCCAGCTTGCGCTTGAACTGATTCCAGTAGTCTTCCATGTCGTCCCACTCGTCCCGCACATCCTGGCGGGCGAGGTGGAGCTGCAGGCGGAGCTCATCCCGCTGCTGTTTCAGGGTGTCCGAGAGCTTTTGCAGATCATTTTTCCAACCCATCGTTGTTCCTCCGGCTGGGAATGTCAGCGTTGGTTAAACGATGCGCCTGAGGCCGACGACCTGTCAACAGAAGCCGGACACTGAAGGGCTATGTACTCATTTATCGGGCAATTTCTTGTCCTGAATCAAAGATTCAGCGGCGGATCGCCGCCAGTTCGGTGGTAAGCGTGCGCAGGTAGTGCCAGGGGGACAGGCTGTCATAGCCCTTGGCGCTGCGATCGATATCGCTGCAGCGGATCAGCGCCTGGCGAATCTGGGGCGGGCGCAGTCGCCGGGCGGCCTGTTCGAGTTGGCGCATGCGCTGGGGCTGGCGGATGTTGTTGCTGCGGAAAAAGTCCTTGGCGGTTTCCCGGCGTTGCAGGGCGGACTGAAGTCGGCCGGTCATGCGCAGGTCCCGGCTGAGAATGGCGAGGAGGCCCAGGGGGTTATCCTCTTCCTGCTGCAGGATGCCGATGATCCGATGGGCCTGTTCGGCTTTGCCGGACAGGATGTCACCTACCAACTCGAACACGCTGAAGCGGGCGCTGTCCAGAACCGCCTGGTTCACGATCTCTTCGTCGACGGTCTTGTCCGGCGCCAGTAAGGCGAGTCGATCAATCTCCTGGCTGGCGGCCAGCAGGTTGCCTTCCAGGCGTTCAGTCAGCTCCGTGAGGGCACCTTGGGTGAGCGTCAGCCCGTGAACCCGGGCCCGCTGCTGCAGCCAGCCTGGGAACTTGTCCGCATCAATGGGCCACACCGGCACATGCACGCCTTTGTCCTGGAGTTGCTTGTACCACTTGCGCCGGATTTCAGCGGCATCCAGGCGGATGCTGATCAGGATAAGGATGATGTCGTCGGGAGGCGACTGGAGCACCTGTTCCAGGACCTTGCGGCCGTCGCCCAACTTGCCGGTCGGCAAATGGATTTCGATGCGGCGACGCTCTGCAAACAGGGACAGGGCGTTGAGCTCTTCACCGACCTGGTTCCAGTCCATGCTGCGGTCGTTATGGAAGATCTGACGGTCGTTATAGCCGGCTTCCCGGGCTTTGGCCCGAATCTTGTCGCAGCACTCCTGTACCAGCAGCGGCTCGTCCCCGGACACCAGATAGACCGGTGCCAGCCCGCGGGACAGGACCTGATCGAGCTGGGCGGGGTTGGTCTTCATTGCGACTCCGCGGGCTGCTGGGTCTGGGCTTTTTCGTAGTCGTCCCGGATGACTTTCAGGCGCTCATCGGTGAGCGGCGCCAGCCGGAAGATCACCTGCTGGGCCAGGCGCTGGTGGAGTGTCTCGCGAATCGTCTCTTCCTCGCGGCGCTTGGCCAGGACGTTGGTGTCGTCATAGCTGTAGATTTCGCTGGTGCGTACTTCCGCGTCTGCCAGTACCGGTATCTGGTCGTGGCTGACGACGTTGACGTTCAGGGACTGGCGCAAGTCGTATTCGGCGGCCGACGCATCCAGCTGGATGGCGCTGGCTCGCCGGCTCTGTTTGAAGCCGTTGAGCTTGACCCGGTAGGCCGCATCGGCCGGTTCGGCCATTTTGATACCGCCATCGTCAAGTTGCTGGCGAACGGTCTCACACAGCTCGTAGGGCACGCTGCCATCGCATTCCAGACTCAGCGGTTGCAGCGCCTCCGCAACGGGTGGCGCGCCCCGCAACTGGAAGCCGCAACCGCTAATCAGCAGTGCGGCGCCCAGTAGCAGTGGCGTGCGAAATGACAGCTTTTCCGATTTCCTTGCCATGACAGCTCCCGGCCCGGCGATGACTGTATTGTCCGATCAGTTGGCGACGATATTCACCAGCTTGCCCGGCACCACGATCACTTTGCGGACGGTTTTGCCGTCGGTAAAGCGCTGGACGTTTTCATCATCCAGGGCCAGGGATTCCAGGGCATCCTTGGGCAGGTTGGCCGGCACGTCCACCTTGGAGCGCACCTTGCCGTTGACCTGCAGGACCATCTGGATGGTCGAGCGAACCATGGCGGATTCGTCGGCGTCCGGCCAGTTGGCATCCACCACCGCTTCGGGGTGACCCAGGGCCTCCCAGAGGCTGTGGCAGACGTGCGGCGTAATCGGCGACAGCAACAGCACCGCGGTATCCAGGGCTTCCTGGACGACGGCGCGATCCGAGTCCGCTGTCACTTCCAGCTTGCTGACTTCGTTCAGCAATTCCATCACCGCGGCAATGGCGGTGTTGAACGTCAGGCGGCGACTCACGTCATCGCTGACCTTGGCGATGGTTTCGTGCGTCTTGCGACGCAGGTTGCGCTGGGAGTCGGTCAGGTCTTCAACATTCAGGGGCGGAGCGCTGCCGCCGCTGGCGTGCTCGTGGACCATGCGCCACAGACGCTTGATGAAGCGGTGTGCGCCTTCCACGCCACTGTCGGACCACTCAAGCGACTGCTCCGGCGGCGCGGCGAACATGATGAACAGGCGAACGGTGTCGGCACCGAACTGGTCGATGATGGCCTGCGGGTCGATGCCGTTGTTCTTCGACTTGGACATCTTGGAAATGCCGCCGGATTCGACGGGTTGTCCATCCTGCTTGTGCTTGGCGCTGACGGGCTGGCCCTTGTCGTTGCGTTCGACTTCCACGTCGCTGGGCGAGATCCATTCCTTGCCGCCGTTGGCGTCGTCCCGGAAATAGGTCTCGGCCAGCACCATGCCCTGGCAGAGCAGGCGCTTGAACGGCTCGGAGCTCTCCACCAGACCCACGTCACGCATCAGCTTGTGGAAGAAACGCGCGTAAAGCAGGTGCAGGATGGCGTGCTCGATACCGCCGATGTATTGATCGACCGGCAGCCAGTAGTTGGCGGCGGCCGGGTCCAGCATGCCTTCCTTGTAGTCGGGGCAGGCAAAGCGGGCGTAGTACCAGGATGACTCCATGAAGGTGTCGAAGGTATCGGTTTCCAGGGTGGCCGGCTGACCGTTATAGGACGTCTTGGCCCATTCCGGATCCGCCTTGATGGGCGACTTCACGCCGTCCATTTCCACGTCTTCCGGCAGGCGGACCGGCAGCTGGTTTTCGGGGACCGGCATTTCGGTGCCGTCTTCCAGCGTCATCATCGGAATCGGTGCGCCCCAGTAACGCTGGCGGGAAACACCCCAGTCGCGCAGGCGGTAGTTGACCTTGCGCTCGCCGATGCCGGTTTTCTCCAGGTGATCCGCGATGTCCTCGAAGGCTTCCTCGCTGGTCAGACCGTTGTACTTGCCGGAATTGACGAGATAGCCCTTTTCAGTGAAGGCCGCTTCCTGGATGTCGATTTCCTTGTGGTCTTTCGAGGAAATCACCTGACGGATCGGCAGGCGGTATTTCAGGGCGAACTCGTGGTCGCGCTCATCGTGGCCCGGTACCGCCATCAAGGCACCGGTGCCGTAATCCATGAGGACAAAGTTGGCCACGTAAACCGGAATCAGGTCCTGGGTCAGCGGGTGCACGGCCTTGAAGCCGGTATCGATGCCCTGTTTTTCCATGGTCGCCAGGTCGGCTTCGGCCACCTTGCTGTTGCGGCAGCTCTCGACGAAGTTGCCGACTTCCCGGTTGCGTTCGGCCGCCGCCTTGGCCAGCGGGTGCTCGGCGGCCACCGCCATGTAGGTCACACCCATCAGGGTGTCCGGGCGTGTGGTGTAGACCCGCAGCTCGTCGTCACGGCCGTCGAGCGGGAACGTCAGCTCGACACCGGTGGATTTGCCGATCCAGTTGCGCTGCATGGTGCGCACCTGTTCCGGCCATTCGTTCATGGCGTCCAGGTCGTCCAGCAGTTCTTCGGCGTAGTCTGTGATCTTGATAAACCACTGGGGAATTTTCTTTTGCTCCACCAGGGCACCGGAGCGCCAGCCGCGACCGTCGACCACCTGCTCGTTGGCCAGAACCGTCTGGTCCACCGGATCCCAGTTGACGGTGGCCATCTTCTTGTAGACGAGGCCTTTCTCGTAAAGCTTGGTGAAGAACCACTGCTCCCACTTGTAATAGTCCGGCGAGCAGGTGGCCAGTTCCCGCTTCCAGTCATAGCCGAAGCCCAGCTGGCGCAGCTGGTCTTTCATGTATTCGATATTGGCGTAGGTCCACTTGGCAGGCGCGGATTTGTTCTTCACCGCGGCGTTTTCCGCGGGCAGGCCGAAAGCATCCCAGCCCATCGGCTGCAGGACGTTCTTGCCCTGCATGCGCTGGTAACGGCTGATGACATCGCCGATGGTGTAGTTGCGGACATGCCCCATGTGCAGCTTGCCGCTGGGGTACGGGAACATGGACAGGCAGTAGTACTTCGGTTTGCCGGGCTCTTCCTTCACCGAGAAGGTTTCATTGGTTTCCCAGAACTGCTGGGCCTTTTTCTCGATTTCCTGCGGGCGATATTGCTCGTCCATTCCTGCCATTACTGAGGTTACCCTGTTGTCGGTCGGTGTTGGCCATATCGGTTCAATACGCGTGACGCTGGCGTTTCCGTCACGGGGAGACCGCGCATTTTAACGCACACGAGGCCCGACAGGTAGCCTGCCGCGTATGATCCGGCTCCCATACCGCAAAAGGGCCTCGGCAGTCGCGCATGGAGTGTGCCAAACTTAAGGAGCCTCCACTCATCTCCTGAATCGCCTCTGGCATTCAGAGCGATTCACAATCGAGGCGCAACTTTGAAGTAAGGCCGATCGCCTTTCAAAAAGTTGCAACGTGGAGTGTGTGTCGCTCTGAAAGCCCCGGAGGGCACGTTCTGAAGGCTGTATCTGCTACGTTGTGATTCTTGCAAAGGGCTGCGGCCATTCACTGCGAACCACGCCTTGCACCTACAGCCTTCAGAGCGTGCAGAGACGACTCAGGAGATGAATGGAGGCTCCTGGATGCCAAGAAGGGTGTATCCACTGATGGTTTTCCGTGCGAGGAGATGGTCATGAGTGAGAACGAGAAACCGGCCTTTACCGGACAGGCTCTGAAAGTCTACAACCGCATGCTTGAGCGCGTGGTGAATCGCCTCAATCAGATGGAGCGCAAGAGCTGGGACAGTTTGCGTGACGCGGTTGACGAGGCGGTGGAATTCGAGAACGGCCTGGAGGAGTTGACCCGGGAGGAGGTTGACTTGCTCGCGGCCTATGTCCGTCGGGATGTTTCCCACCTCATGCACTTCGTGGGTGAAACCGGTGAGGGGGTCGGGGAGTGGTTGCGACTGGACCTGGCGCTGATCGAGCATCAGTTGCTGGATCTGCTGTTTTCAGTGGCCGACAAGACCCGTCTGGATACCCTGGAGCTGGACCACAAGCTGCATCATCAGCCGGGACAATACATCAGTGGCGAGATCGCCACGGCCGGGGTGCTGCGTTGCGTGTCTTGCGGTCACATGGTCTGCCTGGTTGAAACCAGCCACATCGAGCCTTGTGAAGCGTGTGGCTCGCACTACTTCGAGCGGGTGACCGCGCGCTGGCCCCACGATCCGGAGGTCAGCGGCGATACGGCAGAGTAGTCCTTGGCGTCTCAGCCGGCATGGGTCTGGCGACTCGGCTCCGGTATGATCCGGGGCCGGGCAAACACCACCAGGATCATGGCCAGGATCAGGATCGGCCAGGACCCGGTCGTCATGAAAGGCGTGGCACCCGTCACCGGATAGACCTCCCCGCGCATAATCCCTTTCTTGAACTGTGGAATCCGATCAACGATCTGGCCGCGATCATCGATGATGGCGGTCACGCCGTTATTGGTTCCACGAAGCACAAAACGACCGGTTTCCAGCGCGCGCATTCGCGCAATCTGAAGATGCTGCAGCGGTCCGATGGAATGGCCAAACCAGCCATCGTTGCTGATGGTGATCAGCAGGTCGGTGTCGGCGGCGTTGCGCGCCACGAAATCCGGATAGGCAATCTCGTAACAGATGAACGGCATCACCCGGTGGCCGTTGGCGATCAGCGGTTGCTGGTCGGACGGCCCCGGTGAAAAGCTCGACATGGGCAGGTCGAAGAAGCCGATCAGCCCGCGCAAATATTGCTGCAGTGGGACGTATTCTCCGAAAGGCACCAGCTTCTGCTTGTAGTACATGCCGTTGCCATTACCGATCGCCATGATGCTGTTGCGGAAGGTGAAGTCTTCCAGCTTGTCACTGAAACCGTACCAGGGAATGCCGGTAATCAGCGTGGATTTGGGCCCCAGTCGGCTCGCCAGGTTTTCGATCAGCGGGCCGGCCTGGTCCTGGGTCACGGGAATGGCGGTTTCTGGCCAGAGAATCAGGTCCCGGTTCCAGTCGTCCTCGGTCAGATCCAGGTAAGTGGCAATCTGTTTCTTGAGGAAGTTCGGATCCCATTTAATCTGTTGCGGGATATTGCCCTGCACGGCCGTGATCCCCATCGGGGTGTCGTCCCGCTGGGTCCAGTTGAGCCCAGCCAAGGCCGGACCCGCGATCCAGGTCAATATGGCCAGAACGGCGGTGACCGCGGCGGCGGCCATGCGACGGTGGGCCAGCATTATGGCGGCGCCGAACAGTGCTGTTGCCGAGGCGACAATCAGGAACGTCACCCCATGCACGCCGGTTACTGGCGCATAGCCGGCGAGAGGGCCATCGACCTGTGCCGTGCCGAGGTAGAGCCAGGGGAAGCCGGTCAACAGCCAGCTTCGGACCCAGTCGCCAATAACCCAGAAGGCGGGAAACAGAATCAGTCGACGGGCCGGGTGGTCACCGGCCAGCTTGCCCCAGGCCCAGAAGGTAAGGGCCGGAAATAGGGCAAGCCCGGCTGCGAACAGGGCGGTAAGCACTACTGCCAACGGCGCCGACGTGTTGCCGTACTGGCTGATGGAAATATAGACCCAGGAGGCGCCACTGCCGAACAGGCCCAGCCCGAACAGCCAGCCTTTCAGGAACAGCCGGTGCGGGCCGCCGGGCATGACGGCAGCAAGGATCAGCAGGATCGACAGCGGTGCCAGCCACTCGTAGCCGAAGGGCGCAAACGTTAGCGTCTGAAGCCCGCCGGCCACCACCAGCGCCAATAATCGGAGCGTTCGTGCGACGGGATTTGTGTCAGGACTCACGGCGGCGGACCTGAATCAGTCGTATGACACGATTGTCCGCGTTCAGGATGGTGAACTGGAAACCGCCAAACTCAATTTCTTCGCCGCGCCGGGGCAGGTGGCCGAATTCCCGGAGGACGAGGCCGCCAATGGTGTCGAACTCCTCTTCGTCCAACTCCGTGTCGAAGAAGGCGTTGAAGTCATCTACCGGCGTCATGGCCTTGACGGCATAGCTGCCATCGGCCCGGGCCTTGATGTGGGTTTCCTCGTCGAAATCGTGTTCGTCCTCGATCTCGCCGACGATCTGCTCCAGCACGTCCTCGATGGTGATCAGGCCAGCGGTACCGCCGTACTCATCCACCACGATGGCCATGTGGTTGCGAGTTTCCTTGAATTCCTTGAGCAGCTGGTTCAGCCGCTTGCTCTCGGGCACAAAGGTGGGCGGACGCAGGATCTCGCGGATCTTGTTCCAGGTCAGGTCGTTGTTCATGGCCAGCGGCAGCAGGTCCTTGGCCAGCAGAACGCCAATCACGTCGTCCTGGTTGTCGCCAATGACCGGGAAGCGGCTGTGAGCCGATTCGATGATGTCGTTGAGGAACGTCTTGGGCTCGGCGCTGGCCTTGACGGTGACCATCTGCGAGCGGGGGATCATGATTTCATCGACACGCATGTCGGTGACCTGCATGGCCCCTTCGATGATGCTCATGGCATCGGCATCGATGATGTTTTCGGATTCGGCATCCCGCAGGACTTCAAGGATGTCGGTGATGGATTCCGGCTCGTTGGAGAAAGCCTGGGAAATGCGTTCCAGCCAGGACTTGTTGCCCTGACTGCGACTCGAGTGATCGTCGCTCATGAGTCTTGATCCGTGTCCTCTGCAAGATAGGGGTTGCTGAAGCCCAGTTCCGCAAGCAGGCGGATCTCCAGGGTTTCCATGATTTCAGCATCCCGGTCATCGATATGATCATACCCCTGAAGGTGGAGCATGCCATGAATCACCATGTGTGCCCAGTGGGCGTCCAGGGTTTTGCCCTGTTCCGCGGCCTCGCGGGCCACGACGCCCGCGCAGACCACCAGATCGCCGGCCAGAGGAACGGTGATCCCCTCTGGCTGCTCGAAAGGAAAAGACAACACGTTGGTCGGGCGGTCTTTCTGGCGATACTGGCCATTCAGCGTGGCGCTCTCGTCCTCGTCGACGATGCGCAGCGTCACTTCCGACTCATCCTCGCTCTGCCAGCCCTGGTTGGCCCAGCTGGTCAGGCTTTCGACGTCGGGAAGGCCCGATTGTTCCGAGACGACCTGGATATCCACCGCTAATCGTGTCACGAGGTCTTGCCTCCGGCGGTGGCTTCATCGTGATCGTCATAGGCCTCCACGATCCGCTGGACCAGCGGGTGGCGCACGACGTCCCGGGCGTCGAAGCGGGTAAAACCGATGCCCGTGACTTGGCTCAGTACGGCGGCTGCATGCACAAGGCCGGAATGCTGGCCACGGGGCAGGTCCACCTGAGTGGTGTCACCGGTAATCACCGCCGTTGAGCCGAAACCGATCCGGGTCAGGAACATTTTCATCTGTTCCCGGGTGGTGTTCTGGCTTTCGTCCAGGATGATGAACGCATTATTCAGGGTTCGGCCGCGCATGAAAGCCAGTGGCGCGATCTCGATCACGCTCTTCTCGATCAGCTTGGTGACCTGCTCGAAACCCAGCATCTCGTACAGGGCGTCATAGAGTGGGCGAAGGTACGGGTCCACCTTCTGTGCCAGGTCGCCCGGCAGGAAGCCCAGCTTCTCGCCCGCTTCTACCGCCGGGCGGACCAGCAGGATGCGCTTGACCTGTTCGTCCTTCAGCGCTTCCACGGCACAGGCCACCGCCAGCCAGGTCTTGCCGGTACCGGCCGGACCGATACCGAAGTTCACGTCGTGGGAACGGATGCTGTGAACGTAGCGCTGCTGGTTCTTGCCGCGCGGACGGGCCTGGAGCTTCGGCGTCTTGATAATGATCTGGCTGCCATCGAAGGCCTTCTCGTCGGGCAGGCGCTCAAACCCGGATTCCCGGATATACAGGTGCACCATGTCCGGGGAGATATCGTCCAGCGCCTCGGTTTCCCGGTACAGGTGGCGCAGGACTTCCGCGGCGGCGCTGGCGTGTTCGGCTTCGCCTTCGACCCGGAAATGGTGGCCGCGGTAGCCGATGCGCACGCTCATGCGCCGCTCGATGTGTTTCAGGTGCTCGTCGAACTGACCGCACAGGGTGGCCAGCCGGCGGGGATCGGCAGGTTTCAGATCAAACTGTTTCGCGTCGTCGCTGTTCAAGCAGTCCTCACGGATAGAAAAGTGGATGACCGCACCGGTTGGTGCGGCGCGGATCGATCAGTACAACCGGTCGTCCACCGGTCTGCCCCTTAATGAATTGGGGAGCGCTTCGACAATTTCAACGTCAATGAAATGGCCCACCACGTCGGGATTGTCGGTGCGGAAGTTGACGATCCGGTTGTTCTCGGTGCGCCCGGCGTATTCGCCCGGATCTTTCTTGGACAGCCCGGTGACCAGGATGCGCTGGGTCGAGCCCACCATCCGGCGGCTGATTTCCTGGGCCTGCTGGTTGATGCGCTGCTGCAGGATGCTCAGGCGCTGCTTCTTGACATCCATCGGCGTGTCGTCCGGAAGGTCGGACGCCGGCGTGCCCGGGCGCTGGCTGTAGATGAAGCTGAAGGACACATCGAAGCCAATGTCCTCGATCAGCTTCATGGTGGCCTCGAAGTCCCGGTCGGTCTCGCCGGGGAAGCCGATGATGAAGTCTGATGAAAAACTGATGTCCGGCCGGATCTTGCGCAGGCGGCGCAGCTTGGATTTGTACTCCAGCGCCGTATGACCACGCTTCATGGCCGCCAGGATGCGATCCGAACCGCTCTGGACCGGCAGATGCAGGTGGCTGACCAGCTCGGGCACGGTTTCGTAGACGTCGATCAGTGCATCGGAGAATTCCACCGGGTGGGAGGTGGTGAAGCGGATGCGGTCGATGCCGTCGATGGTGGCGATCATGGTGATCAGCTCGGCCAGGTCGATCGTGTCGCCGTCGTAGGTTTCGCCCTGGTAGGCATTGACGTTCTGGCCCAGCAGGTTGACCTCACGCACGCCCTGGGTGGCCAGGTGCGCGACTTCGGCAATCACGTCGTCCACCGGGCGGCTGACTTCCTCGCCGCGGGTGTAAGGTACGACGCAGAAGGTGCAGTATTTGGAGCAGCCTTCCATGATCGACACGAACGCCGAGGCGCCTTCCGCCCCCGGGGAGGGCAGGTTGTCGAACTTCTCGATCTCCGGGAAGCTGACGTCGACCACGCCCACGCCGCCCTTGCGGGATTCCTGGATCAGTTCCGGCAGGCGGTGCAGGGTCTGCGGGCCGAACACCATGTCGACATAGGGCGCCCGGTCGATAATCGCCTGACCTTCCTGGCTGGCCACGCAGCCGCCGACGCCGATCACCAGATCCGGCTTGCGGGACTTGAGCTGCTTCCAGCGCCCCAACTGGTGAAACACCTTCTCCTGCGCTTTTTCGCGGATCGAGCAGGTGTTCAGCAGCAGGATGTCTGCATCGTCCGCGTTGTCGGTCATTTCGACGTCTTCGCCGGATTTCAGCAGGTCGGCCATACGTGATGAATCGTACTCGTTCATCTGGCAGCCGTGGGTCTTGATAAACAGCTTCTTGGTCATGGAACTCGACAGATCGTTGGATGAAGGTAAACGGGCTATTATAACGGTCTGATCAAACGGCAACCAGAGGCGACAGGGTGATTACGTACAGGCCCTCTCCGGAGAGCGCCCGTTGCCGCGGCATCGTGTTACCATACGCGCCCTTTTGTGGGCCCGAAAGTGGGCGTGAACATCGCCGGAGTTGTCTGAATGGTTGCCAAGAAGTGCTACAAGATCATTTTCTACAATCAGGACGAGGTCTTCGAGATCTACGCGGGGCATGTGTATCCCAGCGAAATGTTCGGCTTCCTGGAAGTGGAGGCGCTGACATTCGGTGAGCGCAGCCAGGTGCTGGTGGATCCTTCCCAGGAAAAGCTGCGGACCGAGTTCGAGGGTGTCCAGCGCACCTACATTCCCATGAACGCCATCGTGCGGATTGACGAAGTCGAACCCGCGGCGGCGGAGCATCCGCTGGGGCGGGTCAAGAGTGGCGTTACGCCGTTCCCCGGGAACCCTGGCCACAACCGCAACAAAGACTGAGCGACGCTGTCACCTGCCATGACCCCTGAAAGACTCGCCCGCATCAAGGGCACCCTCGAACGCCGTCAGCCGGACCTGCACGTGCTCACGGACCAGATCCATAAGCCACGCAACGTGTCCGCCATCATACGCTCCTGCGATGCCTTCGGCGTGGCCAATATGCACGCGGTCTGGCCGCGGGAAGGTTATCGCGCCTTTCGCAAGACCGCCGGCGGCAGCCACAACTGGGTGACAACGCATACCCATCCGGATATGGCGGCCGCAATCGGTGAGTTGCGCGGCAAAGGTCGACGGATCTATGCCGCACAGTTGTCCGAGCGGGCCATCGATTATCGGGATGTCGATTTCACGGTGCCTTGCGCGTTGGTGCTGGGCAATGAGCTGGATGGCGTGTCGGCAGAAGCGGCGGCTGAAGCGGACGAGCACATCGTGGTGCCGATGATGGGGATGGTGGAATCGCTGAACGTGTCGGCGGCGTGCGCCATTATCCTGGCAGAGGCCCAGCGACAGCGCTCCGAGGCGGGTATGTTCGATTGCCGTCGGATGCCGGACGACGAATACGAGCGCCTGCTGTTCCGCTGGTGTCAGCCGCAAATCACCCGCTACTGCGACGATCGCAATCTGCCGTATCCGCCTTTTGACGTGGAAACGGGGGAGTTGATCGACGGGGTGGGCTGGATGACCGAAGTCCGGGATATCCGGCGCAACCGGGAGCGGGCGCGGCCTGAAGATTTCGCCACGCCGCCCGGCAAATAATCCACTATTCGCCTTTCTCTTCGCGGTTTTCCAGATACCGCTGCAGCTGTTCCCGCAGGGCTTTGGGCAGGCGTGTGATGGTCAGCGCGTCGCTATCCCGGTCGTAGTAAACCGCCTGGTTCACCAGATCCGAAGAGAACGACACGCTCATCCCGCCGCCGGACCCGGAGATTCTCACCAGCTTCTTGACCTTGCGATGATCCGGGTGCAGCACCGCATCGTTGGGGATTTCCTGGGTTTCCGACGCGAACTGGCGGAAGCGATCGGGCTGCTCTTCGTCCAGGTAGCCCGACAGGGCATCGATGGCTACCGGCTCGCCCAGGGCGTGTTGTTCCTTGCAGAATTCATAGGCCTTGGACCGGACCTGGCCGGCTTTCTCCGGCTCCTCGGTCTGGGCGGCGAAGGCCTCGACGGCGTTCAGGAACGTCGTGGTTTCCTTCTCGACGTCCACCTGATTGGTGAAGCCGCCCAGGCGGATGAACAGTTCTCCCGGCTCAGCCGTGCCCCGGGCGTGGACCAGCGTCAGGAAGTTTTCCGAAGGATGGTCCCCGAGCCAGTCGTCCACTTCCAGGCGCAGAGCCAGGTTCAGGCGTGACAGGCTCAGCACGTCCATGGCGTCCAGGTTCTGCTCGTGGTCCAGTCGCAGGGCGCTGTCGCTCTCCAGCGCAAACAGGTAGATCACTTCGCCGTCGGCCAGGGCTTCGTGGACCAGCATCAGGTGACCGAAGTATTCCTCCTGACAACCGGTTAGCAGCTCCTGCCACTGGCCGAACAGTTTGTCGGTCAGGCTCTCGAAGGTCTGCTTGCCTTCCAGGTAGTCCCGGAACCAGGCGCTGGCCGGGCTGGTGCCAATATCGTCGGTAAAGCGACCGTATTTCTTGCCGGGTTTGGCGTTGAACAGGCGCTTGAGCTGTTTGTGCAGGCCCTCGTAATCGCCGCCGGGCTCTGACAGGGTTTTGCCGGGGCGCACCTGGGCGTCGTGCCCGGGCTGCATCTGACTGGCAAAGGTGATTCGCAGCTGTTTAATCGCCATGGGTGTCCTCTGGAAACGCAAAACGGCCATGACCTGTCGTAACCGGTCATGGCCGTGTTCAGTATCGTCTGGGGCGAGAGCTTATCAGATCCGCTGCTTGCTGATCAGCTCCTGAACCAGTTTGTCGGCCGTTGCGGCGATGTCGCTCTCGGCGTCGGCCGATGCGCCTACCGCGGCAATGTCGTCGCCAATGTTGACGGCAACGGCAATCAGGCCGTGTGCGGTGAGGACCTGCGCGCCCCGACGACGATCATCGGCGTTGCCTGCATTGTCTTCCGTCAGCACGACACTGGTTTTGCCCAGGTCGAACAGTTTGCGCTCGATGGCTCGTGCCAGTTCCGGCGCCTGGCTGCCGGTGCAGCCGATGATCAGCGGCTTCTGGGACAGGCGACGCTCGCGTTCCTCGGCAGTCACCGGCTGCAGGGCGTCTTCGCTGGACCTGGACAGTCCGCTGATCATGCCCGCACCAATGGTGACGTTGGTCAGGCGGTCGATGATGATGAACGCGCCCGTCGCGCGGTTGCGCGGATACGGATCGAACGCCACCGGTTGGCTCAGGGTGACTTCGCACAGGCCAATTTCGTTCAGTTCCAGGTTGTCGCGGTCGCTGTCCTTGTCGAGCGTGTTGACATCGATCTGATGATGCACGGACGTGACCGAGCCGGACGTAAAGTTCGGTCCCAGCTTGATGTCATACAAGCGGTTTTGGGCCATCGGCTGGTCGATCATCCACACGATGTGGGCGTCGAACTTGTTGCTGACCAGCGGTTCGTCTCCCGGCTTGACCAGCATGTCGCCACGGCTGACGTCGATCTCGTCTTCCAGGGTCAGGGTCACAGCCTGATCAATGTAGGCGCTGTCCAGGTTGCCGTCGAAGGTGACGATTTCCTTGACCTTGCTGGTGCGACGTGAGGGCAGGGCCATGATGTCGTCGCCCGGGCGAATCACGCCGGAGGCGATGGTGCCGCTGAATCCGCGGAAGTTCAGGTTGGGCCGGTTGACGTACTGCACCGGGAACCGGAAGTGCTCCATGTTCTTGTCGCGGGAGACTTCCACGGTTTCCAAGATTTCCATCAGCGGCTGACCGGTGAACCAGGGAGTGTTTTCGCTACGGTTGACGACATTGTCGCCTTCCAGCGCGGAAATCGGCACGAATCGGATGTCCTGCAAACCCAGCTTTTCGGCAAACTCGAGGTAGTCTTTCTTGATCTCCTCGAACCGCTCTTCGCTGAAGTCCACCAGGTCCATCTTGTTGATGGCGACCACGATGTGCTTGATGCCCTGCAGGGACGCGATGAACGAGTGGCGACGCGTCTGGGTGAGTACCCCGTGACGGGCGTCGATCATCACCACGGCCAGCTGCGCGGTGGAGGCGCCAGTCGCCATGTTCCGGGTGTACTGCTCGTGGCCTGGAGTGTCGGCGATGATGAACTTGCGCTTGTCCGTAGAGAAATAACGGTAGGCCACATCAATCGTGATGCCTTGCTCCCGCTCTGCCTGCAGACCATCCACCAGCAGGGCCAGGTCCAGTTTTTCCCCGGTGGTGCCCAGCTTGGCGCTGTCTGCCTTGAGGCTGGCCATATGATCTTCGTAGATCATCTTGGTGTCGTGGAGCAGGCGGCCGATCAGGGTGCTTTTACCGTCATCCACACTGCCGCAGGTCAGCAGGCGCAGCAGTTCTTTCTCTTCATGCTGTTTCAGGTACGCGTGAATATCTTCAGCGATCAATTCAGACTGGTGTGACATGATTCTTTTCCCGTAGATGCTGTCTGTCTGGCGGTGCCGGTTTAGAAGTAACCTTCGCGTTTCTTCTGCTCCATGGAGCCCGCGGAATCGTGGTCGATCACGCGGCCCTGGCGTTCGGAGCTCTTCGCCAGCAGCATTTCCTGGATGATGTCGGTCAGGGTGTCGGCCTTGGACTCGATGGCGCCGGTCAGCGGGTAGCACCCCAGGGTCCGGAAGCGAACCGATTTCATCATCGGTTTCTCACCATCTTTCAGCGGCATGCGGTCGTCGTCCACCATGATCAGGGTGCCGTCGCGCTCGACGACGGGGCGTTCGGCGGCGTAGTACAGCGGAACAAGCTCGATGTTTTCGAGATAGATGTACTGCCAGATATCCAGCTCAGTCCAGTTGGACAGCGGGAAAACCCGGATGCTTTCACCCTTGTTGATCTTGCCGTTGTAGATGTTCCACAGCTCGGGACGCTGGTTCTTGGGATCCCAGCGATGGTACTCGTCCCGGAACGAGTAGACCCGCTCCTTGGCGCGGGATTTTTCCTCGTCGCGACGAGCGCCCCCGAAGGCGGCATCGAACTTGTACTTGTTCAAAGCCTGCTTCAGGGACTGGGTTTTCATCACGTCGGTGTGCTTGGCACTGCCGTGGGTGAACGGACCGATGCCGGCATCAACGCCTTCCTGGTTGATGTGGACGATCAGATCCAGATCGTACTTTTTAGCCTGCTCGTCCCGGAACTTGATCATTTCCTTGAACTTCCAGGTCGTGTCTACGTGCATCAGCTTGAACGGGATCTTGCCCGGATAGAACGCCTTGCGTGCAAGGTGCAGCATCACTGAGGAGTCTTTGCCGATGGAGTAGAGCATGACCGGGTTATCGAATTCAGCGGCCACTTCCCGAATGATGTGGATGCTTTCAGCTTCCAGTTGCTTGAGATGCGTCAGGTTATAGGTGGTCATGATCCAGTTACCGGTTGCATGAGATGCCTTTGATGATATGCGATTCGGAACGTCATCCGATGACAGCGGGTCAGGTTCCCGTTTTTCGCTGGAACAGGCGCGCTGTGTGGGCCGGGTATTCCAGGAGCGGATGTGTCCAATCTTGGAGCGAAACTATACCAGAGTTGAGGTCGCTATAAGAAGGCGAGGGACTATAGTTTAGAGATATAACAATATGCCCGTTGGCGAGCTGTCATCCCGGCAAAAGCAATGGCGGAACCGAATCAGTCGTCGGCCAGTTTGCGGCTGACAAACTGGTCCACGTAGTCGTGCCCGTTGCCTTCAAAATGACTGAATTGCAGGCCCAGGTGGAACAGCTTGCGGGAGATCCGGCGCAGGTGCACCACATGGCAGCGGGCGGCCACGTTCACGGATTGAACGGTGACGACCGGGACGGAGAAGTGGACGTCCAGGGCCACGGGATCCTTGGGGGCAATGGTTCGGCGGTCGCTGATCAGGGCATCAATCCGGTCGCTTTCACACTCGACCATCATGCCGGCCCGGGACAGGTTGGCCGTTTGGCAGGTCAGGCTGTTGCCTTCCTCATTGGTGACGGTGACGGACAGCCGGGTTGAGATGCGTTGCTGTTGTCTCAGGTTTGGTTTGCCACCCATGGTTTTTAGCCCGCCAAGTGTAGACGGAAATGGATCTAGTGCACTGCCCATAATGCGCTCTGAATTCCGGATCGACGTGCGGACCGATCTCAGTCGTCTTTGCATGTCGTCTTATTTTACAAATCGTCGCTAACAGCCTGAAAGCATAGACCCGTCTGCAAAATTGGGCAAGAAGTGTGTCGTGAACGCCGTCGCATTTGAGGGTGGGCAGAGGCCGTAATGACGAAGGCCCGCCCGATTGGGCAGGCCTTCGGCTCATCCTTCCAGCTTCTTCTGCAGGATTTCGTTGAGCAGCTTGGGGTTGCCCTGGCCTTTAGAGGCCTTCATCAACGGGCCCATGAACCCGCCCATCAGCTTCTTGCGCTTCTTGGGATCGTCTTCGGCGCGATACTGTTCGATCTGGTCGCCCATGTCGGCCAGCACGCTGTCCACCAACTTTTCCAGTTCTCCGGTATCGGACACCTGCTTCAGGCCTTCCCGATCGATGATGGTGTCGACGTCGGCCTCATCGCCGTTCCAGAGCGCTTCGAAAACCTTCTTGGCGCCGGATGAGGACAGGGTGTTGTCGGCAATGCGCTGTACCAGCGCGCCCAGGCGTTCGGCGGATACCGGGCTTTGCTTGATATTCAGCTCGGCAGCATTGAGCCGCGCGCTGAGCTCACCCAGAATCCAGTTGGCGGCCAGCTTGGCGTCGCCGCCCGTCTTGACCGTTGCCTCGAAGTAATCGGCCGTCGCGGCGTTGTTACTCAGCAGGCCTGCATCGTAGTCGGAAAGGCCGTAGTCCGCCTTGAAACGAGCTTCCTTGGCGTCCGGCAGTTCCGGCATGGCCGCTCGGAGGCTGTCGATGAAGGCTTCATCGATCTCGACCGGCAGCAGGTCGGGGCAGGGGAAGTAACGATAGTCGTTGGCTTCTTCCTTGGTCCGCATGGAGCGGCTTTCGTTCCGGTCGCCATTAAAGAGCCGGGTTTCCTGGACGATCTCGCCGCCGTCTTCGAGGATATCGATCTGGCGTTCGACTTCGTGATGGATCGCGGCTTCCATGAACCGGAACGAGTTCAGGTTTTTGGTCTCCGTACGGGTGCCCAGTTGATCGGTGCCCTGCGGTCGAATCGAGACGTTCACGTCGAAGCGCATCGAGCCCTGGGACATATCGCCGTCGCAAATGCCCAGCGAGGTCACCAGGCCATGCAGTTTGCGGGCGAAAGCGACAGCCTCTTCGGCAGAGCGCATATCCGGCTCGGTGACGATCTCGATCAGCGGTGTGCCCGCCCGGTTGAGGTCGATGCCGGTCATGCCGTGGAAATCCTCGTGGAGGGACTTGCCGGCGTCCTCTTCCAGGTGCGCGTGGTGGATGCGAACCCGCTTCTCGGCGCCGTTTTCCAGACGGATGTCCACGTGGCCCGGTCCCACGATAGGCTGTGCCAGCTGAGTGGTCTGGTAGCCTTTGGGCAGGTCCGGGTAGAAGTAGTTTTTCCGTTCGAACACGGAGCGGCGGTTGATCTCTGCGTCGATGGCCAGGCCGAACATGGCGGCATAGCGGAACGCCTGTTCGTTGGCGACCGGCAGGGTGCCGGGCATCGCCAGGTCAACGGCGCTGGCCTGGGTGTTGGGCGCCGCGCCATAAGCGGTGCTGGTGCCGGAGAAGATTTTGGTCTGGGTGGCGAGCTGAACGTGGATTTCCAGCCCGATCACAACTTCCCATTGCATGATGTGTCGTCCTTCCTTCTGGTTCAGCCCGCAGGCGTCAGGGTGTGCCAGTCAGTGGCTTGCTGGAACTGATGGGCGGCGTTGAGCAGGCGAGCCTCATCGAAGTAGTTGCCGATCAGTTGCAGGCCTACCGGCAATCCATCGATCTGGCCGGCCGGCACCGACATGGCCGGCACGCCAGCCAGGTTGATGGCGATGGTGTAGATGTCTTCCAGGTACATCTTGACCGGATCATCGGTCTTCGAGCCAATGCCAAAGGCCGGGGTTGGCGCCGCCGGGCCCATGATGATGTCGACGGATTTGAAGGCCTCAACGAAGTCCTGCTGGATCAGTCGGCGGACTTTCTGCGCCTTCAGGTAATAGGCGTCATAGTAGCCGGCAGACAAGGCATAGGTGCCGACGAGGATCCGGCGCTTGACCTCTTCCCCGAAGCCCTCGGCGCGGGTGCGGGTGTAGAGGTCCATCAGGTCCTTGGGGGCCTCGCAGCGGTACCCGTAGCGCACGCCGTCAAAGCGCGACAGATTGGCGGAGGCTTCGGCCGGCGCAATGATGTAGTAGGCGGCGATTGCCAGGTGTGTGTTGGGCAGCGAGATTTCCTGCACTGTGGCGCCCAGCTTTTCGTATTCGGCGATGGCGGCGCGCACCTGCCCGGCCATCTTGTCGTCCAGCTGCTCCGTGAAGTATTCCTTCGGCAGACCGACTTTCAGGCCCTTGAGCGGCTCGTTCAGGTTTGCCGTGTAGTCTGGCACCGGACGATCGATGCAAGTGGAGTCCTTGGGATCGAAGCCGGCCATCACGTTCAACATCAGGGCGTTGTCTTCGGCCGTGCGGGCCATGGTGCCGCCCTGGTCCAGGCTGGAAGCGAAAGCGATCATGCCGTAGCGGGAAACGCGGCCGTAGGTCGGTTTGAGGCCAGTGATGCCGCACATGGCCGCCGGCTGGCGGATGGACCCGCCGGTATCGGTGCCGGTCGCCGCGGGCACGAGTCGCGCTGCAACAGCCGCTGCAGAGCCGCCGGAAGAGCCGCCCGGAACCAGATTGTCACCCCAGGGGTTTACCGTGGCGCCGTAGTAGCTGCTTTCGGTGGAGGAGCCCATGGCGAACTCGTCCATGTTGGTCTTGCCCAGGCACACGGCGCCCGCGTCGCGGAAGCGCGCGGTCACGGTGGCGTCGTAAGGCGGAACAAAGTTCTCCAGCATGCGCGAGCCACAGGTGGTGCGAACGCCGTCAGTGCAGAAGATGTCCTTGTGGGCAAAGGGAATACCGGTCCAGGGCGTGGCTTCGCCCCGGGCGCGACGTTCGTCGGCTGCCCTGGCGTCTTTCAACGCTTCGTCTTCGGTGACCGTAATAAAGCTGTTGTAGCGGGTATCGTCCTGGCGGATCCGTTCGAGGAAGTGCCGGGTCAGTTCGACGCTGGAAACGGTGCCCTGCTCAAGGTCGCGGGCCAGTTCAGCAACAGTTTTGTCGTGCATAAAAAGTGTCCGTAACAGTCTGAGTCGTCATTCGGCTGGCAATGGGCGGCGCATCACTCGATCACGCGGGGCACCAGGTACAGGCCGTCCTCGGTTGCCGGGGCAATGCGCTGGAAGGCGTCGCGCTGGTCGTGTTCGGTGACTTCATCCGCGCGCAGTCGCTGGGTGGCGTCCAGCGGGTGAGCCAACGGTTCGACCGACGAGGTGTCGGCGGACTGAAGCTGGTCCACCAGATTCAGGATGTTGCCCACGTCCTTCTCCAGGGCGCCGACCTGGTTGTCTTCCAGGCGGATGCGTGCCAGCAGGGCGACTTTTTCAATCTCCTCGCGGGATATGGCCACGTAACGTCTCCACTTAACGGTGAACTTATGGATGCTGAACCGGTCCAGGGACTCTGGTTGCGCGCCCCGGTCTAATTCAGGCATTTGTTTAATGGCGCAGTATGGTAACAGATTGCGGCGCGTTCGGGAGGCGGTGAGCGGCAGATTCCGGTGATGCGACAGGCCGTGGGGAGCAAGCAGTAATCCAGATATGACGCTGCTTCCGGCCTGTTATGAGCCTTGCCTGTATACCGGCCCACTGCTAAAGTTGCCGCATTCATTTCGCGACTGTTTGTCTCAGGTTGAAAATACGCTAATGCTCATCAAGAAAATTCGTGGTCTTTTTTCCAGTGATTTATCCATCGATCTGGGGACGGCCAACACCCTTATTTATGTCCGTGACCGCGGTATTGTCCTGAACGAACCGTCTGTAGTGGCGATTCGCACCAATAATGCCCAGAAGATGGTTGCTGCCGTTGGTGGCGAGGCCAAGCGCATGCTGGGCCGTACACCGGGCAACATTACCGCCATCCGACCGTTGAAAGATGGCGTGATTGCCGACTTCGTGGTCACCGAAAAAATGCTGCAGCACTTTATCCACAAAGTGCACGAAAACAGCTTTATCACACCGAGCCCACGAGTTCTGGTCTGTGTGCCGAGCAAATCGACCCAGGTGGAGCGTAAGGCCATTCGCGAATCTGCCATGGGCGCCGGCGCACGAGAAGTGTTCCTGATTGAGGAGCCGATGGCCGCGGCCATCGGCGCCGGCCTGCCGGTGGAAGAGGCCAGCGGTTCCATGATTGTCGACATCGGCGGCGGCACCACGGAAATTGCCATCATCTCCCTGAACGGCATCGTGTATGCCGAATCCGTTCGGGTGGGTGGTGATAAGTTCGACGAAGCGATTGTCACCTACGTGCGCCGCAACTACGGCAGCCTGATTGGTGATTCCACCGCCGAGCGGATCAAGCACGAGATCGGGTGCGCCTATGAAGGTGTCGAGATCCGTGAGATCGACGTGCGCGGACGCAATCTGGCCGAGGGCGTGCCCCGAGCCTTTACCCTGAACAGCGAAGAAATCCTGGAAGCCCTGCAGGAGTCCCTGGCGCAGATCGTTCAGACCGTGAAAAGTGCGCTGGAACAGTCTCCGCCGGAACTGGCGTCGGATATTGCCGAGCGTGGTATCGTCCTCACCGGTGGCGGCGCTCTGTTGCGCGGCCTGGATAAGCTCCTGAGCGAAGAGACCGGCCTGCCGGTGATTGTCGCCGAAGATCCGTTGACCTGCGTGGCACGGGGTGGCGGCAAGGCGCTTGAGGTCATCGACCGGGGCGGCATTGGCATGTTTTCACACGAAGGCTGATACAGCCTTCGCGAGCAGAAATTAGCGATGCGATGAGGCATCGCCTCTGGCCGCCGCTGTCGATTCGTCGCAGCGGCGGTTGTCGTTTTAAGCGGGGAGAATTGAGCTATCAAGACGCTGTTTGCAAGGGGGCCCATCCCGGGATTCCGGTTGTTGCTGGTGGTCGTTCTGTCGCTGGTGCTTGTGGTTCTGGATTCCCGCTTCGGGCGGGTCGACGAGCTGCGAAGCTGGCTCAGTTCTGCTTTGACGCCGGTGGTATGGCTGGGCCACGTTCCCGACAGTCTCTCGGACTGGGGGGCTGATGTTTTCACCAGTCGGGATGACCTGATCGAGGAAAACGAATCCCTGCGTGCCCGCCTGCTGGTACTCGAACGGCGCTCCATCAAGTATGCGTCCCTGGCTGCAGACAACATTGAACTGCGCAGTCTCAACGGCGTGGCCACACAGCTGGACGAGCGGGTTGTGGTGGCCGACGTCATTGGCGTCTCTCCCGATCCCTTCTCCCATGAACTGATCATCAACAAGGGATCCCGCGACGGGGTCACCGAAGGTCAGGCTATCCTGGATGCCAATGGCCTGATGGGGCAGGTTATCCAGACCAGCCGCTTTACGTCCCGGGTGCTGTTGGTGTCTGACAGCAGCCATGCGGTGCCCGTGGAAGTCCTGCGCAGCGGCGTCAGGGCGATCCTGCTGGGCACCGGAAATCCCGACACACTCGATCTGGTGCATGTCCCCGACACGGCGGATATCCGCGAGGGCGATGAGCTGGTCAGCTCCGGCCTGGGCGGTCGTTTCCCGAAAGGGTACCCGGTCGCCACAGTCACTCGTATCCACAGCGAGCCCGGCGAGCCCTTTGCCGATATTCAGGCCGAACCCAAAGCCAAGCTGAATCAGAGTGACTTGGTGTTGGTGGTGTTTCAGCCGCAAGTGCGCCGTGGCGACGACGACTGCCCCCCGGGTGAGGTTGACTGCGCACAGGCGGCCGCCGAAGCGGAATCCGGAAGTGCTTCAGACAGTGAGGGGAGCGAATGAGTCTATCCGTCATCAGTTACCCCGTGTTTGCGATCAGTGTCCTGATCTCCCTGGTCCTGAGCATTTCCCTGTTTCCGGTGGACTGGCTGGTCTATCGCCCCGAATGGTTGGGGTTGATGGTGTTTTACTGGACATTCCGGGCCCCCAGCCGGTTTGGTGTGCTGGTGGCGTGGGTGCTGGGGCTGTTCCTGGACGTGCTTGAGGCCAGCACACTCGGGATCAATGCCCTTGCCATGGCGTTGGTGGCGTTTCTGGTGCTGACCACGCATCAGCGGCTGCGCATGTTCCCGATGCCACAGCAGTGTCTGATGGTGTTTCTGCTGCTGGGCATCAACCAGATGTTCGTGCACTTCGTGAATCAATTGTTGGGCGCCGACAATCCGGGTTTCACCTATTTGCTGCCGGCAGTGACCAGCACCCTCGTATGGCCGTTTGTCTGTGGCATTCTTGATCGACTGAATCTGAAGCTGGCATAGCGCGAGGACATCATGAGTACGACGCGGCCCGTTATTCTGGCATCTGCATCACCCCGCCGCCGGGAACTGCTGGCGCAGATCGGACTCTCATTTTCGGTATGCCCGGTGGATATCGATGAAACCTGCCTTCCCGGCGAGCGCCCCGAGCATTACGTGGAGCGCCTGGCCCGGGAAAAGGCCGAGGCGGGTCTGGCCCAGGCCGAAGATTCTGCCAGTCTGGTCATTGGTTCGGACACCACAGTGGCCTGCGAAGACCGGATCATGGGCAAGCCGACCAATGCGGCCGAGGCGGCGGACATGCTCCGCCATCTTTCCGGTCGCACGCACAAGGTGATGACCGCAGTGGCGCTGGCGGGCGAGTTTGGCTGCTACGCCCGGCTGGCCGTGACAGAGGTCCGCTTCAGGGCGTTGAGCGACGAAGAAATTCATGCCTACTGGCAGACCGGTGAGCCCCGGGACAAAGCCGGAGGCTACGGTATTCAGGGCAGGGGAGCCGTTTTCGTTGACGGCCTATGGGGTAGCTACAGCGCCGTAGTCGGCCTGCCCCTGCAGGAAACTGCGGAATTGTTTGCAGAAGCAGGGCAGCCGGTCTGGAAGACCTGGCTGCCGTCGGCGGAGAAGTCGGTATGAGTGAGGAAATCCTGATCAACGTGACGCCGGTCGAGACCCGGGTGGCCCTGGTCGAGAACGGCATGTTGCAGGAAACCTATATTGAGCGCACCAGCCGCAAAGGGATCGTTGGCAACATCTACAAAGGCAAGGTGGTCCGGGTCCTGCCCGGGATGGAAGCCGCGTTTGTCGATATTGGCCTGGAGCGGGCCGCTTTTATCCACGCTTCCGACGTTCTGGTGGTGGGCAACGGTGAGGAGTCCGCTTCCGACACGCCCAAGGCGGTGCCGGACATCCGCTCGCTGCTGCGTGAAGGGCAGTCGTTGGTGGTCCAGGTCACCAAGGACCCGATCGGCACCAAAGGCGCGCGTCTGACCACGCAGCTGTCGATTCCCTCCCGTTATCTGGTGTTCATGCCAGAAGTCCAGCACGTCGGCATTTCCCAGCGGATTGAAGACGACACCGAGCGCGAGCGCCTGCGTAGTCTGGTCCAGGAAGGCGCGGAAGCGCTGGAGGCCAGTGGCGGCTACATTATCCGGACGGCTGCAGAAGGTGCCTCCCGCGACGATCTTCTGGGGGACATGACCTACCTGCACCGCCTGCACCAGTCGGTTGTGGAGCGCAACGCCACCGGTAAAGCGCCGTCGGTCATCTATCAGGACCTGCCGCTGTTTATTCGTACCATCCGGGATCTGGTGCGCCCGCAGACCGAAAAAGTGCGCATCGACTCCCGGGAGAGCTACCAGCGGGTCATGGAGTTCGTGGAGGAGTTTGTCACCGAGTTCTCCGACAAGGTGGAGTACTATCCGGGCGAGCGGCCGATTTTCGATCTGTACAGCGTTGAGGATGAAATCCAGAAAGCCCTGAGCCGCAAGGTGCAGCTCAAGTCCGGCGGCTACGTGATCATCGATCAGACCGAGGCGATGACGACGATCGATATCAATACCGGCGCCTTTGTGGGGCACCGTAATCTCGAAGAGACTATTTTCAAGACCAACCTGGAGGCGGCCCGCGCAATCAGCCGACAGCTGCGGCTGCGCAACCTGGGTGGGATCATCATCATCGATTTCATCGACATGGAAGACACCGAGCACCAGCGCCAGGTCCACCGGATGCTGGAGAAAATGCTCGAGCGGGACCACGCCAAGACCAAGATCACCGGTGTATCGGAGCTGGGCTTGGTGGAAATGACCCGTAAGCGGACCACCGAAAGCCTGGGGCAGGTGCTGTGCGAATCCTGCCCGATCTGTGACGGGCGTGGCTTCCTGAAAACCCCCGAAACGGTCTGCTATGAGGTGTTCCGCGAGATCATGCGGGTCAACCGGGCCTATGAGGCTGAAAGCTATCTGGTCATGGCCTCCCAGTCCGTGGTTGATCGCCTGCTGGACGAGGAATCCGATAACGTCGCGGATCTGGAAACGTTCATTGGCAAGAGCATTCGCTTCCAGGTCGAACCCTTTTACAGTCAGGAACAGTACGATGTGGTCCTGCTGTAACGTGAATCGCCGTCGCTGCTACCTCCCGACGGCGTTTACCCCGGTTCAGGACTAGGCCGGCGGGCATTGCATGGACGTATCTGACCCGAAAGCCCGTCGCCGGGAAACGCCTCCCGACACCTCCCTGCCATTGCGCTGGCTGATCCGCCTGGCCAATCTGGTCTGGATGGCCGTGTTGGCGATTCTGATCGTCATTGCGCTCTATGTGGTGATCGGCCGGCAGCTGATGCACGCCGTCGATCGCTATCAGGCGCAGATCGAAGCGGTGCTTTCGGAGCGCCTGGGCCAGCCGGTGCATATCGATCAGTTGCATGGGCAATGGAAGGGCATGGATCCGGTGCTGGATCTTTCGGGCATGGAGATCCGCGATCCGGAACAACCGGAGAAGGTCATTGCCCGGGTCGAGCGTGTGGACATCCGGCTCGATTCGGTGGCTTCGCTGGTGCGACAGCGCCTGGTCTTCAATGACCTGGTCGCCAGCGGCATGGACCTGACGCTCGCGCAGAGCCCTTCAGGGGCCATCACCATCGAGGGGCTGACACTGCCCCAGGCCGACGCCTCTGACGCGGCGGGAGACGAATCCGGGCCCCGAGCCTGGATCAATCGCCTGGGCGAGGTGCTGTCCGATCCTTCGGTCCAGCTCAATCAGGTGCACCTGGGCCTCAAGGTGCCTGACGAACCGCGTCGGACGTTCTTCATTCCACAAGTGGACCTGCGCTATTGGCGTGGCACCTTCAGTGCTTCCGGCCGTGCGATGCAGCCTGGCTCCACGACCCAGTTGGCCCGTTTCTATCTTGAGGGTGAGCACTTCTTCCGTGGCGATTTCGACGGCACGCTGTTTGTCGATGTGGATTCCGGTCGCCTGTTTGATGCCTTCCTGCAGCGTTATCAGTGGCAGAACCGTTTGATCGACAGCGTGGATGCCGGTGGTCAGGCGTGGCTGCGCTTCGCCGGTGGTGAGCTGGAGCGAGTCAATGCCCGCCTGTCGGTGCCGCACGTGCAGATTCGGGCCGACGGCGAGACTCAGGCGCCGGTTGAATCGGTCCAGGCCCAGGTGGGCTGGCAGCGAACGGGGGATGACCGCTGGCGTCTGGATGTTCAGGGCCTGGGCTGGGACTGGGCCGGGCAATCGGCGCGTAACATCGATCTGCGCATCATCCGCGATGACGGCTGGAGCGTGGTCGCTTCAAAAGCCCCGCTGGGCATGCTGTCCGGCATGGCACAAGCCATCGCACCCCTGGATGACGAGTTGCGCAACGCGCTGGCGCACTACCAACCCGGTGGCGAGTTGCAAGACCTGACACTCCGGGTGCCGGAAACGGCTGATGATTTCCAACTGACGGGGCAATTGACGGGCGTGTCCGTGCAGGCCTTCGATGGCGCGCCGGGCGTGCAGGGATTGAATGGCCGTCTGACCCTGTCCCGCTCGGCCGGTCAGGTGTCCGTGGACACGGACGACGTGACGCTGGGATTCCCGCAGGAATTCATGAACGCTTGGTCACTGGCGCATCTCCGGACCCAGGTTCACTGGCAGATTGATGGCCCCCGCAAACGCATTTGGTCCGACCGTATTGATATCCAGTATCAAGGCAAGACGCGACTTGCCGGCGCTTTCGATCTGAAGCTGCAGGAGCCCGGCGAGGATACGCTCTCGATGCGAGTTGAAGCATGGGATGCAACGGCGCCGATGTTGGCGGATTTCGTGCCGGGCAAGGTCGTGGATCCCGGTTTCTACGACTGGATCACCAGCGCTGTTGAAAGCGCAGACATTGACCACGGTGTCTTTTACGGTCACGGGCAGGTGAACAAGGGGTCACCGCCGGGCAGTTTCACTACCAGCCAGCAGTATCAGTTTACCAACGCCCGAATCCAGTACGACGAGCGCTGGCCTGTTGTCACGGGCGCGTCTGGGCAAGTGGTGGTTCAGGGGGCAAAAGCCCGTATCCGGGTGGACCAGGGCACAACCGGAGGCCTGACCCTCGAACCAACAACGGTTCATGTGGACGGCGATGCCGAGCCGGCAATGTTGCAGGTCCATACGGCGGCGCCTTTCAAGGGGGAGCAGGTGGCCGACTGGCTGGACCAGTCGCCGCTGGGTGAGTTCGCCGGTTCCGCCGCCACGTCGCTGAGTATCGGTGGCCAGTATCATCTGGATCTCGATCTGGATATCGGGCTGGCCGACGATGCGAAGACCCACGTCAAAGCGGATCTGAAAGCAGAAGAAGGTCGCATTGCCTACAACGACTCGTCAGCAGTTTGGGAGCAGTTGAACGGCATCGTGCACTACGATTCTGAAACCGGTTTTTCCGGCAAGCCGCTGTCCGCCCGCTTCCTGGGCAGTCCTGTTGAACTGTCCCTGGCGCGGGATGGGGCCGACGCGCCGCTGAAACTGACCCAGACCGGGCGCATGAACCTGGATGACCTTGCGACCCGTTTTGGGATCGGCAACCTGCCAGGGATTGAAGGGCGTGCCGGCTATCGGGCGGAAATGGGGGTGTCTTCGGCGGGGGCGTCGTCTCTGAGACTGACGTCATCGCTCTCGAACGTTACGATCGATTGGCCGGAACCTTTGCACAAGGCCATGGGCCAGCCGGTTCCCCTCAGTATGGTGATCAGCTGGGGCGATGATGGGGGCCTGATGCTGTCCGGTCACTGGTCGGATCGACTGGCTTTCCGTTTGCGTTGGCTGGATCAGGTGTTTGATCGAGGGCGGATTGAGTTGGGTGCCCAGTCCACGTCGGTGTCCGGTGCCACGGGACTGGAGATTACCGGCCACCTGGCTCAACTGGATGCAGAGATTTGGCAAGATGCCCTGGAGAGCCACAACCTGGGTTCGGCGGGGTCCAGCTCCGGGTCGGGCAAGCAATGGCTGAATCGGGTGGTGTTGTCGGTCGACCGCCTGCAGGCCGCCGGGCAATCGTTCAGCAAGGCGCAGGTGACGGCGATCCCGGATACTAAGGGATGGCGCGTTACGTTCGGCGGCCCTGACCTTGCCGGCCAGTTGCGGCTGCCGTCCGGGAATGATCCCCTGAGCGTGGATCTGGATCACATTGTTCTGGCGACCGGGGAGGACGACGGCGACGTGGATCAGGCGCCGGTGTCGTTTGCCGAACGCGGCGTCGGGCAGTGGTCCGATGTGGACGTCACCATCGACAGCGTGCAAGTCGACGGTCGGGATTACGGCCAGTGGTCGTTCCTGCTGAGACCGGCTGCCCGGGCCCTGAAAGTCGACAAGATCAAGGGGCAGGTCGGCAGTTTGGCGTTTGACGGCAACCTGATCTGGACAGCGGGAGAGAACGGCGAACAGACCCAGATCAATGGTGTGCTGGCCGGTAAAAACCTGGCGGACATCAGTCCCTGGATTGAGGGCAGTGTTCCGCTGCGCAGTAACAAGACCCGCGTGGAAATCGATCTGGGCTGGGATGGGCCGCCAGAAGCGGGCTCGCTGGAAACGGTCAAAGGAACGTTGGGGTTCCGTATCGATGACGGTGTGATTCTCGAGCGCAGTAACACCGCCCAGATTTTCCGAGTGTTTGGCATTCTCAACTCGGACACCCTGCTGCGCCGTCTGAAACTCGATTTTTCGGATCTTTACGAGGCGGGCGTGGCGTTTGATGCCATATCCGGAACGGCGCGCCTGGCGTCGGGAACGCTGAACTGGGATCCGGAGCTGCAGATCGTCGGTCCATCGGGGGCTTTCAAGCTCACAGGCTCCGCGGATCTGGTGAAGGAAATGCTGGATATGCGGTTGGTAGTGGTGTTGCCGCTGACCCAGAACCTGCCGTTGGCCGCGATCCTGATGGGGGCCTCCGCGCCGATCGGCGGTGCGCTGTTCGTCCTGGACAAGGTGCTGGGCGATCCACTGAGCCGCCTGACCAGCGCGACTTATTCCGTCACCGGTTCGTGGGACGATCCCAAGGTGGAACTGCGCAACGTGTTCGATACCGGGAAGTGACAGAAGCTTGACGACCCCCGGGGTTTCACGGTTTATTCAGGGCAGGTTGATCGTCGTCGTTGATGAGACGTCGACATGGAAAACGCCTCAGGAGGCAGCGCTATGACTCAAGAAAACCGCGTCGCGGTATTGCAGATGGTCAGTGGGCACGATCTCGACCAGAACCTGGCGGATACCCGGGAGCTTCTGCAGCAGGCCAGCGACAAGGGGGCCCGGATTGCCGTGTTGCCGGAAAACTTTGCGGTGCTGAGTACCCGTCAGATGATGGAGCGGGGCCTGCTGGAGCGCGACGCGTCCGGACCGATCCGTTCTTTTCTCGCCGAACAGGCCCGGCGCCTGGGCATCTGGATTGTTGGTGGTTCCCTGCCGATTGCCGCGCGCCCGGATGGAACCGAGCTGGACAGCCGCGTGCGCGCGGCCTGTGTGGTGTTCAACGATCAGGGCGAAGAAGTGGCCCGTTACGACAAGATCCACCTCTTCGATGCGCAGGTAGAGGATGCCCAGGGCAGCTATCGCGAATCCGATACATTCGAGCCCGGCGAGGCCGTTGTGGTGGTGGATACGCCGGTCGGCAAATTAGGGCTGGCCATCTGCTATGACTTGCGCTTCCCGGAGCTGTTCCGACAGTTGCGGGGCAAGGGCGCCGAGTGGGTGACCTTGCCCAGCGCCTTTACCTACCAGACCGGATTGGCTCATTGGCACCCATTGGTGCGGGCCCGCGCGATCGAGAACCAGTTCTGGATGGTGGCGGCCGGACAGGGCGGTGAGCACGATGCCAAGCGGCGGACCTACGGGCATTCCATGGTGGTGGACCCTTGGGGTGCTGTGGTCACCGAGCTCAGTGAGGGGATGACTCTGACGACCGCTGATCTGGACCCGAGTAAGCTCTCACTGACCCGGGGCCGCATGCCGGTGTGGTCTCACCGGCGACTGTAGCAGCAAAGTAACCGGGCGACACTCAGGCGCCCGGTGTTTCCTGCTGATCCACACACTCACGCAGGTAACGAAACAACTTCCGGGCATGGCCGGTATTCTTGTCTTTCTGCGCGTCCCGGCGAGCATTGCGGGCGAGATTGCGCAAGTGCTGGATATCGGCTTCCGGGCAGTAGCCGAGAAACTCGCCTACCGCCGAATCCCCTTCTGACACCATGCGGTCGCGCCAGCGTTCCGCCAGGTGATGGCGACGGGTATGTTCCGCACTGCCGGTATCGAACGCTTCGATGGCCCGGATAACCTCCTCCAGCTGATCCTCCTGACGCATCACCTTGCCGATATACTGCAGATGGCGACGCCGGGCTTCGTGCTGGCGAATACGCTTGGATTCCTCAATCGCGGCCCTTAATCGGTCACTGATGGGGAGGGGGTCGACTTGATCAGGCGTCAGTTCCAGCAGGCGTTTGCCGATGTCCTGTAGCGCATGCATCTCGCGCTTGAGTTCGGACTTGCTCTTGTAGTCCTCGTCGTCCTGGTAGTCGTCGTCGATCATGGTCTTTTCCGGGTTGTTGCAGATCGCCCTGGCGAAGCCATCAGGCGTATATCACGGTGGCCAGTCCCAGGAAGGACAGGAAACCCACCACGTCGGTTACGGTTGTCAGGATCACGCCACCGGCCAGGGCCGGGTCGATGTTCCTTGATTTGAGAAACAGGGGCAACAAGGTGCCGGCCAGCGCTGCCGCGATCAGGTTGATGATTAGCGCCGCGGCAATGATAACGCCGATCATCGGATCCTGGAACCAGATCGTGGCCGCGATCGACACCACGACGGCCCAGAGGAGGCCATTGAGCACGCCGGCCATGAATTCCCGATTCAGCAGCCAGCGCACGTTGGCGCCGCTGATCTGGCCCACCGCCATGCCCCGGATCACGAGAGTCAGCGTCTGGCTGCCGGCAATCCCGCCCATGCTGGCCACGATGGGCATCAGGACCGCCAGGGCCACCACTTTGGCAATGGTACCCTCGAACATGCCGATCACAGAGGATGCAATAAACGCCGTAATCAGGTTGATGCCCAGCCAGACGGCCCGGCGTTTGGTGGTCTTCATGATCGGCGCGAAGGTATCTTCGTCCTCGTCCAGACCGGCCATGCTCATCAGCGAGTGGTCAGCGTCTTCACGAATAACGTCGACCACGTCATCGATGGTGATCCGGCCCAGAAGCTTGCCTTCTTCGCTGACCACCGGTGAGGAGATCAGGTCGTAGCGTTCGAACAGGGTGGCGACCTGGGTGTCGGACAGGTTGACGGGAATCGGCTCGATGTCGGTGTCCATCACTTCCCGCACGGTGGCGCTGGGGCTTGAGACCAGCATCTTGGTAATCGGCATGACGCCAATGTATTCGTCGCGGCGGTTAACCACGATCAGGCTGTCGGTCATCGGCGGCAGGGAGCGGTGGCGGCGAAGATAGCGCAACACCACGTCGATGCTGAGATCCGGACGCACCGTGATGGTGTCCGTATTCATCAGGCCGCCGGCGGTGTCTTCCGGGTAAGCGAGGACTTCCTCCACCCGTTGGCGATCCTGGTCGTCCATGGTGTCGAGGACTTCCTGGATCACCGTGTCCGGCAGCTGCTGCAGCAAGTCGGCCAGGTCGTCCGACTCGAAGTCTTCGATGATGGACGCCAGTTCCTGGGCATTCAGCTTGCTCAGGAAGTAGCTTCGGATGTCGTCGCTGAGGTACTGGAGAACTTCCCCTTCCAGGCTCTTGTCGACCAGGTTCCAGAGCAGGGCGCGTTGGCGTGGCGGAGAGGATTCCAGCAGGTGAGCAATATCGCTGGGGCTCAGGCCACCGTTGAGGATGCGCGCGACCTGCTGCAGGGCACCGCTGTCCAGCGCTTCGCCCAGGGTGCGGAGGCGCTGCCGGGCCTGGCTGTTTTCGACTGCGTCTGACATGACTTACCCATGAATCCGGATCAGGACGGTCGGCGCGTCCTGCGGCTGATTCTCTGGCGGGCAATCCGGGGACTGCTGCGCCATCCTGTCTCGTTCTGTGGGATTCCTGGATAAGTCCTGAAATGTCTCGTCACCGAGCCGAGCGTAAGTGGTCGGCCATGATCACCCTGAGGCGCTCCAGGACTTATTCAGAAGTTCCTAAGTATAGCGGACTTACGTTGCAGACGTGAGAATTCAGTGTAGGTGAATTCCACCGGCTTTGGGGCACGCCGAGAGGGGCCGCGCAGCGACATTCGCGAACCCCTATTCGCCTTCACCGAAGTAATCGTTGATCAGCGCGACCAAGGCGTCCCGGGCCGCCTGCTCGTCGGGCCCGTCCAGCACCAGCTCGATTTCGGTGCCGCAGCTGGCGGCCAGCATCATGACGGACATGATGCTCTTGCCGTCTACCTCTCGGCCCTCCTTTGCAATCAGCACCTGGCTGTCGAAATCCGACGCCGTGCCGACCAGCTTGGCCGCCGCCCGGGCATGCAGTCCGAGCTTGTTGATGATGGTGATCGGCTGGCGAATCATGACGGATCGTCAGTCGACGCTGGGTGAAGGTGCGGCAGCTCGGTGTGGCGAACCTGGACATTGGTGTACTTCTGGTTGAAGTAGCGGCCCAGTTGATCGCACATGTAAACCGAGCGGTGCTGGCCACCGGTACAGCCAATGGAGATGGTCATGTAGCTGCGATTGCTGGCCTGGAACGAGGGCAGCCAGGTTTCCAGGAAGCGGGTGAGGGTATCCAGCATCTCCCGGGTTTCCGGCTGGCTCTCCAGGAACGCCTGCACCTCTGGATCGACACCGGTGAATTTACGCAGGTTGGCGTCCCAGTAGGGGTTGGGCAGGCAGCGCACGTCGAACACGTAGTCGGAGTCGACCGGTACGCCGTGTTTGAAGCCGAAGGACTGGAACAGCAAGGCCAGTTCCTGTTCCCGGCGGCCGACGATACGCTGCTTGATCATGTCCCGTAGCTCGTACATCGACAGCTCGGTCGTGTCGATATACAGGTCGGCCAGCTGCGCCAGCGGCTCAAGCAGGTGTTTTTCGTCCGTGATCGCCTCGCGCAATGACGTTCGCCCATCGCTGAGTGGGTGTTTGCGTCGGGTGGCGTGGAAGCGCTGCAGCAGAGCCTGGTCGGTGGCATCGAGGAAGACGATTTCGACCTTCATGCCGCAGGTGGATAGGCGCTCGTGGATGGCCTCGAAATTGGCGATCTCATCGGACAGGTTGCGCGCGTCGATGCTCGCTGCAATGTTGCGCAACTTGTTTGGCGAGGCGTTGCCCGCCTCCTCGACCAAGGGAAACAACAGGCCGATGGGCAGGTTGTCGATGCAATAGTAGCCCAGGTCTTCCAGAACGTGCAGGGCCGTGCTCTTGCCAGAGCCGGAGCGCCCGCTGACTATAATCAGTTTCATGCCGTGCCTTCGCCGATCAGCAGATGATTCACTCTGATTGCGTCATGACCTCAAACAGCTGCGACGCATCCTCACAGCGTCGCAGACGCTCGCAGAAAGAGCGGTCATTGAACTTCTCGGCCAGCTGGCTGAGAAGCTCCAGGTGTTCACTGGTGGCTTCCTTGGGAACGATCAGGACGAACAGGAGATCGACCGGCTGGTTGTCGATGGCATCGAAAGCCACGCCTTCTTCCAGGGTCAGAAGGGCGCCGACCACCTGATGACAGCCTTCCAGCCGGCAATGGGGGATGGCAATACCCTGTCCGATCCCGGTGCTGCCGAGCCGCTCGCGGGACACCAGATTGTTGAAAATCTGGGTCTCGTCGAGTTCCGGATAGCGCCGGGCGACATTCTCGGCGATCAGTTCCAGGATGCGTTTCTTACTGGTTCCCGGCACACCACAGAGGGTGAGCTCGGGAACCAGGATGGATTGGATGGTTAGTGGACTTTCCGTCATGGATGGAATGCTTTCCCTTTATGAACCGCTAGCGGCTGGTCGCGCCGTGCATTCGATCGACCGTCTTTTCCTTGTGTTTCAGGATCTGGCGATCGAGCTTGTCTAGGAGTCCGTCAATGGCCGCGTACATATCTTCGTTTTCAGCCTTTGCATGAATTTCACCACCAATAACGTGCAGGGTTGCTTCGGCCGTCTGGCGGAGCTTCTGCACGGACAGGGTCACCTGACAATTGCTGATGTGGTCGAAATGGCGTTCGAGTTTTTCGAACTTTTCGGAAACATAGGTTTTCAGAGCGGGAGTCAATTCGACATGGTGACCTGACATATTGATTTGCATAGGCTTCTCCTATTGTCGACATGCCCGGATAACGTCTCCGTTTCCGGCGTTGAGCCCGTCGCGTGCGGCGGACGCTTGAAAATCCTGCTCTTCCGTTCCCTCCGGCGATTACACCAACCGCTTGCGCTCGTTGGAAGGCGGAATATGCATGGCTTCCCGATACTTGGCCACGGTACGTCGTGCGACCTGGATCCCCTGGTCACCCAGCAAAGCGGCAATCTTGCTGTCGCTGAGTGGCTTCTTGGGTGTTTCGGCGGCAACCAGTTTCTTGATCATGGCACGAATTGCCGTAGACGAACACTCGCCGCCTTCGTTCGTGCTGACATGACTTGAGAAGAAATACTTGAGCTCGAAGATGCCGCGCGGTGTGTGCATGTACTTCTGAGTGGTCACTCGCGAGATGGTGGATTCATGCATCCCGACGGCCTGGGCGATGTCTGACAGGATCAGCGGCTTCATCGCTTCTTCGCCCTGGTCGAGGAATCCCTGCTGATGCTCGACAATGCGTGTGGCGACCTTGAGCAGGGTTTCGTTACGGCTCTGCAGGCTTTTGATGAACCACTTGGCTTCCTGTAGCTGATCGCGCAAATAGGTGTTGTCGGCGCTGTTATCGGCCCGACGGATCAGGGCGGCGTAGCCGGCATTGACGCGAATGCGCGGTGCGATTTCCGGGTTCAGCTCCACGCGCCAGCGGCCCTTTATCTTGGACACCACCACATCGGGCACCACGTAGTCCGGTTCGGCGCGATCGAGTGAGTCGCCGGGGCGTGGATTCAGGGTCTGGATCAGCGCCAGCACGGATTTGAGCTGTTCTTCCGAGAGGCGGCTGCGGCGCAGCAGCTGGGCGTAGTCCCGGTTTCCCAGCAGGTTGATGTAGTGACTGACCACCAGTCGGGCCTGCGGCAACCAGGGGGTGTCCGGCGGCAGCTGGTTGAGCTGGATCAGCAGGCATTCCTGCAAATCACGGGCGAAGACGCCTGGCGGATCAAAATGTTGCAGTCGACGCAGGACCGCCTCGACCTCGTCCATTTCCAGCGGATCTTCGTCCGCCTCATCGACCAGGCCGGCGTGGATGTCGTCCAGGGACGTCACCAGATAGCCTCGCGGGTCCACCGAATCGAGCAGGGCATGGGCAATGGCACGGTCCCGATCGCCCATGGGCGTCAGGTTTAACTGCCAGAGGAGATGATCCTGCAGGGTTTCGGTGGGGGAGTTGCGGGATTCAAAATCGGTGTCGTCATCGTCTTCCCCGCGTGAGGCGGGAGCGGGTGCGGACTGGTAGATGTCGTCCCAGGCCGTGTCGACGGGCAGGTCGTCCGGAATGTCCTGGTTGGTTTCTGTGTTCCAGTCCGGTTCGTCAGCGGGCTCGTCCCAGCTGGTGTCTTCCTGCGACGCGTCGGAGTCGTTTTGCTCTTTGGAGCTGCTGTCGTCGGTATCGCCGTCGTTCTCGGCGGCGTCGTTACCGTCCTCCTCCTCGGAGGTCTCCAGCATGGGGTTGGATTCAAGCGCCTGCTGGATTTCCTGTTGCAGATCCAGCGTGGACAGTTGCAGCAGGCGAATGGCCTGTTGCAACTGGGGTGTCATGGTGAGCTGTTGACCCAGCTTCAGCTGAAGCGAAGCTTTCATTACCATCGATTTAGTCCCGTCACCCTATGCCTGTCGGCTGTACTTTTGTTGCCTGGTTTTCGCGGATCGCGCCACGCCCGGTATCGATAGGGCCTTGAAAGTTAACATGTCGAATGACGATTT
This sequence comes from Marinobacter sp. NFXS9, assembly GCF_040148665.1. Taxonomy (NCBI): domain Bacteria; kingdom Pseudomonadati; phylum Pseudomonadota; class Gammaproteobacteria; order Pseudomonadales; family Marinobacteraceae; genus Marinobacter; species Marinobacter sp. NFXS9. The sequence continues at coordinate 23,932 of NZ_JAGDDW010000003.1, read as the reverse complement.
GGCGCGACAAGCAAATTCTTTGCCGAAGTTTACTGCTATGGGTGTCCAGATGACAACGTTTTGACCGTCAGGGCGAGTTGTTCGCCGTCCGGTCCTGATTTTGAGTTTAGCGTCTCGGGCCGATTATGCGATAGCCCCGGGCGCACTTTGGCCGGATTTGTGACCGTTTTTCACAATCGGAACTCATTGCCGAGGTAGACCTCCTTGACCTGCTGGTTGGCCAGGATGTCGTCGGCGTGACCGGAGGCAATGATGTGACCCCCACTCACGATGTACGCATTCTCGCAGATATCCAGGGTCTCTCGCACGTTGTGATCGGTAATCAGCACGCCGATCCCCTTATCCCGCAAGTGCCGGATGATCTGCTTGATGTCGCTCACCGAGATCGGGTCGACGCCGGCAAACGGTTCGTCGAGCAGAATGAACGCCGGTTCCATCGCCAGCGCCCGGGCGATTTCCACCCGGCGCCGCTCGCCACCGGATAACGCCATACCCAGGCTGTCCCGGATATGGGTGATGTGGAATTCTTCCAGCAGGTTTTCCAGCTGCGTCTCGCGCTCGGCCTTGGTCAGTTTCTTACGCGTTTCCAGGATCGCCATGATGTTGTCGCGAACACTGAGTTTGCGGAACACGGACGCTTCCTGCGGCAGGTAGCCGATGCCAGCGCGGGCCCGGCCATGCATGGGCAGGGGGGTGATGTCCCGCTCGTCGATGGTGACGCGGCCGTTATCGGCCGGCACCAGGCCGACGATCATGTAGAAGCAGGTGGTCTTGCCGGCGCCATTGGGCCCCAGCAGTCCGACGATCTCGCCGCTGCGGATTTCCAGGGACACATCCTTGACGACCTTGATCTGCTTGTAGCTCTTGGCCAGGTTGTTTGCGCGCAGGATCGCCATCAGTTGCCGCTCTCCCCGCCGGTTTTCTGGCGCGGCTGAATGACCATCTCGACCCGACCGTCCTGATCGTTACCGTCGCGACTGCCGCTGGCGGTGACCACGCGGGTGGCAGTGTCGTAGTTTATTTCCTCACCCTTGAAGACGTTGCCGTCCTGGTGAATGACGGCCTTTTCGATGAAGGTGATCCGGTTTTCGCCGGCCGCATAGATGATGGTCATAGCTTCAGCATCGGTCTTGGCCGTATCGGCGGTCTTGGGCTGGGTGTAGTGGGCCGGTTTACCGTGCGCCTCGATGCGATTCAGTGCGCCTTGTTCCCGATACAGGACGACCTTGTCGGCGGTCAGTTCGGTGCCGTCCTGGCGGACCACCACGTCACCGGTGTAGATCGCGGTGCCCTTGGCGTCGTCGAGACGCGCCTGGTCCGCGCTGACCTTGATGGGGCTGTCGGAGTTGAGGTCGAAAGCCTGGGCTTGGGATGCCAGCACCAGCAGGGCCGCGCCTGCGATGCGTCGCAATAGGCGGGGCTTATTGCGAAGATGACAATTCATACTGTCCTTCCACCTGTGATTGGAGTTGCACGATCCGTTGGTCGATCCAGGCTTTCATGCCGGTGGCCCGGGTGGTGCCGCGCGGATCCCGGAGCAGCACCGGGGCGTCAGTGTGCACAATGCGCTTTTGGTTATCCAGTGTCAGATGCGTGGTTTCCAGGCTGCCTTCGGATCCCGAGGCCAGCACGCGGCTGATGACCACGTTGCCGGAAAGGTCAATCACATCGCGATTGGTGCGGTAGTTGCCCTCGTCGGCGCGCATGTGCCAGGGCTGGCCGGAGTCCGCATCGATCATGGTGGCCCTGGGCTGCTTCATGTGGGCCCGGTTCTGTGCGTCAAACTGTTCGATGCGGGGGCTGCTGATCACGGTGGTCAGCTTGCCCTGCTCGTCAAAGGACCGGTATTCGCCATTGACCACGAAGCTGTCCGGCTCATCCGGGCCGCGCAGTTCCTGGCCGATGGTGGGGCCTCCCTGATCGTCGCTGCGCCACAGCAGGCCAATCAGCACCGCCGACAGGACAGCCAGGGCCAGGAAGCGCAGGCGCGGATGGTTCAGGCGGCTCAGCAACATCAGGCGCCCCGTGCGTGATAGGTGAGGTGCAGATCCGCCAGTTTGTTCTGGGCCTGCAGGATCAGGTCGCAAATTTCCCGGACAGCGCCTTCGCCGCCGGCCGTTTCGGTCGTGTAATCGGCCTGTTCGCGAACGTACCAGTGGCCGTTGGGCACGGACAGACCCAGGCCGGCGTGCATGATGGCACCCAGATCCGGCAGGTCATCGCCCATGTAGGCGGACTGCTCGGCGGGCAGGTTCAGTTCCTGAAGGAGTTCGCGCAGGGCGATTTCCTTGTCTTCGCGGCCCTGTTGCAGGTGCTTTATGCCCAGATCGCGCGCCCGTCTTGCGGTGAGCGGTGAGTTGCGACCGGTTATGATGGCGACGTCGACTCCGGCCCGCTGGAGCTGCTTGATGCCATGCCCATCGAGGATGTTAAAAGCCTTCATTTCGTCGCCCTGGGCCGTGAAATAAAGACGGCCATCGGTGAGGACGCCATCCACATCAAGGGCCAGCAAGCGAATGCCGGCGGCTTTGCTGATCAGGTCGTCGGGCAACGGACGTTCCATGAAGGGTTCCTTTAACATCACTTTCAGGTTAACGGATTCTGGCGCCTCAGAGTACGCCGGCGCGCAACAGGTCGTGCATATTGATCGCGCCCACCAGGTCGCCGTTGCGGTCGGTGACCGGCAACGCGGTGATCTTGACCTCGTCCATGATTTTCAGCGCCTCGGCGGCGAGCTGTTCTTCGCAGATGCGCTTGCCGCCTACCGTCATCACGTCGCGGACGGGCGTGATGTGAACGTCCAGGTTGCGATCCAGTGTGCGGCGCAGGTCCCCGTCGGTGAAGACGCCGATCATCTGACCGTTGTCGTCCACGACGGTAGTCATACCCAGTCCCTTGCCGGAAATCTCCAGCAGGGCCTCACTGAGCAGGGTGTCCGGAGACACACGTGGAACGCGATCGCCGGTGTGCATGATGTCGGAAACGCGCAGCAGCAGGCGTCGCCCAAGGCTGCCGCCCGGGTGCGAAAAGGCAAAATCCTCGGCGCTGAAACCGCGGGCCTCGAGCAGGGCGACGGCGAGGGCATCGCCCATCACCAGCGTTGCCGTGGTGCTGCTGGTGGGTGCCAGGCCCAGCGGGCAGGCTTCCCGTGGAACGCTCACGTCCAGGTTGGCTTCGGCCTCCCGGGCGAGTACGGAATCCGGCTCGCCGGTCATGCTGATCAGCGGGGCGCCCATGCGTTTGATGAGTGGCAGGATGGTCAGTACTTCGGCGGTCTGGCCGGAGTTGGAGATAGCCAGGACCACGTCGTCGCCCGTGATCATGCCCAGGTCGCCGTGACTGGCTTCACCGGGGTGGACGAAAAAAGACGGGGTGCCTGTACTGGCCAGGGTGGCCGCAATCTTCTTACCGATATGGCCGGATTTGCCCATGCCCGTCACCACAACCCGACCGTTGCACTGCATCACCAGTTCGCAGGCTTTCTCAAAGGTGTGGTCGATGCGATCGGTGAGGGCGTCGATGGCCTCGCGCTCAATGGCGATGGCCTGGCGGGCCGATTCGATAAAGGAACTTCTCATGGGCCGGGCGATCCTTAACGTGCTGCGTGGTAGAGCACGACGGTGTATGCAATGTATCCGGCCAGCAGTATACCACCTTCAAAGCGCGCCAGTTTTCCCTTTTTCTGCATGCCGTAAGCGAAGGCGGCAAGCAGCAGGGTCAGTCCGGTCATGGTGCCGTAATCCCGGTAAAGGACATCGTTGTCGATGGCCAGCGGGTTGAGCAGGGCCGGCATCGCCAGTACGGCCAGGAGGTTGAACAGGTTGGAGCCGACGATGTTGCCCAGCGCCACGTCATGGTGGCCCTTGAGGGCACTGGCGACCGAGGCGGCCAGCTCGGGCAGACTGGTTCCAATGGCGACGATGGTCAGGCCGATGATTAGCTCGCTGACGCCGAGAGACAGGGCCATTTCGGTGGCCCCCCAGACCAGAACCCTTGAGCTGAGGATCAGCGCGGCGAGGCCTACGACGAACCAGATCGTGGCCCGCTTCGTACTCATGACCGGCATCTCCTCCAGCTCTTCAAGGAATTCCGGCGCTTCCCCCGGCTTGTTGCCGCGGCTCATCAGGAAAAGCGACAGGGCCAGCATGGCCAGGAAGATGAGACCGTCGCTGGGCGAGAGCTCGCCATCGAGCAGGAGTGGGAACACCAGGATGGTCACGCCCAGCAAGACCGGGAATTCGCGGAACAGGACGGTGCGTTTGAGCGGAATCGGCGCTATCAATGTGGTTATGCCCAGGACCAGGCCAATGTTGGCGATGTTGGAGCCCAGCGCATTACCGACAGCCAGCGCCGGTGCGTTGGTGAGGGCCGCCGTGGCGGACACCAGCATCTCCGGCGCCGAGGTGCCGAAGGCGACGATGGTCAGACCGATCATCATTGGCGACATACCCAGGGTGCGGGCCATGGCCACGGCGCCTTCGACAAAGCGGTCGGCACTCCAGATCAGGAGAACAAGGCCGGCGATGATGGCGCCGATGTAGGGAAGCAGGGACATACCGTCATTCCATGGATCGCTGAACAAGGCGGGAAATTGTGATGGAGTTGCGGGGCGGTCGCAACCGGGAATGGTGCAGGTGTATGGATCGGCAGGATTAATTGATACGTCGCATTGGTGCGGGCTGCATTTGAGCTTCCCGCCAAGTTGTCATACTGTAGCGCCTTTTGTGGTCGACCGTGTCCGCAGGGACGTCAGATTTTTCGGTATGGCATGGATTTAACGACACATTAATGTGTCCGACGTGAATATCTGGAACAATGCCGTGCAGACAGGGATGAAGACGATTGCCGAAGGGCAAACGGTCCTCCCGGCAAAGAGCCGGTGCGGCGCCCCGCTATCCCGGTTGTCAGGGTGCCTCCAACAGGAAAGGTCTCGATGACATCAGAGTCCACTTTTATCGATATCCAGAACCTCGTTTTTCTGCGGGGCGAACGTCGCATCTTCGATGGTCTGTCGTTGCAGATCCCCCGGGGGAAGGTGACGGCGATTATGGGGCCGAGTGGGACCGGCAAGACCACCCTGCTCAAGCTGATCGGCGGTCAGTTGCGCCCCGAAAGTGGCCGCATCACCGTGGATGGCATCTGTGTGCACAAACTGCGGCGCTCGGCGCTGTATGACTTGCGTAAGCGGATGGGCATGCTGTTCCAGAGCGGTGCCCTGTTTTCAGACATCAGCACCTACGAAAACGTGGCCTTTCCGCTACGGGTTCACACCAAGCTTCCGGAAGACATGATCCGCGATATCGTGCTGATGAAGCTGGAAGCGGTCGGGCTGCGCGGTGCGCGGGATCTGATGCCGTCGGAATTGTCCGGCGGGATGACCCGGCGTGTGGCACTGGCCCGCAGCATCGCCCTGGATCCTGAGCTGATTATGTACGACGAGCCCTTCACTGGGCAGGATCCGATCGCCAAAGGCGTTCTGGTAGAAATGATCAGTAAGCTCAATCGTTCGATGGGCCTCACCAGTGTGCTGGTGTCGCACGATGTTCCCGAATCCCTGAGCATCTGCGATTACGCCTGTATCGTGTCCAACGGGCAGGTGATCGGTGCCGGCTCGCCGGAGGAGCTGCAGGACAATCCATCCGAGCGCGTGCAGCAATTTCTGCAGGGTAAGCCCGACGGCCCTGTTCCTTTCCATTATCCGGCGGAGCCGATCGCCGAGGACCTGGCAGGTGGGGCACAACGATGATTGACCGTCTCGCAACGATCGGACGTGGCACTTTTGATATCCTGGCCTCCCTGGGGCGGTCCAGTGAATTTCTCGTGCGCAGCCTGATTGCCGTGCCGCGCCCAGCGACGGGGTTGCCGCTGCTGGTCAAGCAAATCTACGCGGTCGGCGTGCTGTCGCTGGCCATCATCGTGGTCTCGGGGCTGTTTATCGGCATGGTGCTGGGGCTGCAGGGCTATAACATCCTGACCGACTATGGCTCGGAGCAGGCGATCGGTCAGATGGTGGCCCTGACCCTGGTGCGTGAACTGGGGCCGGTGGTGACGGCGCTGCTGTTTGCCGGTCGGGCCGGTTCTGCCCTGACGGCGGAAATCGGTTTGATGAAAGCCACCGAACAGCTGTCCAGCATGGAGATGATGGGGGTGGATCCGCTGCGCCGGGTCATCGCGCCGCGGTTCTGGGCCGGATTCATTACCATGCCGCTGCTGGCAATGATCTTCTCCGTTGTGGGTATCTGGGGCGGTATGCTGGTCGGCGTTGACTGGCTGGGCGTATTCGAAGGGTCATACTGGGCCAACATGCAATCGTCGGTCGACTTCGGCGAAGACGTCCTAAACGGCGTGGTCAAAAGTATTGTATTTGGTTTCGTCTGCACCTGGATCGCGGTTTACCAGGGCTACGACAGTGTGCCGACCTCCGAGGGGATCAGTTCGGCGACCACCAAGACCGTGGTCTACTCCTCGCTGGCGGTGCTCGGTCTTGATTTCATTCTCACTGCGGTGATGTTCGGAGATATCTGATGCGTCAGAGAACAATGGAAATAGTGGTAGGTGCGTTTGTGCTTGCCGGATGTGGCGCCCTGCTGTTCCTGGCGCTCCAGGTGAGCGGCCTCACGCCGCAGGCGGCGGAACCGACCTACAAGGTCTACGCCAACTTCAACGACGTTGGCGGTCTTGCGGTGCGCGGTCAGGTGTCGATGGCCGGGGTTACGATTGGCCGGGTCACGGGCATCAAACTCGATCCCAAGACCTACCAGGCGCGCGTCGAAATGGAGATCAACAAGTCCGCGGAAATCATTCCGACCGACAGCTCGGCGATTATCCGCACCGCCGGTCTGCTGGGCGAGAAATACGTGGATGTATCCGTTGGCGCCGATTCGTCGTACATGAAAGACGGCGACACCTTTTACGGCACCCAGTCGGCGCTCAATATTGAACGTTTAATCAGTAACTTTGCCTCAGGGAAGTAAGAGGCCAATTCAGTCAGGAGCCGGGTTATGAAAGCAGTCCGACAGGTCTGGGGCAGTCTTATGGCAATGCTGGTGGTCGTAGCGGCGATGCCGGCCTCAGCAGACAGCGATTCGCTGCGTCAGTACGTGGATGACAACACGCAGGCGCTGGTCCAGGAGCTCAACGAAAAACGGGGGCTCTACAACTCGGATCGCGAGGCGTTTTACGAGCAGATGGAATCGGCGCTGTCGAACTTCGTCGATTTTCGCCGTATCGCGGCCCGGGTCATGGGCCGTTACGCACGGCAGGCGTCACCGGAGCAGCGGGATGCTTTCGTTGAGAAATTCAAGCGCAGCCTATTCGACAGCTATGCCAAGGCGCTTGTCGAAGCCGACCACTTCACCATCAGCGTGGGCGATGCCACGATCAATCCGAGCAACGAGGAGCGGGCGTCCGTGGAACTGCAGGTCACCACGGCCTCCGGCAATCGTTATCCGGTGGTCTATTCGATGTACCTCAACGACAACGACCGCTGGATGATGGAAAATGTGATTGTCGAAGGGGTGAACATCGGCCTGGCGTTCCGTGATCGTTTTGCACAGGAAATGGAAGAAAAACGCAACAACGTGCAGGCGGTGATCGACGGCTGGACGGATACGGTCAAGGAACTGGATCTGGACAAGAAGGTGGATCAGTCGTGACCGGGCAGGCTCAGGCTCAAGCTGTCAACGCGGCCGGTGACACGCTGCCCACGTTTCAGTTGGCTCCTGAGCTGCTGGACCGGGATGTTCTTGCGCTGCGCAAGCAGGGCGAGGGCTTCCTCGCCGAGCAGGGCGGCAGTGCCTGTCGTATGGATCTGGCCGGCATCGATCGGGCCAGCAGCGTGCTGGTGTCGCTGATGCTCTGTTGGAAGCGTCAGGCTGAGCAGCAGGGCGCAGCGCTCGATTTTACCGGCGTCAGCGATCGCCTCGTTGAACTGGCCCGAATGGGCAACGTGGCCGATTATCTCGGGCTTGCCGACTGACCCGCCGTCGTCGGACGGCCGCTCCGATCACATCCATTGACAGCTTTCATCCATCCGTTGTTTAGCCTTCCGCCGGAATTCGATACAATTCCGCTTCTGAAATTTCGATGCTTGCCGGAGACCGTTGCTTCGGGAGCTTAGTAGATTGGAGTCGCCGGACGGCTCTCATTCCCCCAATCGATTGAGGTACGCACATGCAGGCGGAGGACGTGGCAGAGCTGGTTCGTAAAGAGCTGCCCGACTGTGAGATCCAGGTCCAGAATGACGGCAACCACTATCTGGTTGTGGCCATCGGTGATCGATTCGAAGGCATGTCGCCGGTCAAGAAGCAGCAGCTGATCTACGCTGCGCTTAACCCGCAGTTGTCTGACGGTACTATTCACGCCCTGACCATCAAGGCATTCACTCCGGCTCAATGGCAGGCCCGCCAGGGCTGATCGGGTGGGGTGGCCTGATTCCGTTCAGGCCCCGACCGGGACCCTGCGACCCACATTAACAGGACAAGATTCGTGGACAAATTGCTCATCCGCGGCCGTAAGCCGCTAGACGGGGAAATCCGGATTTCCGGCGCCAAGAACTCCGCGCTGCCGATTCTGGCTTCGACACTGCTGGCTGACGAGCCGGTGACCGTTGGCAACCTGCCGCACCTGAACGACATCACCACCATGATCGAGCTGCTGGGCCGCATGGGTATTGAGCTGATGATCGACGAGAAGATGAGCGTCGAGGTGCACGCCAACACCATCAAGGAATTCCATGCGCCGTATGAACTGGTCAAAACCATGCGCGCGTCGATCCTGGTGCTGGGCCCGCTGGTGGCTCACTTTGGTCAGGCGGAAGTCTCCCTGCCGGGTGGGTGTGCGATCGGCAGCCGGCCGGTCAACCTGCATATCCAGGGGCTGGAGCAGATGGGCGCCGAAGTGAAGGTCGAGAACGGCTACATCAAGGCGCGTAGCAATGGCCGTCTGAAGGGCGCCCACATTTTCCTCGACACCGTCACCGTGACCGGCACCGAGAACCTGATGATGGCGGCCGCATTGGCGGACGGGAAAACCATCCTGGAAAACGCGGCGCGTGAGCCGGAAGTCGTGGACCTGGCCGAGTGTCTGATTGCCATGGGCGCAGACATCAAGGGTGCGGGTACGGCGACCATCGAGATCAACGGGGTTGAGCGCCTGCACGGCTGTCACTACGACGTGCTGCCGGACCGCGTCGAGACCGGCACCTACCTGGTGGCGGCGGCAGCGACCGGCGGTCGGGTCAAGCTGAAGGACACCCGTGAAGATCTGCTGGAAGCCGTCCTGCTGAAGCTCAGTGAAACCGGGGCGCACATCTCCACCGGCAAGGACTGGATCGAACTCGACATGAAGGGCAACCGCCCGCGCGCGGTCAGCTTGCGGACGGCGCCGTATCCGGCCTTCCCGACCGACATGCAGGCCCAGTTTGCCGCCATGAACGCTGTGGCCGAGGGCAGTGGCGCCATTACCGAAACGGTGTTCGAAAACCGCTTCATGCACATCCAGGAACTGAGCCGGATGGGTGCGGACATTACTCTGGAAGGCAACACCGCGATCATTCGCGGCGTGGAAAAACTGAACGGTGCGCCGGTTATGGCCACGGACCTGCGGGCTTCGGCCAGCCTGGTCATCGCCGGTCTGGTCGCCGATGGCGATACCATTGTCGACCGTATCTACCACATCGACCGTGGTTACGAATGTATTGAAGAGAAGCTGCAGTTGCTTGGGGCCAGTATCCGCCGACTGCCTGCCTGATCCCGGACTTTGGACAGACTATGACAGACAGCATCACCATCGCACTCTCCAAGGGGCGGATCCTCAAGGAAACCCTGCCGTTGCTGGCGGAAGCGGGCATTGAGCCGGTCGACGACATCGACCGCTCCCGCAAACTGGTTTTTCCCACCACGGATCCGGCCGTGCGCCTGCTGATTATCCGCGCGACCGACGTGCCCACATACGTCCAGTACGGCGGTGCCGATCTGGGCGTGACCGGCAAGGACGTCCTTATGGAGCACGGCGGCGCCGGTCTGTATGAGCCGCTGGACCTCAACATTGCGCGCTGCAAGCTGATGACCGCCGGTCCGGTCGGGCAGGCGTCGCCTGAAGGGCGCGTTCGAGTGGCGACAAAATTCGTCAATCTGGCGCGTCAGTATTACGCCTCACAGGGCCGCCAGGCGGATATCATCAAGCTGTATGGGGCCATGGAACTGGCGCCCATTCTTAATCTGGCGGATGAGATCGTGGACATTGTCGACACCGGCAATACCCTCAAGGCCAATGGCCTGGAGCCGCGCGAACTGATTACGCACATCAGCACCCGCCTGGTGGCCAACCGCGCTTCCATGAAGATGAAGCACCGGGTCCTGCACCCTATCATTGAAAAACTGGGTGAGGCGGTCGATCGTCGTCGCGAGGCCTGACGGCCGCCAAGCCCCTGCCGAACCCAACCAGTCTTTGTCCGTATCCCGAGAGGATGTGTTATGACCGAGGTTACCGTAAAACGCCTGTCCGCCAATGCGGCGGATTTCGATGTCACCCTGGAGCGCCTGCTGGCGTGGGATGACAGCGTCGATCATCAGGTCAATGAGTCGGTCCGGCATATCCTGCATGAAGTGCGCACCCGGGGTGACGCAGCGCTGCTGGAATTCACCGAGCGCTTCGATCGCGTCACGGCAAGCGGCGTGGCTGAACTGGAAGTCTCCAAAGCGCGCATGGCCGAAGCGGTCGACTCGATTCCTGACGCCCAGCGCGAGGCGCTGGAGTCCGCCGCGGCCCGTATTCGCGATTACCACGAACGCCAGAAGGCGCCGTCCTGGCAGTATGAAGAAGCGGACGGCACCGTACTGGGCCAGAAAGTGACCCCGCTGGATCGGGCCGGGCTTTACGTGCCCGGCGGCAAGGCCGCCTATCCCTCATCCGTTTTGATGAACGCCATTCCAGCAAAAGTGGCTGGCGTGGGTGAAGTGGTGATGGTGGTGCCCACGCCCGGTGGGGCGGTCAATGATCTGGTGCTGGCTGCGGCTGGTATCGCCGGCGTGGACCGGGTTTTCACCATCGGCGGCGCTCAGGCGGTAGCCGCGCTGGCGTATGGCACCGAAACCGTGCCGCGGGTCGACAAGATCGTCGGTCCCGGCAATATCTTTGTCGCCACCGCCAAGCGCGAAGTGTTCGGCACCGTGGGGATCGACATGATTGCGGGTCCGTCGGAGATTCTGGTGATCTGCGACGGCCAGACCGATCCGGACTGGATCGCCATGGACCTGTTCTCCCAGGCCGAGCACGATGAACAGGCCCAGTCGATCCTGATCAGCCCGGACGCTGACTTCCTCGACCGGGTTGAAGCCAGTATCCGCAAGCTCCTGCCCACCATGGAGCGGGCCGAGATCATCGCCACATCCATTTCCGATCGCGCGGCCCTGATCCATGTCGACGACCTGGCCCAGGCCGCTGCGGTCAGCAATCGCATTGCACCGGAACACCTGGAGTTGTCGATAGCGGATCCGGAAAGCTTGCTGCCGTCCATCCGGCACGCCGGCGCCATCTTTATGGGCCGTTTCACGGCGGAAGCCCTGGGCGACTACTGCGCGGGACCCAATCACGTACTGCCGACATCCGGCACGGCGCGCTTCTCGTCGCCGCTGGGTGTCTACGACTTCCAGAAGCGCTCGTCCATCATCGGCTTCTCTGCGGAAGGCGCGAGCGAGATGGGGAAGGTCGCTTCCGTACTGGCTCGTGGCGAGGGGCTGACAGCGCACGCGCAGTCCGCCGAGTACCGTATCCGGGATAAGAGTTGGGAGGCATCATGAGCCGATTCTGGAGCCCCCGGGTCAAGGAACTGACTCCCTATGTGCCCGGCGAACAGCCCAAACTCAAGGATCTGGTGAAGCTCAATACCAACGAGCACCCGCTGGGCCCCTCCCCGAAAGTGCTGGAAGCCATTCGTGCCGAAGCGGGCGATAACCTGCGTCTCTACCCGGACCCCAATGGCGATGTCCTTAAAGCCAAGCTGGCGGATTACCACGGGGTGTCGGCAAAACAGGTGTTCCTGGGCAACGGGTCCGACGAGGTGCTGGCACACATCTTCTTCGGCCTGTTCCAGCACGGCAAGCCGGTCCTGTTTCCGGACATTACCTACAGTTTCTATCCGGTCTACTGCGGCATCTACCACATCGAGGCCCGGGCGATCCCGGTGGCGGAGGATTTCTCGATCCGTCCGGAGGATTATTCGGGCGATTGTGGCGGCATTATCTTTCCCAATCCCAATGCGCCTTCCGGTCGGGCACTGGCCTTATCCGACGTCGAGCGGATTGTGGCGGGCAACCCGGATGTGGTCGTGGTGATTGATGAAGCCTACGTGGATTTCGGGGCTGAGAGCGCCATAAAGCTGGTGGATCGTTATCCCAACCTGCTGGTGACGCAGACGCTGTCCAAGTCACGCTCGCTGGCCGGTCTGCGAGTGGGTTTCGCCGTAGGTCATGAGGACTTGATCGAGGCGTTGGAGCGCGTGAAAAACAGCTTCAACTCCTACCCACTGGATCGTCTGGCACTGGTTGGGGCCGTCGCCGCCTACGACGACGAAGACTATTTCCGCCACGCGACCGACTATGTGATCCGCGAGCGCCAGCGGGTGACGGACGGACTGGAACAGTTGGGCTTCGACGTGGTGCCGTCAGCCGCCAATTTCGTACTGGCTCGCCATCCCGACCACGCCGGCGCGGATCTCGCTGCGGCATTGCGGGAACGCAGCATCATCGTGCGCCACTTCAACAAGCCGCGTATCGAGAACCACCTGCGCATTACCATCGGTTCCGAAGCACAGAACGACGCCCTGCTCGGGGCCCTGCCTGATATCGTTTAAGAACGAGGCTGGCGATCTCTCGGGTCGCCGGCCTGCCATTTTCTCAAGCATCCGCTCCGGAGGTCTCCCATGACGACGAGCACGACCCGTGACAAGGTGGTCAGCCTTGTAGAATCGTGGCTTGAGCCCGGTCGATTCCAGGATTACTGCCCCAATGGCCTGCAGGTCGAGGGGCGAGAGTCGGTGGCGCATGTGGTCACCGGCGTCACCGCATCCCAGGCGTTTATCGATGCCGCGATCGAGGCGGGCGCCGACTTGCTGCTGGTGCACCACGGTTACTTCTGGAAGGGTGAAGACCAGCGCATTCGCGGTATGAAAAAGCGGCGCCTGCAAACCCTGTTGCGCCAGGACGTCAGTCTGCTGGCTTACCATCTGCCATTGGATGATCATCCCGAGCTGGGCAATAACCGGCAGTTGGCCAACGTGCTGGATCTGCGCGACGCCGCACCGTTGCAGGCGGGTGGCCTGGTGTGGATCGGCGACCTGGCGTCACCGATGACAGCGACCGAGCTGTCCGGTCTGCTGGAAGAGCGCTTGCGCCGAACGCCCTTGCACGTAGGGCATGGCGCCGACCCAATTCGTCGGGTGGCCTGGTGTACCGGAGCCGCCCAGGGGTTCATCAACCAGGCCCTGGAAGCCGGTGCCGACGCCTTTATCAGCGGTGAAATTTCAGAACCCACCGTGCATACCGCACGGGAAGATGGCATTCACTATTTCTCGGCAGGTCACCACGCAACGGAGCGTTACGGCGTTCAGGCGGTAGGTGAGCGTCTGGCACGGGAGCTGGGGATTCGTCACACCTTTATCGATATCGATAATCCGGTGTAGGGAAGGGCGGTGGCAACCGGTTGTCGGGTTGCCACCGTCTGGTCACGTCGGAACGTGGCCGTCTTATTCGGTTTTGCTTTTCTCGCGCAGGCCGTAGTCTTCGGCCAGGGTGCCTTTTTCCTTGGGATCGCTTTTGGGTGCGTAATCCCGGGGCGGTTCAAAACCGGAGTCGCCTGACTTGGCGTCCCCCAGACGGGCGGTGTCGTCTTTCTTCTCCAGTTCATGGAGCCAGTCTTCATCGTGGCACAGCCGGTTGGCGCCGCGGGCCATGTGCTGGCTGACGTCCCGGTAGACATCGTTGAGCCGGCGCATCAGATGAGCGGATTCCATGAAGTGCTCGTTAACCTGGGCCTGATACCGGGTATATTCGCTGCGCAACTCGTCGATCTGCTGCTCCAGACGGCGCTGGCGCAAGCTGGTGCTCTGGCCTGAGCGGCCGACCAGTACGCCGACAACGAGCCCGATGACGAGGGTGGCTAAACCGATGAGAATGAGTTGCGTCATACTGTCCCTGACCCTGAATTCGAGAATGAGTATGTAAGACGCCGATGGTGGCGTCCCGGTGCCTTAGTGGCGGTTGATTACCCTGACTGCCCAGTCTTGCACCCTGGCGGCGCTCACTGTTTGGAGACGCATCGCAGGGTATGAACGCGGGCACCCTAAGTATACCGGCTGACCGGTATATCGCCCATGCCTGTTCGGCCCTCCAATCGTCGCATAGACCATCGACTGACCGGTATCGCCTTTAACGGGCGCGGAATCCGGGGGCGGTCTTGCCGCCTGCGAGCCGACACAATGGAGAAAAGGGACAAAATCAGCGACAATACGCCGCTTTATTGACCAGCATTATCCAGCGAGACAAGAGCAACGCATGACCCCGTGGGAACGCTATCAGCAAGACCTCCAGAAAGACGGTTTCGAGAAGGATGCCGCTCAGGCGGACGCGGTACAGCGTCTTCAGGCACTGTACGACAAACTGGTGGAATCCGAAAGCCAGCGACAAAAGACGTTCACCAAGCTGCGGCGTAAGCTGCGTGGCGGCCGTGAGGAGCCCATCACGGGCCTGTACTTCTGGGGCGGAGTCGGTCGTGGCAAGACCTACCTGATGGACACGTTTTTCGAATCGCTGCCTTTCGAGCGCAAGATGCGGGTTCATTTCCATCGCTTCATGCAGCGGGTGCACAACGAACTCAAGACACTCAAGGGAACCAAGAATCCCCTGGAAACCGTTGGCGAGCGCTTTGCCGAAGAAACGGCGGTCATCTGCTTCGATGAGTTTTTCGTGTCGGACATTGGTGATGCCATGATCCTGGCTACGTTGCTCGATACGCTGTTCAGCCACGGCGTGACCCTGGTTTGCACCTCGAACATCGTGCCGGACGGTCTCTACAAGGACGGCCTCCAGCGCGCCCGATTCCTGCCAGCGATTGACCTGGTCAAGAAGTATACGGACGTCGTCAACGTCGATGGCGGCGTCGATTATCGTCTGCGGACGCTGGAGCAGGCCCGCCTGTTCCACACGCCATTGGGACCTGAAGCTGCCGAGAGCCTGCAGTCCAGTTTCGAACGGCTGTCGGTGGACTCCACCGGTCACTCGCTGAATCTGGAAGTGAACGGCCGCAAGATCCCGGCCATCGGTCACGCCGACGATGTGGTCTGGTTCGACTTCAAGGCCCTGTGCGACGGGCCGCGCAGCCAGAATGACTACATCGAGCTGGCGCGGGAGTTCCATGCGGTGATCGTCAGTGATGTGCCGGTTCTCGGCCGTGAAAAGGATGATCAGGCCCGGCGCTTCATCAATATGATCGATGAATTCTACGACCGTCACGTCAAAGTCATCATTTCGGCTGAGGCGCCGATCCACGAGCTCTACGCCGGTGGGCGGTTGGGCTTTGAGTTCGAGCGGACCGAATCGCGTCTGCTGGAAATGCAGTCGAAAGAATACCTCCAGGCACCGCATAAGCCCTGATCCGGCGGGCGGAGCCGACGAAACACCAATAACAAGCCCGTACCTTCCAATAAAGCGGGCTCGACCACAGATGAGGAAATACCATGAGCAACGATAACGTCGTCATCGTCAGCGGTGCCCGCACGCCGATGGGCGGTTTCCAGGGGAGCCTTGCGGCGGTCAGTGCCGTCGAGTTGGGTGCGTTGACCATTGCCGAGGCCGTGCGCCGTGCCAAGCTGCAACCGGAAGACGTGCAGGAAGTCATCATGGGTAACGTGTTGCCCGCCGGCCTCAAACAGGGCCCCGCGCGCCAGGCGATGCGTCAGGCCGGTCTGCCGGACGGCACCGGCGCTACAACGATCAATAAGCTGTGCGGCTCGGGCATGAAGGCCGCCATGCTGGCCCACGATCTGATCAAGGCCGGCACCAATGACATCATGGTGGCCGGTGGCATGGAAAGCATGTCTAACGCGCCTTATGTACTCCTTGGTGCACGCCAGGGCTATCGGATGGGACCGGGTCAGGCGCCGCAGGACCACATGTTCCTGGATGGACTGGAAGACGCGGAAACCGGTCGTCTGATGGGCGCATTCGCCCAGGATATGGCCGACAAGAAGGGCTACACCCGTGAGGAGATGGACGACTACGCCATCAACTCGCTCAAGCGGGCCCAGCAGGCGATCAAGGACGGCGTGCTGAAAGACGAGATCATTCCGGTTACCGTCAAGACCCGCAAGGGCGAAACGGTGGTCGAGGATGACGAGCAGCCCATGACGGCAAACCTGGAGAAGATCCCCACGCTGCGGCCTGCCTTCAAGAAGGACGGCACGGTGACGGCTGCCAACGCGTCCTCGATTTCCGATGGCGCCTCAGCGCTGCTGTTGATGCGTGAGTCCGAAGCGGAACGTCGCGGTCTCCAGCCCATGGCACGGATCGTCGCCCATTCGACTCATTCCCAGCATCCCTCGGAGTTTACCTGTGCGCCGGTCGGTGCGATCAAGACCCTGTTCGAGAAAACCGGATGGGCCAAGGATGATGTGGACCTGTTCGAGATCAACGAAGCGTTCGCCATGGTGGCGATGATGCCGATCCGGGAACTGGAACTGGATACGGCCAAGGTCAACGTTCACGGGGGCGCGTGCGCTCAGGGTCATCCGGTTGGTTCCACCGGCTCCCGTCTGGTGGTCACCCTGATGCATGCGCTCAAACGCCAGGGCAAATCCCGGGGTATCGCTGCGCTGTGTATCGGTGGGGGCGAAGCCACCGCCATGGCCATCGAGATGCTTTGATCCCCGCATCTGCGGGTCATTAACCTGCAGAATGTCCTCCCAAGCCCGGGCGATGGTCGTGCCCGGGCTTGCCGGATTCCCTCCTGACCGATTCCGTTCCCTTGCAGTGCATCACAAATATCCTGCCGTCGGGCCTGAAACCGGTTTGCCTGCGCTGGTTGCCCCCTGTTTTACCGTCTATATTGAGGGTGCTTTGCGAGAAGTCTGCAGCGGGCGGTAGCGTCCGGCTATAGGGAGCAGGCTGTTTCGGCGATTTGGGCCGGCCAGGACAGAAAACCGGCATGCAGCACAAAAAGGGTAATCCGCAGGGGCGGTGCCGCGATGGCATCACGGGAGACCCGGCGGTGAGGGGGCCGCAAAATCATACTTTTGATCGATCAAAGCGTCCCGGGGCCTTAGCTATAGTGCCATCATCACGAGCACTGTGCGTGGAGTCTCCGACATCGTGAAAACAAATAACTAGAGCGCGACTCAGAACAACAATGGAGTAGCTTTCCAATGACAAGAAAAATCCAACAGCGGCAACAGTGGGTCAAACTGCCCCTGGCAGCAGCCATCACGGCCACACTGTCGACACCTGCCGCCGCCTTTCAGTTTTACCTGGGCGACGTTGAAGCTTCCTTTGACACCACACTGACAGCCGGTGTGGGCTGGCGGGTAGAAGACCGGGACAAGCGTCTGATTGCGCAGGGTAACCTGGGCCCGTCCTACGCGCCGGGCGGCGCCAACGCCAACATCGGTGCGTCGACCAACAACTATGACGACGGCAACCTGAACTTCGAAAAGGGCGACACTTACAGCAAGATCGTCAAGGGCACCAGTGAGCTGTACCTCAACTACAACGTGGACAGCGAATACCTGACCCGTGTCGGTGGTTTCCTGCGTGGCCGTTACTGGTACGACTTCGAGCTCAAGGATGAATCCCGCGCGACCGACTACGTCGGCCAGCAGCGTGAGCTGAATGATGATGCCAAAGACAACGCCTCCGGCGGTGAGTTCCTGGACGCGTACGTTTTCAGTGACTGGTACTTCGGCGAAACGCCGGTCAGTGTCCGTTACGGCAAACAGGTCCTGAGCTGGGGTGAAAGTACCTTCATCCAGGGCGGCATCAACGTCATCAACCCGGTCGACGTTAACGCCATCCGGGCGCCCGGTGCAGAATTGAAAGATGCACTGCTGCCGGTCGAGATGCTCTATTCCTCCATTGGTCTGACCGAGAACGTCACCCTGGAAGCCTTCCTGCAGACGGACTGGGAAAAGGTCCGTCCGGATGACTGTGGTACGTTCTTCTCCACCAACGACTTTGCCGCTGATGGCTGCGGGCCGGTCCTGCTGGCCGGCCAGCTGCCCGACTCCCAGGCCTATGCTCAGGGCTTTATCTCGCCGCGTGTTGGCGACAAGGAACCGGACGACCGTGACCAGTTCGGTGCCGCCATTCGCTGGTACGTGCCCGCGCTGAACGATTCCGAGCTGGGCTTCTACTACATCCGTTACCACAGCCGTCTGCCATACGTGAGTGGCGTCGTGAACGACGAGGACAACGGCAAGCAATTCCCGAGCTACTACATCGAGTATCCGGAAGGCATCAACCTGTACGGTGTCAGTATCAACACCACGATTCCGGGTGGTTGGTCACTGGGTGCCGAGTACAGCTTCCGTGACAACATGCCGCTGCAGTGGAACGCCTTTGAGCTGATCTACGGTGGTCTGCAGCTGGATAATCCGGAAACCGGCGAAGCGGCCAGTTTGCTGCAGCAGCAGCGTGAGGCGGAAGCCAACGGTGCGGATCTGTCCGGTTCCGAGGTGAAAGGTTATGACCGCTTCAAGGTTTCCCAGGCGCAGTTCACCCTGATCAAGTTCTTCGATCAGGTGATGGGCGCGAGCCGTCTGACCTTCGTCGGCGAAGTGGGCGCAACCTACGTTCACGGTCTGCCTGATTACGACGAAGCCCGTTACGGCCGTTCTGGTACCTACGGTATCGGTCAGCTGCCCGGCGGTGCCTGTGACGGATCCGGCTCAACCGGTGCGGCGCTCAACATCAACACCAACTACTGCAACAACGAAGGTTTCACCACATCCTTCTCCTGGGGCTACCGCACCCGTTTCGTGTGGGACTACCCCAACGTGTTTGCCGGTGTGAACCTGAGCCCGCAGCTGGCCTTCTCTCACGACGTACAGGGTTACGCGCCGTCGCCCGGCGGTAACTTCCTGGAAGGCCGCAAGGCGATTGGTCTGTCGCTGACCGGTGTCTACCAGAACCGCTACAGCGCGAACGTTGGCTACACGAACTATTTCGGCGGTAAACCGTACAACGAACTGACCGACCGGGATTTTGTCAGTGCCAGCGTATCGGTCTCCTTCTGATCGGGCCTGAATTTGTATTACGAGGTATAACAATGAAACTGAACAAGACACTAATCGCCACCGGCATTCTGGCTGCGTCTCTCTACGGGGGAGCTGCCAGTGCCGCTGTTTCTGCTCAGGAAGCGGCGAAGCTCGGAGACACGCTCACGCCGATCGGTGCCGAGAAGGCCGGTAACGGCGGCGCCATCCCTGCGTGGGACGGCGGCCTGCAGACCATTCCGGCGGGCTACAAAGGCGATGGTATCTACGTCAATCCGTACCCGGATGACAAGGAGGAGTTCCGCATCGACCAGAGTAACGTCGATCAGTATGCGGACAAGCTGTCTCCCGGCCAGGTGAAGATGATCAAGAAGTACGACGATTACTTCATCCCGGTCTATCCGACCCATCGTCCAGCGGCGTACCCGCAAGACATTTACGATGTGACCAAGCAGAACGCCACCCAGACCAAGCTGATCCCCAGCGGCAACGGTATGGAGAACTACACCAACGGTGTGCCGTTCCCCATTCCGCAAAACGGTCTGGAAGTCATCTGGAACCACATCACGCGATATCGTGGTGGCTCGGTGACTCGTCACGTCGGTCAGGTGACTCCAACGGCGGATGGCAACTTCAGCGTTGTCCACTTCCAGGATGAGCTGACCTGGCGTGCGGCGCTGGAGGATTTTGATCCGAAGGAAGACCAGAACGTCCTGTTCTACTTCAAGCAGGCGATCACCGGTCCGGCCCGTCTGGCCGGTAACGTCCTGCTGGTTCACGAGACCATCAACCAGGTTCAGGAGCCGCGCCGGGCATGGGTCTACAATGCGGGTCAACGCCGGGTTCGCCGGGCACCGCAGGTGGCCTATGACGGTCCGGGTACCGCTGCCGATGGTCTGCGTACGTCTGACAACTTCGACATGTACAACGGCTCGCCTGACCGCTACGACTGGGAACTGATCGGTAAGCAGGAAATGTACATTCCGTACGACTCCTACAAGCTGGTCGACCGTGACCTGGACTACAACCAGATCATCAAGGCCGGTCATATCAATCAGGCGCTGACCCGGTATGAACTGCACCGCGTGTGGCACGTGCGGGCGACCCTGAAGAAAGGGGAGCGTCACGTCTACGCCCGTCGTGACTTCTACATTGACGAAGACACCTGGCAGGCATCCGTCATCGATCATTACGATGGTCGTGGCGAACTGTGGCGAGTGGCTGAAGCCCACAGCATGTACTTCTATGACCACAAGGTGCCCTGGTACGCCATCGAGGTGCTGTACGATACCCTCTCCGGTCGTTATCTGGCCCTGGGTCTGACCAACGAAGAACAGGATCCGTACGAGTTCGGAACCAAGCGTAACTCTCGCGAATACACGCCGGCCGCACTGCGCCGCGCAGGTACTCGCTAAGATCGGATATCGTTCTGGAAAAGCCCCGGCCCTGGCCGGGGCTTTTTTGTTTACGGCGGCGTAAATGGGTCCAGCGGCTCTGCATACGTAACAAATTGTATCCAGCACGCTGAAATTACGAGATTTTTGCCCTTATGGTCCAAACTGTATTAATCTAGTCGCAAAGTAGAACCGGGCACGTCCAGTGCGACATAACCGGTCGGAGACAACAATAAAAACAGGGAGAACAACAACAGGAGTCTCTGGATAATGCGTGGATGATGACAGTCCGCTGTCATCGGGAGCATGGGACAGAAGACCAGACGCAACACCACACCCGCGATTGGCCTGGATCGCGACGTTTGATTGGGGCATATCTTGAAAACAATTCTCGACGTACAGGCGGCGAACGACGATTTCGCCGATCAGGCCCGTGCCGTACCGTCCGGCGAGCTGATCCGGGATCTGCTCGGTCACCGGATCAGGGTACCGGCTGCACCCACCGACTTCCTGGCTCGACCTGGCCTGCAACAAACGATCGCGCAAGCGCTGCAGCCCGGCAGAACCCTGTTGCTTGAAGCGCCCGCAGGCTATGGGAAAACGCAGGCGTTACGGGAATGGGTCGTGGCCGCTGAGGCTGACCGGGTGGCCTGGCTCAGCATCGAATCACGAGACAATGACCCCCGGCGCCTGATGGCCCTGTTGGGTCTCGCCCTGGGGCAGGATCAGCGGCAGGCCCAGGGGGCATTGCAGCGTGATCTTTATCCCGACCTCCTCAGTCTCTTGTTGCAGCGCTATGCCCGGGAATTTGCCAAGAATCCTGACAAGCTGCCGACCTGCATCGTTCTCGATAATGTGCACTGGCTGGCCCATCCAGATGCCCGGGATCTGATTGAGCAGCTGGTCGCCGAGTTGCCGGAAACACTCGCGCTGGTGCTTATTTCCCGAGAACAGGTCACTTTCTCCACGCACAGTGCAGCCCTGAGCGGTCGGCTGACGCGGCTGGGTGCCGAGCATCTTCGTCTTTCTCTGGCCGAAACCGAGGCCCTGTTTGCGGGGGAAATGCAACAGGAACGCATCCGCCCGGCGGACGTCGAGCAGGTGCATCATCTCAGTGAGGGCTGGATGACGCCACTGCAGTTGTTCCGGATGGAGCTGCAGGGCGACTCTGACACCCCGCGAACCATATTGGAAAGCCCGTCGGTTGCCCGTTTCTTTCGCGACGGTCTTCTGAGCGGTTACAGCACCGTCGCCCAGGTGATGTTGTTCCACATGGCTGAGCCGGAACTCATCAGTGACGCGCTGCTACAGTCCCTTAATGAGGCGCTGTTTGATCTGGAGCTCACGCCTTCCATGGCCTGCCAGCGGGGGTTGCCGATCTGGCCGGTCTCCGGTCAAGGGCGCTGGTACCGGTTTAATCCCCTGTTCCGCGACTGGCTGCTGGGCAGGGAGCTGCATGGCCGGCAGGCGCGGGCGCTGCGTGCCAGTCACTGGTTCGAAGCCCGGGGTGACCGTACCGAAGCACTGACACACGCGTTACGAGCCCAGGACGCCGACCGTGCCCTGGAGATCGCCGCCAGCGGGTCCGAAGCCTTGTTAGCCGGCCAGAACACCGGCGAATTATTGAGCTGGCGCCAGCAGTTGCCGGCCCACCTGGTCGACAAGAGTCCTCGCCTGCGTCTGGTCTACGGCTGGGTGCATGCGATTGGTGGGCAGTTCAGTCAGGCAGAGAAGTTGATCGACGGCCTGCCAGAAGCCGAACGTGATGCGTTGGGCGGCCGGCTGATGACGTTGCGTGCGTTTATCCTGCGCGGTCGCGGTGTGATCGAACCGGCGCTTTCGGTTGTCGATCAGGCGCTCGCCGATGCCGCACTGTCTGATCACGCCCGACTGATGGCGCTGTGGATTCGCTCCAGTGCCCTTTGCGCCGGTGAGCGCTATGCCGAAGCGCGCAGTGCCAATCGACATGCCGCGCGGCTGGCCCGTGAATCCGGTGATCCGGGCAGCGAAATCCTGGCGGTATACGATCATGCTCGAATTGAGTTGGGCAAAGGCTATCTCAAGCGCGCCGAGACCCTGATTCGTCGCGGTATGGACGTAGCGCTCAACGCACCGTACCAACCTCCGCGAGTCGGGGAGAGCCGTTTGCAGCTCAGCTTGGCCCTGCTGCTCTGGCACCAGGGCCGCTGGCAGGAGGCCGAAGCCTGTCTGGTGCGCGCCGCGCGCCAGGCCGAGCACTGCCGCGATCTCGGGGTGCTGATGAACCTCGCATTGCGTGCGTTGATTGCCAAATCCCGCGGCGAGCTGGAACAGGCTTTCAGCTGGATCGGGCAGGCCGAGCGCACCATGCAATTGTGGCAGGTGGATGATGTGGCCTATCGTCCGGTTCTGGAAGCGTTGAAGCTGTCCTGCTGGCTGCAGGGTGACCAACTGCAGCGCGTGGATTCCGCTCTGGGGTCTCTCGCGGTTGAGGGCCAGGAACCCTGCGTGCCCGAGCTTTTCCCCATGCTGCCCGGCTTGGTGGAAACCCTGCGGATTCGTCAGGAGATTGCGCGGGGAGACCTGGCCGCCGCCCAGGATCGCCTGTCGGCCTACAGCCAGGCGGTCGACGGTCTCGAGTTGCCGCTGGGACGGCTGATATACGGGCGGATTCTCCGGTCCCTGATCCACGACAAGGCCGGCAAACCGGACAAGGCCCTCGTCGCTCTACGCGAAGCACTGCAAGAGGCGGCGCGTGAGGAATACGTCAGTCCGTTCATCGAAATGGAGAGCGCATTGCGCGAACTGCTGCCCAAGGTCCTGGCGTCCGCGGGGGAATCGCCCTTCTTTGACCGGCTACGGGCCTATTTCCGGGTCGAGAAACACCAGGCGTCGAAAGCCGGTGGCGAACTGGCTGAGCCCATCAGTGATCGTGAACGGGGTGTGCTCGAGCTGATTGCCATTGGCCTGTCCAACCAGGACATTGCCGATCGGCTGCATATCTCGCTGCATACGGTAAAAACCCACGCAAGGCGCCTCAACGCCAAACTGGGCGTGCGTTCAAGGACCCAGGCCATCGTCCGCGCGCGGGAATTGGGGGTGCTTTAGAGCGCTTCATGAAACCAATGGCATCCATTGTTTCGTACTCCCGTAGGTTGGGCTGACGCAGGAAGCCCAACCTTGTATCTGTCCATGAACTTTGGCTAGCTACCAGAGTTCACCTGGAAGCCGGGTATATAGCGCCCAACCTGAGGGCATAGACCCTGCGTTGTAGATGTAACCCGGCTTCCTCTTTATC
>NZ_JAGDDW010000029.1:0-8159 GCF_040148665.1 Marinobacter sp. NFXS9 | reverse complement strand
TGAAAACGGACGGCATTTACGCCTGATATTGGCTATTTTATGGTCAACCCCGGCGTTGCCGGATGAATCGGCAGAGACCGGTAAATTGCTGGCTGTCTGAAAACGGCGTTTTTGCAGGGGCGACTAAAAAGACCGAAATAAAACAGCATTCCGGAGAACGAATCGATCCTGTGTAAGAAATTGGTATAGGCAAGAAAACCCACTTCAAAGGGTGCCATCAAAATCATCAGGGACGGGATCATGCCGTCGGCAACGGGTTCGTGGTGAATCATCCTCGACATGACCATGACAAAGAACAAAAGCGCGATCATCGTTCCGACAGCTATGGAGAACAAGATGACCTCGTGAGCCCAAGTGGGCGTGATGGATCCCCCGGCAATCGCAATATCCAAAGTCGCCACACCGGGAATAAACCAGGCAGGGACAGCGTTTTCTATGCCCAGCTTACCTTTCAACATCCGCCCCACGATTGAAAAACAGAGCACGAACGTCGAAACAACGCCCAGGCCCCAGGCAACGCGCCCGGCAGCCTGATTAAACGGGCCAATCACCGAGGAAAGGAGAAGGATAGAGATGGTAATCGTGCCGAAGAAATTTCCTGCGATTGGATGACGGAATTCGGCGACGACCGCCGCTGGATGTTTGCAGGCCTTAACAACATACCCGATGGCCAGCACCACAAACACCACCACGGCCAACACGCCGGTCACGTCAGAAGCCAGCTGCCCTACACCAAAAGCCTGGGCGGCCTGACGCCAGGCAATGGAAAGCCCTGCAATACCCATAACCGACGCGAACAGGTTAACGGGAAGGTTCCTGATCGATGATTCTTTTCCACGGGACTTTGACTTCAGTTCTGCAAAGGCTGTCATGAGGCACCGCCATCTTTCTGGGTAACAATCCACACCGAGATCGGAGCACTATGTAAAGGGCACATGCCGCCCTCCGATATCCGCTGATAGTATGCGATTCCACCATCAGTAATAATCACCCATAATTGACAAACACTATTCCAGGAATTGAGACAATGACGGACCGACTCGAATCCATGTCGATCCTGCTAGCGGTTGCGGATGCTGGCAGCTTCTCCGCAGCGGCGGTGCAGCTCAAGATTCCGCTTGCCACAGTAAGCCGCAAAGTGGGCGCTCTGGAAAAACATCTGAACGCCCGGCTCCTAAATCGAACCACCCGCCAACTCTCGCTTACCGAGGCGGGACAAGCCTACGTCGATGCGTGCCGGCGCATTCTTGAACAGGTGAACGAAGCGGAGCGCATTGCATCGGGAGAATACGTATCTCCGAGAGGCAATCTGGTTATCACCGCCCCTATTGCACTGGGGCGC
This sequence comes from Marinobacter sp. NFXS9, assembly GCF_040148665.1. Classification (NCBI taxonomy): domain Bacteria; kingdom Pseudomonadati; phylum Pseudomonadota; class Gammaproteobacteria; order Pseudomonadales; family Marinobacteraceae; genus Marinobacter; species Marinobacter sp. NFXS9. The sequence goes on along the minus strand of NZ_JAGDDW010000029.1, from coordinate 6,817 downwards.
CTTCACGTCCTTCCTGTGGTTACTGAATTTCTCAAAAGCTATCCGGAAATTGACGTTCGGATGGTACTGACCGATGACCTAGTGTCTCTCGTGGAGGAGCATGTAGATGTAGCAGTGAGGATTGCGAATTTGCCGGATAGCAACCTGGTCGCCACTCGCATAGGCTTGATGCGTACGATCGTCTGCGCCAGCCCCGCTTATGTTGCCGAGCACGGCACCCCGACGACCCCTAACGAGCTCACCGGTCATTCCTGTGTCACTTACGAACAGATGTCACACCGGCAATCGTGGGGCTTTGTTTCAGACAAGTCTGAATTCACAGTCCCCGTCCATTCCCGACTGTCGGTAAGTACCGCGGAAGCCGCCATCGACGCGGCCGTGGCCGGAATCGGCATTACCCGCGTGCAGTCCTATCAGATGGCCAATGCGCTTCACGCCGGCTTGCTCAAGGTTCTGCTTGAACGCTTCGAACCTGCACCGCGCCCGATCAATCTCATTCATACGGGCCAAGGGGTCTTGCCGTTGAAAGTGCGGACTTTTTTCGATTTCGCTGGCTCTCGACTGAGGGACCGAATGAAGAAAACCGGAGTTTGCTACTGAACGGACCCGATTCAGCACTTTCGTGAGTACCAGCCCCGCCGCCCAGTTTAGTTACATCGTTCCTCGGCGTTGACGACCACCTGATCCATGATGCCGGCACTAAATAAAGCGCAGGGTCGGGTTTTGCGCTTTGCTGACATCGGATTGCATTAAAAAGTCAGCAATGACAAACGACAAGCCTTGAACATCCCTCTTGGATTATCAAGCTCAGCACCGGATTTACCCTCCGGCAATCACCTAGCCACTCAAACCACCCTCACCAACTCCCCTTTCTCCCAACCCAGCCGTCCAACCTCCGCCACCTGCCGCCGCATTCCCGGCACGGGTCGGATCATGAACAGATCCCCATTGCGCCCCAGCAGGGATTTAGGCACGCCGCAGCCCCGCGCGAGGCCGGCGTGGACGTCCATGTGTTCGGCTTCGCCGTGGACGGGGATGGCGACTTCCGGCTGCACCCACTGGTACATGGCGCGCAGTTCGTCCTGGGCCGGGTGGCCGGAGGCGTGGATGGGGAGGTCGGCGGCTTCGGCGGTGATGACTTCGACGCCCTGCTCTTTGAGGTTCGCGATCAGGGCGTCGATGGCCTCTTCGTTGCCGGGGATGGCGCGGGCGCTGAAGATGACGCGATCGCCGGGTTCCAGCTCCACGTCGGGGTGGGTGCCCATGGCCATGCGGCGCAGGGCGGTGCGGGGTTCGCCCTGGCTGCCGGTGGCGACGGCCAGCACTTCTTCCCGGGGCAGGTAGCCCAGGTGGGCGGGGTTGATGAGGTGGTCGTCGGCGTTCCAGACGCCCGCGGCCTTGGCGGCGCCGCTCATGTTGATCAGCGACCGGCCGAGCAGGCCCATGTAGCGGCCGGTGGCGCGGGCGACGTTGGCGAGGGTGTGCAGGCGGGCGATGTTGCTGCCGAAGCAGGCGACGATGACGCGGCCCGGCGCGTCCTGGGTGGCCGCCAGCAGGCCTTTTTCCAGCACGGATTCGGAGGTGGAATGGCCGGCGACGGTGGCGTTGGTGGAGTCGCAGACCATGGCGGCCACGCCTTCTTCTGCCAGCGCTTTGAACGTGCCCGGCGCGTAGCCGTGGCCCACCAGGGGCTCGTCGTCCAACTTCCAGTCGCCGCTGTGGAAGATGTTGCCCGCCGGGGTGCGGATCATCAGGGCGTTGGGATCGGGGATGGAATGGGTCAGGGCCAGCCACTCCACCTGGAACGGGCCGATGGTGCGGCGCTCTTCCACGTCCACCACGTGGATCGGCACCCGGTGCAGCAGGTCGAATTCAGCCAGCTTGCGGCGCAGGATCTCGGCGGTGAAGCGGCTGGTGTAGACGGGGCACTGCAACAGCGGCCACAGGTACGGCACCGCGCCCACGTGGTCCTCGTGGGCGTGGGTGATGATCAGGCCCGCGAGCTGGTCCCGGCGGTCGGCGATGAACGCGGGATCGGCCATCTGCACCGGCGGTTCGCCGCGCTGGTGCACCGTGCCGTCCGCCACCACCCGCCCGGGCCGGGGAAAGGTCACCCCGCAATCCACCATCAGCCACTGGCCGTCGTGGCCGTAGAGGTTGAGGTTCATGCCGATTTCGCCGGTGCCGCCGAGCGGCAGGAACCAGAGGTCGTTGTGGTCGGGGGTCATGGCATCCTTGTGGTGGTTGTGGGTGAGCGAGCGGTGCAAGCCTGCAGTGTAACGCAGATTCCGGGTAGCGCCGCGGCCTCGACTGGCCGGTCAGTGCGGGGTGCGTTACCATCACCGTTTTGGTGCAGAGCCAATTATGGCCTCGCAAATAGCTGACTTTGTTAAGTTTATCAGCCGGTGTCCGCGCGTTTTGCGACAGCCGTTCCGATCTGCACGACGGCTGCGCCCGTATCACGGAGACGAATCCTGACCGGTCTCCACGTGCCGTGATCCCGGTGATCGCCGATCACCCGAACCCATCTGAAGCAGAAGCCTCCTATGACCGAAGCCGCTGTAAAATCCCGGGCGCCGTCCGCCGTGCTGACGCTGACCGGCATCCTGTTTGTGGCGCTCAACCTGCGCCCGGCCCTGACCAGCGTGTCGCCGGTGCTGAAGCGCATCGGTGAGACCCTGGCGCTGGGCTCGTTCGGTCAGGGGATTCTCACCACGCTGCCGGTGCTGTTCCTGGGGCTTTGCGCACCGCTGGCGCCGCGGCTGGCCCAGCGTATCGGGGTGGATCGGGCCGTGCTGGTGGCCACGGCGGTGCTGGGTGCGGTGCTGGTGCTCCGACCCTACAGCGGCACCGTAGGTCTGTTTGCCGGTACGTTGATCGCCGGCGGCTGCATCGGGGTGATGGGCGTTCTTCTGCCGGGTGTGGTGAAGCGGGACTTCCCGTCGTCCGCCAGCATCCTGACCGGGTTCTACACCGCGGTGCTCTGCCTGGGCGCGTCGGCGGCCGCGGGGACGACGGAACCCATGCGCTTGGCGTTCGGCGGCGATTGGCAGGCGGCGCTGGCAATCTGGACGATCCCGGCCTGGGTGGCGGTGGTGCTCTGGTGGCTGCAGCTCGACGGCAAGCACATCCCCAAACGCCCGACCAAACCGGCCCGCTCGCTGTTCCGGGATCCGCTAGCCTGGCAGGTAACGCTCTACATGGGCCTGCAATCGTCGCTGGCCTATTCGGTGTTTGGCTGGCTGCCGACGATCCTGCAGGATCGCGGGATGTCGGCGGTGAACGCCGGGATCGGTCTGTCCGTCTCGATCATGATCCAGATCGGCTCGGCCATCGCCGCCCCCTGGATCAGCAGCCGCATGCGGGACCAGCGGGCCATGATCACGCTGGCCGTGCTGTTCACCGGCGCCGGGCTGATGGGCTGCCTCTACGCGCCGATCGGCGGCATCTGGTTCTGGGCGGTGATCCTCGGCGTCGGCCAGGGCGGGACGTTCAGCATGGCACTGACCCTGCTGGCCGTGCGCGCCCGGGATCACGAGACCGCCGCGCGCCTATCCGGCATGGCCCAGGGCGTCGGCTACACCATGGCGGCGGTCGGCCCGCTGGTGCTGGGGCTGTTGCATGGGGCTTTTCACGACTGGCAGGTGGCCGGCGTATTCCTCGCGGTGATTGCCCTCGCGGCGCTCGGGTTCGGTCTGGCGGCGGGTCGTCCGCTTTACGTGGGGGAAGAACGCTAGTTTTCTACTTGAGGTCGGGAGGGGGGTACAAAGTGATGAGATGCGCATCTTGGTGAAAACTAGAGGCGTTTTTCGCAGCCTTCTACGACGGTGTCTTCGAAATTAATATTCGCATAGTGCGCATTCAACTGGGCGAACGTTCGTGCTCTTTTCTCGGATTCTGCATTGGCCAGGAAAGCTGACAGCTTCGTCGCAACATTGCTTTCATCGTCATCACGCCCGGCCCAGTTGCCCACACCGAGATCAGAAATCTGATGGGCATTGAAGGTTTGCTCAATCTGCGTGGGTAACCCGAAAAGCGGCTTTCCGGCGAGCAGCGCATCACAAACGGTGCCCACCCCGGCATGGGCGACCACCTTATCTGCGCCCTTCAAAGAGGCCGCCATATCCAGCGGAGAACCGCTCAACTGGAAGGAAGGTGACGCCAGCGCGCGCAGCTCCGGTGTCAACGTACCGGCATAATAACCCCGGACAATGGCGTTGCTTTTCGCCAGCGTTTTCAGCGCCGCATCCACGTGCTGACGCCCAGGTTTGAGGTAGACAAACACACGCTTGCCACCGCCACTTCCCCAGTCACACGCCTGGAAATTCATACTGTTGGATGGCGGCCCCACATAAACCGGCGCGGTCCTCTCGGCAGCAAAAGGGTCGAACTCCGGCAAGTCCGCATGGAACGCCGCATCGTGTTCATAAAGGTCTGCAATGCAATGAATTGCCGGCAAGGCGTGGCGCTTGGCTACCTGATTCACGTTGTCCACAACCCGCTGTTCGTTGCGCTGCATGGCTTCGAAGGGCGCCTTGATCCAGGGGCAGATATCCTGCACCGGAATCCCGGGGACCGGGAATGAATAGCTGTTGGAGACGATGACCCGGGGTATCGGAAGATTTCGTGACGCCAGCAACGCCGTGGGTGCGTAGTCAAAAATCACCAGATCGGGCTTCGCGTCTTCCAGCAATGTGCGCCATGCTTTCACCAGCGCAGAAAGTCCTTCGACGTCGCCGTAGCCTTTGTAAGCCAGGATATCTGCCAGGGTCTTAGTCAGCCTTGGTCGCTTCAGTCTTGGGAGCCAGACCGGAGACTGGATGAGCCGTGCGCGGGATTCCCTGAAAAACACGTTGGCGCGTGACAGGTCTTTGGCGGCAAGTGTGACCTTATGGCCACGGTCCATGAAGGCCTCTGCCAGCTTTGACAGACGGGCCAAGTGGCCAAGATCTTCGCCAAGTTCCCAGATGAGGAGGATGTGGGGCATAACGGGATTTATAGATTCCAATTACAAATAAAAAGCGGTTCTGCGATATCTCACCATGAAAATACTTAAGAAATTAATTCACTTCAATTGCCATTGCAGTCCTCAACGCCTTGTTGATTATGAAGTAATACCTCGCGATGGCTGTTTCAAACATCTATAATTCTTGACAACATCAAATAAATTAAACTTTGGTATGAAATGGATTTCATCCGCACAGTTGGTATTGACTAATTTTTCTGCGCTACAGTGCAAACTTTCTATTACGCCTGAACATCCTCAACCATGAGAACAGTTCCCGGAGCGTCAACTCATATCTCCGTCAACAACCTGACATTAACAATATTGCCTGTGAGATCTTCTAGATATTACAAAAATACAGTTTATGAAGCGACGGCACTACAACCAAAATTACTCCCCGTCCGGCACATACTCCACTACTAATTCAGACACGGGGCACAACACAAAAACGGAATGCAAATCTTCCATCAGAGCTTCCTCGTCGTCGACGGCGGGGATTTCGAATGAGAAGAACTCCCCATTTTGATCCCAGGTTTCCAAGTACATCATGTCGGCACCCCACGCCTCCAACACCTCTTCAAGCCGAGCATCTACTTTCTCACCAAAATGTTCCAGCATGCGGTCCTGAAAGACCATTCCCATCTCATTGCGCTCGAACAGACCGGTAAAGATAGTCTTCCAGGCATTCTGGTCATCTGGCCGGCATCTAAAAGCGACTCGGACTCTATTGTCCATTGGGATCCCCTTTGTGCCTGAGTCTTCTCCAAAAATTCTCGATAACGCTCGGAGTTACTGTACCTTCCTGAATCTGTATCTCGCGCCTGATTTTTTCTAGATCTCCCGGCAATTTTTCCACTGCGTTAAGCTCCTTCCGGAAATCACCCAAGAAGGCTTTTTTCTCGTCATCAAGCTGGCAGTTTTTGGGGTCTTTGTGTGCTTGCTCCATCTTCCTAATTATCGAACAAGTCAATTTTAGCGTTAACGCCTCTTTAGATTTTGGCCTTTTCAATTCTCCAGATACATATAATTTATATTTAAAATGCCCCTTTCCTGCATGAGATAACAAGGAAGACAAATAATTGGTAAAATTTGTCCAAAAAGGCGCTTGATCAAAATAATTATCGCCAGATAACCACTCATCTATTTTTATGAGCGCCGACCTCAGGAGCTTTTCAGGCTCGTAACTTATCTTTCTTTGTTTTTTTTCACCACCAATAGCAAAAGGAAAGTCCCGAACTTTTTCATAACGCTCGCCCATTACATATGCGAATAGCTTTACCTGCTCCCCTCTCAACATTCCATATATGGTATTTACATTAACAGATAATTGCCTAACCAGAACCCCGTATTCCTCGTCCGAAATCTCCCGGCTGTAATTTTCCCGTAAACAATACCGAATTCCTTCAATAGTAGGCACGGGGAAATGCTCAACCGCGTCGGCGGGGGGGATGTGTACACCTTCCGGTATACGACCTGTCATAAAATATTGTTTGAACTGCTTGACGCGGCGCCGTGTCAAACCTTCTTTAATATGGTCCTCGATCGGCCCCCAAGCGGCTTCCCGCTTCCGTTGCCATTCCGGATCTTCCGTAAACTCAAGCATGACTCCCCTCCACTAATCCGTGGCTATTTCTGGCGTTGGTACGGGACCATTTTGAAGCACGTCTGAGACCTTACAGCTAATAAGTCGCCCCTGCAAAAGTAAAAACCTGAACAAAGGCAATGAGTTGGCCTGACTTCGGGGTATAATATCCATCATAAATCTCCCCGTTTCGCCCAAAAACCGGAAGAAAGCCCCATGATCCCACGGGA
>NZ_JAGDDW010000028.1:0-11049 GCF_040148665.1 Marinobacter sp. NFXS9 | reverse complement strand
CCAAACACCAGGGCGATCGCGTCCGGGCGACGCTCCGCCTGGGCTTCGAACAACTCATGGATACACCGGTCCTGCGGATAGGACACCGTCGTGTCGTTGAACCCGTACAGCAACTGCTCACGCTCGGAGTTATCTACTATCTGAGCCCGTCCGATAACCCTATCAAGGTCATGATTGAATGCCTTGATCAATAATTCGAGTCGATCAGCAAGCCTAGGAGCATCATACGAATCTATATACGAAAGGTTATTGTTTACAATAACCTCTACATCCGCCATTTTGGTGGAGTCTAAAACCGATATAGCAAGAGGAGTTTTTGAATAATACTCGTCCAAACGCTCAGCCTTATAGCAAGCGCCAGAGAGGGGGAATTCCGTATCAAGATCCTCAAAAGAAACTAAAACATCATAGAGTTGCTTACGGCCTACGGCTGCCAACCGTAACGCGCGATTTATATCTGAGACAGGAAAACGCTGATGACGATAAACCTGCCTGAGCTTTCTGGTTAAACTCTCCACCAGCGACCGAAATGATTGTTCAGAATTAACTGAAACCTTAAGAGGAACAACCGAAGAAAACATTCCTATCGAATCTTTATATTTTGCCTTCAATCGATTGTGAACAGGAACACCGACAATCAACTGATCACGATTTAAAACCTGCAAGAAATAGACCGCTACTACCGCAACAAAAAAAGCAGAAGGAGACAGACCATTATCTGCGAGGCTTCGACGCAAACTATCGTACTCAGCCCGCTGAATAAAAGACCTGTTAATGTTGCTTAACCTGCCATCGTCGGAAACAGTATCTTTAGGTAAGAGAAGTGAATCAGGTATAGCAGTAAACTCAGAGAGCCAAAAATCTCGGTCACGTTCATATTGCCTGCTTTCGTAGTATCTAGAAAGCTCATACACATAATTAAAATAGCTATCGTCCCTATATTCCCCCCCCCCTACACCAGCAATAATCCTATTGTAAACAAGCACAAACTCCTTGATAAAAAGAGAAACTGATAGACCATCAGCTATAATATGATGAAAACAAAATGAAAAAGTAAATCTAGCTTGCGATACCTTCACAAAAATAACGCGCCACAAGCAATCACCAAGCATATCAATCGGTCTCTCAAACCAGCGCCGAACGAAACTACGCGACTGATTTACCGCGTTATATTCACCGCTAAAGTCCTCGAAAACCAAGGGGGCAAAACTAAGCTCGCGAACAACTTGCTTGACGCAATCACCTTCCGAGACTAAATGGGATCTAAGACATGGCCATTTCTTAGATAATACAACGAGAGCGCTCTTCGCTACCTCAAAATCGAAATCACCCTCAATATCCATGCTCGCACCTATAACCAAGTGCGGTGACGACGGATCAATCAATTGCTCCAAATATACCATTTCTTGAACGGAAGACAGCGGAAAACAATCCCTATAAAAGTCATTCATTTCATTAGTCCTTTAAACGTATAGTTCCGCCAAAACAAAAAACAAATACCATTAAACTCACTTGAAAAATATACCGGACGCGACTCAGACAGCACCGGCCCCTTCGCAGCCATCAGCAAACTGGCACAACTGCCCGTCTCGAAAATGTAAAATTTGGTCAGCTGTTGAAAAGTAATTCTCATCGTGCGAAACAACTACTACAAATTTGCCGGCCTTCTTTAGCTCCGGAATCAATTCACGATAAAAATAGCGCTTAAAGCCTGGATCTTGATCTGACGCTAGCTCATCGAAAACACATATACGAGCGTCCTCCATATAGGACTGAAGCAACGCAAGGCGCTTCTTCTGCCCCATCGAAAGATTGACGGAACTAAGCTTCCCGTCCAGCGACGTTAACTTCCCATTAAGCTTCAGCTTTCTTAAGTGTGACGCAACATCTCGGTCATCCGCATGGTCGCCATTGCTATCTAATACCTGCTCGAATACAAAGAAATCCGAGAATATAACTGAAATATTTTGCATATACGATGTCAGGGCCAACTCCTTGCCAACATGCACCCCATCTACATAAACGTCACCAGAATCAGGCATGTAAAGGCCCACTAACATTTTTATAAAAGTGGACTTCCCGCTACCATTTCCTCCTGTTACAAAAACAACTTCACCAGAGTTAATTTCAGCAGAAACAGGCCCAACAGAGAACGAATACTCCACATTGCCTTTATAACGATATTGTATATTTTTGATAACCAAGCGATTCCACTCAGCACTTTCACTCTTTCCCACGGCTAGCGAAAAATTAGAAGCAGCTGCTAGTTCTAGACTCGCCACCTTACGCAAAGATACAGGCACCGCTATAACCTGCTCCCCCATACCTACAAGTTGCGTTAACGGCGTAACCATATAAAGTACAACTAGAACGAAGGTTACAATAATCGACGAATCAACCCCATCTAAAACGAACTGAGCAGCATATACAACTACTCCGATTAAAAAATACACCAAAGTAGTCGAGAAATTTTCAAGCGAGATAATTAACAACTGTGATTTAACAGTCCTCAGTCTAATTCGATCAAATAACGGCAACATTACATCACTAAAAAAATGCTTTCGGCGGTAACTATTAACGCCAATTTCTTTCCCGCCGTTAGTGAGCACTTGCATATTAGAGTAGAACGAATCGATGTGCTCTCTAAGTACTTCCTGGTGCTTTCTTGCATAACGCAGCAAACAAGATGCCAACACAATCAACGCAATCATTGCCACTAACACAAGCAAAAACAAAGAAGGCGATATATACACAAGATACGCAACACCTAGAAGCAAAGTAATAGAGCTAAAAGTAAGCGTTGGGATAGCCAATAGCCCGTTCGCTAACGCACCTACATCTCTTTCGAGAGCAGCAATAATTCGATGACCGCCCACTCTCTCAATATTTTCATAGCTAGAAGAGAGTATTCTTTTCAATAGATTCTGCTGAATTTCGTAAACCACTGTCGAACTGAGCTTGATCAATATGTATTGCGAAGCAATTCCCAAAATCAAAACCATACCGACGGCAATAATAAAGATTGAAAAAGGATAGGTTAAAGAATATTGTCCTTTTTCAAAGCTACTTATTATGTCGGTTATCATGGTCAACATAGCCAGACCTGCCAAAGCGCTCAGCGCGCTCAAAGCTGCCGCTAAAGCTATCAGCCATCGAAAACGAAACATCAATGATTTAAACATTATTTGCGACACCTATAATAACTTTACACCTACATTAAGGATCCTTAGAATAAAACTAGCTCGACAAAAAATGCCTCAATCTGGAAAGTCCAGAATTTAACATATCTTCGCTACAACCAAAGCCAATACGAACATAGCCTTGAAGACCAAAGCAGGTGCCTGGAACCAATAAAACTCCATGCTCCTGAAGCAACTTAGAACAGAACGTATCTGCGTCATTACACTGGTTTATTCGCATAATCCCACAAGCACCACCATCTGGAAGGATCCAGTTACAATACGTCTTATTATCTGATATCCACTTATCAACTATGAATCTATTCCTGGCTGTTTGGTTAATACGCGGGCCAACGAACCCTTCTACATTGCTTAGGATGTTGTGTGCCACGAACTCAATTAATGGTGAAACATATAGATTCCCATAATCTTTTTGCCTAATGCACGACTCGATGATTTCGCCGTTAGCTAGCAACCAACCAAACCTAAGCCCCCCAGCGCCGATAAACTTTGAAAATGTACCGATTGAGATCGTTTTATCGTATATACTAATAGGGTCTGGCAAGGGGTCTCGATCGTATACAAGCCTTTGAAATACAGCGTCCCACAATATATATATATTATATCTTTTAGCGAGCTCAACCACTCTCTCCAGCTCATCATCCTTAAGGCACTTTCCAGTAGGATTATGCGGAAAATTCATTACCAACAACTTAGTTTTATTACTGACCAGCCCTTCTAGTTGGCGCACATCAAGCTCGTAACCATTTTCTATATCTATGTTCCATTTTCTAACTACGCAACCCATAGATAATGCAATTTTGTCATGGCAGTGGTAACACGGTCCAAGTGTAATGACTTCGTCGTTCGGCTCTACAACAGCACGAACCGCTAGCTGCAAAGCCTCATTACCACCATTTGTTGTCAACACCATATCTGGATCACCATTACCAAATTTGGAAGCAATTTGCTGCCGGACTAGCATGCCCCCAACGGTCGGTCCATCAACTAGTCTTTCGTTCATTAACTCGTTGAAATCGAAATTACCAATTTCTTGGATGGCCTTGAACGTATACTCTTCGACGCCGCTACCACTTATATCGATGTCATTTTCAAAATAATTTTTCCGATACCAGTCCTCAAGTTTTGCTGGCTCGTAACCTGACAACACAGCATCTTCCTTAATCTTCATTTATGGACGCCTCCTGCGTGCAACTTTCGCCTGCTATCAAAGTCGGTTTAAAAGGACTTAACCACCTAGTTATACTACGTAATTACTCTTGAGCTATTTCTCTCCAATAAACTTCGGCACTTTCTTATATCTCGCGTCACATTAACTCGCTTGAACCACCGGTCCGTGCCATCATATCGAGCCGCGAAACGTCGTCGACCGTGAACGACCTCGTAGTTGTCAATGAGAAGTATTTCACCTGGTTTTAGAGTTACTTCCACCATGCTTTCCTCAACTAAAGCTACGAGTTTCCTTAACGCGAGTTTTGCCTCCGAATTATCAGGCTCTTCCATAAAGTATGGATCCAAACGTAAATATGGGCGGTCTCTATGCCCATATAACACCGCTACTTTTTTTGGTCTAGAAACAAGTTCTTCAATATGACTATAGGCATAGACCAGCTTGTCATTATTCGCGCTAGCCAAGTCCACGTAGCGCTTGTCAGAAGAATACGCCGGCTTATGTGAGTTATCTGGCTTGATGACAAAATGTTCTTCAAAAAGAACATCGACTTCCTCATCAGTTAAGCTTTCATAGTCCGGTTTTGCAATAGTAGTAGGTATCGAGTCGGGATTACGAAGGCACATCATTACTAGATAGTCGCCTCTATATTCATGAAATGCATCTTCTGTATGAAGAGTAAGCTCGGTTCCACTTCCTGACCCAAGTTGCTCAAACTCGTTTTGCCTTATTGGCAATATATCATGGACAATTCTGCCATCCTGCTGAGTGAACCAACCGAAAAGATCCCCCAGCACGGTTGCACATAGGCATATCGTAAGCACTTGAGCTTCGCATGAGGTGTTATTTGTATCTAGTTGCCAATGGGGAGGTGTTTTGGAGAGAATATAATCATTGACCATTCCAGTTGAAATAACAGCATATCCCTCCTGGGGAGGGTCATATTTAAAGCTATTTATGAACCTTACTAGCCGCTCCGGAAGTCTGTAAGCCGAGACGGGCAGATCTTTCAAAAAGTCCTCATTGTCGAAGCCAGCAAAATTTTGTGAAAGCCTACTCGTTAAGCGGTTAATCTGTTCGATTTCCCGTTCATTTAAAACTATGCAATTATCCATATAGCTCCCTGCCTTATGAAAATGTGTTCATCCGCCAAAATTGTACCTTTCACAACAAGAAATCGATTAAAGCAATTATCGCTAAATGGTCATTATTGGCGTGTAAATCCCACTAATATATCGGAGGGGAGGAGGGGGGGGGGGGGGCAGTCGTTTCTTCTTTAATCGATATGATTCGGTGGCGCATTTGCGCCCACCATTCACACGCTCAAATATAGACCGTAAACCGAGTAAAAATATAGTGAATAATTTTGTAACGAAACAGCAATTCGCGCATATCTTATGTTCTGTTAGAAAAAACTTACAATGAGCGATAAAACATGCTGGCCAGCTTAGGAAAAACCCACTTGTACCACTGTCTAGTCTGCTAAAATATGCTTGATATTTAACAGCTTCTAAAGTTACTGGAAGAGAGCGATCTGTAGCTGCTAGAACGCAATTCAATTTCTTGCGATGCATCATCCTTTTCACCTCTAGCTGATCTATCAAAATCCCTTTTAGAAAATCAAGACTAGCTCACTTTCACTGTCCGTCAAGTCTTCAAGCGACTTTTTTTGCCAAGCGGCAAATTAAACAAAATCGCCTAAAATCAATAATTTATACAGATACAGACGTTTAATAATGGATTTGTATGAATTTTATGCATGCGAACTCTAACTTTTAACTTAGCTTATGCACTTTTCCCATTCTCGCCGCGCGGTATGTTTCAATTCGAACCATTAACAATGCAACACAGAATCTCTTAATCTTATGGGAAATTATCAGAAAGAGATGTCTAATTCATTACACTGCTGCAGGTTCAATAAATTAACTTGATTAACCTAAGTGATGTATATTGCGATTAATGCAAAAAATTTTATATCAACGATTGTTCACTTATTTAATAGACCAATCGCTTCTACTAGACCAACACGTCCTGTAATTGGTTAATCTCGGAGCTTGTGCTGTAGCCTTTCTCTGCTTTTGTGTCGAACAATGTCTTCCGCATTCATCACCCGATTATCATAACTCTGGAAAAGCAAACCAACGTAGACAGTTTCTTCCCATTATAAATGAAGTGTCGACCGCTTTAACCACCCCCTAAATTCGGTGCATGCGTCATTAGAGTTCTCCGGCCTACAACGAGGCAAACGGAGAACGACATGAAGAACTCGAGGTATAACGAGTCACCAGATCGTCAGGATCCTGAAGTAGTTAGAGGGTGGTCGCCTGGCCAAAGAAGTCTGCCGGGAGTGACCTGCCCCCAGCATTTAATCCCGGCTGTTCCCTAGTAATGCCCGGGGGTACGGCGTCTTCGTGCGGCCTACTACAACTGGAAATCGAAGTACGGTGGCATGGAAGCTTCTAACGTGAAACGTCGCAAGGAGTTTGATGAGGAAAACCCCCGGCTGCAGCAGATGTACGCCGAGCTGAACCTAGATCGCAAACCGCTGAAGGGTGTGATCGAAAAAAGCTGTACAACCAGCCCTTCGATGAGAGCCGGTGGATTACCTTAAGCAGGCGCATGGTGTCAGCATCCGCAGAGCCTGCCGAATCGCTGGCATCAGTGACTCTGTATACCGGTATCGGCCGAATGCCTCCCGGGATGAACCGGTGATTGCAGCGCTTCAGAGCGCTACTAAACGCTATCCCGCCTATGGTTTCAGCAAACTTTTCAAGGTGCTGCGACGCTGGGGGTACGGGGGGAACCACGAGCTGGTACCCCGGCTGTATTGAGCGCTCAACCTGAACAAACGACAAAGGGGTAAAGAAACGACTCCCGACGAGATACCCGGAGCCATTGAGCGTACCAACTACCGTCAATCGATGTTGGTCCATGGATTTCATGAGCGACAGTCTGTTCTGTGGTCGCCAGTTCCGAACCTTCAACGTGGTGGACGGCTTTGACCGAGAGGTGCTGGCTATCGAGGTTGACCTGAACCTGCCAACACCGAGGGTCATACGCGCTCCGGAACGCATCATCGCCTGGCGGGGCTACTCAGCCAAACTGCGTATGGAAAACGGCCCGGAACTCATCTCAATTGCCTTGGCAAACTAGGCGAAGCACCACTGTATCGAGCAGGAGGTTATCAAGCCGGGCACACCCACTCACAACTCGCATGTTGAGCACTTCACTCGGACTTACCGTGACGAGATTCTGAATATGTATGTCTTCCGGAACCTCACCGAAGTCCGAGAACTGACCGAATCCTGGATCACGGAATACAACGACGAGCATCCCCACGAACACTGGAAGAGCTAATGCCACGGGAGTACCTGGCCAAACACCATCGGGCGGTAAACTCTGGCGCTTCTGTCAGCTTCGGAATAGCCGTGGCCGCAGGCGCAGAGCTAAGGAAGCGGGCCTCGGCAAAATCCGAACCTAGTCGGAATTGAGTGCCGCCCGCAAGAGATTGAAAGCAGTGCCATGTTGGGCCACTGGGAAGGCGACACCGTACTCCAGGGCCACAAGCAATCAGGTCGAGTGACGCTGGTCGAACGTCGTGCGGTTACTTGCTCGCAGGCCGTCTGAAGCGGTTTACGGCCATCCAAACAACGCGCATCGTGACTCGGCTCTTACAGCCCATTCGGGGTGTTGCGAAAACGCTGACGCTGGACAACGGCAGCGAGTTTGCGGAATACGAACAGATGGCCAGAGAGTTCGGTCTGGCGGCCTATTTTTGTGACCCATACTGCTCGGGTCAACGTGGCACGAACGAGAACAACAATGGCTTGCTGCAGCAGTACTACCCGAAGGGGATGGACTTTGCCAAGTGGGCTCAAACGCACATCAGCCGAGTGGTTGAGCAGTTGAATAACCGGCCCAGAAAACGGCTGGGCTACCGGACACCAGCAGAAGTGTTCTGGGGTGAATACTCCGGAGCGCTATCAATAAGCGGTGCTGCGGTTATTGGTTGAATCCACGCTATTCAGTTTTGAACTACTGACTGAAAAGTAACGCAATACTGCTAAGCATCAATTAAATAATTGAGCAAGCCTCAGCCAATCTAATCTCCTGAAAACAACTCTTTTAACATCTTATCAGGGTTGTTAAGAAAGAACTTTGTTACTTCGTAGTGTTCCGTTTCTTCATACTTTATAGGGTATATACCTGAGCTGTCGACTTGATAAATTTTAGCTTTTGGGTAAGCCATAATGATCGGCGAATGTGTAGCTATAATAAACTGCGATTGATTAGCAACCAATTGATATATCCGGCTAAGTATCGCTAACTGTCGCGTCGGAGACAAGGCTGCCTCAGGCTCATCGAGAATATAAAGACCATGCCCGGCAAACCGATTTAGCATTAGTGAGAGAAACGACTCTCCGTGGGATTGCTTATGCAGTGACTTTCCCCCGTAAGCGTTGCTTACAGGAGCCGGTGGAGGGTTTTCTTTAGAGAAACCAAAGTTATATTCCACACTATCAAGCTCATCGATATGAGTTGCGACATTATAAAAGCTTTCTGCTCTTAAAAAGAATCCATCCCTAAACTTCTTGAATGACCTTGAGATTCGGATATATTCGTAGAGTTCAGAATGCGTATCTCGTGTCTCAAAATGGACATTTTTTGTACCTCCCTCTGGATTAAAACCTAAACTTACAGCTATAGCTTCAAGTAAGGTAGATTTTCCACTCCCATTTTCTCCAACCAGTATCGTAACCTCTTTGCCAAACTCTAACGTATCCAAGTTTTTGATAGCCGGTATAGAGAAAGGATAGTAATCGAAAGACCTAACCAGATCCCGTTTTAGCTCAACATCGCGTATGTATGGTAGCGGTTCCATCTAAATCTACGTCCCTCGTTAACTTACTTTAATAGATGCAGACAACAGATTCTAAGATCTGATAAACAATAGTTTTATGAAGCGCCCAAAATACCTCTATTTATAAATGAAAACTTATACCATAGCATATCTTATAGGTATGCCTGCCACTATATGCAAAAACGATCTCTCCTCGCAAATATTTAGCAATGCAAATCGCCTTTATCGGCAGCTTTTTGAAGAACCTTCGAAGATATCAAACGTACTCGAATACGTTGACCCTACCCCGTTTTAGGTCAGGCCAGAATTGAAAAAATCCGGCGTTAGTTGATGCTGTTTTCGTCGAGAAACCGCATGTTTTCTGGCGTAGTCCGAGGGCGTGGACCACACCAGTGCGGAATGGGGCGAACTTGATTATAGAAGGTCCGCCACGCTTCGATTTTCTGCTTGGTGTCTTCTGCCAAGGACAAGAACCCGTGTTCGTTCAGGCACTCCTGCCTCAGTCGCCCGTTAAAGGATTCGACCATCGCATTGTCGGTGGGCTGGCCCGGTCGCGAGAAGTCGAATTTCGATCTTTCGTTCATACGCCCAGCGATCCATGACCTTGCCAGCGAACTCCGAACCGTTGTCGGTCTTGACGACGTCCGGGTTACCGCGAAAACGCGCGATCGCGGTCAGCGCATCTTGAACATCGTCGCCTTTTAGGCTCTGCCCGACCACAATGCCGAGGCACTCCCGAGTATACAGGTCAATGATCGTCAGCAGGCGCAACCTGCGCCCATCAAACAAGGCGTCTGAGACAAATCCATGCCCCAGATATGATTGGGATGCTTGGCTTGCTGGAGTGGCTGGTGGTTCTTGGCCGCCTTGTTGCGCCTGGGCCGCTTGAGGCGAAGCGATAAGCCCTGGTCCCGATAAAGCCGGTAGACCCATGCGTGCTTGTCACGCCAGCCCTCTCGTTGCAGCTGAACGTGCACGCGCCGGTAACCGTAGTGAACCCGCGTGAGGGTGATCTCTCGGATCCGCATCGACAAGGCCGACACGTCCCGTGCCACCGCTTGATACCGATAGGACGCGCGGGAGAACTGCAAGACCGCACACGCCTGGCGTTCGCAGACTCCGTACCGCTTTAGCAGATCAGCCACCAGTTGGCGCTTACGAGGCGGTCTCAGAGCTTTTTTGCCACCACTTCCTGGAGCATGGCCTTGTCCAAGCTCAGGTTGGCTACAAGCTTCTTGAGCCACTGGTTCTACTCCTCCAGCTGCTTGAGTCGCTTCAACTCGGACGGACACAGCCCACCATACTTCTTGCGCCAGGTATAAAAGGTGGCGTCCGAAACGCCCATCTTCCGACAGACTTCCGGAACCGGTGTGCCCAATTCTGCTTGCTTCAGGGCGAAAGCTATCTGTTCTTCGGTGTACCGGGGTCGCTTCATGCCATGAGCTCCTGCTCAGGGCTCTATCATGCCGGATTTTCCAATTTTTAATGAACCGAAATTCTGAGGTCGGGTCAAAAACCAAAGGGGCTATTAGCTCACTATTGTGATTTCCTTCTAACCAACAGCTACACATCCGAGTTCACCGATGTCCGGATTTCGGACACGCGTTCCCTAACATTTGCGGAGTTACCTTCAAAATGTAAAATCAGTGCATGCATGATAAAAAGCATGCTTAGGGCAACGATCAAAGTCGTCGCCCCTGCAAAAACGCCGTTTTCAGACAGCCAGCAATTTACCGGTCTCTGCCGATTCATCCGGCAACGCCGGGGTTGACCATAAAATAGCCAATATCAGGCGTAAATGCCGTCCGTTTTCATAA
>NZ_JAGDDW010000027.1:0-16654 GCF_040148665.1 Marinobacter sp. NFXS9 | reverse complement strand
AACGGACGGCATTTACGCCTGATATTGGCTATTTTATGGTCAACCCCGGCGTTGCCGGATGAATCGGCAGAGACCGGTAAATTGCTGGCTGTCTGAAAACGGCGTTTTTGCAGGGGCGACTAATTATTGGCAATCAATAGATGCTCCCGGAGATCGTTCATCGATACCGTTGTGATCATAATCCAGGGAGGTTCGTACTCGGCCAGCGAAAGAAATAATTAACGCTCTGGCTCCCTTTTGCGATTTCGGGTTACAAATTTCCAGGGAACCTGCCGAGCCGTTTGCGGTACCTATGGCATTCCACTGGAATTGCGGGCGACTGGTTGGGATTTTCAGCACATTCCAGTCGCCCATGTCCAGAGATAGAGTGCGAATAACCTGATCGTCAGGTTCCAGTTGGCTGTTGCTGTTTGCGTCTTCAAAAACGCTGATTTTATGTTTCCATTGTGATGTGCAGCTACCTGAATCATCTAATGGGCAAACGGTGACCGTACTTTTATCGCTGATCGCTTTTGATCGGGCAAACTGAAACATTGAATACAAATCGTTGCGGGCTTCATCCGCTTTGGTTGTGACGATTAGATTCTCAAAAGATGGGGCAGCGATACTGAGGAGGACCGCTGCGACAGCCAAGGTAATAAGCAACTCAAGTAAGGTGTATCCCTTCGCTAGTCGTCGAAGAGCCATAGTTCGAACTCCTTTTCGTTTAAATTTGCCGATTCATCCTGAACCGCTTTTATAGGGGTTGGGCTGATTCATTAGTTGACTGGGGCTACTCCATCCCCAACTTCTTCAACTTATACCGCAACGCCCGAAAACTGATCCCCAACTTCTTGGCTGCGGCCGTCTTGTTCCACCGGGTCGCCTCCAGCGCCTTTTCAATCGCCTTGCGCTCGATCGACTCAAGATAATTTTCCAGATCCAGCTCGCCATCATCCGGCAGTTCCACCGCAGCGCCGGGCGCGGCGTCGGGATCCGCCTCGATACGACTGGTGGTCACCGGGCCGTGGCCCATGTGCAGGTCGTCGGCATCGATCTGGTCCAGGTCGCACAGGGTGAATGCGCGTTCCAGGACGTTTTCGAGTTCGCGAACGTTGCCCGGGAAGTCGTACTGTTTGAGTTTCTGCAGGGCGGCCGGTGTCAGCGAGGCCGGATCGCACTCATAGTCCCGGGCCAGGCGGGTCAGGATATGCTGGGCCAGCAGTTCGATGTCGTCCGGGCGCTCGCGCAACGGCGGGACTTTCAGTTCGATTACGTTGATGCGATAGAACAGGTCCTGGCGGAAATCGCCCTCCTGGACGAGAGTGGGCAGGTCCCGGTGGGTCGCGCTGAGGATTCGGATATCGACCGGGAATTCGCGGGACTCTCCGACAGGGCGCACGGCTTTTTCCTGAATCGCCCGCAGCAGCTTGACCTGCATGTTCAGCGGCAAGTCGGCTACCTCATCGAGGAACAGGGTGCCGCCGTCGGCGGAACGGAATAGACCGGCCTTGTTGTCGGTCGCGCCGGTAAAGCTGCCTTTCTTGTGACCGAAAAACTCGCTTTCCATCAGTTCGGAGGGAATGGCGCCACAGTTTACCGCGATAAACGGGCCTTCCTGCCGCGGACCCTGCATGTGAATCATCCGGGCCACCAGTTCTTTACCGCTACCGGATTCGCCGCTGATAAAGACCGGCGCCTGACTGCGAGCCAGCTTACGGGTCTGGTTGCGCAGACGGCGGATGCCTTCGGACTGGCCCAGTAACAGGCCGGGGTCGTCCTCTCCCGTGCGTTCGGCTTCGGGTTTGGAGAGCTTCAGGGCGCTGTTCACCAGTTCGCGCAAGCGGGGCAGTTCGACGGGCTTGGAAACGAAATCGAAGGCGCCGGCCTTGAGGGCTTCGATGGCGGTGTCCATGCTGCCGTAGGCGGTGATCACGGCCACCGGCGTTTGCGGGCAAACCCGCTGAATCCACTGGACCAGCTCAATCCCGTTGCCGTCCGGCAGGTTCATGTCCGTCAGGCACAGCTGCGGCGGATCGGATTCCAGTATCGCCTTGGCCGTGGTGACATCGGCGGCTGTCCTGACCTGGATGTCCATGCGCATGAGCGTGATTTCCAGCAGCTCCCGGATATCCGGTTCGTCGTCGATGATCAGCGCTGTCGGTGTGGTCATTGCACCGTCTCGTCCTGTTGTTAGTGGTTCGTCGTTGTTGGCCGTTTCGGAGATCGTTCTAGATCAGCCGCCCGTGATGGGCAAAGGTGATCCGGAAGCAGCTCCCTGGCCGGCCGTTGTCGAGTAAGGCCAGGTGGGCCTGGTTGGCTTCGCACAGCTCCCGTGCCAGATAAAGCCCCAGGCCGGTGCCGCTCTGGTCGGTGGTGTAGAACGGCTCAAAAATGTGTTCGCGTTGCTCGCTGCTGATACCGGCTCCCTGATCCTGAATGTCGATATAGCAGCGTTCGCCATCCCCGGTGACACCAACACAGATGTTCAGTGTTGCCTTGCCGGTTTGGGCCTTGCTGTAGCGCAAGCCGTTATCGCACAGGTTGACCAACACTTGAGCCATCTGGCTTTTGTCGAAGCGGGCCGGTGGCGCCTGGTCGGGAAGATCGAGCATGATGTTCGGCGTGTTGCCGTCCATCCCGTTGCTCGCGCCATGCTGATAGTCCTCGACAAATTCCTGCAGCCAGCTGTCGATCTGGACCAGTTCGATGTCCGCCTGGCGGCGTCGGGACAGGTCCAGTACGTTCTCGATAATACCGTTGACCCGTTTGGAATGCCGCTGAATGATGTCGACCATTTTACGGTCAGCAGCATCGCAGTTGGGTGATTCATTCAGCAATTGTGCCGCGTGACTGATGGCGCCGAGCGGATTGCGGATCTCATGGGCGATACCGGCCGTCAGCCGCCCGAGTGACGCCAGCTTCATTTGCTGCGCCTGGAGCGTCACTTTACTCATATCCTCGATGAATATCAGGATGTGATCGCCCCGTTCCTGATGAAGCCGGGTGAAGTTGGCTTGGAGCATGGGGGCAATGGGCGTTGCCTGGAACGGCTCGGTTCGGGTTCCGGGGGAGTTCACCCACTGGTCCAATCGTTGTCTCAGAGGTGGCGGCAGCAATCCCATATCGTCGTTCCCGGGGCGGTCGCCAAACAGCAGTTCATGGGCAGCGGCGTTAGCCAGACGAACCAGCCCGAAACGGTCGGTAACGATAATGCCGGTTCGCATCCGCTGGATGATCTGCTGGTTGATCTGTTCCAGTTCATGCAGGCTTTGGGCGCGGGAGCTGGCGAGTTGTTCGCTGCGGATCATGCGTCGGGTGATGCTCTGGAGCAGGAAGGCCGCTGCGAAATAGAGAATGCCCAGTGAACCGGCCCGGACGATCTCGTCGGCATTGGTCTCAAAGGTCAGGGAGGACCAGGTGGCAACGCCCAGCGAGCCGATAGTGGCAAGAGCCGCATAGAACAGGCCGACACGGCTCGGGGTCAGGATGTTGCCGGCGGCGACGGTGACAATGATCAGGTTGGCCAGGCCGCTGGTCATGCCGGCGCTGAACAGCAACAGGGCATGCAGGGCAACGATGTCGATCAGGATCGACAGGGTGATGTGGCGCTGATTGGGTTTGGCACCGGCAAAGAGCATGATGGCCGTGAAGACGTTCAGCGCCAGGTAGGCCAGCACGCAGATCTGGTAGAACTCCGGCGCCCGGAATTTGGTGTCCAGGGTGCCTGGATCGACAAACAGCAGGCCGGCCAGGATAAGACTGATGACCAGTCGATAGTGGTTATAGATACGGAGCAGGCGTGGGCGCTGGCTTTCCTGGAACGGCAAGGTGTCGCGGGCTGATGTAACGCTGTCCGGAGTCATGGCAGGCGATCGAAAAATCCTGTTTCCTGTCGAAGGGATAAAACGTTGGCAGGTATAATAGCGGTTTAAACCCGCTTGTGGACAGGAGAAAGGCATGATTTCCGGCCAGACAGAGGCATCCCCCGGCCAACGACTGACAGTAACCATGGCCCAGGTGGATTGCCTGGTTGGCGACATCCCCGGAAACGCCGATAAGATTCTGGCGTCGGCCCGAAAGGCGGTGGACGAGCAGGGGGCTGATATCGTCGTTTTTCCGGAGCTGGCGCTGACCGGCTATCCACCGGAAGACCTGCTGCTGCGCCCCAGTCTCGATGGTCGCGTCGAAGAGGCGCTGGATCGGCTGGCGGCCGAGAAATTACCCGCCGCCCTGGTGGTGGGCACGCCGGTGCGCCGTGCTGGCCTGCTTTACAATGCCGCGGTGGTCATTGAACAGGGCGAGCATCGGGCCGCCTACCTCAAGCAACAGTTGCCGAATTATCAGGTGTTTGATGAAAAGCGGTATTTTGCGGCCGGCACGGAGCCCTGTGTCACCCTGATTCAGGGGGTGCCTGTCGGGATCACCGTCTGTGAGGACATCTGGATGGATGGCCCCGTCGAGCAGGCGGCGGCAGCCGGTGCCAGGCTCATCCTCAACCTGAACGCTTCCCCTTATGACCTGGACAAGCAGGCGCGCCGTAAGGCGTTGCTGGAGCGGCGTGCCCGGGAAAACGGCGTGTCCGTGGTGTACGTCAATCTGGTGGGCGGCCAGGATGAGCTGGTTTTTGATGGTGGCTCCATGGTCGTCGATCACTCCGGTGAGCTGGCTGTTGAGGTACCGCAGTTTGCCGAAGGACTGTTTCCCGTCGAATTCATCGTGGATCGACACTGCCAGCCTGTCTCGCAGGCACCGATTCCCGAGCCGTCGTTGGAGCAGAATGTCTACAACGCCCTGGTGCTAGGTGTCCGCGATTACGTCAACAAGAACGGCTTCGCGTCCGTTGTGCTGGGGCTTTCCGGCGGTATTGATTCGGCGGTGACGCTGGCGGTTGCCGTCGATGCACTGGGCCCGGAGCGGGTGCGGGCCGTGATGATGCCGTTCCGCTATACCTCCGGTATCAGCCTGGAGGATGCCGAGTCCGAAGCCACCGCGCTGGGTGTGCAGTACGACGTCTTCTCCATCGAGCCGATGTACGATGCCTTTATGGCCGCGTTGGCGACGCCGTTCGAAGGCACGAAGCCGGATACGACCGAGGAGAACCTCCAGGCCCGGTTGCGTGGTGTACTGCTGATGTCCCTCTCCAACAAGTTCCGCTCGCTGGTGCTGACCACTGGCAACAAGAGTGAAATGGCCGTGGGGTATTCCACGCTTTATGGTGATATGGCTGGTGGCTTCGATGTCCTCAAGGACGTGCCGAAAACCCTGGTGTACCGCATCGCCAATTACCGCAACACGTTGGGCGCCGTTATCCCCGAGCGGGTGATCACCCGGCCGCCGTCAGCGGAATTGGCGCCAGACCAGAAAGACGAGGACAACCTGCCGGGCTACGATACCCTCGACCAGATTCTGCACCAGTATATCGAGCGGGATATGAGCGCCGAGGCGATCATCGCCCAGGGCTTCGAGCGCGCGGATGTGGAGCGCGTGGTCCGGTTGGTGGACATCAACGAGTACAAGCGGCGGCAGGCGCCCATCGGAGTGCGGATTACGGAGCGGGGCTTCGGAAAGGACCGGCGCTATCCCATCACCAACGGGTGGAAGCTGGGCAAATAGCGCCGGGGGGCAGGGCGACGGGTTACTCGTCGCCCATCAGGCCAAAGGTGACGACACTGCTCAGCGAGCGATCTTCTGTCTTGATGGTGCTGGGCTGATATTTCATGTTCTTGTCGAACGCATCGCTGTTGGGGTAGTTGATCGCCAGCAGGGCCGTCGCGTCGTCGGCCGCTTTCTTCAGGTCGAGAAAGCGGTAGGTGTCAATCAGGATCTTCAGGGAATCCTCGACCGCCGGCGTGTTGGGGAAATTCTCCAGAACGTAGCGGGCCCGGTTATTGGCCGCAATGTAGGCCTGGCGCTTGATGTAATAGCGCGCGGCGTGCAGTTCCAGCTTGGCCAGGCGGTTGCGGATTGCCACCATGCGCTGGCGGGCGTCGGCGGCATAGTCGCTGTTGGGGTAGCGGCTCAGCAGTTCGGAGAAGTCACGGAAAGCCTGGCGTTGTTCCCCGGGATCCCGCTCGGAAATGTCGATCGGGAAGAACTTGCCGGCGAGGCTGATATCCAGGTTGTACGACGCCAGGCCGCGCATATAGAGGGCGTAGTCTGCGTGTTCGCTCTGCGGGTTGAGCCGCAGGAACCGATCCGCGGCGGACCGTGCACCTTCCAGGTCGAGATTCTGGTAGCGGGCGTAGATCAGGTCCAGTTGCGCCTGTTCGGCGTAGCGGCCGAAGGGGTAGTAGGTTTCCAGGGACTCGAGATTGCGTTCGGCCTCGTTGAAATTGCCCCCGTTCATGGCCGAGCGGGCCTGCTCGTAGTAGGTCTTTTCCGGCAGGACTTCTTCCGGTTTGGATGCACAGCCGGCGATCATCGCGAGGATGGCCGACAACAGCAGCAAGCGAACACCTGATCTCATGCCTGATTCCCGTATAATGAAAAGCGTTCGACATTGTAACGGCCCTATACCACCTTGTGCAGGGGCCTGACATGCTTTACAAAAAATTTAGGGGATTGAATGTCCGCGGAAGACCGTATAAGCGGTGAATTTGAAGTGCCGGCCGAGCTGAGTGACCGTCGCCTGGACCAGGCGGTGGCGGAACTGATGCCCGATCATTCCCGGTCCCGCATCCAGGGCTGGATCAAAGCCGGCGACCTGACCGTCAACGGGCAGGCTCGCAAGCCGCGTGACAAGGTCATGCTGGGCGACGTCATCGCCGTCAATGCGGAGCCGGAAGTCCAGGTAACCTGGGAAGCAGAATCCATCGACCTGGACATCATCTACGAAGATGAGCACATCCTCGTGATCAACAAACCGGCCGGACTGGTGGTCCATCCTGCCGCGGGTCACGCCGCCGGCACGCTCGTCAACGCGCTCCTGCACCATGCGCCGGAAGTCGACAAGCTGCCTCGGGCCGGCATTGTTCATCGGCTGGACAAGGACACCAGTGGCTTGATGGTGGTCGCTCGCAGCCTGATTGCCCACACTTCGTTGGTGGACCAGTTGCAGACCCGTACCATGGGACGGGAATACGATGCCGTCATGGTGGGCACGATTACCGGCGGCGGTGCGGTGGACGCCCCCATTGGCCGGCACCCCACCCAGCGCAAGAAAATGGCGGTCGTCTCCGATGGCAAACCGGCGGTGACCCATTACCGACTCGTCGAACGATTCCCCGCCCACACTCATGTGCGCTGTAAGCTGGAAAGCGGGCGGACCCACCAGATTCGGGTGCACATGGCCCATATCCGTCACGCCATGGTCGGCGATCCGGTCTACGGCGGTCGGATGCAATTGCCGAAGGGCTGTACGCCGGAACTTAAGGAGGTGCTGCGCCAGTTCCAGCGCCAGGCCCTGCATGCCCGAAAGCTGACCCTGGTCCATCCCGCCACGGATGAGGAAATGAGTTGGGAAGCGCCGCTGCCCGCCGACATGGCTGAGCTTCTGGACGCCTTGCGCGCCCACGCCCGCGCGCAGGAGCAACGATGACACTGCCGCTGATCGTGCCAGCGTGGTCGTTGCCGGACAATGTCCGGGCGGCGGTGACGACACGCGTCGGCGGTATCAGTGAGCCGCCTTATGACACCTTGAATCTGGGGGATCACGTTGGTGATGACGCCGCGGCGGTCGCCGCCAATCGATTCCGCGTGGCGACTTCTATGAGGCTCAGGCCTGAGTCGATCGGCTGGGTTCGGCAAGTCCATGGCAAGGACGTGGCGGCCTTGCCCGGCGAAGCAGGTGGCGAAGCCGACGCCTCCTGGACACGCGATCCAGGCGTGGCCTGTGCCATTCTGACCGCGGATTGCCTGCCGGTGTTGTTCTGCGCCGGCGACGGCTCTCAGGTCGCGGCGGCTCATGCCGGTTGGCGCGGCCTGGCTTCTGGGGTGCTGGAGGCGACGCTATCCACGTTCCAGAGCGTCGATGAAGTGAGTGTCTGGCTCGGCCCGGCCATCGGTCCGGATGCTTTTGAAGTGGGTAGCGAGGTTTTTCAGGCTTTCGTGGATAACGATGACAGCGCGGTGTCCGCTTTTCGCCATTCTCCCGAACGGCCCGGTCATTACCTCGCTGATCTCTACACACTGGCTCGTCTCCGGCTGTGTCAGGCCGGCATCCAGGCCGCACAGATCCATGGCGGCGGCTTCTGTACGTTCCGTGATCGTGAACGCTTCTACTCCTACCGGCGCGATGGCCAGACCGGTCGCATGGCCAGCCTGATCTGGCGTGTATGACGCCAGAGTGGTCAGGCACCTGCGGTAAATTTGATCCAGCGCAATCGTCTACTTGATTTCCCTAACGACCGCTTGAAGTCCCCTCCGACGCCCCTACATTTAAAACAAATCACAACGCCAGAGACGGACTGAACGTCTCCGACAGCGGCGTTTTCTATCCAGAATCGAGGAAACAACATGCGAATCGACAAACTGACCAGTCGACTCCAAACCGCACTGGCCGATGCGCAGTCCATTGCGGTGGGTAAGGACAACAACTTCATCGAGCCACTCCATCTGATGCAGGCATTGCTGGATCAGGACGGCAGTTCTATCAAACCCCTGCTGAAGCAGGTCGGGGCGGACCCGGCGCGCCTGCGCCAGTCCGTGGCCCGGGAAATCGAAAACCTGCCGGAGGTCAAAGGTTCGGCCGGCGACGTGGCCATGTCCAATGATCTCGGGCGCCTGTTCAACATTGCCGACAAACTGGCGCAGCAGCGCAAGGACCAATTCATTTCCAGCGAGCTGGTCCTGCTGGCGGCGCTTGAAGATCGGGGCACGTTGGGGCGCGTCCTGCGCGAACACAACGTGGACCGCAAGGCGCTGGAGCAGGCGATCGATGAAGTCCGCGGTGGCGAATCGGTGGACGACGCCTCGGCCGAAGAGAATCGTCAGGCCCTGTCCAAGTACACGATTGACCTGACCGAGCGCGCGGCTGAAGGCAAGCTGGATCCGGTGATCGGCCGGGACGACGAAATCCGCCGCACCATCCAGGTCCTGCAGCGCCGGCGCAAGAACAACCCGGTGCTGATCGGCGAGCCCGGTGTGGGTAAAACGGCGATTGTCGAAGGTCTGGCTCAGCGGATCGTGAATGGCGAGGTGCCTGACGGTCTCAAGGACAAAAAGGTCCTGTCCCTGGATATGGGGTCGCTGATTGCGGGCGCCAAGTTCCGCGGGGAGTTCGAGGAACGTCTCAAGGCGGTGCTCAATGAGCTGTCCAAACAGGAAGGTCAGATTATCCTGTTTATCGATGAGATCCACACCATGGTTGGAGCCGGCAAGGCCGAAGGCTCCATGGACGCGGGCAACATGCTCAAGCCAGCGCTGGCACGGGGCGAGCTGCACTGCGTGGGTGCCACGACCCTGGACGAGTACCGTGAAAACATCGAGAAGGATGCCGCCCTCGAACGTCGATTCCAGAAAGTGCTGGTGTCCGAGCCCTCCGAGGAAGACACCATTGCCATCCTGCGCGGGCTGAAAGAGCGCTATGAAGTACACCACGGCGTTGAGGTTACCGACGGCGCGATCATTGCGGCGGCCAAACTGTCGCACCGGTACATCACCGACCGGCAGTTGCCGGATAAGGCGATCGACCTGGTCGATGAAGCGGCCAGCCAGATCCGTATGGAGATGGACTCCAAACCGGAGGCGCTGGACCGTCTGGAGCGCCGGCTGATCCAGCTCAAGATTGAGCGCGAGGCCCTGAAGAAAGAAACCGATGCGGCATCCAAGAAGCGTCTTGAGGAACTCAAGGATGTGATTGGCAACGTCGAGCGCGAGTATGCCGACCTCGAGGAAGTCTGGAATACGGAAAAAGCCGCTCTGCACGGCTCCCAGAAGATCAAGAGCCAGCTGGAACAGGCCCGGATTGATCTGGAAAACGCCCGTCGTGCCGGCGACCTGGGCAAAATGTCCGAGCTGCAATACGGCACGATTCCGGAACTCGAGCGCCAGCTGGATATGGCCAGCCAGGCCGAGATGATGGAAATGAAGCTGCTGCGTAACCGGGTGACGGACGAAGAGATCGCCGAAGTCGTGTCCAAGTGGACCGGCATTCCCGTGTCCAAGATGCTCGAGGGTGAGCGCGATAAGCTGATGCGCATGGAAGAGGCCCTGCATGAGCGGGTGATTGGGCAGGACGAAGCGGTCGAGGCCGTGGCCAATGCCGTGCGGCGGTCCCGTGCCGGGCTGTCCGATCCCAACCGGCCCAACGGCTCGTTCCTGTTCCTTGGGCCCACGGGCGTGGGCAAGACCGAGCTGTGCAAGTCGCTGGCCTCATTCCTGTTCGACACGGAAGAGGCGATGGTGCGGATCGATATGTCCGAGTTCATGGAGAAGCACTCCGTGGCGCGGTTAATCGGCGCGCCTCCCGGCTATGTGGGTTACGAGGAAGGGGGCTACCTGACCGAAGCGGTCCGTCGCCGGCCCTATTCTGTCCTGTTGCTCGATGAGGTGGAAAAGGCGCACCCGGACGTGTTCAACATCCTGTTGCAGGTGCTGGAAGATGGGCGCCTGACCGACGGCCAGGGGCGCACGGTCGATTTCCGCAACACGGTGATCGTGATGACGTCGAACCTGGGGTCGGACCTGATCCAGACCATGGCCGGCAAGGACGATTACAACGCCATGAAAGACGCGGTGATGGAGGTGGTCGGCACCCATTTCCGCCCGGAATTCATCAACCGGGTTGATGAAGTGGTGGTGTTCCATCCGCTGGCGCGCAACCAGATCGAAGGGATCGCACGGATTCAGATCGGTTCGCTGAGTCGTCGTTTGCGGGATCAGGACATGACGCTGGAGTTGTCCGATGCCGCGATGGATCGGATCAGCGAAGTGGGGTACGACCCGGTGTATGGCGCGCGTCCTTTGAAGCGGGCCATCCAGCGGTTGATCGAAAACCCGTTGGCTCAGCGCCTGCTGAAGGGTGACTTTGCGCCGGGCGACACCATTGTGGCGGACGTCGACGGCGATCAGTTGGGGTTTAGTCGTAAAGCCGCCTGATCAAGGAACGGTTATCCATTAACCTAACGAAAAAGGGGCCTCTTGAGGCCCCTTTTTATTTTGAGACGACGATGGCTCAGTTCGCGCAATCTTCATCGATGATTTTCTGGAACTGCTCTTTCTTCTTCTGGATTTCTTCCGGAGTCAGGTAGCGCTGCTCGCCGTCTTCGCTGATCTTGATGCGGGCGTTGTTGCTGATGGTCTGCAGGTTCTTGGTGGCGATTTCGCAATTCTTCTGGCGTTGCTTGGCCTGAGCTTCTTCCTCTCGGCTCTCTTTGTCTTTCTTGGCTTGCTCGGCGCGGGATTTGTCGAGGGCGTCCACTTCCTGTTGGGGCGACATCCGTTTCTCGTTGGTGTCCGCCTTGGACGTGCCGGAGCGAACATTGACGGTCTCGCTCTGCTTGTTCATCGGTTTCTGGTCGCCGAAGTGAACGACGCCATTTTCATCCTTCCATTTATAGACGGAAGCGGCGGTTGCCGTAAAAGAGCTGATGGCGAGTAAAAAGGTCAGAGCAATGCCAAGTGTTTTCATGCAGATACAACCTGTTTCCCTGTTCAACCGGCAATCGGACATCGCCGGCGGATTCAACTGTCTTCACGCCGCCATTCTGCCATGGCTGGGCCCGTTCTGCTTAGGATTAGCCAAAAACTGTGCAATGGCCAGCATCGGGCTGTCGTAATTATGTAACCGCATTGCTCCCCAAAACCCGCCGCGGCGCGCCTTGGCGAGGCTTCGCTATTGACAGGACGTTTCCCGCTGTCACAATTGGCGATTGCCTGAAAACAGGGGTGAATACGGCAGGCAATCCCGAGCAGTATCCCCGTTGATTACCACGCTGAACCTTTCGCGCAGCCCGCGTGATGGGGCTGTATTCCGTGCAGCCCGACGAATGGCCGACCTCCGGCACCCTCAGGAGGCCCGGCTGGCCAGGAGAGACAACCTCTGCGTCCCTCAGTGTGGTGGAATGTCCGGTCCGGCTTTCACAAGAAGCAATGCACCGGAACCCCAGGCAACCGGCGACAGTCCGGTACATTCACTCTATAGAGAGGGTAGAGAAAGTGGAGTTATTGTCTGGCGCAGACATGCTGATTCGTTCCCTGCAGGATGAAGGGATCGAGTACATCTACGGTTATCCGGGTGGTGCAGCGCTGCATATCTATGACGCCCTGTTCAGGCAGGACAAAGTCAAACACATCCTGGTTCGCCATGAACAGGCCGCTGTTCACATGGCGGATGGTTACGCCCGGGCCAGTGGCAAGCCCGGTACCGTACTGGTGACGTCCGGTCCCGGTGCGACCAATACCATTACCGGCATTGCCACAGCCTTCATGGATTCCATTCCGATGGTGGTTCTCTGTGGTCAGGTGGCTTCCACGCTGATCGGTGAGGATGCCTTCCAGGAAACGGACATGATCGGTGTCTCCCGTCCCGTGGTGAAGCACAACATCAGTGTGCGTCATCCGTCGGAGATCCCCGAAGTTATCCGCAAGGCCTACTACATCGCGGCGACCGGCCGTCCGGGACCGGTGGTGGTCGATATCCCGAAGGATATGACCACGCCTAACGAGCGCTACGAGTACGAGTACCCCAAAAAGGTCAAACTGCGCTCCTACAATCCCGCGATCCGGGGCCATGCCGGCCAGATCCGCAAGGCGGCGGAAATGCTGCTGGCGGCCAAGCGCCCCATCATCTATGCCGGTGGTGGCGTCGTTCTTGGCAAGGCCTCGGAGCAGCTGACGGATCTGGCACACATGCTGGGTCATCCGGTCACCAATACCCTGATGGGGATTGGCAGCTTCCCGGCATCTGATAAGCAGTCGCTGGGCTGGCTGGGGATGCATGGTTCCTATGAATCGAACATGGCCATGCACCATTCGGATCTGATCCTGGCGGTGGGTGCCCGTTTCGACGATCGGGTGACCAATGCCACCGAGAAGTTCTGCCCGGGCGCGCGCATCATCCATATCGATATCGACCCGGCGTCCATTTCCAAGACGGTCGAAGCCGACGTGCCCATTGTCGGTCCAGTGGATTCGGTGCTCAAAGAGCTGATTGCCCTGGTCAAGGAAAGCAAGGCCAAGCCGGATAATGAAGCGCTCAAGGCCTGGTGGAAACAGATCGACGAGTGGCGGGCGTTCCACGGTATGCGCTACGAAAAGAGCGATACCTACATCAAGCCTCAGGAAGTGATCGAAGCGCTGCACCTGCTGACCAATGGCGAGGCCTACGTAACGACCGACGTCGGCCAGCACCAGATGTTCACGGCCCAGTACTACAAGTTCAACAAACCCAATCGCTGGATCAATTCCGGCGGCCTCGGCACCATGGGCTTCGGTCTGCCAGCGGCGATGGGTGTCAAGTTGAGCTACCCGGACGATGACGTCATCTGCGTCACCGGCGAAGGCAGTATCCAGATGAACATCCAGGAGCTGAGTACCTGTAAGCAATACAACCTGCCGGTGAAGGTGGTCAACCTGAACAACCAGGCTCTGGGCATGGTCAAGCAGTGGCAGGACATGAACTACGAATCCCGTCACTCCCAGTCCTACATGGAATCCTTGCCGGATTTCATCAAGCTGGCCGAGGCCTATGGTCACGTGGGTATTCGCATCGACCGCAAGGAAGATCTTGAGCCCAAACTCAAGGAAGCCTTCGCGATGAAGGACAAGCTGGTCTTCATCGATATCTATGTTGATCCGCACGAGCACGTTTACCCGATGCAGGTGGCCCGTGGCTCGATGAAGGACATGTGGCTCAGCAAAACGGAGAGGGTGTGATCCATGCGTCGAATCATTTCTGTTTTGCTTGAAAACGAGCCGGGTGCACTGTCTCGCGTCGTGGGTCTGTTTTCCCAGCGCAACTACAACATCGAGACCTTGACGGTCGCACCCACCGAGGACGAGACGCTTTCGCGCCTGACGGTCACCACGACGGGCTCGGACCGGGTCATCGAGCAGATCACCAAGCAGCTGAACAAGCTGATTGAAGTGGTCAAACTCGTCGACCTCACCGAGGGATCGCACATCGAGCGCGAACTGATGCTTATCAAGCTCAAGGCGAGCGGGTCGCAGCGCGCGGAGATCAAGCGAACCGTCGACATCTTCCGGGGGCAGATTGTGGACGTGACCAGTACGGTCTATACCGTCCAGCTGGCCGGGGACAGTGACAAGCTCGATGCCTTTATCCAGGCCGTCGGTACCACCGGTGTTTTGGAAGTCGTGCGTTCGGGTGTCTCGGGTATTGCCCGGGGCGAGAAAGTACTCAGCATCTGATTGAAACCATCTCATGAATCGCGACCGGATGCGGTCCGATAGGTAACAGGGGAAAGTTATGCAGGTTTTTTACGATAAAGATTGTGATCTCTCCATCGTCCAGAGCAAGAAAGTGGCGATCATCGGCTACGGCTCCCAGGGCCACGCTCACGCCAACAACCTGAAGGATTCCGGCGTCGACGTCGTGGTCGGTCTGCGTGCCGGCTCTTCCTCAGCTGCCAAGGCCGAAGGGGCTGGTTTGACCGTTAAGACGGTTGCTGAAGCGTCCAAGGAAGCCGACATCGTGATGGTTCTGGCTCCGGACGAGAACCAGAAAGCCATCTACGAAAACGAGATCGAGCCGAACCTGAAGAACGGTGGCGTGCTGGCGTTCGCCCACGGCTTCAACGTTCACTACAACCAGATCGTGGCTCGCAAGGATCTGGACGTGATCATGGTGGCACCGAAGGCGCCGGGCCATACCGTACGCACCGAGTTCGTTCGCGGTGGCGGCATCCCGGATCTGATTGCCATCCACCAGGACGCTTCCGGCAACGCCAAGAACATCGCGCTGTCCTATGCCAGTGCGATCGGTGGTGGCCGTACCGGTATCATTGAAACCACATTCCAGGACGAGACTGAAACCGATTTGTTTGGTGAGCAGGCGGTTCTGTGTGGCGGTACCGTTGAGCTGGTCAAAACTGCGTTCGAAACGCTGACCGAAGCGGGCTACGCGCCGGAAATGGCGTACTTCGAGTGTCTGCACGAGCTGAAGCTGATCGTCGACCTGATGTATGAAGGCGGTATCGCCAACATGAACTACTCCATCTCCAACAACGCGGAGTATGGTGAGTACGTCACCGGTCCGGAAGTCATCAACGAGCAGTCCCGCGAAGCCATGCGCAATGCACTGAAGCGCATCCAGAGCGGTGAATACGCCAAGATGTTCATTCAGGAAGGTAACACCAACTATCCGTCCATGACGGCGCGTCGTCGCCTCAATGCCGGTCACGACATCGAAGTGGTGGGTGAGAAGCTGCGTTCCATGATGCCGTGGATCTCCGCGAACAAGATCGTGGACAAGGAAAAGAACTAAGCGTTAGTTTTTCGGAAAACGCGACCTTCGGGTCGCGTTTTTTCGTTGTGGGCATCTTGGTTTGCATTTCTGTCACTTGACCGTACAGGGTGGTGGATCAGCTATAATGCCCGTTGCATGTTTTGTGGGTTGAATCGGAATGAGTGAAAAAAACGAATCGGAACATGGCGCCTCGAACACAGATGAAGCGCTGCAGCAGGATGGAGAGGTTGTGGAAGAAGAAGTGGTTGAGGGCGCGCGGGTCCGTCGCAAGGGGATTTACCTGCTGCCCAACCTGCTGACGACGGCTTCGCTGTTTTCAGGCTTCTTCGCGATGGTGTCCGCCGCCAACAGCATGTTTGAGAAAGCGGCTATTGCCATCTTTGTCTCCATGATTCTGGATGGTCTGGACGGCCGTGTCGCCAGGATGACCAATACCCAAAGCAAGTTCGGTGAGGAATACGACAGCCTGGCTGACATGGTTGCTTTCGGCGTGGCGCCGGGGTTGGTGGCGTTTTTCTGGTCCCTGAACAGCTTCGGTAAATTCGGCTGGGCCATAACCTTTATTTACGTGGCCGGTGCGGCCTTACGTTTGGCGCGCTTCAATACTCAGATTGGTTCGGTGGACAAGAAATATTTTGTCGGTTTGCCGAGTCCGTCTGCGGCTGCTGTTGTGGCGGGACTGGTCTGGTGCTTCCAGGGATTCGAGCCCCAGGTCTGGCTCAAGTTGCTGACGGTTCTGGTGGTCGCTGGCGCGGGCGTATTGATGGTCAGCAATATTCTCTACCGCAGCTTCAAGGATTTGGACTTGCGTGGGCGTGTGCCTTTTGCGGCCATTCTTGTCGTGGTCCTGGTGTTTGTGGTCGTGACATTGGATCCTGGGACGGTGCTTTTTGTCGGTTTCCTGGTCTATGGGCTGTCCGGACCGACTCAGGCGTTGTTCCGTAAAATGAGGCGATCCAAGCCGGTTGTTTCTGACGGAAATGAAGGTGACCAATAAGGCCAGCGTTTTGTTTGATAAAAGGGCTGTTTCCAAATTGAAAATGGCCCTTTTGTCGTTTATGGGCGCTGATTCAGGTTTTCAGGCAGGGAGTTGGTCTTTTCCTTCGACGCCGTTTTGCCGGGTTTGCGGCTTTTTTGGTGACTTTGTGATCGGTTTGTTGGTTGCCTTGTGTGTTTTGTGAACAGTTCATTTCGGAAAACCGAGACTTTGACTAAAAAGCTTTAAAAAGGGCTTTACAGGTCCGCTGGGGTCTGTAGAATGCGCATCTCTTTCGAGGGGCACGCCACTGAGGCGGGGCCGAAATC
>NZ_JAGDDW010000026.1:0-17724 GCF_040148665.1 Marinobacter sp. NFXS9 | reverse complement strand
GGGATCATGGGGCTTTCTTCCGGTTTTTGGACGAAACGGGGAGATTTATGATGGATATTATACCCCGAAGTCAGGCCAACTCATTGCCTTTGTTCAGGTTTTTACTTTTGCAGGGGCGACTACGTAGGACGTTCTCTTCAAGGCATCGCACGGTTTCAATGGCCTGGATGAACAGCAGCCGGTCTTTCAGGGTTTGCAGGTCCACTTCCGACGCTTTCGCCGAATCGGTGTAATGTTCGGCGAGGCCGGACCAGAGGTGCTTCTTGCCGGAGGCGGGATAGTCGTAGAAACCGGCGCCGGCGGCCTTTCCTTTGCGGCCGTGCTCGTTGACCATGGCATCAATGACTGCTTCGGCCGGGTGGGGAGTCCAGGACTTACCGGCGGCCTCCATGTCTTTGCGGCTTTGGTTCCGCACGTGCTGGATCAGCGTGAGGCTGACTTCGTCGCATACGGCCAGCGGGCCGACAGGCATACCGGACAGGATCCCCGCATTCTCGACGCTGGCGGGATGAATGCCCTCCTGCACCATGGCCTCGCCTTCATTGACGAAAGTGCCGAATACTCGCGAGGTGAAAAAGCCCCGGCTGTCGTTGACCACGATCGGGATCTTGCCGATCTGCTGCACGTAGTCGAAGGCCCGGGCGAGGGTATCGTCAGAGGTCTGTTCGCCGACGATGATCTCCACCAGCTGCATCTTGTCCACCGGGGAGAAGAAATGCAGCCCGATAAATTGATCCGGGGCGCTGGAGGCCTTGGCCAACTGGGTAATGGGAATCGTCGAGGTGTTGGAAGCGAAGATGCCGCCGTCTGCCAGTTGCTGCTCGGCTTCCTGGGTGACCTTGGCTTTCAGGTCGCTGTCTTCGAAAACCGCTTCGATAATCAGATCGCAGCCGGCAAGGTCGCTGGCGGCCCCAGTCGGCTGGATGCGGCCAAGCACCGCATTCCTCTCATCGCTGGTCATCCGCCCGCGGCTGACTTTCTTGTCCAGCAGCTTTTCTGAATACGCCTTACCTTTCTCGGCGTTCTCGACGGACACGTCCTTCAAAACCACGTCCAGCCCGCGTGCTGCGGTGGAGTAGGCGATGCCGGCGCCCATCATGCCCGCCCCTAGAATCCCGACTTTCTGGAATTGGGCCTGGTCGACGCCTCGCGGACGGCTTTCACCGGCCTTGATGGCGTTGAGCTGGAACCAGAAGGTGCCCGTCATGTTCTTGGACACCTGGCCGCAGACCAATTGCGCAAAGTAGCGGGTTTCGATCAGCTGGCCGTTGTCGAAATCGACCTGGGCGCCTTCGACGGCTGCCGAGAGGATGGCCTCCGGTGCCGGGTAGCAGCCTTTGGTTTTTTGTTTCAGCATGGCTGGAGCGATGGCCAGCTTTTGTGCCATGGTCGGGTGCTGTGGTCCACCTCCCGGGATCTTGAAGCCTTTCTTGTCCCAGGGTTGCTGGCAGCTGGGGTTCGCTTCAATGAAGGCGCGGGCCTGGGCGATCAGGTCGCCGGTATCCGAGGCCAGGGCATCAACGATGCCGACCTTGAGGGCCGCCTTTGGATTCGATTTCTTGCCTTCCATCAGGTAGGGGAAAGACGTCTCCAGCCCCAGCATGCGAGGCAGGCGTTGGGTGCCGCCTCCGCCGGGCAGCAGGCCCAGGGTGACTTCCGGCAAACCGAGCTGGATGCTGTCGTCGTCCAGCACCACCCGGTGATGGCACGCCAGGCACAGCTCCAGGCCGCCGCCCAACGCACTGCCGTTGATGGCGGCTACCACGGGCTTACCGCAGGTTTCCAGTACCCGCATCTGGCGTTTGAGGCCGTTGACCATGGCCTCGAATTCGCCGGCCTGCTCTTTAGTGACCTGATGCAGCTCGTTCAGGTCGCCGCCGGCGAAGAACGTTTTCTTGCCTGAGGTCAGGATGATGCCCTTGATGCTGTCCAGATCCTGCTCGACGCGGCTGACGGTTTCGGTCAACGCCTCGCGGAAGGCCGCGTTCATGGTATTGGCGGACTGGCCGGGCATGTCGATGGTCAGGGTGAGGATGTTCTGGTCGTCGATGTCGTAACGGATTGCACTCATGATTGGATCCTTCTCTGTCCCGGCTCAGCAGCGTTCAATAACGGTGGCGATACCCATGCCGCCGCCCACACACAGGGTGGCGAGGCCGTAGCGCTGCTCGCGGCGCTCCAGCTCATCCAGCAGGGTGCCGAGAATCATCGCGCCGGTGGCGCCAAGGGGATGGCCCATGGCGATCGCACCGCCGTTGACGTTGACTTTCTCGTCGGGCACGCCCAGCTCCCGCTGGAAACGCATGACCACTGACGCGAAGGCTTCGTTCACCTCGAACAGGTCGATCTGGTCGGCGGTCAGCCCGGCTTTTTCCAGGGCTTTGCGGCTGGCCGGAGCCGGGCCGGTGAGCATGATGGTGGGATCGGTGCTGGTAACAGCCGTGGACAGAATACGGGCGCGGGGCTTGAGGCCCAGCTCGCGGCCCTTGGTTTCGCTGCCGATCAGCAGGGCGGTAGCGCCATCCACGATGCCGGAGGAGTTGCCGGCGTGGTGCACGTGGTTGATGCGTTCCACGTAGTGGTATTTTTCCCGGGCCACGCCGTCGAAACCCATCTCGCCCATCATCTGGAACGACGGCTTGAGCTGTGCCAGGGATTCCAGCGTAGTGCCGGCGCGGACGTGCTCGTCGCGGTCCAGGATCATGACGCCGTTCTGGTCGGTGACCGGGACGATGGAATGTTTGAAGTAGCCGTTCTCCCAGGCGGCGGCCGCCTTTTTCTGGGAATTCACGGCAAACCGGTCCACGTCTTCCCGGCTGAAGCCTTCGAGGGTGGCAATCAGGTCGGCGCCGATGCCCTGGGGCATGAAGCCGGTGTTCAGGTTGGTCTCCGGGTCGCTGGCCCAGGCGCCACCGTCGGAGCCCATGGGCACCCGCGACATGGCTTCGACGCCACCGGCGACCACCAGGTCTTCCCAGCCGGAGCGGACTTTCATGGCCGCGAGGTTGACGGCTTCCAGGCCCGAGGCGCAAAAGCGGTTGAGCGTGACACCGGCGACCACCTCATCCCATTGGGCGGCGAGGGCGGCGGTCTTGGCAATGTCGGCCCCCTGATCGCCTACGGCGGTGACGCAACCCATGACGATGTCGTCCACCTGGCGGGTGTCCAGGTCGTTGCGTTCCTGCAGGGCTTTGAGAATGGTCGTCAGCAGGGTGATCGGCTTGACGCTGTGCAGCGAGCCGTCTTTCTTGCCGCGACCTCGCGGCGTGCGTACCGCATCGAAGATATAGGCTTCTGTGGTCATGGTTGTTCCTCTGCGCTCTGGGGCGGAGTCGTGTTCAGTCGGTAGTGCCGAAGGGCAACCGCTTTCAGGATAGACAGCCACCTTAGCGGCCGGTTTCTGTGGAGGTAATGACCCGGGCTGCCATTCGCATTGGCGAAACTGCTCAGGTGGCAATCCGCCCGTAGGCATCTAATCTACAGACAGGTCCATTTTGTAATCCGAACAAGGTGCTGTTCTTATGTCCCTGCTCGATACCATCGATAATTTCTATGAAGGTCTGGTGGCGGAAGCCATTGAGGAAGGCCGCCAGTCTGACGAGGGCGAAGATTTCCTGGCGGATGTGATGTGCGTGGCGCTGAACCGGCTGCCGACGCGCTATTACCGACATTCTATTGATATGCGATTCTACCTGGCGGACCCGGAAATGCAGGAGATGCGGGATCGTGTCCGGGTGGCGGTGTCCGAAGCGAAGGATTTTGTGCTCAAGCACCAGCGGGAGTGATGGACCGCCCCGGTTGGGGCGATCCATTGCGGGCACTGAAGGCTCAACCCTGCCAGTTGGCGAGGGCGTTGCGCAGGCGGGGCATCAGGTTCTCGGCGTCAGACGGTTCGATGGACTGGGCGCACCAGCAATCGATGAGCCGGTTGATCTCGTCTTCTGCTGAGCCCGCACTGCCATTGCCGCCGGTCAAGCCGGCAGCGAGGCGTTCCACCTGCTGCTTCATGCGCAGTTCCTGATCTTCTTCCGGCGACGGCAGGCCGGTCGCGATTTCCAGGCGAATGGCAATTTCCCGGGGTGAGGGCAGCGGATCCGGCAGGTTGCTGCCATCGCCGGGTTGGCTGTTACCCGCGTGCAGGCGGGCTTCCCAGTCGGCCACTTGCTGGCCGCGCTCTAGCTGCTGGATCGTTTGATCCAGGGCGGCTTTTTCGGTCGCCAGTTCATCCGATACCGGGGCGGGAATACGCCGTGGTGCCGGGGTATTGCGAAGCGCCTGCTGCAGTTGGCGGAGCGTCGCCAGATCGCCTTGGGCGGCCTCACGTTGCTGGCGGCTGTCCTCAATGGCCTGTTTCAGGGTGTCCAGGGCGACCGTATCTTCGGCCGCCTGTTCCGCACGCTGGGCATCACGACGGGCAAAAATGGCATCGCAGGCGGCGCGGAAGTCCTGCCAGAGCTTGCGATCCTCCCGGTGACGGGTGATGCCGATGCCTTGCCACTCTTTCTGCAGGGCCTTGGCCTGTTCCATGGCGTCGCCCAGGGGCTCATGTTCAATCAGGGCCTGGGCGCGCTCAACGATGGCCTGTTTGCTGGCTTCGTTCTTCTGCCGCTCCTCGTTCAGGGGCGCTTCCACCTGCTTCAACAGGTGGTCGAATCGTTTCTGCAGGGGGCGGTTTGCCTTGAAATCCACCGGCCAGGCATCGCGCCATTCCTGGCGGGCCACCCGGTGAATACGCTCCACCGCTTTCCAGTCCGCGTTCTGCCAGTCGGCGTTATCGACAAAATCCGCCAGTTGGTCACAAATAGCTTGGCGCTTGTCGATGTTGACGTGCTTCAACTCTGACTTGGCGGCAAAATATTCATGGCAGGGCTCATAGGCGATGTCCGACGCCTTCTTGAAACGCTGCCAAAGCGATTGGTCGGATGAGCCGCCCAGGTCGCGCCATTCCTGCTGCAATTCCTTGATGTGGGTGGCCTTGGCTTCCGGCTCCATGTGCTGGGTGGCCAGGTATTCCATGGCTTCACACAATTCCTCCTGCTTCGGACGGGTGGCAAAGCCGCGCCAGTCCTGCAGGTCCTGAAGTTGTCGGCCAAGCAGCGTCAGGCGGGCCTGGCGCTGGCTGGCGTGTTTGTGGTCGAGCGCGTTGAAGGCGTGCTGGGCCTGCTTGTGCAGGTGGCGGGACTCGGTGTACTGGTCTTGTTCCAGCGCTTTTTCCAGCTTTTCAAGCAGGTCGTCGAGCGCCTTGACCTGGGTTTTCTGGTCGCTGGTCTGGGTTTTTCGCACTTCACGCGCCTGGCCCAGTTTGCGGGCGGCGGTTTCCAGCGCCGGTGGCTGGGCGTAGCCGCCCGGCCAGTCGATGGCTTCCAGAAGCTGGCGCAGTTCGGCGCTGTCCGGTGACTCCGCATCGACCAGTGACGTCAAGGTGTCCTGCTGCTGTTGCAGGCGTTGGACGGAACCGATGTAATGACGAAGTTCCAGCATCAAAGCCTGGTAGTCCTTCTGTTCCGCCTTGGCAACCTCGCTCTCCCGGGTCGCCTCCATCCAGCGGTTTTCCTGGGTTTTCTGCAGGGCGTCGAGTGACGACAGGGACGGCCCGCGCTCCGGCATGGCCTCGCGCAGGCTGTTCAGGGTATCGCGCAGCAGATCCAGGGTCGCCTTGCGTTCTTCCTGCTTATGGTGGGATTCCGCTTCCCGGGCGGAGGTTTCCTCGACCTCACGCACCCGACGGTTGCAGACATCCAGCGCCGTGAGGAAAGCGGTGTGCTGGTCGTTGGAAGCCGCGGAAGACAGGTTTTTCCACTGGGACTGCAGACTCTCGACGCGGGCCGCGTAGAGTTGCAGGTTGTCGGTTTTGGCGTGTTCTTCGGCTTGGCGGATCAGGTCGTCGATGGCGCTCTGGACAGCCCGTTCACGGTCCTTTTCCTGACGCAGCATTTGCAGGCGTTTCTTGGTCAGCTGATAGACGCCTTTGTCGCGACCTTTGGCGGCTCGCTGCACAGCCATCAGTTCATCTTCGCCTTCGATCCGTTCGGCTGCCGCAAGACGAACCGCGGCGGTCTTGCCTTCGATTGCCAGAGACAACAGCTTTTGCGGATCCGTTTCCGCGGAGATCTGTTCCGCATCCATGTCTGCGCTCTGACAGAGCTGGTGAACCAGCGCCTGCTGCTGGGGATCGGACAGTGCCGCGCGGGCCTGTTCGACCTGTTCCGGATGCTGACTGGCCAGCGCGCTGATGCGGCCGGCCAGGCGATTGCGCACGGTGGCCGAAGCCTCGCTGTACAGCGGGATCAGGTGTTTGATGTGGGGGATACGGTCAATGGCGACGCCCCGCTGACTGTTGGTCTCTGCCGAGCGGGCCAGCTCAATCAGGGCATTGAGTTCGTCCGGTTTGTCCGGATTCAGCGCGCTGACATCGGGCTGTGGTTGGGCGTTGTCGGATTTGCGGTTCTTGAAGAGCTTCTTGATAAAGGCCGCCATAACGGAATCCCCACACGGTAAGGCAAGTTGCTGACCGGGTGAACGCGTCCGGTCAGAATCAGGCAGCCTGTGGCCGCCGACAGAGCAGCGGGGTGCATCGACGCCCGCTTGCATGGTGGGTTAGTCTAATCGTTTTGGAGACCTGCTGCACAGGGCTGTGTAGAGGTTTGGAATGCGCTGGATCTGAAGACAATTCATGGCCCCGAAAAACAGCAAATCTGACCATCAGGACCCCGAATACAAGGCCCGTTCCGTCGCCCTCAAATTATTGGCCCGGCGCGAGCATAGCCGTCAGGAATTGCGGCTGAAGCTGATGCAGCGCAAGTTGACACCCGACGTCATTGATCCGGTGCTGGATGACTACGAGCAGGAAGGCTGGCTGGACGACGATCGCTTTGCCGACGTGTACGCCCGTCAGCGAATGGACCTGTACTACGGCCCGCTGCGCATTGAAAGCGAACTCCAGCAGCGCGGTGTGTTCCAGCGGCCGACGTGTATGCAGGAAGTGAGCGATCAGCAATGGGCCGAACGGGCCACCGAAGCAAGGCGCCGCCGGTTTGGCCTGTCGACATCCGCGCTGGAGTGGTCGGACAAGGTGCGCCAGGCGCGTTTTCTGGCCCAGCGTGGGTTCACCGGCGAGCAGGCCGAGAGGGCACTGGATGCCCGCGACGGCCTCCCGGAGTGAGTCAGGGCGTCGCTGATTGACGCTTCAAAGCGTCGGCGGTGCGACGGACAGTTCCGTCGGTATCCGGTCGGAGCCGGCCGGCACGACGTCAGTGGTTGGGGAATCGGCGTCCAGCTGCGGGAACTCCGGATTCTGTGCCAACTGCTCGCCGCGGTGCATGGGCTCTTTCATCCACACCAGCACGTCGTAGTAGCGGCGGATATTCTGCACGTAGATGACGGGCTCATGGC
The DNA here is from genome assembly GCF_040148665.1 of Marinobacter sp. NFXS9. Classification (NCBI taxonomy): domain Bacteria; kingdom Pseudomonadati; phylum Pseudomonadota; class Gammaproteobacteria; order Pseudomonadales; family Marinobacteraceae; genus Marinobacter; species Marinobacter sp. NFXS9. The sequence goes on along the minus strand of NZ_JAGDDW010000026.1, from coordinate 10,332 downwards.
CGCGAGCGTAGCCGTACCGGGTTTTTGAATACCACTCTTTCTGCGCCAGCAGCGGCAGGAATTCCTTGACGTCGATCCAGCGGTCCGGATCTTTACCGGCGCCTTCCGCGAGTCGTCGTGCATCTTCCAGGTGACCAAATCCGACGTTGTACGATGCCAGGGTAAACCAGGACCGATCCGGCTCGGGGATATCGGCAGGAATCTGGTCGTGGATCATCTGGAAGTAGCGGGCGCCGCCGTCGATGCTTTCTTCAGGGTCCAGGCGATTGTCGATCCCCACATACTGAGCGGTGTTTCGCGTCAGCATCATCATGCCGCGAACGCCGGTGGGCGATACGGCATTGGGGCGCCAATGGGATTCCTGGTAGCCGATGGCGGCCAACAGGCGCCAGTCCATATGGTATTTTTCCGCCGCGTCCTGGAAGGCCAGTTCGTAGTTGGGGAGCCTGTGACGCACGTGATACACGAAAGTCCGGGCACCCACGTAGTTAAGCCGGTCCAGATGGCCGTAAAAGCGTTCCTTCAACTGGGCCAGGCGGCCGTCTGCCTTCATTTTGTTGAGGAACTTGCGGGCAGCCTTGACCAGCGTATCGTCTTGCTGGGACGGGAACAGCCAGGCAATGGGCTGGGGCTGGTTCAGGTCGAAGCCTTTCTTGACGTTGGGAAAGAAGACCTGGTTGAGCGCCAGTTCGGTGGAGTCCACCACCGCCACCTGGAATTCACCGGATTCGACCCGTTCGAGTATGCCGGCGGTGTCGAGATCGGCATGGAGTTCCCAGTGGATATTCGGGTTCTGCTTGGCCAGCGCCTTCAGCGGTGCCAGGTGGTTGCTGTTGGCTACCGCATGAATGACGCGATCGCCGACGTCTTCCGCGTCGCGGGCGGAATCCGCGTCCCGGTTATAGATCAGGGTGGACTGGACGTTCAGGTTGATCGGCACCGCCTTGAATTCCTGGGTGCTGGGAATCGTGCTGGCCAGTCCCGCCAGGCCAATGTGGGTGTAACCCTTTTCCAGTACGGACAGGATTTGCCCGTTGCCTTCGGCTTCGCGGATGCGGAGTTCCACGCCCAGCTCGTCAGCGAATTCCTTGGCCAGTTCGTATTCGTAGCCGGTTGGGCCGTCGCGGCCATCGTAGTAAACGGACGGAGAGGGGCGGGCAATGACGTGCAGCACGCCCTCCTGGCGCAACTCATCGAGCGTCGACGGGCGCGAACAGGCCGTCAGGGCACTGGCCAGGCCAAGTACCAGGGCGATGCCCACAGGACGGCGCTTGTTTCTCAGGATGGAAACCACTGACAAATCCCTGCTCTCCTTACTGCGAACCTTTGACGGGCGCAATCCTTATCGAGTGCCGATCCATTCGGATCGATCGGCACGAGTGACTGCCCGAAGATGTGCGACAGTTGCGACCCTCTTCCCTGGGTCTGTTGGCATGGAAGGATTCGGCGCCGGATGGATAGTCCCTGACACAGTAAAAATGAAGGGGCGCAGAAACCCAATTATTTTTAAGCATTAGCCCGATAATCCCCAAAAGCCGGAAGCGGGTCAATTAACTGTCCGTCGTAGACTGCAAAAGCCTGTAAATTTTAATGCACCGGTAATGGAGGCGCGCTGGTCCGGGTGACAATCAGGAGCTGGCTGGCCGGGCATAAGGCAAACGACTGGGTAATTGCCGCATTCACCGATTTCCGGCGCTGGCAAATCTGTATCCGGCGCGCGGTTTCCAGTATCATTGCGGCCGTCTCGCAAGGGGTTCCCGGTATGAGAGCCCCCTGTATTCCCCAGATCAGCACGATACAGGTTTTTTGCCATGCTGGAACTCCGCGGCGCTCCCGCACTTTCATCCTTCCGCTCTGACAAGCTTCTTTCCCAGGTTCAGGCTGTGGTCCCGGAAGTCTCCCGAATCTACGCGGAGTTCATGCATTTCGTGGATGTGCCGGAGGCGCTGGCGGATGAAGAGCAGCAGGTGCTCGACCGGCTGCTGAGCTACGGCCCGTCTGCCGATTCCCAGGCGGCGGAAGGTGTGTTGTTTCTGGTGGTACCACGGCCGGGCACCATTTCGCCCTGGTCGACCAAGGCGACAGACATCGCACGTATTTGCGGGCTGCGTCAGATCCGTCGTATCGAGCGGGGCACGGCCTTCTATATTCACGCGGACTGCAAATTGAAGCTGGAGCAGCGTGAGGCGATTGCCACGTTGCTGCACGACCGCATGACCCAGCGGGTTTTTCATGAGATGGGCGGTGCCGAATTGCTGTTCCATCGCGAGGAGCCGCGCACGCCAGACCGTATTCCGGTTCTGAGTGGCGGCCGGCCGGCGCTGGTGGAAGCGAACCAGACGCTGGGTCTGGCGCTGGCGGATGACGAAATCGATTACCTGGTGGATGCTTTCACCCGCCTGGAGCGGGATCCGGCTGACGTAGAGCTGATGATGTTCGCCCAGGCCAACTCGGAACATTGCCGTCACAAGATTTTCAACGCGTCCTGGGACATCGATGGCGAGGCGCAGGACAAGTCCCTGTTCGCGATGATTCGCAATACCTTCGAGATGAACAGCGAAGGTGTGCTCTCGGCCTACAAGGACAACGCGGCGGTGATCCGCGGCGCCAGGGCCGGCCGGTTCTATCCCGAGGCGGATTCCGGCACTTACCGCTATCACGATGAAGACATCCACATCCTGATGAAGGTGGAGACCCACAATCACCCGACGGCCATTTCCCCGAGCCCGGGTTCGGCGACCGGCGCCGGCGGTGAGATTCGTGACGAAGGTGCGACCGGACGGGGTTCCAAGCCCAAGGCTGGCCTGACCGGGTTCACGGTGTCCAACCTGAATCTTCCGGGCGACCTGCAGCCGTGGGAAACCGAATACGGCAAGCCCGAGCGCATTGCGTCGCCGCTGGACATCATGATCGAGGGCCCGATCGGAGGTGCTTCCTTTAATAACGAATTTGGCCGACCCAATCTGACCGGTTATTTCCGGACCTTCGAGCAGAAAGCACCGGGTGCGGCCGGTGATGAAGTCCGGGGTTACCACAAGCCCATCATGATTGCCGGTGGCCTGGGGAATATCCGGGCCGACCACGTCGAAAAAGGGGATATCCCGGTTGGCGCGAAACTGATCGTGCTGGGCGGACCGGCGATGCTGATCGGCCTGGGCGGTGGCGCGGCTTCCTCCATGGATTCCGGCAGCAGTCACGAGGATCTGGATTTCGCGTCCGTGCAGCGGGGCAACCCGGAAATGGAGCGCCGTTGCCAGGAAGTGATCGACCGCTGTTGGCAGTTGGGTGAAGACAACCCGATCAGCTTTATTCACGATGTCGGCGCGGGCGGCCTGTCCAACGCCATGCCGGAACTGGTCAAGGACGGTGGCCGGGGTGGTCGTTTCGAACTGCGTGATATCCCCAGTGATGAACCGGGCATGTCGCCGCTGGAAATCTGGTGTAACGAATCCCAGGAACGCTACGTGCTGGCCGTCGCGGCCGACGAGCTAGAGCACTTCGACGCCATCTGTCGCCGTGAGCGCTGTCCGTACGCCGTCATTGGCGAGGCCACGGAAGAACATCACCTGGAAGTGGCTGACGCCTACTTCGATGACAAGCCCGTGGATTTGCCGATGGACGTCCTGTTCGGCAAGCCCCCGCGGATGCATCGCAGCGTCGAGCGTGCCTCGTTCACCAAGCAGGTTTTCAATTCCCGCGATATCGATGTGAACGAGGCGGCCCGCCGGATCCTGCGTTTGCCGTCCGTGGGCAGCAAGAGCTTCCTGATTACCATTGGTGACCGGACGATTACCGGTCTGGTGGCGCGCGACCAGATGGTCGGCCCCTGGCAGGTACCGGTCAGTGACGTGGCAGTGACGGCATCGTCCTTCGACAGTCTGGCCGGTGAAGCCATGGCGATGGGCGAGCGCACGCCGGTGGCTGTGATCGACTCGCCGGCCTCCGGCCGAATGGCGGTGGGCGAGGTGATCACCAACCTGGCCGCGGCGTCGATCGAGAAGCTGTCCGACATTCGCCTCTCTGCCAACTGGATGGCTGCAGCCGGCCATCCGGGTGAAGATGAAAATCTGTACGAGACGGTCCGCGCCGTGGGTATGGAACTGTGCCCGGAGCTGGGTATCACTATCCCGGTGGGTAAGGACTCCATGTCCATGAAGACCGTCTGGGAAGAGGACAACGGCGAGCAGAAGAGTGTGACGGCGCCGCTGTCGCTGATCATCAGCGGTTTCGCGCCGGTCACCAATGTGCGCAACACGTTGACGCCGCAACTGCGTACCGATGCCGGCGAAACCGACTTGATCCTGGTCGATCTGGCCGCCGGTCAGAACCGCCTGGGTGGTTCGGCGCTGGCGCAGGTCTACAGTCAGGTGGGTGCGGTGGCGCCGGACCTGGATGATCCCGAGGACATCAAGGCCTTCTTTGCCGTGATTCAGGGCCTGAACGGCGACGGCAAGTTGCTGGCTTACCACGACCGCTCTGATGGCGGTATGTTCACCACGCTGGTGGAAATGGCGTTCGCCGGCCACACCGGCATCGACATCAAACTGGACGGGCTGGCCGAAGAGGCGAGTCAGTTTGCCCGGGAGCTCTTCAACGAAGAATTGGGCGCGGTCATCCAGGTGCGTCGCGAAGACACGCCGTTTGTCCTGCAACAGTTCACCGGTGCGGGGCTGGGCGAGCACACGGCTGTGGTCGGTACCCTGAATGACAGTGACCGCATCCGGTTCATGTTCAACGAAGACGCGGTCATCGATACATCTCGTGAGGAATATCAGCGGCTGTGGTCCGAAACCAGCTACCGCATCCAGTCCCTGCGGGATAACGCGGACTGCGCCAAGCAGGAGTACGACAATCTGCTGTCGCCGGCGGATCCGGGCCTGAGTGCCGAGCTGACCTTCGATCCGGAAGAGGATGTTGCGGCGCCGTACATCAATAGTGGTGCGCGTCCGAAGATTGCCGTGCTGCGTGAGCAGGGTGTCAACGGTCAGGTGGAAATGGCGGCTGCCTTTGACCGGGCCGGTTTCGATGCGGTCGATGTCCACATGAGCGACCTGCTGTCTGGTCGGATTACGCTGGAGAGCTTCCGCGCCATGGTGGCCTGTGGTGGCTTCTCTTACGGTGATGTGCTGGGTGCCGGTGAGGGCTGGGCCAAATCCATCCTCTTCAACGAGCGCGTTCGTGAGCAGTTTGCCGGCTTCTTCACTCGGACGGACACCCTGGCGCTGGGCGTCTGTAACGGTTGTCAGATGCTGTCCAACCTGCATGAACTGATTCCGGGTACCGCCCATTGGCCGCGCTTTGTGCGCAATGAATCCGAGCAGTTCGAAGCGCGCCTGGTCATGGTGGAAGTGCAGAAATCGCCGTCTCAATTCCTGCAGGGCATGGAAGGGTCTCGGATGCCGATTGCCGTTGCCCATGGTGAAGGTCGAGTCGAATTTGCCAGCGCGGATGCGGCCGCTGCAGTACAGTCCGAAGGGTTGGTATCGCTGCGTTATGTCAGCAATGACGGGCATGTGACCGAACGCTATCCATTCAACCCGAATGGGTCGCAGGCAGGTATCACCGGCCTGACGTCGGCCGACGGTCGCGTCACCATTATGATGCCGCATCCGGAGCGGGTGTTCCGCACTGCTCAGCATTCGTGGCACCCGGATAACTGGGGTGAAGACGCGCCGTGGCTGCGTATGTTCCGCAATGCACGTAAGGTGCTCGGATAACCGAAGCCCTTCTGCTGCCTGGCCCTGGGATTCCGTTTCAGGGTCAGGCCGCTTCCGTTGCCGGTTTATTCGTCCTGAATGGGCTGGCCTGACTACACCTTTTTCTCCTCTGCTGTTCCGACTGTCGTCGTGTCGGTGTCTCGTCGGTGAGACACTTGCTTCTGGCCCTCGCTTGCTTCCGGCGGTAACGGATCTTGTTACGCGTCGTTACAATCTTATCCCCATAGGTGACAGATTATTCAGGAAAGGCATTTATTTGACGCTGTAATCACCTTTGTGCGCCAAAATCGATCCAAAATAAAGCGTCTATAACTGAAAATTCGGCTTGACTTGGCTCATTTATGCACATCCGTTCCGTTGATTTTCTTGACGCCTGTATAAAACACCGTCATCTTGTCTGTAATCTGATCTGAATTTATAAATCATTGATAAATAAAGATTTAATGGCTTCGGTGAAATAGTCGCCAATTTGAGGTGAAGGGCGTAACCACGGGGGCTGGCGGTCTGTTCCCAAAAACTTTCCCCAGAGTTATCCACAGATTCTGTGGGTAAGTGGTACAAGCGTTTGAATGGATGCTTCTTTGTTCATTTTGATTGAACTCTGATCAAATTGATCGATCTGTGGACAGTTTTGGGTGTGGGTTTTGAGTCTGGATTGTGGCGCTTGATTGGTTCGGATGCGTGGCGTCAGAATCCGGTTGTTCATACAGAGAGAGCAGGTCGGGGAGAAAGGGATGTACAAGCTTTGCTACTTCGTACCGGAAACGCATCTGGAGGCAACCAAGGTGGCGCTGTTCAAGGTGGGTGCCGGTCGAATCGGCGATTACGATTCCTGCGCCTGGCAGTGCCGGGGACGGGGACAGTTTCGTCCGCTCGACGGCAGTCAGCCGTTTCTGGGGCAGCAGGGCGAGGTTGAGCGGGTGGATGAATACAAAGTGGAGCTGGTTTGCGAGGATGATCTGATCCGGGCCGCCATCCAGGCACTCAAGGCCGCTCATCCCTATGAGGAGCCAGCCTATGAGGTTTTCCGGATGGAGGTTTTGGAATAGACGCTATTTCCCCATCCGGTAACGAATGTCGCCAACGTGAAGAGGGAACTCGCCCGTTTCGGTGTCCCGCACAAAGCGTTCGAGCGTTTCCCGGATGGTCGGGAAAGCCAATTCCTCCCATGGAATATCGGTGAGCGGAAACAGTTGGGTATCGAGCGATTCCTCGCCCACGCCGAACGTGCCGTCGATCAATCGGGCGCGGAAAAATAGGTGGACCTGGTCGATGTGAGGCACATGAAGCATCGTATAAAGGCCGTCGACTGCCACTTCCGCCAGGGCTTCTTCCCGGGTTTCGCGCATCGCCGCTTCGACAGTGGTTTCGGAGTTTTCCATGAAACCTGCGGGCAACGTCCAGTAGCCGTGGCGGGGTTTGATGGCGCGACGGCAAAGCAGAACCTGGCCCTCCCAGATCGGGACGGTCCCTGCCACGATACGGGGGTTCTCATAATGGATGCGGTTGCAATGATCGCACACGTACCGGTGACGGTTGTCGCCGTCGGGAATGCGATGGGTAACCGGGTTTCCACAATGACTGCAATAATTCATTCGCCACCTCAATTCTGTATGATCCCAGTATACTGAGGCCGGCGTCGCCGTCGACCCGTGTTGGGCAGATTCTTTTAAAGGGCGACGCTACACAGGTTCGGCATACCCTGAACAGGACAAAAAAGGTTGTTTGAACATTTCAAGGAGCGGCTGGATCGTCATACGCCGCAGCAGATTGCGCTGGATTATCCTGAGGCGGGCGTGCTGGTTCCGGTCACGGATCGGGGCTCGGATCCCGAACTTATCCTGACGCAACGCGCGGCTCACCTTAAAACCCATCGGGGGCAGGTGGCTTTCCCCGGCGGTAAGCGGGATCTGACCGATCACTCTTTGGAGCATACGGCGCTTCGGGAGGCTCACGAAGAGATCGGTTTGCCACCCTCGCAAGTGCAGGTGGTGGGGCGGTTGAGCCAGGTAGTTTCCCGACACCGGATTCTGGTGACGCCCTACGTCGGGATCGTTCCCCACGGGGTGTCGCTGACAGCCAGTCCGGATGAAATCGACTCTATTTTCCGCGTTCCTGTTTCTTTCTTCCTGGAGGATCGGCGTCTGCGCACTGATGCCCTGGGTTTTCAGGGGCACACCCTCTACGTGCCTTGCTATGAATGGGAGGGCTACCACATCTGGGGGTTGTCGGCGGTTGTGCTGGTTGACTTTCTGAACGCCGTGTACGATGCCGGCATCGATTTGCTTGAAGCGCCGGAGTGAGGTGTCTATGAAATACGCATTGGGCGATTGGTGCCCGGAACTCGAAGGCGAGGGCCACTTTATTGCCCATAACGCCACCGTCATCGGCAACGTGTTGCTGCAGGACAAGGCCAGCGTGTGGTTCAACGTGGTCATCCGTGGCGACAACGACCGGATCACCATCGGCCCGGAAACCAATGTTCAGGACGGGACGGTGATGCATACGGATGCCGGCATCCCACTGACGCTTGGGCGCGGGGTGACGGTTGGTCACAAGGTGATGCTGCACGGCTGCGAGGTCGGCGACTATTCGTTGATTGGTATTAACGCGGTGGTGCTCAACGGGGCGAAGATCGGCAAGCATTGTCTGATTGGCGCCAATACCTTGATCCCGGAGGGAATGGAGGTGCCGGACGGCTCACTGGTGGTTGGGTCGCCGGGTAAGGTCAAGCGCGAGCTGAATGACCATCAGCGCAAGATGCTGGAGCTGAGCGCCGCACATTATGTCCAGAACGCCCAGCGCTACATTGAGTCCTTCAGGGCGGTGGATTGACGGCATGGTGACAGACGATGCGAAACCGGTTCGCTCACCTTGCGTCAGTGTATGCGCGCTGGATGAAGATGATATTTGCGTGGGGTGCCAGCGCTCCGCAGACGAAATCACCCGCTGGTCTGGCATGACCAATGACGAACGTCGGGACGTGATGAGGCTGGTGGCCAGGCGCGAAGAGAAAGTGGCTCTTTGATTGGGCGGCCAGGGACAGAATTGCGAGCATTCAATTGGATATAAAGAGGATGATGACATGGTCAGTATCGGTACGCCCCTAACTAAGACGGCCTTTCGCGTGCTGTTCTGTGGGTCCGGCGAGCTGGGCAAGGAAGTCGTGATCGAGCTGCAGCGCCTTGGCGTCGAGGTGATCGCGGTTGATCGGTACGCCAATGCGCCGGCGATGCAGGTGGCTCATCGCAGTCATGTCATCAATATGCTGGATCCGATCGAATTGCGTCGCGTGATCGAGTTGGAAAAGCCGGATCTGGTGGTGCCGGAGATTGAGGCGATCGCCACGCCGGAGTTGGTCAAGCTTGAAGAGGAGGGCGTCCGCGTTATTCCGACGGCGCGGGCCGTGAATCTCACCATGAACCGGGAGGGCATTCGTCGCCTGGCGGCGGAAGTGTTGTCCCTGCCCACATCGCCTTATCGGTTTGCGGACTCTCTGGAGAGTTATCGCAAGGCCGTTTCCGAAATCGGTCTGCCGTGTGTCGTCAAGCCGGTAATGAGCTCAAGCGGGAAGGGGCAGAGTACCGTTCGCAGCGATGCCGATATTGATGCGGCCTGGGAATATTCCCAGCAGGGTGGTCGTGCGGGACAGGGTCGGGTGATTGTTGAAGGCTTTGTCGAGTTTGATTACGAGATCACCTTGCTGACGGTGCGCCATGCCGGTGGCGTGTCGTTCTGCGATCCCGTGGGTCATGTTCAGGAAGACGGGGATTACCGCGAGTCCTGGCAGCCTCATCCGATGAGCCAGAAGGCATTGGATCGAGCGCAGGAAATCGCCGACAAGGTGACCGAAGATCTGGGTGGTTATGGAATCTTTGGTGTTGAGCTGTTTGTGAAGGGCGATGACGTCTACTTCTCTGAAGTGTCACCGCGTCCCCACGACACTGGGCTGGTGACGCTGGTGTCCCAGGATCTCTCGGAATTCGCGCTGCACGCTCGGGCGATTCTTGGTCTGCCGGTGCCGGCCATTCGTCAGCTTGGGCCGAGTGCGTCTGCCGTCATTCTGCCGACTGGCGAATCCAGTCAGCCAACGTTTACCCATATAGAAGAGGCACTGAACGTTCCGGATACACAGCTGCGTCTGTTCGGTAAGCCGGAAATCTCCGGGCGTCGGCGCATGGGGGTTGCACTGGCTAAGGGTGACGATATCGAGAGTGCGCGGGCTTTGGCGCGTGAAGCAGCAGCGGCGGTGAAGGTTGAATTCTAGAAAGTTTGGCTTTTTTCGGAAAACGCGTTGACACCTCTGAGCAGGTCTGTAGAATGCGCATCTCTTTCGAGGGGCACGCCACTGAGGCGGGGTCGAAATCGAAAGGCAACCGATTGTTTTGATTAAGAATTTTGAGTTTCAGATTTCTTCAAAACAGCGGTTGACAAGGTGGCAAAGCAGTGTAGAATGCGCGCCACCTTGAACGGGTCAGCCGGCACGACTCGGCGGCTTTCGGAAGCATCGAAAGCGCTGAAAAATAACGGTTGACAAGGTTGAGCGAAGCGGTAGAATACGCGGCCTCAACAGGGCAACAGCCCGGCTCTTTAAAAAATTGACCAAGTAATTCGT
>NZ_JAGDDW010000025.1:0-19510 GCF_040148665.1 Marinobacter sp. NFXS9 | reverse complement strand
CGTTTTGCAATATCGAGCCCAATTACTGACACTGTCATTGGCCCCCTCCTTATGGCTCTCGTTGAATTGTTCGCACGATCAACCATGGCACATCGATGCCGAAGAGTGGGAGGGGACCATCCCATCAACTGAATGCCCACACATAGTACTTATTTTTCAGGAGTTATAATCGGAGGCAAGCTCTGGCAGGGATTCCTTTGCAATTTGCTTTGCAAGCGCTTCCATAAAGGCATCGATCTTCTGATCGTCATTTGACGTGCATGATCCACTCATCGTAATTCTTCCTTGAAAAATATTTTTTATGCCTTATTTCTTAGCATGCGCAATAATACATATAACGACCAAGATCCTACTGTCAGGAAAAAACTTATGATCGCGCTAAAATAAATTGGTTTTTTTAGCAACAATTCCCACATAAGAACTTCATCGCGGCTACCAAATAGAACCGACCCCTTTTGACCAACGGCGAAAAATAAACATATATACCCCAAAAAAATGCCTGCTACGCCGATCGCTAACCCTAAACCAATAGAAAGATTCTCAAAGTGGCTAGCATCTTTATTATACACCAAACCAAAAATCACAGACATTACTAATGATAGCACAAAGCTGAAAAATGCGGCTGCCCCGGCTTCACGACCCAAATGGGACGCGGCTTCCGAAAATACAGTTAAATTTACCATTTCGAAATTTGGACTAAATCCCAATCCGGATAAATAAAAAATCCAGAATGATATAAAGCTTGAAAGAAGCACCGTATTTGCTAGAGTTTCGCCCATTGCTCCGGATCTTTTTGTCACACCCAACCTCATTTGATCAACATTATTAATATGCCTTTACCCTTCACTATAACTCTAATATGATTATCGATTATCATATCGAATCAAGTGTTATGAATTATAGATTGGTACTCTGAAGCTGCAACCACAGAAGCGATTAAAAGTAGCGCAACTACGAGAACCCTTTTTAAAAAAATAACTCAATACTTGAACAAAAATCATAAACTTTGCCTCTCCCCCAAACTTTCCTTCTTGTAACGAAGCAAAGGCGACAAAAAGTACTCGATTAATCGCCTCTGCCCGGTTTTAATTTCTGCCGTATGAGTACGAAAGCATCAATCACAGGCGGTAACTGACATCACCTCTATTTCCAAGAGTATCTGGATGCTGAGCCAGAGAACATTTTCTTTGAGCTATTACGACCGAGTGAACTTTCAGTCACGAAAGAGACAGCGCGGGACGGTGCCATCGATAGCTTGGTTGTGGAAACCCCTGCTGAAATCATGGACGGCATTGCGATCGCATGGATTAAGAAGCGCAAGCTTCAGAGAGCGGTTGACGGTTCCGTGGGTAGCGAATATAGCGGCACCGACTGCCCAAGGGACTGAAAAATTCGTCGAAACCGGAAATCCATTAAAACAACATCATTACGGATTTTACGCTGTTTATTACTTTAAAACGGCTTACTAAGCATAAAATACTATTGAGCAAAAACGATCAAGATTTTTTAGGCACCGCCACAGTCATACGGCTTGGTTGGTTTTAGTAAATCAGTTACTTCTCTATCGTTTAAATAGTCCGAAAATGATTCCCCATTTTCCTCGATTGCAAGGCATGGATTTGCTCCATATTCGAGCAATACTTTTACACATTTGGAGCCACATCTCCCCCGCTCATATGCCAGGTATAGTGGTGAAAACCCATTCGTTGGTCTGAAATTGATATCGGCATTAGAGTTATCTAAGACGTATCGTAGAGTTTTCTCATTTACAAAACGCAACATCCCCGTGAAGGCCGTAAACTGATTAACATACATTAGCTTATTCAAGTCAGGTTTCTGCGCCAACACTGGCTCTAATAATTCCAGATTGTTCTTGCTTGCGATGAATGTGGACAAATACATACGACCTTGTAATTTATGATCAACATTTCCACCAGCAAGTAAAAGGACTTTGAGAATTTCAGGCTTATTGTAACCGACGGCGAGGAACATTAAATTTCTAGGCTCGCCCAATTTGTAGTTGGGATCCAATCCTTCTCCGATCAATGAACGAATAGCCTGTACATCATTTTTCCTTATGGCGTCGATTGCAGCATCTTGCATTTCCGATTGATGCTCTGATGCGACAACCACGGAAGCCATCAACAACAGCGAAATTAAGAAAGCCTTTTTTAAAAATGAGTACAATGCTTTAACCAAGAGCATAACCGTTACCTTTCCCCCAAAAAAATGTCTGGCGGAGGGAGTATTCCTCCGCCAGGTCAGGCGTTACGCTCCAGGTTGCCAGGAGTTAGCGATAGTGGATTGCACCTGATTTTGCTCCTCAGGTGTTAGCGTGATTTCACCGCCCGCGGGATCGCCAAAGGCGGCCATTGCCGAAACCAGCTGTTCGAGCTGAGTTGACGTAATTTCAGCATCATCGGTATGGATACTATCCAACTGCTGAGCATCGTTTGCATACCAATCCTGCACTCGGACCCGGTCATCACTGCCCAGTACATCGGCAACAAGATCATCGCCATCGCGGGAGAACCACAACTCGGATTCATCAATGCCCGTTGCAAAATGCAGCTGATCATTCCCAGTACTATTTGCGAGGTTGTTGATAGTGTCCTGACCATCACCGGCAGCAAATAGGTAGGTATCGTCTCCTTCCCCTCCAAGCAAATAGTCGTTGCCAAGATTACCGCGAATCACATCGTTGCCGGCGCCGCCATCAACGAAGTCTGCATCGGATGAGGCCAGGATGGATTCTGCGGCGGCAGTACCCACCACGAAGTTGCCAAAAGCACGTTCATCGGGCAGTCCCTGATAATCCGGAGAACCCTGAGGGTCTGGATTGCTCAGCCCAAAGGCGCCGAAGATCTGGTCGGATGTAAGCTGGCCCCCGGAACCAAATTCAATGCGATCCAGCGTCTGGTCGCCACCGGCAAAGAAGTCCTGGATTGTGACCGTATCGGAACCGCCACTGATTTGAAGTACCAAATCATTTCCGGATTTCATCAAACCACTGCCAACTTGGTTGAAGGTGATGTCGTCAAAGTAGAGCACATCCTCGCCACCGCCCCCGTTATCGATCACGTCCTGACCGTCGCCAGCACAGAACTGATAGGTATCATCTCCGCGGCCGCCAATCAGCGTGTCTGCACCGAGTCCGCCTTTTAAGACATCGTGACCATTGCCGCCTTCAAGACGGTCATTGCCATCGGCTCCAACCAAAGAGTCGTTACCGTTGAAACCTTGAACCAAGTCGGCTCCAGAGCCACCACTCAATGAGGCATCATCGCCAGATGAACCCGTGATGGTTTGATCGAAGCCGGCCGTCGGTGTTGGCTCGGAAAGTCCGAAGGCACCATAGATCTGATCTGACGTCAGTTGGCCACCTGTTTCGAACTCCATGGTTTCGATCACCGCATCGCCGCCAATGAAGAAATCTGTCAGCGTGACTTGGTCCGGTCCACCGTCTACTTGAAGAACCAGATCGTCACCGGATTTCATCAGGCCGGATGCCACTTGGTTGAAGGTGATGCCGGCGCCAAACCGAAGCACGTCGGTGCCACCTCCGCCCTTGATGACATCCTGGCCACCGGTGAAGACGTAAGTGTCATCGCCCTCCCCGCCTTCGAGGCGGTCGTTGCCGTCTGCCCCCGTCAGGGTATCGTTACCGACGCCGCCGACCAGGATGTCGTTGGTAGAACCACCGTTGATAACGTCATCGCCCCCCAGTTCGGGGGAAGGGGTTGTGCCAGGATCCTCTGAGCCACCAGTGTCATCGCCTCCATTGGTACCGGAACCACTGTCATTACCATCGTTGGGATCAGTTGATTCGCCTGGCAGGGCCGTCAGCATATTGGCAATCTCGGTGGCCATAATAGCATTGCCTCCATCCGTGGGCTGGACGTAGGTAATGGCGAATTCACCCCCAAGGAAGTGATCGGTGATCCGTACCTGTTGCTGTAAGTCGCCGTCGACCAGGATCACCAGATCGTTGCCGTCCTGGTGGTAGCTTAAGCGGTCGCGGTCAAGGCCATCGAGGAAAAAGACGCCATCAGAGCCGCCACCCTGATTATCGATGGTGTCGACGCCTTGACCGGCCTTGTAGTAATAGCTGTCATTTCCAGCGCCGCCTTGCAGAGCGTCGTCGCCATCTTCGCCGACCAGAATATCGTCACCCTCACCACCGATCAGGACATCATTGCCAGTGCCGATGCCTCCACCATTACCACCGTAGATTTGGTCGTTGCCATCGCCGCCTTCGACCTGGTCGTCACCGGCCATGCCAAACAGCGTATCGTCTCCACCGAGCCCCTTAACCAAATCACTACCGGCGCTACCCGCAAGCTGTTCTCCACTGTCGGTGCCGGTTACGACTGACTCGAAATTGCCTTCGGTTTCGCCAGCCGCGACGCGCTGATTGATCTGCGTGGTGGAAATCATGTAACCACCATCGGGCTGGATCCAATCAATTGCGGATTCGCCACCGAGGAAGTGGCCGACCACACGTACGCTGCCTGCTGCCCCATCATCGATGAGTAGTACTAGGTCATCCCCATCTCGCGTGAAACTGATTCGGTCCTCGGTTGCACCACCGGTGAACAGGACGCCGTCGACCCCACCATCCTGCGTGTAGATGGTGTCGTCGCCATCCCCGGCTCCGAAAACGTACTTGTCGTCGCCGAGCCCACCCGTCAGGGTATCGTCACCCAGGCCGCCGTTGAGTTGGTCAGAGCCGTCACCGCCAAGGAGCGTGTCGTTACCGGCACCTGCGTCGAAGTAGTCAGCATCCGCACCGCCATCAAGCTGGTCGTTGCCTTCACCGCCAAACAGGCTGTCCTCCCCAGCACCACCGAGGAGGGTATCGTCACCAGCGCTGCCTTGAAGGCTATCGCCGCCAACGCCTCCCTCGAGGGTATCGTTACCATCCCGGCCGACCAGATTGTCAACGCCTTCGCCGCCGATCAGGTGATCATCTCCTTCATCACCATCAAGGTAATCATCACCGGCTTCACCGCGAATAATGTCGTTGCCGGCACGCCCCCAAACTTTGTCGTTACCCGCTCCCGCAAAAATATCTTCATTCAGGTCTCGGTAGCCGATCAATTGATCTTCGCCAACCGTCCCAACGGTAACCGATGCTTCCTCAACATCCAGATCGGACCATTCCGTACCGTCTGCGAAGACAAAGCGATTGACCTTGAAGTGGTTGGTCGGCTCCTGGAACCAGTTCTTGATCAGAACGCCGTCATTGCCGTTGGCGTGTTGAATCTGCAGGTCGTCACCACTGCGGGCAAAGGACAGGTCGTCCACCACGATGCCCGGGCCGAATTCCAGCATATCGTCAGACGCCTCAACGTTACTGTAGGCTTCGCCATCCCGTGTCTCGATGAGAGTGTCCTGACCATCCCCGAGATTGAAGCGATACGTATCATTGCCGTAAGAGCCATACAGCGTATCGTTACCGGCATCGCCCTGAAGGATGTTTGTGGTTTCGGTCCAGGGATCGACGTTGGCAACCAACGTGTCATCACCCTCGCCACCGAGCAACGTGTCAGAGCCTTGGCCGTGGAGTTCATCGCTACCATCACCACCCGAAAGCAGCCCTTCGCCTTCCAGGTAGTCATCCCCTTCATTCCCTGAAAGCTCACCATTACCGTAGAGTTCGTCATCACCGGCACCGCCGTTGAGGGTATCGTAACCACCGTCCCCGTACAGGATATCGTTGCCGCCATCGCCATTCACGATATCGTTGTCGCTGCCCCCATGGAGGGTATCGGCACCATCACCACCCGACAGCGTGTCCGAGCCGGAATCGCCATACAGCTCATCGGAATCAAGACCGCCTGATAGCTCATCGGATCCTGAACCACCATGAAGTGTGTCATTTCCGGCGTCGCCAAAAAGAACATCGTCCGCGCTATCACCATAGAGAAGATCAACTCCCTCACCGCCGTGAAGCTCGTCATTCGCTTCACCACCATGAAGCTCATCGTCTCCGGCGTCACCGTGCAGCGTATCGAGGCCCTGGCCACCGTCTAGGGTGTCGTTGCCGATCCCCCCATGGATTGTGTCGTCGCCCTCAAAGCCTTGGATATGATCGGCCCCCTCACCGCCGCTGATGGCTTCATTGAGGTCAAAGCCCTCGATGACATCGTCAGCGGAGGTGCCTTCAACAGCCTGAGCAATTAGGTCAGCAAAGGTCCATGTTACGCCGTCCGAGAACCCAACAGCTTCAATGCTAGACGACTGGAGTGTTGAACCACTTCCCTCAAACTGATCCTCAATGCGTAGAACATCGTTGGTGCCAGAAATGATGATGGTAAGGTCATTCCCCTCTCTTCTGATCACGACCTCAGTGGATGCAATATCCGTCATCTCGATCCGGTCATTGTCACCCAGATCGGAGATGACATCCGTACCGTACCCCTTTGCAAATTGGTACACATCATCCCCGAGCCCGCCAAACAAAGCGTCATCGCCTGTGTCGCCGGAGAGCGTATCGATACCCAAACCTCCTTCGAGGTGATCGTTACCGCTTCCGCCGGACAGCGTATCATTGCCATCCTGACCAAATAGCTCATCTGCTCCAGTACCACCTTCGAGCTGGTCATCCCCGAGTCCTCCGCGTAGCTCATCTGAGCCTCCGTTACCAGCAAGGTAGTCGTCCGTGCTGTAACCACGCAGGAGGTCGTCGGTCTCGTGTCCGATTAGCGCCTTGTCGAGCAGCTGTTCTTTGTTCCAGGCTGTACCATCCGCGAACTCGACACCGGCAATAGCACGAGAGGTTGTCCCCTCATCCACGAAGAAGTTGTTGACAATAATCTGATCAGCCCCCAGAGACAGCACCAAGTGATATCCATCTCTGGTAACGACGACGTCGCTTGGCAATACAGCATCAGTAAATTTGACGACGTCATTACCTTCCGAATCATCATTAAATACGGTGTCAGTACCATCGCCAAACCCAAAGACAAAGCGATCGTTGCCAGCGCCACCGAACAAGGCATCGTTGCCCGCTCCGCCGGCTAGCATGTCATCGCCCTGTCCACCTTCGAGGTGGTCTGAGCCCGCGCCGCCATTCAGTGAATCGTCTCCTGATTCACCGTATAAAGTGTCGTTGCCCCCAGAACCGTCGACAGTGTCGTTGCCTTCATCGCCATACAGGATATCGCTTCCCGCTAACCCATCGATCGTGTTGTCCTCGGCATCTCCCCGAATCACATCGTCATTGTCAGTCGCTTCTATGGACCGAATGTTGACATCTTCCGCGGTGAAGACTTGCGTAATTCCTGAGGCGGAGTGATAGAACCCGATACTCCTGGAAGACAGCAATCCAATGCCGGGGTAGTAGTTCTTGATCGTAACCTTGTCGTCTGGAGCTCCATCGAAAAGGATATCCAGGTCTAGCCCATTTCGCCGGAAGATCACGTCATCGAGTTCAATGTCTGAAACGTAGATTGTCGTTAGGCCATCATCATCATAAATGGAATCCTGACCATCACCTTTAGTGAAATAGTAATTATCGTCACCGGCGCCTCCATAGAGCTTGTCGTTCCCTAGGCCGCCAATCAGATTGTCATTGCCATTGCTACCTTTCAGGCGATCCTGACCTTCTTCACCGAACAGGGTGTCTTCGCCCTCTCCCCCCTGAAGGTAATCATCGCCCAGCCCACCTTGCAGTTCGTCTTGGCCAAAGCCGCCATTCAACGAATCGTTTCCGTTCCCGCCGGCCAGCAGATCATCCCCACCTTCACCAAACAGGGCATCGTTTCCATCATCGCCCACCAGTTGATCATCACCGTCCCGACCATAGAGACGATCAGAGCCGCCACCGCCCCATATCTTATCGTCACCTGAATAGCCGGAGATAACTTCGGATGTATTATCGCCGGCATATTCCGCCGCGTCCGAGAGTACATCGACTAGCTGAACCGTGGTTCCGTCATCATACTCAAGCACTTCTACCAGGCTATTGGGTTCCACAAAGCCATTCTTGATTGTCACTGACGTATGGAGGTCATCTTTTGTGATGTCGATGACCAAGTCCCTAGCAGTCCTTCTGTAGCTGACATTTTCAGCTGAAATGCCTGCTTCAAGTTTTATCTTGTCGACAATGGATTCGGAGTTATCGTAATCCTGAATAACATCATGGCTACCGTCAGAACGTACCAGGTAGATATCACTCCCGGCTCCACCAGATAGGAGGTCATCGCCGGCCCCTCCATCAAGGGTGTCGTCGCCGCTCCCGCCGAAAAGTTGATCGCTTTCATCTCCACCTTTTAGGGTATCGTTACCAGTTCCGCCATCGAGTTTATCCTCCCCGGTACCACCATGGAGAATGTCGTTGCCTTCGTGACCAAGAAGCTGATCGTTGCCTGCCAAACCATCCAAGACGTTGTCAGTCGCATCACCATGGAGTTCGTCGTCCGTAGCTCCAGCGGTGAACGCTAACGTTTCCAACTCTTCAGCAGTCCACTGAGCCACGGAACTACTCGCATCAGTGAAAACAACGGCATCAATCTTGTTTTGTTTGCTTGTGAAGAAACCACCAATACGAATCTCTTCCCCGGAGTCGCCGACGAGCAAGAGCAGGTCTGTCCCAGTCCCGCGAACCAAAACGTCTCCGGGCAAGATTCCGGGGCCGAAGGAAACGACGTCAACATCGTCGGCACTTCCCCGGTTCAGAATGAAGTCCAACCCATCTCCCAAGTTGAACTGATAGGTATCATTTCCGTCACCACCAACTAAATAATCGTCGCCATGGCCGCCGATCAGCGTATCGTTGCCGCCATCACCTTCAAGGCGATCATGTCCTTCACTACCCTGAAGCTCATCATTTCCTGATCCGCCGTAAATTAGATCGTCACCCGAGTCGCCAACGATGAGATCATTACCGCCGTCACCATAGATTTCATCCGAACCGGCGCCACCCATGAGGTGATCCTGCCCTGCCTTGCCATAGATCTGATCGTCACCACCCAGTCCGTTGAGGGTGTCGTCCATGGAGGTGCCATGGAGTTCGTCACCATCCTCAGTGATCTCTTGGGATTGGACGTTGATCTCGTCAAAGTGCTCGGGGCCTACTTCTACGCGGCTGCCATCATCGAAAACAATCGCATCCACATGATGGTTCTCCGTTCCCTCGCCACGGAAATGCGAGGACACCCGAATAGCATCGTCTGAGTTGTTGATCTCGACGACGAGGTCGCTGCCCTGCCTGTAAATCGTGACATCGTTGACCGCGAGTCCACCATAGACGTGGATAACGTCCTCTGCTCCAGCTCCCGAGTCGTTGTTCACAACACGGTCACGACCGTCGCCCACACCAAATCGATACGTATCGCTACCATTGCCCCCTTGAAGCTCATCGTCACCGCCGCCACCGACGATAACGTCGTCTCCATCGTTACCGTAGATCGTGTCGTAACCATCGAGGCCGTACAGGAAGTCATTTGCCTGAGTGCCTGACAAAACATCTCGACCGTGAGTTGACTCGTTGACGACGGCGTAAACCAGAGCATCCAGCTGGTTATTTAGATCTACATTGTTGGCCGGGTTTTCTATGTAGGAAGTAACCGCATCCCGAAGATTGTCGATGTTAACGGATGTCTTCGTGTTGACGCCCTGAATAGCTCTAACGAAGCCGGAAAGCGTATCCAATGCCAAATCCGGGTTGGCGTTGGCATAGGCGAATAACTCTGGAACAACCTGTGTGAAGTCACCTTCCCAGACACCTGACGCCTGCTCGGTCCAGGGAATGTCCTCGAAGAATTCTTTAAGATGACCGTTAGCAGCCATTTGGAAATAAACGGTGCTTACTAAATTCTCGAATTTTGCTTTGTATCGTTGTGCGTATACCTGCCCCGTACCTCGCGGTCGATCAATCTCCATTCCAAGGAATTCACCGATTGCCTGTACCTTGCGGGTGTCTACTGGCGAGTGATAGTGATTGTGGTATTCCCCCTCCTGCCCTGTCCATTTGAAGATAATTTGTTCAACAAGGTCCATTCTTTCCGCGTGACTCGTAGAGCCGACGAACTGCTCCACGAGATCTTGTAACTCTCCAGACTCATCCCGCGCCATTGCCTGGTGCAGTGAGTTAACCTGGCCAAAACCTCGGGCATCTGGCAGCAACGTGATTTCAGGTGGAAGTTCGACTTCTTCGCCAATAGAATCAGTGACATTGGTGGCGAACCAGACATCAGTCATGGTCAGGGTTTGGCCCTGCGCGTTGGTGTACTGACCTACTTGCTTGTGGGCGTTCCCAGCCTGGTCTTCGTAGTTCTGCTCGGTATAATCCAAGAAAAGCTGTGTAACCCCGGCATCTTCTAGCGTATGGAGCTCGCCTTCATCTGTCACACCGTTTTGGTTCTGATCCTGGAATATTCTCAGTTCGGTGAAGAGTTCATCACTGGAGTCGATTACTCCGTCTGAGTTTGCATCCAGTTCCTGTAACGCTTCGAAGCCATTTGACGCCGCAGAGCCGTCAGAAAGGAGGGTTGAGCTTCCAAAGAGCTCTTGTCCGTTGTTGATTCTCCCATCGCCATTACGATCAAGGGCTAGCAAGCCATCATCCGGCGCGACAAAGCCCGATAATTCTCGGAATGAATCAGCACCATGGTCAAAGTGGATGTCCGCCTCAAAACCCACGGTTTCAATTCCGTCTCCGTCTAAATCAAGGATTAGAGGAGATGCGGGAGTCGGAACAGGCGTCGGAACCGGCACTGGAGGCACGGGAACGGGGACCGGAACGGGCGTAGTTATTAGGGTTATACCAAGATCTCCGTCAGAGAAGTTCTCGATAGTCAGCCCATTATTAACAACCAAGGTACTTCCGCTACGCTTATAAACGTACTTTCCGCTTGAGCTTTTATATGTATTTTCAGGATCGTCCTCTGACCGGCTACCACCTGCCAAAATCCGACCACCAAGTTCTATCTCACCTTGTCCATCATCGTCTAGAATAGTGTCTTGGCTATCAACAAAGTATTTGTCATAGCCTACACCACCTTCTAACGTGTCTTGGCCGCCTCCCCCGATTATATCGTCGTTTCCTAGACCCCCTACGATATAGTCGGCTCCGCCGCGCCCTATCAAATCATCATCACCTGCCCCGCCATTGATGTTGTCAGCAGCATCACTTCCGATCATTAGGTCATTTGACCCAGTGGATGCCAATTCGTCAGAAGGGTTAGATTCAGGCTCTCCGGAGGCCCAGTTGTCCTCGATTGAAGTAACTCCTCCCTCCAGATCATTGACAGCTGAGACTAAGTTTTCTCCACCCTCAATAAAATTGGCATATTGCCCTTGGAGTGAAGACAGTTCTGAGATTTTTTCTTCGATTGCCTCATGATATTCCCCTAAGTCATAACTTTCACCAAGAGAAATAAGCTGATTGAAATCTGATTCGAAACCTTTAAATTGGGTATAATAACCATTAAGCTCCGATGTAAAAGCATTCTTAAACTCATCCGTAAAGCTTTCTAATTTTCCATCACCCCAATTTTTGTCAATTGCATCTCGTAAAGCGAGGGTGGCACCTGCCAAATTAGAAGCGAGCACAACCTGCTGTACTGAGGCACTGGTGAACGTAGACTTAATCAAATCTTCACCATGCTTTTCGTTTGAGAACTCTTCCATTCCTCCAGAATACAATTTATTCCATTCATCTTTGCTTAGCTTGTGTCTCGAAATATAAGAATCTATTTCGTCCACATCGTCATTTATTTCTTTAATCGCACCTTCTAGCGCATCATTAAGACCATAGTTTCCGGTTTGGTTCTCAACTGCCCACTGAATCAAATCTGCAGCTGCTTTGCCACGAAATATCTCTAGAAGGGATAGCCAACTATACACGTCCGCTACATCCTTCCCCTTTTGCAGACCCACGGACCAGCTCTCTTTATAGTTCCTGGCAAAAACGATAGCAGCATTTCTCTCGTCCCATGCGGCGCTATATTCCTGAAAAGTGCTATATTTAGACATGTCAAGTTCCTTTTAGATGTCATTCCAACTTTCTGTGAGAAGATTATATATTTTATTGGAGCGAGGTTTAGCGAGAGCTATAAATGTTTTATTGCGATAACTCGGCATGAGATTTACAAAAGCTTTGGCAATGGCGTAATTGTCATTGACTATTGCAAAAACAAGAATACTGGGACTCAATCCCGATCCCTGTTGCACGTGGCGTTGCATGATTTCAATTCTTACATCGTTTGAAAGGTCGTGCTGGATAATACTCTGGTCGATCGGTATCTGGCGCTGGTTACTTGACCAGCACACGGGATTTCTTGTATCAGCTTCATGCTTTAGCAGCAGTCTAATTATTGATTCATTTGTATTTATAATAGCAGTACCAAGAGGTGAACACGTATTTTTTAATACCAGATTGGGGTCGGCGCCGAGAGATAATAGCCGTTCTGCAACCTTATCAAAATTCCGGTATACGGCGACTCTCAAGACGCTATCTTCTCCGTTACTTCCTATTGGACAAAGATTATTGACGTCTGAACTAGAAGGCTCGTATTTTTTTATTGAATCTAGAACCTGGTGTTCACTGTTTTTCCTGTCAACTATATCTTTATATAATCCCGAACATATATCGTTTGCCCATGCATTCGAGGAAAAAACCAGAACGACCAAGTACAAGAAACAGCTATAAATTGTCTTCGGTAATTGATTCAAAATTTATAACCTTCTGAATTTCAAATAAATAAAATTAATTTTATATTGAGAAACCACTTCATTAATTGGAATATTTAAGAGGCATGCCAAGAAGAACATTTTACCTCTTACTTTTGTCGTTCCCTCGGAAAATCATGATACAATCTATTTTTTATATTAAAATCGGTAAACGTAATACTTATTGAGTTATCTAGACTTTCAACCATGTGCCAAGAAGATATGGGAAGAAAGATGGCGTCTCCTGGTTCAAGAACAACTTCCATCCCCATTGCTTTTTTAAATAATGGGTAATTTCTCGACTCCAACTTCCGGATATTGATTGCGCTAAAAACACCTTTATCATTGTACATATATGGAACTTGAAAAGCGGGGTAAATTGTGACCTTCTTCCGCCCATACAATTGGACGAGCATGTTATTCGTCAAATCGTGATGCAGAGGAGTGAAGGTGCCTTTAGGTCCGAACCACAATAAGTTCTGACGATACCAAGTCTCTGGCTTCCGATAGCCTTGATAGAAGTCTCCAATATCCTGAAATAGAGCTTCGATTCCCTCCAGGCTTTTTTGGGTATTCCCTGCCGTCATGTAGTAGTCGTTCGTGGCGCCGCCCTGAGTGACCATGTCCACGAAATCACTCATCAAAACCCGCTTTTTATGGGCCCTTGCGTTCCGCTCGTAATCGGGATCACTGTCACGACCGTGCTGAATCTCGACTTCAGCCAGCCCAACTTTTTCGCGAAAATACTCTGGAGTCCAAAGCTTTAGCGCTGGCCAGTGATCTACTCCGCCCTTTAGAACAACTGGGCGCATTTTACTGTAGTACTGTTCAACGAAAGTTTGGAAATCAGGTACCTGTCGTACCTCGATTTCGCCCGCATAATGTCGATCCAGTCGTCCGAGGGCATCAGCTGTTTGCAGCAGCCAGTTACGCTTCTGTAGCAAGTGATGGCTTTTTTGGCCGGCTTTAATAAACGGGTGATCTTCAATGAGCAAAAGCTCAGCACCGATATCCAGATCAGAATAGCCCTGCTCTCTCAGCACATTCTGTATTTCTGGTCGCCTAACGCCCGCGATGACTTGACCAGCCATCCATTCACGCCACTTAGCATGGATTTTGGAGACAGGCTCACGGCCGTTAAGTCTTTGGGCCGCCTTTCGAGCAACTAACAGGTCGTACCAGCGATGCAACCGCTCAAGCCAGTAATCAAAGGCTTTCGTATCGTGCTTGCGCTTATGGCTGGCTAGCAGATTCAGATAGAAGACGGTGGTGTAATGATCTACCAATAAACTGTTAATCCTCCTGCCGGACAGCTTCTCGTATGTCGTGATCATTCGATACGTGAGATCTGGTGAACTCAGGTTCATAACTGAAATATCTTGATGAAGATCACCAATCTTGCAGTTCCCAAAATCAATGATTCCTGTAACCGACTGGTGCCGGTCATCAACCAATACGTTGCTGCCATGCAGGTCAAAGTGACCAAAGACAAGATTGGCGTCGGGCACCTGAAGAGCACGCTGGTTCTTGACAACCTCTGTCACCAAAGAACTGATTACATGGTCGGTGTTTGAGCCTAGAAATTCTTCGATCTGATCGCAGGAGATAACCCATGACGGGCTCAGAGGTATATGCCCGGATATCTCTGCGGTAGGAATGGAATGCAACTGAAACAGGAAATTGGAAAGCTGCTCAGCCAATTGGTCCTTGGATAAATCGGACATGGCATCGTAATGCTTACGACTAAACATTGCGCCTGGGAGCTTTTTGTATCTGGCTAATGGTACCGGGGTGTTATGGATCTCAAGGTCCGGTATCGGTAGCTCCACCCTTTCCCGGATCATCCCAGTAATCGCCTTTTCTGCCGCAATGCCACTCACCCCTCGACTTGGTCGAGGAAATTTGACAATAAATTCCTCGTTGACCTCAGCTACGATGCTTTCATGGGTGTTAGGATGAAACGTTACCGAGCTCGCATTCTCGCCCGGGAATGCTGCTTCGTAAGTTGTTCTTACTGCCTCTTCGCTATGTGACTGAAACAGCGATGGTCCTTGAATTTTTTGGTTGGATGCTGGTGCAGGGTTGATCGATTTTCGCTTCCTGCGGCCCTGGCAGCAATACAGTTTTCTCTTTGCGTAAGTCGGATCATCGTCCGATTCAGACGATTTGAGGGTGACGTCTTCGAATATTTCCTTAACAAACTCAATCTGTTCTTGCTGTTGTCGCTCGTCGCCATGACTTTCAAAAACCATCAGATCTGAAAGGTCAGCACAGAATTCAAAAACAGCCTTCCACCTCTCAACCCATAGGGCGATATTCAAGAAGAAGCAAACATCAACCTGCTGCCCCATCAAGAAATTGGGAATCAGCGATATGTCTTCCCTGTCTAGATCAAATACATAGTAATGAATATTCGTGTACTGGCTGGACGCCTTGAGAATATTGGCCGCATTGATGCACTTCGGGTTGTAATCGATACCGACACCCAGTCGAATCTGTGGCGCTAACGTGTGCAAGATCCCGCCATTGGAGCACCCAACATCGAGTACCGTCTTCCCAGTCAGGTCTACTCCAAGTTTTTCCAATCGTCGTGCGGGATCACGTTGCCCTCGGAAGTGTTGACCATTCAAACTAACGGAATGATAGCCGGCTACCAGGTTATGACTATCAAACCACGCCTTATTGGCTTTTGTGTAATCCAGGACGTTGAGTATGGATTTAGTGTCATTTAAGTCGGACATCACATGTTCCCGTTTAATTGTCACAATTCTGATGACTGACCACCGTTAAGCGCATCTAAACGCCCTTAACGCTCTCCCAAGCTCTCCTGCTTATATCGGAGCAATGGTGCTAGGAAGAATTCAATCACACGTCGTTGGCCAGTTTTGACTTCGGTAGTCACCGTCATACCCGGGGTCAGATCGACTAATCGTTCATTCACCCACAAGGCGGGCTTCGCTAAGACCAACCGGGCCTTGTAAACCAGCCCAAGCTTCTCGTCTTGGATCGCATCAGACGATATGTCTGCCAGCTTGGCGTCAACCACGCCGTATTTGGTGAAGTTGAAGGTATCAACTTTCACTTCCGCCGCTTGCCCGGGGTGAATAAAACCAATGTCTTGGTTGAGGAACTGCGCCTCGACCTCCACCTGGCTTTCTCTCGGAACGATCTTCATCAGTTCTTGAGCCGGTGTGACCACCCCACCTACGGTAGTGACTGCCAACTCCTGGACTGTGCCGTCGATTGGAGCGGTCAGTAGGTATTGGTTGCTGCGCTCCTCAGCTTTGAGAAGCTCTTCTTTTAATGAGGATTCCTTAACCGTAACCTCCTGCAACTCCTGAAGGGTGTTTTTATAACGTTCAGATATCAGCGTATCCTTCTGCGCCTCGTTAGCAGCAATGCTCGCCTTGAGCTGGTTGAGGCGCGCTAGTTGGACTGAGACATTTTGCTCAACCTCGATTTGCTCTTGCTTCACTTCCAGAAAATCCATCCGGGAGCCCGTGCCTTTCTTCTGCATCTTGTCGTAGGCGGCCACCCTTTCGTTCAAAACCACTAACAGACGTTTGTTTTTCTGGGCCTCGGCTTGCACCATTTGTTTTTCGGCTAATAATCGATCAGATTCTTGCTTGATATTGCTTAGACGCGCTCGTATTTCTGCTATCTCCTGATTCAACAGCGACTGGTGCCCAGAGATATGCGATCTAAGTTGTGGGTCCGCTGTAGACAGGTTCGTGATGCCATCGGAAGGTGATTCAAACCAATGTGCAAAAGCAGTTAGTCGTAGACGCTTTAGCGCCGCGCCGCGCCACTCTTCGCGAAAGCGCCGAACGTCTGTCTGGGTGATATTGGTATTGAGCGTGATAAGAGGATCACCAGCCTCAACTTCTTGTCCCTCGTTCACATGAATTGCTTTAATGGAAGCGGTTTCCAGCGGTTGGATGACCTTAACTCGCTCGCTTGGAACCACCTTGCCCTTGGCCACGGCAACAATGTCGATTTTTCCAAAAGTGGCCCATAGGACGGCAATCGCGAACAGCGAAACAATGGCATAGAGGATGATGCGGCCAACCGGAGATGCTGGGGTTCTCTCGATCTCGATTGCTGCCGGCATGAACTCGTAGATGTCGCGCGCCGACAATATCTCTTTTTTGCTAGACGGATTCATGTCAGCTTTACCGCCTGGATTTGTTCGGGACCATGGGCGAAAGACAGACCACTCACTGTCCGACTGTCTCTTGATGAATTTACTGAAGTAGAAGGGCCTTCATTCGCTGATGATCGTGAACTCCGGATCGGTAATGACTCATTTTGATAATCGTGTAGCCTGGAGTAATAGCCCTGCCTCGCGAGCAACTTGTCATGGCTACCGCTTTCTACAATTCTTCCTTCTTCGACAACAATGATCCGGTCCGCATGTCGCACGGTCGTAAGACGGTGAGCGATGACAAACACGGTCCGCCCATCGCACATGGCTCGCATGTTCTCTTGGATAACCCGCTCTGATTCATAGTCCAGTGCACTGGTGGCCTCATCGAAGATGAGTATCCTTGGGTTTGTAATAAGTGCCCTGGCGATAGCAATACGCTGACGTTGACCACCGGAAAGTGAGGCCCCCTGCTCCCCGACCTGAGTGTCGTAGCCTTCGGGTAGTTGCACGATAAAATCGTGGGCGCCAGATAACTTTGCGGCATGGACGACAGCGTCCATCGGAAGGCTCGGATCAACAAAGGCGATGTTGTCTTTCACAGATCCGTTGAAGAGCCGATTTTCCTGCAGCACGACCCCGACTTGACGTCGAAGCCATGCAGGCTCCATTTGCGCCAGATCAATGCCGTCTATGAGCACCTGGCCGGATTCCGGCAAGTAAAGCCTTTGAATGAGTTTGGTGAGTGTACTTTTCCCGGATCCCGAACGACCTACCACGCCAATAATTTCGCCCGCCTCGACATCCAGCGAAAGCTGTTCAAGAACAAGGGGAGCGTCGGGCTGATAGCGGAAAGAAATGTTATCAAAGCGAACCTTGCCCTCTATTCGGGGCAAGGTCGTGCGGTTAGGATTATGGCCAGGTTCCGCCGGCGTGTTGAGAATGTCCCCAAGCCGCTGAATGGAAATCCCAGCTTGCTGAAAGTCCTGCCAGAGCTGCACCAGCTTTAGGATCGGACCACTTACCCGGCCCGCTATCATGTTAAAAGCGATAAGTTGACCGATACTTAAATCATTGGCCATAACCAATGAGGCTCCGATCCAAAGGATCAGCACCGTCACGATTTTGTTGATGAATTGTGCCGTCTGGCTGGCAATGTTTCCTAGGTTGGTCGCCTTGAATGACGCAGCAACATAGGCTGCGAGGTTTTCCTCCCACCGCCGCTGCATCTGCGGCTCAACAGCCATCGCTTTGACGGTTTCAATCCCATACATCGATTCGGTCAAGAATGCCTGATTTTCGGCACCCCGCTTGAATTGTTCGTCCAAACGTCGGCGTAGTATCGGTGTGATAACAACCGAGAGAACGACATAACACGGAATTGACCCCAGCACGACCCAAGTCAGAGTCGGGCTATAAAAGTACATGACTGCAAAGAAAATAATTGTGAAGAAGAGGTCGATGACGAGGGTCAATGCCGAACTGGTAATAAAATTTCTGATCGTGTCCAGCTCTCGTACACGCGCAACGGTATTACCGACCTGGCGGCTCATGAAATAGGCGATGGGTAAGTGAGTGAGGTGGTGGAAAAGCTTTGAACCGAGGGTTACATCCACTCGATTGGTGGTATGGGAGAACACATAGTTTCGGAGCCCGTTCAACACCACATCAAAAATTGAAATAACGATCAGCCCAAAAGCCAGCACATCTAAGGTGGTTAAACCTTTATGAACCAGAACCTTATCAATCATTACCTGGAAAAAAAGAGGCGTGATCAGGGCAAACAGCTGGATAAAAAATGAGGCGATGATGACATCGCGAAGCAAGTGCTTGTACTTCAGGATTGCTGGAATAAACCAACTGATATCAAACTTGCTACCACCGCCCGGCAATAAGCTCCGCTTGGTCGCGAGAATGATTCCTCCGCTCCAGCGTTCCAGGAACTCATCTTTTGACAGCTTCTCTGGGGACGCCTCGACAGGATTCTGTATCAAGACTTCGTCGTCGGATGCCTTGGCGACCAGCACAAATTGGCCGCTGACCAATTCCGCTATGGCGGGAAGCGCAATACCCGTTAACTTGTCCCAATTTGTGTTAAGAGCTCGAACTTTGAGCTTTAAATGACGTGCAGCACGAACGATCTCAGATTGCTGAAAGGATCGATCGTGAGACCCGAAATGATGACGGAGTTGGCTGGAATCAACGGCTACTTGGTGAAAGCGCGCAAGCATAACGAGCGCGGCAAGGCCGGTATCCACCTTCCCTGTTGGCGGAACGGACTGCATCCTTGTCCTTCTTTCTTACTGCTCCATTTCCAAGTAAAGCTAGCACAGCATATTTGCAAAGAGAATGAGTTCCGTATCTTTTTCTATTCTGCCCTGAAAAACGTGACCCTTGTCACAAACGACTCCAGATTCGCCCGGTTATCGGAGCTCCTTGAAACACCCACAACTTTCCATTGTGCGGCTATAGAAATGTTCCCGCCGGGCTGCAAAGCCCCCAGCCCTTACAGATTTCATAAAAGTTCTCTTCTCGCAAGACCTGACTGACATCTCATCTAAGGAAGGTCTGAATAACCGCCGATTTTCACCAGTATCGATTTGAGCCGGTCAAAACCCGGAAATTCAGACATCAATCTCCCGTTACTTGTATGTTTTTTGCCCATTCTCCGCCAGCTTGGCGGAAAAC
>NZ_JAGDDW010000024.1:0-20949 GCF_040148665.1 Marinobacter sp. NFXS9 | reverse complement strand
TGAAAACGGACGGCATTTACGCCTGATATTGGCTATTTTATGGTCAACCCCGGCGTTGCCGGATGAATCGGCAGAGACCGGTAAATTGCTGGCTGTCTGAAAACGGCGTTTTTGCAGGGGCGACTACGGAGCCTGACTACACCCTATCGGCCCAACCTGATGCGCCAGCATGTTCGGTATGTGAGTTGATCCAGGGGTGTCGCCGGCGCCGCGAGCCTGGGGAAAAGCCGGTCAACGATGCCGCTCTTCTCGAGAATAAGCCAATGGCGAAGCCTTGGTTCGCGGTACGGGATCGGCCGCGATCAATCTCATTACCTCCGCCCGAAGAATCTCCGCAAGCCGTGCAGGGGCACCGGCAAGCACATCGTCTGACCGATGCAGCATCAGCGGCAGGTGAGGGAGTGGCGGCATTCCCAATTCGTCTGCATTCAGAAGCTGTAGCCCGGTCGGCAAGCCGATCGGCGTGCGGACGGTAACGCCCAGGCCCGCGGAGACACCCGCCCAGATGCCGGCCAGGCTCGGGCTTGTGATTGCGACCCGCCAGGGAATGCCCGCACTGTCCAAGGCGTTGGTGGCCGCTGTTCGTAACAGGCAGGGGGCTTCCAGGGCGACCAATGGCCAAGGCTCACGTGTCGGAAAGGGGATATCCCGATCCGCCGCGCCGATCCAGCACATGGGCAACTCGCCCAGCCTTTCTGCATGCGGCGTTTCCTGATTGCCCGCCCAGGCCAGTGCCAGGTCCAGACGGCCGGAGGCCACCCGTTCCAGCAATTCCGCATTGCGGGCAATGCGCACTTCGACCCGGACTTTCGGGTGAGCGCGGGCGAACTGCCCGAGCACTTCCTGTAGTAAGCCCTCGCCGAAGTCTTCCTGCAGGCCCAGTCGCACCCAACCTTCCAGTTCGGCGCCACGGATAGCGGTAGCGGCTTCATCGTTCAGTTCCAGCATGCGGCGGGCGTAGCCGAGTAGGGTCTCTCCGGCTTCCGTCATGGCCAGGCCCCGGCCGGCCTTATGCAGCAACGGCGTGCCGGCCTGGTCTTCCAGTTTCTTGAGCTGCGAGCTTACCGCTGAGGTGGATCGCCCGAGTCGGTCGGCGGCGCGGGCGAAACTGCCCAGCTCAATGCCCAGCACGTAGGTTCTCAGCACATCCAGATCGAAAGTAACGCGGCGCATGGAAATATCCCGAAAAACCGGACGATTAGTTAAAAACTTTCCAATTTACCGTATTAATGTGCGCCGCTAACGTAGGTGGGGTCAAGCCTTCACATGGAGATTGGATATGAGCCTTTCACCCGGTATTGCCCGGCAAGCCTTTGGCGACGTTGCCCCCAAGCTGGCGGAGATTACGGATGATCTGCTTTTTTCAGACGTCTGGTGCCGTGATGCTCTCGGTAAACGCGAGCGCAGCATCGCCACCGTGTCCGCGCTGATCGTCCTCAACCGTTCAGAGCAGTTGCCTTTCCATCTGGAGCGGGCTTTGGAGAACGGTGTCAGCCACAGTGAACTGGCCGAACTGGTTACCCACCTCGCGTTTTATGGTGGCTGGCCAGTGGCGGCCTCTGCGGTGGGTGCCCTCCGCAATCTTCCAACCCATTCCGAGGAGTAAGCACCATGCCGTTTGTACGCATCTCCCTGATCAAGGGCCGTTCGCCCGACGACGTTGCAGCCATTGCTGACAGTGTGCACCGCGCGCTGGTAGAGACGTTTATGGTGCCCCGGGATGATCGGTTCCAGGTCATTCATCAGCACGAACCTGGAGAACTGATCTTTGACCGGCACTACTTGGGCGGGCCCCGATCCGCCGATTTCGTACTGATTTACGTGACGGCGGGCAAGCCCCGGACCCGGGAGACCAAGCAAACCTTCTATCGACGGATCGTCGCGTTACTGGCGCAAACGCCCGGCATCGATCCCGAAGATGTGATGGTGGTGATCAGCACGACGGGGAGCGAGGATTGGTCGTTCGGAGGCGGGCGGATGTCGATGATTGATACCGCGCCGGAGGTCTCGTCATGATCGCCATGCAGTACCGTTTCACCCTGCCGGCGGACTACGATATGGACATCATCCGCCATCGCATTACCAGCAAAGGCCACCTGTTGGATGCGTTCCCCAATCTGGTGTTTAAAGCCTATCTCTATGCCGACAGGACCGACGGCGTTATCGCCAGCTCCGAGAACGCCTATGCGCCGTTCTATGTCTGGCGAAACTGCGACGGCATGAATGCGTTTCTTGGCTCCGAAGGCTTTGCCGGACTTGCCCGGGCTTTCGGGTGGCCCGTCGTAAGCACCTGGTCGGTTTGGCAGGCGCTCGGATCCGAGGATCTGGGCCGTGCCATTACGGCTACTCGGGAAACCATTGCTGTTGAGCCGTTCACCGACCTGACGGCATTGCGGGAGAGCGAAACGGACCGCGCACGAGCGGACGTGCAGCAATCCGGCGCTCTTGCGGCTGTAGCCGCCTACGACCCAACCGCCTGGTCCGTGGTTCGATTTCGGCTGTGGGGGGATGACGGGCCGGAGTCGGCCGCCGGGCGGCACAAGTATCGAGTGGGGCATGTCTCCCGACCGGGGATTGGTGCATTGCTTTCTGAGTCAAATGAGATCGCAGTGCCCAAGCCCTGATCAACGGAGCTTGCTGCCAGGCCCGGAACTAGACCGTCTTCATCGCAAGCCCGAGTGCCACGGCAATAAGCAGCGCGCCAGGACCTTTGCGAAGCAGGACATGATCCGTGGTCAGCCACTCTGCGAGCCGTGACGCCAATAGGGCGTAAGTCAGCAGGAATAGACCGTCGAGTATCAGGTAGGTTGCGCTCAACGCCACAAACTGGGGGATCACCGGATCTGAGCTGTCGATGAACTGCGGAAAGAAGGCGGCAAAGAAGATCACGGCCTTCGGGTTAACCGCCGAGACCATGAAGCCCTGCAGGTACAGCGACGATTTGCTGCGAACCTCCTTTGGCTGATGGGGAATTATCTGCAGGGACGTCTGCTTGATCAAAGCCATGGTTCCCAGATAGAGCAGGTACACCACGCCCACCCATTTGATCGTCAGGATCAGCGATTCGTTGTTGTGAATGAGATACGCCAGCCCGGCGGTCGCCACCATCATCTGGATTAAATTGGCGGTGAGATCGCCAGCCGCCGTCATCGTTGAGCGCGGAAACCCCGATGACAGGGTGTTGGACAGAATCAGCAGCTGGCTCGGCCCCGGTGTGCTCATCAGGAGCAGGACGGTGCCCACAAACAGGGACCAGGTTTCCATCGTCAAAAGCGCTGTCTCCCTAAAAGTATTCTGGGCCTTGCCGTTGTCCTTGAAAGCTTGGTCTCTCGAGGGAAGCGTGCCTCAAAGCCATCGAACCGTTGCCACTATTTATAGACCAAAACGTGCTCAAACTTTAAGGTTTCACCGGCAATTGCCGTGGGCACCGGTGGTCTAACTTCAGGCGCTCTTCCTGGTGGAGAGCGTGTCGACGGACAATCTGGAGAACACAATGGAGGTGCCATCATGACCACGCGACTCAGATATTCCCTTATATCCACTACCTTGTTGGCCCTGATGCCCGTTTTGGGCTTCGCGGAAGGCCAGACGGATCGTGTCAGATCGGTAGGGCCGATAGAGACCATCAACCAGGACATGGCCCCAACGGCAGCCGGCCCAGATCAGAAGGCGGCGGGGACCAGCGTTCAGCCGCAGCGGGCGATTGAACGATCGCGGTATCCGAATGACAACTGGACGGCCCATCAGAAGAAACGCTACCTGTTCGATTCGAACGAGTTCTGAGTAAACCCTCACCACTCCCGGGCGTTGTGGTTTGCACGGCCGGGAGTGGGCTGGGAGGTGATCAAACGCCGGGTGGCTCAGGTCAGGTCGGGCGCCCGGGAGACAGCGTCATAATGACACACCCTTATTGCCCCGTCCGGGGCTCGGGAATAAACTGTGTGCCATGAAATCACGACGCGCATTTCTTCTCATCTTCCTGCTCCCGCTGATGGTCTTCGGGGGCTTGGGCGGTATTATTTTTGGCTCACAAGCCTATTCGGAGCGGCAGGAAGATAAGGTGATTCAGCACACCGTTGCCGAGGCGGTTCACGCCAAGGGGCCGGTGGAGCTGGCCAATCTGGAGCGGGTCCAGAATGGCTTCGGCGTGTGCGGCATTTATCGCGAGGCCGACAGCGATAAGGGCTATTCGTCGTTCTATTACGACGCGATCAACAAGAAAGTCATTCTCGACGCCCAGTCGCGGAAGTTTGAGTCCAACTGCGGGCTCGCCACGCTCTGCGACACGATCTGACGCTGACCCGCCTCTTTAATTGTTCGAGACAATTGCCCGGACAAAATGTCGCACCTTCTTTGAATTCGGCACCAAACTCGCTAGGGTTCAGGCCGTTAGGGCGCTTTCGCTCACCTTCCGAATTTTCGACTCGAGGAGTTCTCCATGCGCAATCTCCTAAGCTCTCTGGTACTGGGTATCTCAGTGTTCGTTCTCTCCAGCGGGCTTGCGTTTGCTGACGGCAAAATTGAGGTGACTGACGCGCGCCTGAGACTGCTGCCGGGTGATGTGCCTGCGGCGGGCTACTTCAAGCTGCACAACGGCACTGACGAGGCGATCAAGCTGGTGGGTGCCCATACCGGCGCCTACAAGAAAGTGATGATGCACATGAGCATGGAGAAGGACGGCATGGCCGAAATGCATGCGGTGCCTGAGATCGATGTGGCAGCGGGTGAGGATTTCGAGTTTGCGCCGTCCGGCTACCATCTGATGTTCATGAAGCGCTCGGCGCTCCTGCAGTATGGCGATAAGGTTACGGTCATGCTGAAGGTAGAAGGCCAGCGGGATGTCCCGGTGAACTTCAAGGTCGTCTCGCCGGCGGACATG
Organism: Marinobacter sp. NFXS9; assembly: GCF_040148665.1. Lineage (NCBI taxonomy): Bacteria > Pseudomonadati > Pseudomonadota > Gammaproteobacteria > Pseudomonadales > Marinobacteraceae > Marinobacter > Marinobacter sp. NFXS9. The sequence continues at coordinate 16,070 of NZ_JAGDDW010000024.1, read as the reverse complement.
TAAGCCCCGTTTCTGCCCACCGGATTAATCGGAACCGTTATGCTCAAGCGTTTTATTCTTCCGTCGCTCATCGCACTAGTCCTGACAGGCTGCACCGGCGAGGACTGGCGGACGACGGATATCTCCAAAACCATGCCGCCGCTGGACTTCAAGCTGGTCAACGAGAACGGTAAGACGGTCACCGAAGAAGACTACGAGAAAGAGGGCAAAGCCACACTCCTGTTCTTCGGTTACACCCATTGCCCGGATGTCTGCCCGACGACGTTGGCGAGACTGGCGAAGGTGACCAATTCGCTGGATCAGGATCTCCAGGACAAGCTGCAGGTTCTGTTCGTGTCGGTGGACCCGGCCCGGGATACGCCCCAGTCCATGGCAACCTACACCTCAGCATTTGGACCTGAGTTTATCGGCATGGTCGGTGACAAAGCCGAGCTTGAGGACGTAACCAACCGCTATCGCATCGCCTACAGCTACGATGAGCCCGACAAGGACGGCAACTACACTGTCACCCACACGTCTGCCGTGTTGGCGTTCGACAGTCAGGGCAACCCGGCCTTCATGCTGCTACAGAGTGATCCGGACGTGGCTCTGAAAGGCGATTTGACCCGTCTGATTGAGAAGGGGCAGGGGTAAAACCCGATTCCCGCCTCAGGGATCCGGCCGCAAATGCACCGGGTTCCTGGCTGTTTCTCCGCTGCGGAAGGTTTTAACCGGACTGACCCGCAGCGGCACGACAATCCTCGGATGTTCCAGGTAGGTGGCCACCGGCTTGGGCAGCGCGTGGATGTCGTAGAGCCAGGCGTCTACGAAAGCCTTGGCGGCCGGTATAAAGCAGGGGAAGGCCTTGTCGTGATAGGGCTCGAAGCGGGGGTGGATGTCCCGCGTCATCACCGCACAGCTGTAGCAGCCGTTATCGAAGCGCTGATAGAGCGCGCCAAGCAGGAACGGCAACGTACCCTCGATCAGAAAATGCCGCTTGATACCGTCGATCACTTTGGTCTCGCCCAGTCCCGTCGCCACCACCAGTGCCCGGCGATGGAGTAGCGGACCCCGCCAGTAGGGCGAGTCAAGATTCCGGGCATTGAAGGTGGTGCGCTCTCCCACCTTCAGCGTCTTCCCGATGGGCTCGCAGTCATACCACCAGGTGGCATCGACGGTCCTCGCGCCGTTGTCGTCCGGAACAATCAGCCCGTGGATCTTCCGTTCCGGATCGCCGCCGAAGGCCGGGTAATAATGCTTAATAGCCTGCTCGGTGGGCCGATACCGGTCAGCCAGCTCGCCGAGACCGATGTCCTCCAGCAGATCCTGAATTTCCGGACAGTCGGTCACGCGTCGGATGTAGCCGCACATGGGAATGCGCCTCTGACCCTGGATGCCGAATTCGGTGCTGACGCAAAGTCAGGACAGCTTGTGGCGATCAAAAATCTCCTGAATTTCCCGGCGCTCAGTCTCCGGGATCAGGACTTTAATCACCTGATTATCTTCATCGATGTAGATGTTATCCCGCGGGATGCCCGAGGCGATCAGGTCTTCCCAGACGTTTTGGGCCTGCTCAGGGGATTTGTAATGGCCATTGACGGGTGAGCTCATCGGTCCGCCCTCCTTGTTGATCGAACGCACCTGATTAAAGATTAGTGCGCAATGAGAGGGCTCGCCAATCCGCTCACTCCGGCTGATGCTTCCGGTCAGTGACGACCTTTCCGCAAGGCATTGAGTTCGCGGGTGTGGGTTTCCAGCTCATCGGTCGCCTCATCCAGTTTTTTCCGGCGCTTCTCAACCTCGTCCATGTCGCCATCCTGGACCGCTTCATTCAAGTCCTCGCGGCGCTCTTTCACTTCCTCCATGCTTTCCTGCAGGTTGTCTTCCGCCTCGGACAGCAGCTTGTCATCGGTGCAGTTTGACCGCACGCCATCCAGGGCTTCCTGCAGTCCCTCCACGCGGTGGCTGTTGCCCTGTTGGCGGGCGGTGTCCATCTGCTGCTGGATATCGGCTTCCTTGGCGGCGCAAAGTGAGTTGTCGTTGGCCTGGGCCTGGGCCGGGGCGAAACAAGTCAACGTCAGGACGCATGCCGACAGGGTGATCGCGGTTCTATTCATGGGAACATCCTTGCTCGTGAATGGGTGTGGATGTATTTGCGCTGATCATGGTGTGGGGCGTCGGCCCGAATAGCAACCGTCATCGATCGAGGCGCTGGCCGGAAATGATAGAGAGCGTTTGGCGTATAGAATCGGAACGTTATAATGTTGCATAATTCGGCTGTCGCCCGTGAGCCAGTCGGGCGGTTCAGTCAACCAACCCGGTTACGCATCTATGTCGCGAATCCCCCTATGCATTGGCAGGCGTCCCCCTGCTTTCATCTCATTGCCGTTATTGCTCCTGTGGCTGGCGACGGCGTCCACGGCCAGTGCCCATCCTCATGGTTGGGTGGATTACACCGTCCGCGTCTTGTTCGATAACCAGGGGCGGGTTTCAGCGCTCCAGCAACGCTGGAAAATGGACCCGATGTACAGCCTGACGCTGATGGAGGAGATGAAGCGGGATGGCGGGGCCGGGCAGCAACAGCAACAGCTCGACGCGTTGGGCAGCCAGATCGTGAAGAACATCGGCAAGCAGCACTATCTTTCCCATGTCTACCGGAACGGGAAGGAACTTGAGCTGGGTCAGGTGACGGAATACACCACGCTCCTGAGTGGCCAGCGCGTTGAGTTCATGTTCGTGTTGCCACTGGCCACACCCCAGAAGCCGGAGGGCGATCGCCTCAGCTGGAAGATCTACGATCCGACGTATTTTATCGAATTCCTCTACGACAACGAGATCGACCAGCCGTTGACGATGAGCGGTGCGCCGGAAGGCTGCACGACCAACATCGCCCACTTCAAACCTGATCCCAAACTGGTGGCCGAGGCGGCCGCGATTGATGTCACTGGCCAGGCGCCGGATGGCATGGGGAAACGGTTCGCCGATACCGGAAAACTGCAATGTCCCGCCGATTAAGCCTGCTGATTGTATTACTCCCCGTTCTTGTGCTGGTGCTTGTGGCATTGACGCCCAGCGGTGAGGCGGCCGGCCTGTGGCTACTGGGGCAGATGCTGGAATGGCAGCGTTCCCTGCAGCGTGGACTGTCGCTGAACATGATGGAATTCTCCCAGCACTCCGACCCCGGTACGTTGCTGACACTGGTGGGGCTGAGTCTGGGCTACGGCGTCTTTCATGCAGTGGGACCGGGCCACGGCAAGGCCGTGATCTCGACCTATCTCCTGGTCCACCGCGCGGAGCTGATGCGGGGAATTCGACTGACGGTTGCGGCCGCGTTTCTGCAGGGCATCGTGGCGATTGTGCTGGTGGGGGTTCTGGTGATTGGGCTGGGGATGCTCACGCGACACGCCATGGCTGACACGGTCATCATGGAGCGGATCAGTTACGGGCTGGTGGCTGTGCTGGGTGGCTGGCTCAGCCTGCGGGCGCTGTTGCGAGTACGCCGGCTGCTGAAACCGTCGACTGCCGAACCGATGGTGGCCTCACCGTTACAACCGTTAACCCCTGTGGCAACGTTGTCCGGATCAGGCGCGCCGACAGCGTTCCATCCCGTTGCGGTCGACGTCTCTGACCATGGCCCCGACTGCCACTGCGGTCGGGATCATCACATCCACCCCGGCCAGGTCGGCCACGACTGGCGGGAGAGCCTGGGCGTCATCTTCTCCATTGGCCTGCGCCCTTGCAGCGGCGCGATCATGATCCTGGGTGTTGCTGTCATGCTGGGGCATTGGTGGATCGGTGTGGCGGCGGTGCTGGCGATGTCGGTCGGTACCGCGCTAACCACCTCGGCACTGGCGGTCTTCACGGTGTTGGCCCGGCGACAGGCTGGCCGATTGGCAAAACGCACTCCGCCGCAGTGGCAGGCGCTCCTGGGGCAGGGGTTGGCGCTGTGTGGCGGCCTTGTGATTGCGGTATTGGGGATTGCCCTGTTGATTCATGCCCAGGCACCGGCCGTGCCGATGCTGTAGATCAAGGGGTCAGGATCTGGATTTCCCGATTCCACCGCTTCATGAACGCATCCCGCCGCATCGGATCGACGAACGCCAGGAGCGAGGCGTTGATCGGGATCGGGTAGAGCTGGTCGCCCACCTGATCGCGCAGTCGCTGGGCGGTGTAGGGGCCGATCACGTCGGGCAGGACGCTGAACAGTGGGGTGCTGCCCGCCAGGGTTTTCTGGCCCGCTTCGCTCAGCAGGAAATTCATGAACGTCCGGGCGGCCGCCGGGTGAGGGGCATCCCGGTGGATAAAGGCCATGCGCATCATCACCAGCGAATAATCCTGGGGGATCTGCACGATGATGTCCGGATGGCTGCGGGCCCAGTGCATGGCGTAGGAGCCCAGCAAGTTGTAGCCCACCCAGTAGGTACCATCCGTCAGACCCTTTAGCATATCTCGGGTGTTGTTCTCCAGGCTCACGCCGGCCGCGCCCATGGCGGCTACCAGATCCCAGAAACGCGGTGAGTAGCGGGCGTCCTGCTGGAACAGGGTATAGCCAACGCCACTGCCGGACGGGGAATAGGTGGTGACGCGTCCTTTGAGCAGAGCCTGGTGGGTCTTGAGCAGGGTATGAAGGTCGGCGTGGGTGCTGGGCGGCATCATATGGCGCGCCAGTTCCAGGCGGTAGACGGTGACGATGGGTTCGAACGTAAAGCCGAAAACCTCATCGCGCCACTTGGCCCACTTTGGCCACTTGCGGGCGGCCTCGCTGTCCAGGCGCTGGGCCAGGCCTTCGTTGACCCGGGCCATCTGCCAGGGCATGGCGGAACTGATGACCACATCCGGAGCCGGCTGGGCTTCCCGGGCCTGCTCGTCCACGTTGAGGGTGGAGTTGTCCTCATATTGGAGATCGATGTCGGGGTGCGCCTGCCGAAATTGATCCAGCAGCGGTTCCACGACCTGTAGGTCCAATGCGGCCTCGACATGCAGGGGCGTTCGCGCTTGAGCCATCAGCATGGAAGGCATCTGGCAAATCAGCAGCAGCGAGATAAGAAATGCGCGCTTCATGGCCGGGCCTCCTCGGTCAGCAGGGGAAATCGGACGCATACCCGAAGCCCATGGCCCGGTGTACTGTGGACGGTGAGTGTGGCCTGGTGGCGATGGGCTATGGAGTCGACGATAGCCAGGCCCAGGCCGGAGCCCTCGGTGTCCTGGCGGCCACCCCGTTCAAAGGGTTGGTGCAGGCGGTCCAGCAGCTCGCGGCTGACGCCAGGGCCGTTGTCTTCGATGGTCAGGGTGACGGCATCGGTCTCCCGATCCAGGCTCAGGGTAATCTCACTGCCGGCAGGGGTATATCGCAACGCATTGTCGATCAGGTTGCCGATCATTTCCTGCAGGGACCAGGGCTCGCCCTGTATCTCTGTGGGGCCTGTGGGCAGCGGTGCCAGGCCCAGATCGTGGTGTTGGGCATCGTCCCGCTCCGCCCATTCCATCACTGAATCCCGCAACACCGCGGCCAGATCGATTCGGCCGGGTGAGCCTTCATCGGCATGGCGCAGTCGCGCCAGACTCAACAGTTGGGCGGCCAGGCGACTGGTGCGCGCCGAGCTGTCGTGAACCGTTTGCAGGGCCCGGCGCCAATCGTCCGGCCGGGTGCTCTGCAGGGCCAGTTCGCTGGTGCTTTGCAGCCCGGCAAGCGGCGTCTTGAGTTGGTGGCTGGCGTCGGCGGTGAACCGCAGCAGGGCGTCGCGGCCCTCGCGCTGGCGTTCGAACAGGGCATTGAGGGTTTCGGCCATGTCGTAGAGTTCGCCGGGCACCTGCGCGTTCAGCGGGCTGATATCGTCCGCATCCCGCTGGCGGATGAGCTGGCGCAGCCGACGTACCGGACGCAGGGCCGTGCGGATGGCCAGCCACATCAACAGGCCGGTCAGGATCACCATGGCCAGGAAGCGGGTGAGGGCGCGCACGAACAGGTCCCGGGCCAGGGCGTCGCGACCGGAAAGCGTGTGGCCGACCCAGATCTGGACCGGCTCCACCGCGTCCCAACCGGCGGATTTCAGTTCGCGACCGTAAAGCCGGATCGGTGTGCCGTGATAATCCACGAAGCGCCAGACGGGGTCCGTATGAGCGGCTTCCCGTAGAGCGTCGGTGACCACTCCATCGAGGTTGCCGGTGACTTCGCGGCCGCCGGTATCGAGAAGGGTATAGAACACCCGTTCCTGCTGGTCGGTCGCGAGGATCTGGAAGGCAGCCGCCGGGATTTCCACCACCGGTTGGCCATCCTGCCACTGGATCGCTTCTGCAATGGTGAGGCTGGCGGCTTCCAGTTGGCTGTCGAAGGCCCGATCGGCGGCGCGCTGGGCGCTGGTGTACGCCTCCACCAGCAGGAAGGTGCCGAGCACGCCGACGGCGGCCAGCAGCCAGGCGCCCAGGCGTCGTTTGAGGGTGCCGTCAACGACGATCACGCCGGATCATCCTCCAACCGATACCCCAATCCCCGCAGAGTGCGGATTTTTACTCCGCTGCCCTGGAGGCGTTTGCGCAACCGGCTGATGTAGAGGTCCAGGGCATTGGGGCCGGCCTCTCCGAAGCCGAACAGGCGATCGATCAGTTGCTCCCGGGGCGCAATGCGACCGGCGTGCAGCAGCAGGCCTTCCATCAGGCCCAGCTCCCGAGGCGGCAGATCCAGCCGTTCGCCGTGCAGCGTGACCTCTCCGGATGTGGGATCGAAACTCAGCGGGCCGAACAGCAGGCGGTTGTCGGTGCGCTGCTGGCTGCGCCGGAGCAGGGCGCGAACCCGTGCCTGGAGTTCGGGCAGGGAGAAAGGCTTGGTGAGGTAATCGTCGGCACCCAGATCCAGGCCCTGGACCCGTTCGGCCACGCCGTCCCGGGCGGTCAGGATCAACACCGGCGTGGCATCACCCCGCTTGCGAATCTCGGCTAACAGCGTGAGGCCGTTGCCATCCGGTAGTCCGAGATCAAGTACGACCAGGTCGAAATGGCTGTGCGCCATGGCGGCCCGCGCTTCGCTCAACACCGTGAACACTTCCACGGTATTACCCAGCGGCCCCAGTCCCTGGGTCAGGGAATCGGCGATCAACGGATCATCTTCGACGATAAGCAGGCGCATCGGTTTGGGTCTCGCAGCGGTGGGATGACGACGACAGCCCCTGACAGGTTGATGACAGGTTGCGTCCCTAGAATGGATCGGGTCATCGACACGATGAACGGCAGGGGACGCGTCCTGATGCCCCTGCGAAAAACAAATACAACAGGAGTCCAACATGAAATTCAACTCCGCATTCCTTCGCTGGTCTGCTCCGCTCGTTATGGGCGCCGCCCTGATGACCGGCAATGCTCACGCTCAATCCGACAGCACCGAGTGTATCGCTCCCGCCAAGCCCGGCGGCGGGTATGACCTGACCTGCCGACTGGCCGCTAACGGCCTGCAGGAGACCGGCCTGATCGACAAGCCGATGATGGTGACCTACATGCCCGGCGGCATCGGCGCGGTCGCGTACAACCACGTTAACGGTGTGCGTAATGACGATCCCAACCTGATTGTGGCTGCCAGCACCGGCGCGGCCGTCAACCTGGCGCTGGGTAAATTCGGCCAGTACGACGCCAGCGAAGTCCGTTGGCTGGGGGCGTTGGGTGTGGATTACGGCGCCATTGTGGTTAAGGCGGATGCGCCCTGGCAGACCCTCGGCGACCTGATGAAAGACCTGAAGAAACGTCCGAACCAGATCGTCTTCGGCGCCGGCGGCACCGTGGGCAGCCAGGACTGGATGAAAGCGGCCCTGACCGCCAAGGCGGCCGGCATCTCACCGCGCAAGCTGCGCTATGTGGCGTTCGAAGGCGGCGGGGAATCGCTCGCGGCCCTGCTGGGGAACCACATCGAAGTGTTCACCGGCGATCTGTCCGAGCTGCGACCGCATCTGGAAAGCGGCAAGGTGCGCGTGTTGGCGGCACTGTCCGAAGAACGCGTCGGCGGACCCTATGCGGAAATCCCCACCGCAGCTGAACAGGGCTACGACGTGGAATGGCCGATCTGGCGCGGTTACTACATGGGCCCGGACGTGAGCGACAAGGCTTACAACACTTGGGAAACGCGCCTGGAGAAGCTGGCCGACAACGAGCAGTTTGCGAAAATGCGCGAGGCTCGTGGCTTGTTCCCGATGGCCCGTTTCGGTAACGACTTCGACAGCTACGTCAAGAAGCAGGTCGCCCAGTTCAAGCAACTCGCGAAAGAAGTAGGGCTGACACAATGAGACTCGCCGCCGACCGTGTTCTGGGAATTGCCTTGATCGGTCTGGCGGCGTTCGCCGCCTTCAAGGCCACTCAGTTCCAGGTGACGTTCAGCTACGAGCCGGTGGGTCCCAAGGCGTTCCCTATACTGCTGTCGGTGGTGCTGGCGGCTTTGTCGCTGGTGCTGATCTTCCGGCCCGGTGAGGATGGGGAATGGCCGGACAAGTTCGTCGCCCTGAAGCTGGCGGCGGTGTTGCTCGTCCTGCTGGGTTATGCCCTTCTCTTCACCCGCCTGGGTTATCTGGTTACGACCTTCCTCGCGGTGCTGTCCCTGGCACGACTGTTTGAGGCGATCTGGCCGAAGGCGTTGCTGGCCGCCGTGCTGATGGCACTGGGCAGCTATTACCTGTTCACGCTGGGGCTGGGGATTTCCCTGCCAGGCGGCCAATGGCTGCCCGATTTCAACTGAGGTGCCTGGCATGTTCGATTTTCTGATTCACGGTTTTGATGTTGCGTTGACGCCCCTGAATCTGGGGCTCGCTTTCCTTGGCGCATTGCTTGGCACGCTGTTCGGCGCTCTGCCGGGCATTGGCCCGATCAACGGTATCGCCATCCTGATGCCGCTGGCTTACACGCTGGGACTTCCGGCGGAATCCGCCCTGATCCTGCTGGCCGGCGTCTACACCGGTGCCGAGTACGGCGGTCGCATGTCGAGCATCCTGCTCAATGTGCCCGGCGATGCCGGTGCGGTGATGACGACCCTGGACGGCCATCCGCTGGCCAAGAAAGGGCTGGCCGGTCCGGCGCTGGGGTTGTCGGCGGTCAGTTCCTTTGTCGGGGCCACCATCGCCATTATCGGGCTCACGCTGTTTGCGCCCCTGCTGGCGGAAGTGGCGGTCATGTTTGGTCCGGCCGAGTTCTTTGCCCTGATGGTCTTCGCGTTTTCCTCCATGGCGGTGATGATGGGCAAAGACCCGATCAAGACCGGTATTGGCGCGGTGCTGGGGGTGATGATCGCCATGATTGGCGTCGACTCCGGGACCGGCGTGATGCGCTACACCTTCGGTATGGCTGAGCTGTATGACGGCATCGATTTCGTGGTGATGATCATCGGTCTGTTCGCCATCAGCGAAATCCTGCTGATGCTGGAACACGCCAATCGTTCCGATGCGAGCGACGAAATACCGCCGGTCGGTCGGGTGATGGTCAGCCTGAAAGAAGTGCTTTCCTGTAAGTGGGCCATGATCCGCAGTGGGATTATCGGCTTCATTGTCGGTGTGCTGCCCGGAACCGGTGCTTCTGTGGCCGGCGCCGTGACCTACACCACCGAAAAGCGCATTTCCGACAAGGACAACACCTTCGGCACCGGCAACATGCGGGGGCTGGCGGCGCCGGAAGCAGGTAACAATGCCTCGGCGGCGGGTTCGTTCGTACCGATGCTGACACTGGGCATTCCTGGCTCCGGGACCACCGCGGTGCTGCTGGGCGCATTGATGCTCTACAACATCACGCCGGGCCCCATGTTGTTCACCGAGCGTCCGGAAGTGGCCGGTGGCCTGATTGCGTCGTTGTATATCGGCAATATCGTGCTGCTGGCACTGAACCTGCCGCTGGCGGGGCTGTTCGCCAAGGTGCTGACCATCCCGCGCTGGGTGCTGGTGCCGGCGATTGCCATCCTGGCTTTCGTGGGTGTTTACCAGCTCCACTCGGATCTCATGGCCATCTACCTGATGTTGGTGATCGGTATCTTCGGGTACCTGCTGCGCAAACTGGGTTTCTCGCTGGCGCCGGTGATCCTCGGTTATGTGCTGGGTGGCCTGATGGAAGACAACCTGCGTCGGGCGCTGTCGATCAGCGGCGGTGACATGGGCATCCTGTGGCAGTCCGGTATTTCCATCGGCCTGTGGATCGCGGCGGTCCTTTTGCTGGTGTTGCCCTGGTTGCTGCCGAAACTGCTTCCCCGTAAATCACTGGCCAGTGCCTGAACCGTCGTGATCGAGGCGCTGAAAGGCCAGGTCGTCGCGGGCGGGAAACTGCTGCCCACGTTGCTGATCGGCGCGGGTGGCAGCGGACTGGCATATGCCGTGAATATGCCGCTGCCGTGGCTACTGGGGGCGCTGATCGTGACCACCGGGCTCAGCCTGGCCGGTGTGCGGCTACCGGCCCCGACGGCATCTCGCAAGGCGGTACTGGCAGTGATCGGCGTGATGCTGGGTGCTGCCTTCACGCCGGATATGGCAGGTGACATCGGTCGCTGGAGCGCGAGTCTGGTCATTATGCTCGTCAGTACGGCGGTGATGATGGGGGTCTCGGTCTGGATGAGCCGGAGAATCGCGGGTAACTCACTCGACACCGCCATCTACGCCGGCATGCCCGGTGGACTGTCCGCGGTAACGCTGATGGCGGCCGACTCCGAAGCCGACCTGCGGGCGGTGGGGCTGACCCATGCGGTTCGCGTGCTGATCCTGCTCCTGGCCATTCCACCGGTGCTGCAACTGATCGGCCACGTCAGCCTGCAGCCCCGCACGACCACCCTGGCGCAATGGTTGGCCCTGCCCGCCTGGGACGACGCGCTGATGCTGATTGGCGCCGGTGTCATCGGGGCGTGGCTTGGTCGCTGCCTGCGCCTGCCCAACCCGTTGCTCTTCGGGCCGGTGCTGGTCTCTGGCGCACTGCATGTCAGTGGGCTCTGCGAGGCGGCTATTCCGCCGGCCATTGTTGCGCTGGCCCAGATTGTGATCGGCGTGTCGGTTGGCGTCCGGTTTGCCGGAACGACCCTCGCATCGCTGGGCTATAGTCTGCTGGTCGCGGTCATTCAGGCTTTGCTGCTGATGCTGATGGCCGTGGCGGCTGCCTGGATCGGCCATGCCGTCACTGGCTATTCTCCGGCCGCGGCGCTCCTGGCCTACATGCCGGGTGGGGCGCCTGAGCTGAGTCTGGTCGCGCTATCGCTCGGCATCGAGCCAGCGTTCGTCACTTCCCATCACCTCCTGCGTCTGACAGTGCTGATTCTGCTGATGCCGGTGCTCCTGTCCTTCCTCAAGCGACTCCAAAGCCGGCGTTCATCGTCACATTAACATTTAACGAATTGGTTGAATGATGGGCGGGGCGGTGCTACGTTTAACCACATGGTTGAATTAGAGAGTGCCGAACTGAACGCGATCTTTCACGCCCTGGGTGATGTCACGCGGCGGGGAATGCTGAGCGAGTTGTCCGGGGGCGAGAAGACCGTGGGTCAGCTGGCCGAGCCGTTCGATATGTCACTGGCGGCGGCGTCCAAGCACATCAAGGTGCTGGAGAAGGCGGGACTGATCCGACGCGAGGTGCGTTGGCGCACGCGCGTCTGTCATCTCAATCCCGGGCCGCTGGCCAGTGCCCATGCCTGGCTCAGGGAATACGAGCGCTTCTGGACCGGACGTCTGGATGCCCTCGAACAGCTCCTCCGCGAGGAGGACGCCCACCAGCCCCCGTCCCGGGAAGGAGACGACCCATGAACAAGCCGGAAATGCCCGCAAACTATGGAGTACTGACCGATTCCGACACGCTGACCATCCAGCGTTTGCTTCCCGGCCCGATCGAACGGATCTGGGCCTATCTCACCGAAGAGGATCTGCGGTGTCAGTGGCTGGCGGCCGGTGAAATGGCGATGTCGGTTGGCGCGTCGTTCGAGTTCGTCTGGCATAACGACGAACTGACGCAGCCTGCCGGCCAGAGACCGCCGGGGTTTTCCGAGGAGCACCGTCTGCAGAGCGAGATTACGGAACTGGATCCGCCGAGACGCCTGGCGATCAGCTGGGGCAGTACTGGCGGGGTCAGTTTCGATCTGGAGCCCCGCGGCCAGGATGTTCTGCTGACCGTCACCCATCACCGCGTGCCCGACCCGTCGATCCTGCTCAACGTGAGCACCGGCTGGCACACCCATCTCGATCTCCTGGCCGCCCGGTTGACGGGTATCGAACCGACGCCGTTCTGGGACGGGTTCCTGAAGAACAGGGCGGAGTACGAGCGGCGCTTTAGCGTCTAGTAAGGTAGATTGTACAGGGGCCACCGATGGTGGTCCCTGTCGGGCAGGAAGGTCGGGACTCAGGGCCGTTTTGCTGCTCCGGGACGCCAGGACCTATGAAGCGCTAGGAGTTGGTGGGTGGCTTTTTCCGGCCGGCTTTAGATGGTTTTTTCGAACCTTTCTTAGTCGGGCGCGCTGTCTGGGTATCCAGGGACAGTTCGTCCCGCATCCGCGCCACTTCGGCCTCCTGCTCGGCGACAAAGTGCAGCGACATTTCGAAACTCTGGCGGGTGAAATCCAGCACTTTTCGGAAGCCTTCATCCGACAGCTCCCGCGCCTCATCGTGGCCCCGGAAGATGTTGATGAATTCCCGTTCCCGTTCGAACTGCAGGGGTAGTTTTCCGACGCCCCAGTCCGACAGAATCTGCCAGGCTTCGGGATTGTAGTTGCGGGTGAAGCGCAGGATGAACGGAATCGGGTCGTTGCGGGCCACCAGGGCGGCCAGGCGCAGGATCAGCTCGAACGAGAGGGTGGCGGTGCCATTCTCGATGGCTTCCAGCAGGCTCTTGTCCCGCAGGTCCAGGGCCTCGCTCATCTCATTGAGTGTGAGGCCGGCCACTTCCCGGATATCCTTCAGCGAGTCGCCGGCGGCCAGCATCATACGCAGCTTGTCCTGCGAGTTGAGCAGGGCGCGACCGGCCTTGATCGATGTGTCGGTGGTGCGCAGGGCAAAGCGGAAGGCGGAGCCGGTGAAGTCGGTCAGTCGGTCGACCAGGGAATCTTCGTCTTCGGAGGCGGGCTTCCCGCCCTTGGCACCGGCCGTCTGCTGGCCGGTGAGGGGAGGGACTCCGAGCTTTTCAGCCTGCTGCATGGACTGGATCGCGTGCAGCGTGTCCATGAGCAGGCTTTCGAGGGCAAGGGCACGCTTGCGGTCGCTGTCGCTGTCATTGCTCATCCGGCGATCCTTGCCCTGGTTCCTCGGTGTCGTCTGTTACAGGTGCTCGTCAGCCTGCGCGGTGATCCGCTCAGGCTTGGTGATGGACGCCATCTTGGAATCCAGATCGATCATGTCGGACATGATGTAGCCACCCTCGCGAACGATAAAGTCGTCGTCTTTCTTTTCATCCGGGTTGGCGGCTTCCGCTTCTTCGTAGTTTTCCAGCGCTTCCCAGTCCTTGAACGGCTCTTTGCCCTTGAGCTGACGACGCGCATTGGCGATCTTCAGCTGGCGGGACTCCAGGTCGTCCTGGTAGGTCTCGCGCTTGTCGTAGTTCAGGCTCACGTAATCCCGGTTGCGCTGGGTCTTGAGCAGGTTGATCTCCTCCTCCAGCAGCTGGAATTCCGGGTTCTTGTCGAAACGGGCTTCGTGACGCTCGCGCAGCTTGTCGATGATGCTGCTGAAATCGAAGTAGCGGGCGTGGGGCACGGCTTCGATCTGGTCCCAGGGCAGGGCGTTATCCAGCGCGTCTTCGCCGATCTCTTCCTTGTTGATCCGGGTCGGGATATTGATGTCCGGAATCACGCCCTTATGCTGGGTAGAACCGCCAGACACCCGGTAGAACTTGGACTGGGTGATTTTCAGCTGACCGTGGTTGAGCGGGCGAACCGCCTGTACCGTGCCCTTGCCGAAGGTCTGGGAGCCCACGATCAGGCCGCGGCCGTAATCCTGGATGGCGCCGGCGAAGATTTCGGAGGCCGAGGCGCTCATGCGGTTGACCAGGACCACCAGCGGGCCGGAATAGGCCACGGAAGGATCGTCGTCGGTCAATACGCTGACGTCGTTGTCGGCACTGCGGATCTGGACGGTCGGGCCTTCATCGATGAACAGACCCACCAGATCGTTGGCTTCCTGAAGGGCGCCACCGCCGTTGTTGCGCAGGTCGATCACCAGACCCTGCATGCCCTGTCCCTTGAGCTTGTCGATCAGCTTGTGGACGTCACGCGTGGTGCTCTTGTAGTTCGGATCGCCGGCCTGCATGGCCTGGAAATCGGCGTAGAAGGTTGGAATGTCAATCACACCGACCTTGTAGTGCTTGCCGTCACGCTTCAGATCGATCATGTCGCTCTTGGCGGACTGCTCTTCCAGCTTCACCTTGTCGCGGGTGATGTCGATGGTGCGGGTAATGGTTTCATCCGAGGCGCTGGCCGGGATGACTTCCAGGCGCACGACGGAAGAGCGCGGGCCGCGAATCAGGTCGACCACTTCATCCAGGCGCCAGCCCACGACATTTTTCATCTCGCCGTCCTTGCCCTGGGCCACACCCACGATGCGATCGGCCGGTTTGAGCTGCCCCTGTTTGGAGGCCGGGCCGCCCGGCACCAGGCGCACGACCTTGGTGTATTCGTTATCGGACTGCAGTACCGCGCCGATGCCCTCCAGCGAGAGGCTCATGTTGATGTTGAAATTCTCGGAGGTACGCGGGGAGAAGTAGGAGGTATGCGGGTCCCACAGGCTGGTGAAGGCGTTCATGTAGGTCTGAAAGGCGTCTTCGCTGCGCACCTGCAGGGTCCGTGAGCGTTGGCTTTCATAGCGACGTTGCAGGGAGGTGGTGATTTCCTTGTCGCTCTTGCCGTTCAGGCGCTGGGCCAGCACGGCATTCTTGATGCGGCGCTTCCAGATTGCGTCCAGCTCGTCCTTGCTCTTGGCCCACGGATCGTCGGAACGGTCCAGCTTGAGTTCTTCGTCTTCATTGAAGTCGAACTGGTCGACGCCGTTGTCGATCAGTTTCAGCGCGTAATCCAGACGCTCGATCACGCGTTTTTCAAACAGGTTGTAGATCTGGAAGGCCGGCTCGAGCTGGCCGGTCTTCAGGGCCGAGTCGAGCTTGGTGCGCCAGGGCGCGAAACGGTCGATATCGCTTTGCAGGAAATAGACATGCTGACCGTCCAGATGATCGAGGTAGGCGTCGAACACCCGCTTGGAGAGGTCAGAGTCGATCCGCTGATCCAGGAAATGCGTGAACTGGAGTTGCCGTGCGATCAGGATATTGGCGCGGGCCTGATCGATGGTCGGCGAAACCGGCTGGAATGTCTGTGCGCCGTCCTTGTCCAGGGCCGCAAAACCGGCCGTGGAGGTAATCGCCAGGCCAACGGCCAGGGCGACTGCGGAAGAACGGAGGCGGGGTACTCTCAGCTTGCGGATCGATAATGGCATGTCATTACTGTCTTTGCAGGTGAAGATTGTAAGCCGGACGAGCGTTGCCGTCGGGCTTCCAGGCTGATCGGCCGTTCTCGGGTCTTAAAACCCGGGTAGGCCGGCAGACGCCGGAGCCTCCACTATGACTTCCGAAAGATGGTTGTGTTCCGGAATATTTAGAGGATCCTCAGCTCATTGTAGGCAAGCGGCAGGGCCGTTGCTACCGGCCATGTGCTACGAGGTCATGACAATCTGTCCATAATGAGGACAAGTTCGGGTGAATTTGTTAGGTGCGAGTACTGTCCCGGCGCACGATCGAGCAAAATCCTGACGTTACGGGTTCCGGCTGGGCGGACACCGGAACCCGTTTGATCGCCGGATTATTGGAACGAGGTATTGCTTTCCGCTTTATCCAGCAGCAACCGGGGCGGGGCGAAACGCTCGCCGAAAGCTTCGGCCAGTTCTTTTGCCCGTTCTGCGAACTTGCGCACACCGTACTGGTTGATGAACTGGATAGCGCCACCGGTCCAGGGCGCGAAGCCGATGCCAAAGATGCTGCCGATATTGGCATCTTCCACTGTACGTAGTCGCCCCTGCAAAACGCCGTTTTCAGACAGCCAGCAATTTACCGGTCTCTGCCGATTCATCCGGCAACGCCGGGATTGACCATAAAATAGCCAATATCAGGCGTAAATGCCGTCCGTCTTCATA
>NZ_JAGDDW010000023.1:0-35330 GCF_040148665.1 Marinobacter sp. NFXS9 | reverse complement strand
TGAAAACGGACGGCATTTACGCCTGATATTGGCTATTTTATGGTCAACCCCGGCGTTGCCGGATGAATCGGCAGAGACCGGTAAATTGCTGGCTGTCTGAAAACGGCGTTTTTGCAGGGGCGACTAAGTACTGCTCTCTATCTGGACCATGCAAAGGTAATAGCTTTATCGAGTTAGGCATCAGAAGCGGAGCCTTAATAGCCATCGATTCTTTTGATGAGTTGATAACGACGAAAAGATTAGCCAGCTCTATCAAGAAAAATGCCAATTTAATGCTTAGATGGAATGGTGGTCAACAAGACACACGCTACGGCATGCCTTTCTCTGAGATGGAAAAATGCATCAACCTCTTGGTCGAAGACGAGGCGTTACAGCTGGAAGGTTTCTCGTTTCATTTGAGTGACTACCTCCCCGAATCAAGAGCAGCCTGCTTATCAACGCTCCTCGAGCTAAGCCATCGTTTGAAATCCAAAGGTATAAATATCAGAAAGATAAACATAGGTGGCGGGATGCCAATATGTTACATAGGTAAAGAGGCATGGGATAACTATCACAGGAATATTCGCGAAGATCATTTTTATAAGAAGAGAATGCCTTCTAGCTACTATCCGTATTGGAATTCAGTTTCCCGACAAAGCTTTATTGATGGCATTCTACTTGAGCACAGTAATGCTCTAAGGCTTCAGAGCCTTGATATCGAACTGATGCTAGAGCCAGGAAGAGCTCTTGTAGATAACGCGGGATTCTCAGTCTTTAAAGTTCTAGGACTTAAAACCTCGGAAGCGGGAAATCACTGCATAATAGTACAGGGTTTAAGTTTTAGTGCCTGTGAGGTTTGGTGCAACTCGGAGTTTTTAGTAGACCCAACATTAATTCCAATGCAGAACTCCGAATGCAGTACGCCTATAAAAGCATACATTGCCGGACAGAGCTGCTTAGAAGATGACTTAATAACAAATCGATTTGTTTCCTTTAACACCGTACCCGAACGAGGTGACCTTTTAGTCTTTAACAACACTGCCGGCTACCAAATGGATTTGATGGAGTCGAAATTTCACTTAATACCTCCTCCCCAGAAGATAACTCTACAAAAAACCGAAGCTAATACATCATGGACTTTTGATTAATAGATGTAAGGACACATCATGATCTATACAGCAATGTCTCAGATGATCGGGAACACGCCAATTTTAGAGATCAAGTTAAACGGAACTGAGTGGAGTCTTTTACTAAAAATAGAAAAATTTAACCCAGGGATGAGTATGAAGGACCGTATGGCTCGACAAATGATCTTTGATTCATTGGCCAGCGGAAAACTTACGCGCGATGGGGTGATCGTAGAGTCCTCTTCAGGAAACACAGCCACCGGAATTGCTTACATCGCTTCGGAACTAGGCATTAGATTTATCGCAGTGGTCGATCATCATGCAGCCAAAGACAAGATCGACACAATACGAGCCTATGGCGGTGAAATACATATGATTCAAGGCGACTACTCCGACGATGAGGTTGCAACGGTAGAGCGAGAATCAACGGCAGCGGCACTAGCAAAGAAAATTCCGGGAGCAATCTTTTTTGACCAGTCTAACAATTTTTCCAACCCAAAAGGATATTCAACGAGTCTCGCGCATGAAATTCTCAACGACCTGGGCACTGATATCAACGAACTAGTTGCTTGCGTGGGTACGGGCGGCTCAATAACAGGCTGTGGCCGAGAGCTAAAAAAGGAAATCCCTGATCTTAAAATCATTGGCGTTGAACCAAAGGGCTCCACAGTATTTGGCTTTCCCGGAGGTCCTTACTTTCAGAGTGGCACGGGAGTCCCGCCTGGCGACAAGATCGGTGTCATCTATGATCCCGCTCTGATTGACGAGGGAATAATAGTCGATGATAGGAAGGCCTTTACAACATGCATTTACCTAGCGAGAGAACACGGTCTTCTCGTGGGCGGCTCGGCGGGCGGTGCCATCTATGAAGCGGTTAAACGTTGCACTCAAAACCCGGGCAGCGGAAAAACCTTGTGCCTGGTTTGTGACGGTGGTGAAAAGTATCTATCCACTGTTTTCAACGACGAATGGATTAATGAAAAAAATCTTTTCTGCGAAGAAACTTTTTCATTATTGCAGAAAACATTATGTAAACCGTATTCAGCATCAACCGTTAAAATCAACGATTTCAATCAGGAACTCAAAGCATGCACTTAAGTGGCGACCAGAAAGCTATAGCCTGTATTCTCATAGCCGTGATCGCCGGTACAGCTATGGATGCAACAGTAAAAAATTTAGGGCAGAGCGTAGGCACATGGCAACTACTAACTCTGCGCTGGTTTTTTGCAATCATACTAATACTACCACTGCTTACCCTTAACAAAAAAAGCAGCATAAAAGCGAAGAATAGGAGCATTTATTTTTACAGAGCTATACTAAACTGCATTGGATCTTTTGCGCTGTTCTATGCACTAAGCACTGTGCCTTTGGCCGTTGTAGTAACTATTATGTTTGCAGAGCCCATCTTCATAATACCCTTTGCCTATCTAGTTCTAAACGAAAGACCAAGCTTCAAAGATATGTTGGCCGCAATCATAGGGTTTGGTGCTATTGTTTACATCAACAACCCGCAACAAAACAGCCTATCACTAAGCACCATAGCTCCGATATTAGCAGCCACTTCTTACGCACTCATGCATGTGCTCACAAAAAAATTTGGAGCAAAAGAAAATCCTTATTCGCTGATGCTATGGTTAGCAGTCGCGACGCTGATCATATCCGCCCCGTTATCGCTTGACAACTGGCGACCTGTAAACACACATATGATCTTAATGTCATTTTGCATAGCCGCACTAGGATCTGTTTATAGCTATTTTATGATAATTGGTTTTAGGTTTGGCAGCATTCCTAAGGCCTCACAGGTTTCTTATTTATCGGTCCCTCTAGCGTTTCTGTTTGGCTGGTTTTTTTTCTCCGAAACGCCAAGCTTAGAAATGATTTTTGGGAGCCTGGTTATCTTGTGCTCAACAATAATTGTATCCACAGATCACAGAAGCTGGAGCGAGCTTTTTAGAATACTACGGTGGAAAAAGAGCGATTAAAGGTACTTCTAACTGTTCCACGGAATCAACTTTAAAGGGGCATTGATCTCTTTTGTTGGAGCTACGAGTAATGGGTGCTCACATAACCATTTATAAAAGCTTCTATAAATGGTCGAGTCTTCCATTGCTTTTGGGCACTCTAGCTTGTAGCCAAGACCTGTTTCTACGACATAATCAAAAACGGTAACTAGTTTACCTGAATTGAGCTCATCTTTAACGTATAAAATATCAACAACAGTTATACCGCCAATACGCTCCACAATGTCCAAGGCGGAGTTCATTGAGTCAGCAATTAATATTTCGGCCTCATCCAGTATTGATGCATTGATCTCAGATCTAGCAAAGTAGGTATACCAATCAGCCTTACTGATGGATGGACTTACAAACAATGCCTCTTTCAGGTTATTTACGTTAGAGGTCGATCCTGATTCTAACCGGGCCAGATAGTCGGGCTTAGCAACAGTAACCAGCCTCTCTTTATAAAAGTAACTATCTGAGATTTGGTCTGAGAACGTAATTGCCAGATCAAACCTTTCCACAAAAAAGTCAACCGAGTGCTTCCATGCGATGTGGAAACTTACATTATCCCCCAATAGCCCCTTAGGAAAACTCTCTAAAAACCATCTTAGTCCAAAAGTTACCGGAATTTTTATCTCAAGTTTAGGATTATCTCGTATTACAGCGCATGCAGAGTTGATTGCCTCAAATCCAACCCTGAGCCTTTCAGCAATATCTTCTCCTGCTTTTGTTAACTCCAGGTTTCGCCCGACTCCTCCTATCAACCTTAAATTATAGTACGACTCCAATGATTTAATGTGTTTAGATACGCCTGTATAGTCAATGCATAGGTATTCGGCAGCTTTGGAGTAGCTTTTTAAGCGTGCAACTGACTCAAAGACCTCCAAAGACTTATAAGAAGGTTTCGCCATAAAATCACCGCTACTTTCATTTAAATTGAGAGCCTCATGACTTTCTGAGGACCTACATTTCCACCAAAAAATATTTCCCCGGTATCAGAAAATCCGGACTTCAGGTAACACTTAATAGCACCTTTATTCCTAAAATTAACCGTCAAACACACAGCCGAGGCTTCTACGAAATTCTTCATTACGAACCCCTTAAGTAAGACAAGACACTGTGTTCCATACCCTTCGCCTTGATATTTTTCATCGATCAAAAAGCCAGAAAGCCCGAGCTCCTTTTCACCCGCAAACGGATAGTCCTCACTATATTCTGGATCTAATTTTAAAATCCCGATCACAATTCCGCCCAAAAGCAAACCAACTACGTGCTCTCTTTTCTTTACGCTATCAGCATATTCTCTTATCCCACCAATATATTTCTCTTGCTCTTCGCTAAGAGTCACGCTTTTTAAAAAACGGTCAAGCTGCACTCTTGAAATAGGATTCAACTTCAAAATCATCCAGCTTCCCTTACTGTTTATAACTATATTAATTATTTCACTCACCCAACAGCCCAACCCTTGGGACGGCTCTACTTTTGGCTCGTCTTTGGCCTTCCGGGACGACGCATCTCAACCCGAATACCTGTTCGACGTTCAACCTCGTCAACAAAGCGGCTTCCACCGGTCAGTCTATTACTTTCTACTGCCGCCCCGAATGCCGGAATGCCGGGGTCAGGTATGCCGGGGTCAGGTATGCCGGGGTCAGGTATGCCGGGGTCAGGTCTTGTGTTTTGCCTCCCGGATAATTCTGCTGACGCGCGAATAGTGAAGCCCAAAGAAATCGCCTATTTCTTTCAGCCTGTATCCGCCACTCGCATACGCTAAACAGATGGCTTCGTTTCGGGACGACGCAGAGTCCACATAGAACTGTAGTGGTTTGGCCAGGGGGCGGCGCTGACTCGTGGGAATTTCACTGAGACGTTCAGCCCCCTCAATTCGCCTCTGCATGTCATCAACGAATTGATCGCTCCCTAGATAAACCTGGTTCTTCAAGCTTTCCCAAGGAGACGGCTGGTTCTTGCCGTCAGCAACAAATTGCTCGTAACTCTCAACGGCTCTATCCCGCCGTTCAGCAAAGGCAGCAAGAATCCAATCAACATTGAGTGCCTTTAAATCCCGCTCATAACTCGCCGTCGCGCGGTAACTGCTCCAAGGCCATTCTACTGCCGATCGAACCATCGCAGCACGAACAGGGTTCAGCACGATATAGCGGCACAGCTCCAACAGGTAGCTGTCCTTCTCAACCAGAATCGCTTTATAACGCCCCTGGAAAACGTGCCCTACCCGGCCATGGTGCCGATTGAAAACCTGCGTATAGACGCCGTTCAGTTGGCGCATGCCTTTCGATAGATTGCCTTCCGGCGTTTCGATCAGCAGGTGGTAGTGATTGCCCATCAAACAATAGGCGTGACATACCCAGTTGAAGATCTCGCAAACCTCATCGAGGATCGACAACCAGGCGCGTCGGTCGTCGTCTGATTCGTAAATCATCTCCCGGCGGTTTCCGCGAGACGTCACGTGATACAACGCGCCGGCAAACTCCAGTCGCAACGGTCTGGCCATTCCTTGGCTCCTTCCGTGGTTCTACTTTGGGCGAGAATAGACTGCGGTCATCACAACGAAATGGCAAGGCGGGGCAAAACGCAAGACCTGACCCCGCCGTTCCGTGGGCAGCCGGTGTTGGAAGATCACTTCGCCGCAGAAGTGTTGCCAGTAGGGGTTCTCTACCCAGCGATCCAGAACATCACGGTCTGACAGCGCATACATGTGCTTGAGCAACTGCAAGCCCACGTGTAACCGGATGGGCAGTCCCGGACGCCCGGCTTGCACCGCGTACAACTGACCAAAATGTTGTTCGCAGGCGGTCCAGTCGATCCGTTTACCCATCTGCACCAGTTCGTGCCGGGGGTTGAGGATGTCTTCGAGGTAGGTTTCCAGCAGATCTCGCTGTGGTGCCTGGCGCTTATCCCGTGGGATCATGGGGCTTTCTTCCGGTTTTTGGACGAAACGGGGAGATTTATGATGGATATTATACCCCGAAGTCAGGCCAACTCATTGCCTTTGTTCAGGTTTTTACTTTTGCAGGGGCGACGATGTAGCGGCACAGCTCCAATAGGTATGAGTCCTTCTCAACGAGAATCGCTTTATAGCGCCCCTGAAACACATGCCCGACACGGCCATGGTGCCGATTGAAAACTTGCGTGTAGACGCCGTTCAGTTGGCGCATGCCTTTCGATAAATTGCCTTCCGGCGTTTCGATCAACAGGTGGTAGTGATTGCCCATCAAACAGTAGGCGTGACATACCCAGTTGAAGGTCTCGCAAACTTCATCAAGGATCGACAACCAGGCGCGTCGATCGTCATCTGATTCGTAAATCATCTCCCGGCGGTTTCCGCGAGACGTCACGTGATACAACGCGCCGGCAAACTCCAGTCGCAACGGTCTGGCCATTCCTTGGCTCCTTCCGTGGTTTCATTGAGGCGGGATAGACTGCGGCGATCGGATCAAAATGGCAAGGCGGGGCAAAACGCAAGACCTGACCCCGCCGTTCCCATTGGGGCGGGATAGACTGCGGTGATCAGATCAAAATGGCAAGGCGGAGCAAAACGCAAGACCTGACCCCGGCGTTCGCGCAGACTTCATCAAGGATCGACAACCAGGCGCGTCGATCGTCATCTGATTCGTAAATCATCTCCCGACGATTTCCGCGAGACGTCACGTGATACAGCGCTCCGGCAAACTCCAGTCGCAACGGCCTGGCCATTCCTTGGCTCCTTCCGTGGTTTTATTGAGGCGGGATAGACTGCGGTGATCGGATCAAAATGGCAAGGCGGGGCAAAACGCAAGACCTGACCCCGGCGTGCATCCCTTGGCTCCTTCCGTGGTTCTATTGGGGCGGGATAGACTGCGTGCATCCCTTGGCTCCTTCCGTGGTTCTATTGGGGCGGGATAGACTGCGGTGATCAGATCAAAATGGCAAGGCGGAGCAAAACGCAAGACCTGACCCCGGCGTTTTCGCGTTTTCGCGCACCCGTTATGAGTTCGGCTCCAAGGTCAGCGTGGTGACCACAGCCAAAGAAGGCTTTGTGCTGGATTGCCAGGCCCTGGCCGGCAATCCCTACGATGGTCACACCGTCGACACGGCGCTCAAACGAGTGCTTCTGCATACCCGCAAGATGCCGGAGCATCTGTTGGCCGACCGAGGCTACCGTGGCAGCGAAAGCACGTACCTCTCCAGGATCCACATCACCGGCAAGCGGCGAGGCCGCGGCAGGGCCCACCCCGATCAGCAACACCGACGAAACAGTATCGAGCCGATCATCGGCCACCTGAAAAGCGACGGCCTGATGTATCGGAACTTCCTCAGAGGGTTTACCGGCGACACGATACACGCGGTTCTGTGCGGCGTTGGCCTGAACCTGAGGAAGGTTCTGAGGAAGCTCGTCGAGCTTCTTTGGCCTTATGAAAACGGACGGCATTTACGCCTGATATTGGCTATTTTATGGTCAACCCCGGCGTTGCCGGATGAATCGGCAGAGACCGGTAAATTGCTGGCTGTCTGAAAACGGCGTTTTTGCAGGGGCGACTACTTTTGATCACCGCTGTTTTTCGGGGGGATTACCGCTCCTTCCGTGGTTTCATTGAGGCGGGATAGACTGCGGCGATCGGATCAAAATGGCAAGGCGGGGCAAAACGCAAGACCTGACCCCGCCGTTCCATGCACGGAATTTGTATTTAAGCGACACACCAGTACACTGTAAATACGGCTTATGGGCAGATTTTCTATTGCGCTTCGCAATACTTGAAAAGAAGGTCCGATGGATTGCTCTTTCGGCGACGTTTCGCCTTACTGTGTATCGTTCGATGCATAAGAGTGCCCATAAGCCACCCAATACTGAAATAAGAATAAGCATGTACCATTTAAAAAAACTACAATCCTGTAACAGCTTAACCGATCTATCCTTACTTCTCGGGTTTAAGCCGCCAGCCCTATCTTACATACTTTACATTAAGCCATCACATAGCAAGTACACGGAATTCCCCGTTCCAAAACGAAATGGAGGTGATAGATTAATTTTAGCACCTAGTCAGGATCTAAAGTTATTACAAAGTCGCCTATCAGAACTTCTCCAAGACTGCATTGATGAGTTAAACAAAGAGAAGGGAATAAAACGTAGCATTTACCATGGATTCCGGAGAAATCAGTCAATAATAACAAATGCAAACAATCACAAGAATAAAAAGCATGTGTTTAATATAGATATCGAGGACTTCTTCGGTCAGATAAATTTTGGTCGCGTTCGTGGCTTCTTTATAAAAAACAAAAACTTTAGCCTTACACCAAAGATCTCCACAATCATTGCCCAAATTGCTTGTTATAACAACAAACTACCTCAAGGAAGCCCATGCTCTCCAGTAATAAGCAACTTGATAGCTCACGCTTTGGATATAAAACTGGCAAAGCTCGCACAAAATTGTAGTGCGACTTACTCAAGATATGCTGATGACCTAACTTTTTCGAGCAACAAGGCCGACTTTCCTACTGAAATCGCCTATAACGTGAAGAAAAACAATCACAATTGGGATATAGGCAAAGAGTTACGAAGCATTATTCAAAACTCTGGCTTTTCGATCAACGAAAAAAAGACAAGGATGCAGTATTTTAAATCCAGGCAAGACGTAACTGGGCTCGTAACCAACAAATCAATCAATACGAAATCGGAGTATTGGCGAACTGCTCGCGCGATGGTTAATCAATTGGTTATCAGCGGGGATTATTATATAAAATCGAACTACCAAGACGGCTCCGGAAAAACCTACACCAGAAGCATTAAAGGCACAAAACGGAAACTTAATGGCATTCTAAGCCACATAGACTCTATAGAAAAATTCAAGAAACAAAAAAAGGAATTGAACTTTAGAGAATTAAATGGAAAAGAGCTAACTTACCAAAAATTCTTGTACTACAACCTTTTTGCCTCAAACATAAAACCTATTATTATCTGTGAAGGAAAAACTGATAGCATTTATTTAAAATACGCTATCCGCAGAATAGGCTCAAAATTCCCAAAACTAGGAAAAACAATTAAGGGTAAAGGAACCCAGCCGTCAATAAACTTCTTAAAATATTCAAAAAACACTGACCGACTACTAGGCCTGGCAGGAGGCACCGCAGACCTGAATACCTTTATCTCAAACTATGAAAAGAAAACATATGGCTTCACAAAACAGTTTTGCAAACAGCCCGTAATTATTCTTGTAGACAATGACAAGGGCTCAAACTCCACATTCTCAACAGTTAAAAAGATCGGAAAATACAAAACTAACGTCGACGGCACCGATCTTTTTTACCACATAACTGAAAACCTATATTTGGTCGCCATCCCAAGATTAAAAAATAGCGAAACAGACATAGAAGACTTCTTTGATCATAAACTGCTTCTAACTAAAATAGCCGGAAAATCATTCAATAAGAGTAATAAAAGCACAGACTCAGAATATGGAAAATATATCTTTGCCAAAAAAGTTGTGCAGCCAAACTGGAAAAATATAAATTTTAATAACTTCGACAGCATTTTATCGAGGATAGAAGAAGCAATACGGCACTACCATCTAAAAAGTTAAACTACTATTTTTTTAATAAATATGCGCTCCGACATCTTTTATTGTTATAAATTTAGCACATTGCCTTCATAATATGGCCCAACGCCATAAATGTCGTTATTTAGCTCATCAAGAACCATTGACGTACAGAATATTAACTGAAAATCTTTTCGATCTCTGAACAGATTAAAAATCGTTTTTTGAAAATTATGGCTACGATAAGGCTTCATACCTCCATTTTCTATAGCGTCAAGCATCAAAAAACGTGGCAATCGATACTCAGGGTCATCCAACGATTCTTTCAACGCCGCCAAATGGAAAGCATTCTTCTTTACAAAATTAGAACTGCCAGAAAATTTAATCCTTCCGTCAATTAGATAACGATCTTTCGCGAAATCAATTTCAATATCAGACTCAGTGGCATCCGCGAACACCTCCTCATACGGGTCCCCATTATCGCGCCTCTCGCCTCCAACGATAGAAACAATATTTTCGCTGATCCCAGCAATCACCTTATCTCGTCTAGCCTGATTGGAACTGGTGGCTGCTTCTATTTTATTCCTAATTTCAGTAATCCTACCATTCAGCTCAACCTTAAGCACTTTATTTTTATCCAGCTCTTTTATGAGCTCCATCATTTTCACCAGATTCTTATTCTGTGACTCCAGATAACCAATTTTCCGCGAGTTTTCAATCGCTTTTTGTGAAGAAATATTTACCATCTTCGCAATCGATTCTAATTCTTGCTGAGCCACCTTAAGCTCGCCTTCTGCTATCTTTATTGTCGAAGCCAGTCCGGATTGATGTTCACGGTACTCATCCAATACCTTTTGATTGCTAGTAAGCTGGAAATCAATTTCCGTTATTAGCTCAATATAATTATTGTTAATTTGAGAACCGTCTAATGGAGCATGACACAAATGACAACAGTCATCGTCCAGGTTTTTCAGTTCTTTCATACACGAAGGACAATGGTTGTATTCAACAACCCCTATTTCCTCATAGGAAACCCTAGATTCCAACAAGCTTTTCTTTCGGTATTTCAAAGATTTGTCGTAGGCTTCACAGTCGACAATTTCACCGTTAACTACCAGCAGGTCTTGTTTAAAAGCTTGTAATTGACGATTTAATAACCTAATTTTTTCATCAAGCTTTCTGAAGCGTTTATCTCTTTCTTTCTGGACATCCGTTTCGGCTTTAGTTTCAACAGGAAAGTCGCTCAACTGTGCAATACTATCGAGATTCGAAAACACCTCATTTTCTAAAATTTCTGAAGTTAGCGTCGAATCCCTGCCCATCAATTTATACATCGCATTAAGGTCAGCGGAGATTTTTTCAAACTGCCTTTCCGTTAAAAGCAACTCTTGCCGCAACTTGTGTGTATCCAAATTATCCAAGCCCAGCAAGAATTCAAATATTGCAGTTCTTATACCCTCGCTATCAGCTCTTGGGTTATCTTCGGCACGCAATAACCTTGCAGAAGAAGTCTCTTGGTCTACATACAAGAATCTAAGAATCTGATGCATAGTCAAATTCGCATAATCATCAGATTTATGAGTGTCCCACCCTAATAGCTCGAAGATCTGCTGTGAGAATGAAGCTTTGTTATTGGACTCACTTCGCCTAGGTCCGAATATTTTCCATGCTTCTGCCTCATAATCTTTTAGCTCAAGGTTACCAGACCTTATATGTATTGGAGGTATAGATTTCTTATCAATTTCTCGCTTAAGCGTAAACACCTTGCCATTGACATTTAGCTGACACAACACATCGTCACAGAGATCAGCGGGCGTCAGCCATTGGCTCTCTTTTATTTCACCACCCAAAACATAAAATATAACTTCCAGTATAGTGGTCTTACCTACAGAGTGGTCGCCTCGTATTACATTTATACCTAAGTGATACTTTTCATCGTATATATGGCGACCCGACTTCCTAACAACAAGCCTCTCAATAAAAAATATAAACTTATCCATATCTAAATTCCATTAAACCACTTTTCGATTTAAAACCATTCGGCCCGTCAAGATTTACTTTAGGAAATGACTCCACTAGCATTTTAAAAAAGTCACAAGACAAAAATGCGTCGCTCTTAAATGACTCAATCAACCTTGCAGACAACGACTCAATATTCAGCTTAATTAAACCGTTATCCGAATTAATAAACAATTTACCCTCTAATGACTTTAATACAGATTCTTGTGTTCTACCAAGCTCATAAAACATTACCCTTGGATTCGGCGTTACCTCAAACGGGTCATCTAACTTATTAATTATCTTTTTCTTATAATTTAAAGGCTTGGGCAGAGACCCCATCCTCTTTAACAAATGCGGATACAGGTAATAAAAGTCGATAAATCTTATCATTTCATGAGAGATTGAAGTATCGTCAATAAAATACAGGATGCTCAATATTCTATATGAGCAGTGATAGGCGTCGTATGCAGGATGATATAAAATCATTACACCCACTCCACATGGCACTTCTCGGTCAGAAAATAAAGCATACCCTCTATCAAGTCAGCAGAAATCATTCCGCCCGCCATTGACACTTCCTGATATAGAGGCTCTATGATAGTAGTATTTATGGCAGACTTTAAAGTCACGTCATCGGCACCGTTTTTAATTAGCGGAAGAATATATGAGTTGAACCTGGTCAAAATAAGGCCCAAGACGTGATTAAAAATAATCTGATAGGACTTAACGTGCTGAAATCTAGTTATTGTCTTTGAAGCCTTCTGACTGGAGACTAGTGCCTGATCATAATATATTTTCTTACCAGCCTTTTTCAGCTTGCCTTCAAGACCGATCATCTTTCTCGATTCACAAGCTTTGATTTTGCTCTGCAGCTGCTCTATCAGAAAGATATACTCTGGGCTGTCTTCTGCGAGCTCATTATGCTTTTTAATCAGATCCTTTAGCGCACCCGCTCCTACTGAAACATCAAATGAGGGAAGCTTGACAATGGTAGATCCAACATTAAGGTCTCCACCAATATCATTTCCGCTTATATCATTTCCCGTAATAGCGATACTCTCAGGTACTCTACCATCTCCGGAACTAGGCGTCGGAAAATTGTCCTTTTGAGCCATCAAAAACCCTTATCCAATATTAATGTCGCCACCAGATTTATTATTTTTTATTTTATTACCCCGAACAGCACCAGTTTGTTTACCAATATTTATATCGGAATTAGAACAATTTTCTTCTATCTCATTGTTAACAACATCTTTTTTAGAAGAATCATCACCCTTCACCTTCCGAGGAATTAAAAGCCAAGCTAAGAATAAGCAAAATAAAAAAACGAAAACCAGTAGGACAATATTAACTATCAAATTAGTTTCAATTAGCTTGGATTCAATTAAATAGGTGGAAATCAACTTATAAAACACAAAGGCGGCGACCGTTGCAGGCCCACCAATTTTAAGAGCTTGTCCCCAATCCATATTAATCTTCCTGTTCTCGCTACTCCGCCTGAAAATTCAGCATTCCCCGACACTTAGGAAACGCTGAACACCCCCAAAATTCCTTCCCAACGTTCTCGCCACGTTTCACAACACGCCGAACCATATCGCCCTGGCACTTCGGGCAGCGAACCGCATTCTCTTTCTCTTCAACAATGCTTTGGACGTGCCTCACATGCTCCCGATGCGTCTTGAATGAAGCTTTCAGGCGCCCCGAAGCGATCTTATCCACAATCTCGCTGACTTCTTCTGGACTCAGCACAATTTCCTGATTCGATGTGATAAACCGCAGATACCCACTACCCCGCGTCACATTCCCCGGCATCTCCGTCTTAAACGTCGCATCCCCCACAAACACCACCACCGAATGCACCTGCGTATCACTGAGCCCAAGCAGTGCCTGAATCGTCTTCACATGCTTATAGTTCTGATGCAGCGGATTCTGAAACTTCTGCGAGTGCTTGTAGATCTTCTGCGTCCAATACCGCTGTTTGGCACTCCCGAAAATCCACCCTTTCATGTTCTTGGTTTCCACCACGAACACGCCGTAGGGCGAGACGATGATGTGATCGATCTGGGTGGTTCCGTCTTCGGTGGGCAGGGTGACGTTGCGGATCAGGTGGTAAGTGTTCTTGTCGAGAAACAGGCGTGCTGAGAGGTTAACCAGGCTTTCGCCGACCCAGCCTTTGAACTGTGGCGATTTGAGAATACCGCCGAGGATGACCAGCGGGATGACGTACCAGAGGGCGTGGATTAACGGTTGTATGACGGGAGAAAGATCCATTTTTGTTGTCCTCAGCCAGTGCTGACTCCTTGCCTGGCTGTCGTGCGAGTGGTGATTGGGTGCTTAAGCTTTCTGAAAGTTAATGTTGTTTATAGCGAGGGAAAAGGTAGGGAGCAAATGTTGGCGGGGTGGTTGGGCGCAAAATGTTGTTAAAGTTGAGCTGGGTCATAGGAAAGGGGCAGTCTGGGGCCTGCTCCCCCTCTCTCCAAACCTCTCTCCCTCCAGGGGAGAGAGGCTTAACAGGCAGGCCTCAAGAAACCATTAAGGCACCAGTTGCTGCCAGGACTGCGCCGACGGCTTGAGATACGCGGTTGTCGGTTTTCATCAGCAGCGCGCCAAGACCACGGCCGGCGAAGGCAATGATCAGGGTGGCAATACCGAAGCCGGCCATGTACGCCATGAAGTGTGAGCCTGCCGGCATTTCGGCGCCGTGGGCGTAGCCGTGGAAGATCATGAAGGCGGCGACCAGCGAGCCGCCCACAGCGGTCGGCAGTTTGGCCAGGGTAGCGATCAGTACGCCGGCCAGCATGACGGACAGCGCAATGCCGGTTTCAACGCCCGGGATGTTCAAGCCCGCGAAAGCCAATCCAGCCCCGAGGAACATACCGCCTATCATGAACAGCGGCGTACCGCGTTTCATCCAGCCGCTCTGGCGCATGCTCCAGAAGCCGATGGCGGCCATGGCCAGCAGGTGGTCGAGGCCCAGCATGGGGTGCAGCAGGCCGCTGGTGAAGCCGCCCTGGCCGTGGCCCGGGTGGGCGGAGGCGGCGGTGGCGGTCAGCATGAGGCCGGCTGTGAGCAGGGTTTTGGTGAGTCGTGTCATGGTTATCTCCGTTTAACTGCAATCCAATTTGTTTGGTTTGGGCCGATCTCAGGCTGACGCTTCGATTTTCTCTGGGCGGCGTTCTGGCAACATGCCGCGTTCGAGGATGAAGCTAATGATGGTGTCCAACCCTACCCCGTCGTAGAGGTTGGTGAACACAAACGGCCTTTCGCCGCGCATCTTTTTGGAATCCCGATCCATCACCTCCAGCGAGGCGTGGACCTGTTCGGCGATGTCGATCTTGTTGATGATCAGCAGGTCGGACTTGGTGATGCCTGGCCCGCCCTTGCGGGGGATCTTGTCGCCGGCGGAGACGTCGATGACATACAGGGTGAGGTCCGACAGTTCCGGGCTGAAGGTGGCGGAGAGGTTGTCGCCGCCGGATTCCACCAGCACCAGTTCCAGGTCCGGGTGGCGGGACTGGAGGTCGTCGATGGCCGCCAAGTTCATGGAGGCGTCCTCGCGGATGGCGGTGTGCGGGCAGCCGCCGGTTTCCACGCCGAGGATGCGGTCGGCTTCCAGGGCTTCGTGGCGCAGCAGGAAGTCGGCGTCTTCCCGGGTGTAGATGTCGTTGGTGACCACGGCGATGTTGTAGTGGTCGCGCAGGGCCAGGCAGAGCTGGCGCAGCAAGGCGGTTTTACCGGAACCGACAGGGCCACCGACCCCGACTCGCAGACAATGTTTCATGGCTTTTTCCTCATCGTTGTTTGTGGGTGCGCGTTGGCGAGCGCATTAGCTTCTAAAGAGTCTTGAGTACTGTGTTTCGTGATGGGCGCTGGCGAGCGCGAGGCCCGGCAGTACCGGCCCCAGCTCATCGTCTTCCCGCACCAGCGCGGCGTCGACAGCTTTCACCAGTGACGGGCGCAGTTGTTCGGTCAGTCGCTGGGCGGCGGTGTGTCCCAACGGCAGCGCCTTGCAGGCGACGGCGAGCTGGTTTTCCAGCCAGGCCCAGGCGAAGCCGAGCAGGGTCTGGCGTACCGGCACGTTGCGCCGATGCGCGGCCCAGGCGAAGACAGTGACGTAGCCCGCGTCTCCGGGCATCAGGCCGTCGTCCGGCATCAGGTCCAGGCTGGTGAGCAGGCGTACCAGCGCCGAGCCCAGCCGGGTGTCTTCGTCGCTCAGTTCCGCCGTCTCCCGGTTGGCGTGGAGCCAGTCGTTCCAGTCCGCCAGTGCCGGGGCGTCACGGTTCGCCCATGCGGTTTGCAGGCGGATCAGCACCGGCAGTTCGCAGCGGCTCAGGCCGTCGTCCAGCACGCCTTCCAGCCAGTCACCCAGCTCCGCCTCGTTGCTCACCCAGCCCAGTTCAAAGGCGCTTTCCAGCCCCTGTGACCAGGCGAAGGCGCCGATAGGCAGTGCCGGGCTGACCAGTTGCATCAGCCCCAGCAGGGACAGGTCAGCGACGGGCGTGGACTCAGTGGACATGGTCTTTACCCGGCCCGTGGCTGTGGTCGTGTGCATGGTCGTGATCATGGGAATGCCCGTGGCCGTGACTGTGTCCGTGTCCGTGTCCATGGCCGTGCCCTTCACCGGCTTTGCTGTAGGCACCCGGCTCGGGATCGAACGGGGCCTGGTGGTGTTTCAGGGTAGCGCCGAGGCGTTCGGCCAGTTCTTCCAGCACGTGGTCGGGCGGGAAGCGGACCCAGCCGGTCTGCTCATCAATGGTGCCGATGGCCAGTTGCACGTGGCGGTTGCCCAGGTGGTAGCACAGGCGCGCCAGCGGCAGGCCCCCGGGGATCTGGGCAGTGACCACCGGCTCGTCGGCGGCGCGGATGCGGACCACTTCGCCGCCGGCGGATTGCAGGCAGTCGCCGTCGCGCAGCACCGGGCCACGATCCAGGAACAGGCCCACGTCGGTGCCGTTGTCGGTGGTGGCCCGCAGGCGGCCGCGGATGCGCAGCTCGAACGGCAGGGTCAGGCTGTCGAAGATTTCCGCCGACTCGACCGGGGCGATACGTTGTGTGAGTTCGATCATTTCGGCGTCCTCAGAATAGATGGTAACGCTGGGCCAGCGGCAACTCGGTGGCCGGCTCGCAGGTGAGCAGTTCGCCGTCGGCGTGGACCTCGTAGGTCTGCGGGTCGACGGTCAGCGTCGGGCAGGCGTCGTTGAGCTTCATGTCGCCCTTGCGAACCTGGCGCACGTTCCGGCAGGCGGACAGCGGGCTGTCCAGCCCCAGCGCCTTGTCGATGCCGGCGTCCAGTGCGGCCTGGCTGACGAAGGTCAGGCGGGTGGCACTGGCGGCCTTGCCGTAGGCGCCGAACATGGGGCGATAGTGCACCGGCTGCGGCGTGGGGATGGAGGCGTTCGGATCGCCCATCGGCGCCGCGGCGATCATGCCGCCCTTGAGGATGGTGGCGGGCTTCACGCCGAAGAAGGCCGGGCTCCACAGCACCAGGTCCGCCAGCTTGCCCACTTCCACCGAGCCCACGTCGTGCGCGATGCCGTGGGTGATGGCGGAGTTGATGGTGTACTTGGCGATGTAGCGCTTGGCGCGGAAGTTGTCGGCACCCAGTTCCTGGTCTTCCGGCAGCAGGCCGCGCTGGACCTTCATCTTGTGAGCCGTCTGCCAGGTGCGGCAGATGACCTCGCCCACCCGGCCCATGGCCTGGGAGTCGGAGGAGATCATGGAGATCACGCCCATGTCGTGAAGGATGTCCTCGGCGGCGATGGTCTCGCGGCGGATGCGGGAGTCGGCGAAGGCGACGTCTTCCGGAATGTTCGGGTCCAGGTGGTGGCAGACCATCAGCATGTCCAGGTGCTCGTCGATGGTGTTCACCGTGTAGGGCCGCGTCGGGTTGGTGGACGACGGCAGCACGTTGGCTTTGGAGCACGCGGTGATGATGTCCGGCGCGTGGCCGCCGCCCGCCCCTTCCGTGTGGAAGGTGTGGATACAGCGGTCCTTGAACGCGGCCAGGGTGTCTTCGACGAAGCCGGATTCGTTCAGGGTGTCGGTGTGGATGGCCACCTGCACGTCGTACTTGTCGGCGACAGTCAGGCAGTTGTCGATGGCGGCCGGGGTGGTGCCCCAGTCCTCGTGCAGCTTGAGGCCGATCACGCCCGCTTCCACCTGGATTTCCAGCGCTTCCGGCAGGGAGGCGTTGCCCTTGCCGAGGAAGCCGATGTTCATGGGCAGCGTGTCCACCGCCTGGAGCATTTTACCGATGTGCCAGGGGCCCGGAGTGCAGGTGGTGGCGTTGGTGCCGGTGGCCGGCCCGGTGCCGCCGCCGAGCATGGTGGTGATGCCGCTCATCAGGGCTTCTTCCACCTGCTGCGGGCAGATGAAGTGGATGTGCGGGTCGATGCCGCCGGCGGTGAGGATCTTGCCCTCCCCGGCGATGATTTCGGTGCCCGGGCCGATGACGATCTCGACGTCCGGCTGGGTGTCCGGGTTACCGGCCTTGCCGATGGCGGCGATGCGGCCTTTCTGGATGCCTACGTCGGCTTTGACGACGCCCCACCAGTCGAGAATCAGGGCGTTGGTGATGACGGTGTCCATGACCGCGTCGTCGCAACGCTGGCTCTGGCCCATGCCGTCGCGGATGACTTTGCCGCCGCCGAATTTAACCTCGTCGCCGTAGTGGGTGTGGTCCTTTTCGACTTCGATCCAGAGTTCGGTGTCCCCGAGCCGCACGCGGTCGCCCACGGTGGGGCCGTACATGTCGGCGTAGGCCTGACGGGAAATCTTCATGGCTGGCCTCCTGCGTTTTTCTTGTCCACGGCGCCCATGACTTCACCGCGGAAGCCGTAGATCTCGCGCTTGCCCGCGTAGGGAATCAGGGTGACTTCGCGGGTCTGTCCCGGCTCGAAGCGGATCGCGGTGCCGGCGGCGATATCCAGCCGGTAGCCGGTGGCTTTATTGCGGTCGAAGGTGAGCGCCGGGTTGGCTTCGGCAAAGTGGTAGTGGGAGCCGATCTGCACCGGGCGGTCGCCGGTGTTGCCCACCTCGACGGTGATGCGTTCGCGGCCGGCGCAGAGTTCGATGTCGCCGTCCTTGATGTGGTATTCGCCGGGAATCATCTGCGGGCTCCTTACACAATCGGGTTATGAACAGTCACGAGTTTGGTGCCGTCCGGGAAGGTGGCTTCGACCTGCACTTCGTCGACCATTTCCGCGACGCCTTCCATCACGTCGTCCCGGGTCAGCACTTCGGTGCCCAGGCTCATGAGTTCCGCGACGGTGCGGCCTTCGCGGGCGCCTTCGAGGATTTCGGCGCTGATCAGGGCCACGGATTCCGGGTAGTTGAGCTTGAGGCCCTTGGCCTTGCGGCGCTCGGCGAGCAGTGCTGCGGTGAACAGCATCAGCTTGTCTTTGTCTCTGGGGGTGAGTTCCATCGTCGTAACTCCGTTGTTTGCGATGTTCTTTCGTGTGTCTTTTAAGCCTCTCTCCCCTCGCGGGAGAGAGGTTTGGAGAGAGGGGGACGAGGCGAAAGCCTCGCTCTTGGTCGTGACTACCAAAGAGGGCGCCTTTGGCGCCTCCCCCTCTCCCTGACCCTCTCCCGCAAGGGGAGAGGGAATGCATGTCATCCAGCTCGTTGGGCTGACGCAGGAAGCCCAACAGACAAGGTTTGCGGCCAATCTCATCCAATCCGATGATCGCCAAGCCAGGCTCCAGGCCAGCCCCCGATAACGGGAACGTCCGGTGACTGCTTATTGTTGGGCTTCCTGCGTCAGCCCAACCTACCTCCTAGGTCATCCAGATCCTTGGTATATGAGCTTCTTGCCCCGTCATTCTCGGCCTCATGATTTCCCACGCCTGCTGGCAAATGGCCCAGGCCTCGTTGCGTTCGTGGCCGATGTAGCGCAGCAGCAACACGCCCCGGCGGCGGGTGACCGCCCATCTCGGGTTTGCGGTGATCTGCTCGCGCAGGGCTTCGATGGCTTCGTTTTCATCCTCTAAACCCACCGCCCACAACGTGGCCTGGACGGTGCTGCCGCCCTGCCCCCAGTGGCCCTTGAACCGGGTATGCGTGGGGTCCATGGGCTGGCGTTCGATCCACAGGGGGCGACCGTCGCGGGTGAGGCGGAAGCGTTGTTCCAGGTGGCCGCTGACGAACGGCAGATCCCCCACCGGGCGGCCGAGGGCCAGTACTTCCCAGCCGATGCAGCGGGCCGATCCGGTGAGGTCGATGGTGGTGGTCTGTTCGCCCCGTGAGCCGTCGAAGGCGAGGGTTTCCTGGGGCAGCCATTCCAGGGTGGCGCCGTCGGCCACGTTCAGGTGCGTGTGCTGGGCCCAGGCGACGCCGTGGCTGTCGGCCTTGTAGAGTTTGGCGGCGGCGGGGGTCGTGAGCAGCGCGTGCGCGCCTTCCGCCAGCGAGGCGGTGATGGACAGCGCGTCGCCGCTCACCAGTCCGCCCGGCGGGTGCAGCAGGTACACGTGGCAGCAGCCGTCGCGGCCTTCCGGGTAAAACGGCTTCTGGACCCGCAGCGGGCCGTAGTGGCGGCGGCGGACCAGTCGGGTGATGCGCTGCAGCGACTCGCGCCGGGCCTCGAAGCCCAGTTCGATGGACGCCGCCCAGCGCCGCCCGGTGTCGAAGCGGTGACCGGAGTCGTTGGCGGACGCGCGGTCGTTGGGCAGCGGCGTGTTCAGGGGTGCGAAGATCGTCATACGGTCAGGTGCTGCTTGATGAGTGCGTCTGACAGCTCGGCGATCTCGCCTTCAGCCACACGACGGCCCCGGTCCATGATGGCGAAGCGGTCGGCGTACTTGCGGGCGAACGGCAGTTTCTGCTCCACCAGCAGCACGGTCAGGCCGTCTTCCTCGATCAGCTTGCGGATGACCTCGCCGATCTGGGCGACGATGTTGGGCTGGATGCCCTCGCCCGGTTCGTCGAGGATCAGCAGGCGCGGCTCGATCACCAGCGCGCGGCCAATGGCCAACTGCTGTTGCTGACCGCCGGAGAGGTCGCCGCCGCGGCGGTTCTTCATTTCCCTGAGCACGGGGAACAGCTCGTAGACCCGCTCGGGGATGGTCTTGCTGCCGTCCTGCCGCACGGCCAGGCCGGTGCGCAGGTTCTCCTCGACGGTCAGCAGCGGAAAAATCTGGCGCCCCTGTGGCACATAGCCAATGCCCAGGCGGGAGCGGTCCTCGATCTTGCGTTGGGTCAATTCCACGTCGCCGGCGAACAGGATGCGGCCGTCCTTGACGCTTTCTTCCCCCATAACGCATTTCATCAGGGTGGTCTTGCCCACGCCGTTGCGCCCCATGACGCAGGTGCACTGGCCCTGGGGCACGTCCAGGTCGAGGTCCCAGAGGGTGTGGCTCTCGCCGTAGAACTGGTTGAGTTTTTCGATCTTGAGCATCAGGCGCCCTCCCCCAGATAGACTTCGATCACCCTGGGATCGTTGGACACGTCGTCCATGGAGCCTTCCGCCAGCACGCTGCCCTGATGCAGGACGGTCACGGTGCGGGCGATGGAACGGACGAAGCCCATGTCGTGCTCCACGACCACTACGGACTGTTTGCCCGCCAGGCTGGTGAGCAGTTCGGCGGTGCGCTCCATTTCCTGTTCGGTCATGCCGGCGACGGGTTCGTCCACCAGCAGCAGGCGCGGCTTCTGCATCAGCAGCATGCCGATCTCCAGCCATTGCTTCTGACCGTGGGAGAGGATGCCCGCCTCGCGGTGGCGCAGCTCGGTGAGGCCGATGGTGGTCAGCACCTCGCCGATGCGGTCTTTGGCCTCGCCGGTGAGTCGGGCGGTCAGCGTCGGCAGCACCCGCTTGTCGGTGGCCATGGCCAGTTCGAGGTTTTCGAACACGGTCAGGGCCTCGAACACGGTGGGCTTCTGGAACTTGCGACCGATACCGAGGGTGGCGATGTCCGGCTCGTTCATCGTCAGCAGGTTGTGACGGCTGCCGAACCAGACCGAGCCTTCGTCCGGGCGGGTCTTGCCGGTGATGATGTCCATCATCGTGGTCTTGCCCGCGCCGTTGGGCCCGATGATGCAGCGCAGTTCGCCGTCGTCGATGGTCAGGTTCAGGTTATTGATGGCCCGGAAGCCGTCGAAGCTGACGGTGACGTCTTCCAGGTAGAGGATCGGCCCGTGACGGACGTCCACCGGGGACGCCGTCGGGGTCAGGAAATCAAAGACCCGCTCGCGGTGGGTCAGCTCGCTCATGATGCTCATGCGGTGGCCTCCTTGCCGCTGGTGGGTGCTTCGGATTCATCATCCGTTTTCTTCTTCAGGCCCGGCAGCAGGCCGGCGATGCCCTTGGGCAGGAACACGGTGACCAGCACGAACAGCGCGCCCAGGGCGAACAGCCACGCGTCCGGCATAATGCCGGTGAACACCGTTTTGGCGTAATTGACGAGGATCGCGCCGATGACCGCCCCGTAGAGCGTCGCGCGACCGCCCAGGGCCACCCACACCACGATCTCGATGGAGAACAGCGGCGAGAATTCACTCGGGTTGATGATGCCTACCTGCGGCACGTAGAGCGCCCCGGCCACCCCCGCCAGCATGGCGGAGACCACGAACACGAACAGCTGCACCCGTTCCACCCGATAGCCCAGGAACCGCGTGCGCGCCTCGGCATCCCGGCAGGCCACGCTGACGCGGCCCAGCTTGGAGGTGACGATGGCGCGACAGATCACATAGCCCACCGCCAACGCGATGCCGGTGGCGATGAACAAGCCGAGGCGGGCCGCGTCGGTGCGTAGGTCAAAGCCGAGAATGTCCTTGAAGTCGGTCAGCCCGTTGTTGCCGCCGAAGCCCATCTCGTTGCGGAAGAAGGCCAGCATCAGGGCGAAGGTCAGCGCCTGGGTGATGATCGACAGGTACACGCCGGTCACCCGGGAGCGGAAGGCGAGGAAGCCGAACACCAGCGCCAGCAGGCCCGGAGCCAGCAGCACCATGACGAAGGCGAACCAGGCCATGTCGAAGCCGTGCCAGTACCAGGGCAGCGAATCCCAGTTCAGGAACACCATGAAGTCCGGCAGGATCGGATCGCCGTAGACGCCGCGATCGCCGATCTGGCGCATCAGGTACATGCCCATGGCGTAGCCGCCGAGGGCAAAGAAGGCGCCGTGGCCCAGACTGAGGATACCGAGGTAGCCCCAGACCAGATCGACGGCCACCGCCAGCAGCGCGTAGCACAGGTACTTGCCCAGCAGGGTGACGGTGTAGGAACTCACGTACAGGGCACTGCCTTCCGGCATCACCAGATGCAGTACGGAAACGACCATGACGGCCAGGAACAGGACGCCCAGGAATAGCTGAGTCGAACGTTCAGTAAACGGGCGTGTGAGCCAGGATTGGGAGTAACTCATGGATCAGCCCTCTGCCGCTCGGCCCTTCTGCGGGAACAATCCGCGCGGGCGTTTCTGAATGAACAGGATGATGAAGACCAGCACCAGGATCTTGGCCAGGACGGCGCCCGCCCAGGGTTCCAGCAACTGGTTGATGGTGCCCAGCGACAGACCGGCCACCAGCGTGCCCCACAGGTTCCCGACGCCGCCGAACACCACCACCATGAAGGAGTCGATGATGTAGTTCTGGCCCAGGTTGGGGCCGACGTTGGTGATCTGCGACAGGGCCACACCCGCAAGGCCAGCAACGCCGGAGCCGAGGGCGAAGGTCATGATGTCCACCTTGGTGGCCTTGATGCCCATGGAGCGGGCCATGGCGCGGTTCTGGGTGACGGCGCGCACTTCCAGACCCAGGCGGGTCTTGCGCATGATCAGCATCAGGCCGGCGAAGACCACCAGCGCGAAGCCGATGATGTAGAGCCTATTCAGGGTCAGGGACAGGGCCTCGTTCACCATGATGGAGCCGCTCATCCAGTCCGGCGTGATCACCGTGCGGTTGAGCGGGGAAATGACGGTCCGCACCAGCTGCTGCAGCACCAGGCTGATGCCGAAGGTGGCCAGCAGGGTTTCCAGCGGACGGCCCTTGAGGAACTGGATGACGCTGCGCTCGATGGCCACGCCCGCCAGCGCGGAGACGAGAAAACCGGCCGGGATGGACAGGATCAGCGCCAGTCCGGGCTGCCCCGGCAGCAGTTGCTGCATGCCCCAGGTGGTGTAGGCGCCGAGCATGATCAGCTCGCCGTGGGCCATGTTGATCACGCCCATGACGCCGAAGGTGATGGCCAGCCCGATGGCCGCCAGCACCAGCACGGAACCGAGCGAGAGACCGAAGTACAGGGTCTCGGCGGCGCGGTTCCATTTGAGTTTGGTTTCGATGGAGGCCAGCGCGTCCTGGGCCGCTTTCTTGAGGGCCGGGTCGTCGCTGTAGGTGGCGCTGTTCAGGGCGGCTCGGGCTTCGGAGTTGAGACTGCCGGAGAGCGTCTTCACCGCCTCGATGTCGCCCTGCTCTTCCACCTTGTAGATGGCGAGGGCTTCATTCAGCGTCGCCTTGACGTCGCCGTCCTCTTCGCTGGCCATCAGTTCGGTCAGCTTCCCGGCCATGGCCTCGTCCACGTTGCCGCGCAGGCCCCGGGCGGCTTCCAGACGCTTGTCGGCGTCGTTCACGGTCAGGTCGATGACCGAGAGAATGCCGTCGATCTCGCTGCGCAAGGAGTTGTTAACGCGGATGGAATCCAGATCGCGGCGGGAGATCTCACCCAGGTCGTCGCCGGTCAGGGCGTCCTGGACTTTCCAGTTGCGGCCGCGGTTGGAGAGTACGATGACGAATTTGCCGGAGCCCTCAGCGTCACCTTTAGAAGGTTCGATGCGGGCAAGCTTGCCGGCGGAGAAGGCTTCCAGCCAGCCCCGGGCGCGATCGTCGCCACTGCGGGCAATCTCACCGGCGATCTTCCCTTTCTGCGCGTAGGAAGAGTCCGCCAGTTGGGTCAGTAACGACTGGGCCTGCTCGTCGTTGGCCTGGGCGTGCCCAAGCACCGGCAACGACAACAGGCAGACAATAAGCAGCTGTTTGAGCGATCGGATGATGCTCATGGTTGCGTCCTAATCAATGTGAATCCTTGAGGCGGCGACGCTTCGAAAAAGGGCTGCGACAACCCGACGACAGTCCCTTTCGGAAACGCCCGCCCTGTGCCTTGAGGTGGGCGGGTGCCCCGGAGGACACCCGCACCGGTCTTCGCCTTACTCGGCAGCGACTTCAGACTTGCCACCGCAGGATTTGGTGACGACGTTGTAGTTGCCGCAGTGCAGGGGCTTGCGCCAGTCACTGATCAGGTCCTTGGAACCCGGCAGGTAATCCGACCAGGCATCGCCGGCCACGGTGGTCGGGGTCTGCCAGACGACGGAGAACTGGCCGTTGTCCTGGATCTCGCCGATCAGCACCGGCTTGGTGATGTGATGGTTGGGCATCATGGTGGCGTAGCCGCCGGTCAGGTTCGGCACGGACACACCGATGATCGCGTCCTTAACCGCGTCCACATCGGTGGTGCCGGCCTTCTTGACCGCCTGCATCCACATGTTGAAGCCGATGTAGTGCGCTTCCATCGGGTCGTTGGTCACGGCGTCTTCCTTGCCGGTGTAGGCGACCCACTTGTCGATGAAGTCGTAGTTGGCGTCGGTGTCGACGCTCATGAAATAGTTCCACGCGGCCAGGTGACCGACCAGCGGGCCGGTGTCGATGCCGGACAGCTCCTGCTCACCCACGGAGAAGGCAACGACCGGGATGTCCTCGGCCTTGATGCCCTGGTTGGCCAGTTCGCGGTAGAACGGCACGTTGGCGTCGCCGTTGATGGTGGAGACCACGGCGGTCTTCTTGCCCTGGCTGCCGAATTTCTTGATGTCGGAAACGATGGACTGCCAGTTGGAGTGACCGAACGGCGTGTAGTTGACCATGATGTCGTCATCGGCCACGCCGTGATCCTTCAGGTAGGCTTCGAGGATCTTGTTGGTGGTGCGCGGGTAGACGTAGTCGGTGCCCGCCAGGACCCAACGCTTCACGCCGACCTGGTTCATCAGGTAATCCACCGCCGGGATGGCCTGCTGGTTGGGCGCCGCACCGGTGTAGAACACGTTTTCGGAGGATTCTTCACCTTCGTACTGGACCGGGTAGAACAGCAGGCCGTTCAGTTCCTCGACCACCGGCAGTACGGATTTACGGGAGACGGACGTCCAGTTACCGAAGATGACGTCGACCTTGTCTTTGGCCAGCAGCTCGCGGGCCTTCTCGGCGAACAGCGGCCAGTTGGAGGCCGGATCCACCACCACCGGCTCGAGCTTGCGGCCCAGCAGGCCGCCCTTCTCGTTCTGCTCCTTGATGAGCATGAGCATGGTGTCTTTCAGGGTGGATTCACTGATGGCCATGGTGCCGGACAGGGAATGAAGGATACCGATCTTGATCGGGCCTTCGTCGGCGGCGGCCACCGGGGCAGAAACGGAAACGGTCAGAGACAGAGCCAGCGCAGATAAGCCTGCTGTTATTTGCTTTTTGATTTTCATGGAATGCGTCCTTTTATCCTGGTTGGGTTTTCCAATGCTTCAAACGCATCCCACGGCAGTGCATCCAGCATTCCAGCACTGAATTACCTTTTAAATTTCATAAACTTATCTAGTATACAAGGCATCAAATCGCCCCTCTCACGACGACACCGACGCCCCGATAGAAGTCAGGCGCTCTATTTGCGCACCATATAAGTGCAACGCTACCGAAAGTCCGATCCTCGGGCTGCCGGCGGAAAACTTCAATATCGGCAAAGAGTTACTGAATCACGTCGAACATGGCCTCCTTGGCACCCTGACGCGCACCGTGATAGCGCCCCTGATCGGTCCCTGCTCACACGCAGTGCATTCGAAGACGCACCATCACGTGCAACGAATCGACAGCCGCTTGTTTTTAAAGGCTTTCCGACCATCGATCTGGAATGGCACGCGGCTTGCGAAAGGCTCTTGTATACAAGGGAGCCACGCCTCCCTCCCCGCTGACCACAAAGGATGTTCCCATGACCGACCTTCGAGGATGGACGCTCGCCGACTGGCGTGAGGCCTACCAGCATCAAAAGACACCGGCGGACCTTCTGCCCCGATTACTGGACCAGCTCGCCGAGGACGACCCGGCCTGGATCAGCCGGTTGACCCACGATCAGCTGGAAACGGCGCTGTCGGACCTGGCGCATCGCCTGGAACGGGCGGGCGGCGACCGAAAAAGGTTGCCGCTGTATGGCATCCCCTGCGCAGTGAAGGACAACATCGATGTGGCCGGCTTTCCCACCACCGCGGCCTGCCCCGATTTTGCCTACACGCCGGAAAAGGACGCCGCGGCCGTGAGCCGGTTGCGGGCAGCCGGCGCGATCATTGTGGGCAAGACCAACCTGGACCAGTTTGCCACCGGTCTGGTGGGCACCCGATCGCCTTACGGTGAGGTGCCCAACAGCTTCAACCCTGACTTTGTCAGCGGCGGCTCCAGCTCGGGTTCCGCGTCGGTGGTGGCCCGCGGGCTGGTGCCGTTTTCGCTGGGGACAGACACCGCAGGCTCCGGCCGGGTGCCCGCGGGGCTCAACAACATCGTCGGTCTCAAACCCACCAAAGGCGCCATCAGCATTGAAGGCGTGGTGCCCGCCTGCCGGTCGCTGGACTGTGTCTCCGTGTTTGCGTTGACCATTGGCGATGCCGGTGAGGTGTTCGAGCTGATACGCGGTGAGGAACCCGCCGATCCCTATTCCCGCAGCGCGCCGCCCGCGTTTGCATCGACGCCGGCGCTGCGACGCCCCGGCCCCATCTCGCGCCTGGCTATCCCAGTCGATCCCAACTGGTTTGGCGACGCCCGCAACGCCGCAGCCTGGGACACCCTGCTGCGCCGCTGGAGTGCACTGGACGTCGCGCTGGTGCCGATGGATTTCACCCTCCTGTTCGAACTGGCCGCCCTGCTCTATGAAGGGCCGTGGGTGGCCGAGCGTCATGCGGCGATCGAATCCTTTATGGCAGAGCATGCGGACGGGATGAACCCGGTGGTGCGCGGCATCATTGAGAAGGCAAGACACTTCTCGGCCACCGACACTTTCAACGCGATCTACCGACGGGAGGCGCTGCTCAAGGCCATCGATCACCTGCTGAGCGATGTGGACGGTTTGCTGGTGCCGACCGCGCCGATCACCCCGACCCGGGCGCAAGTCGCCGCCGATCCGGTGGGTGTGAACAGCCTGCTGGGCACCTACACCAACTTCGTGAACCTGGCGGACATGAGCGCCCTGGCCATTCCCGCCGGTTTCCGCACCGACGGCCAGCCCTTCGGACTGACGCTGATCAGCGGCGCCTGGCGGGACAGCGACCTGCAGCAACTCGCCGTCCGCTGGCTGAATAGCCATCCCACAACCCTGGGGGCCACCGGTCGGCCTCGCCCCAAAGAAACGCTGCCAACGTCCGCCGACGGTGAAGGGACCATCGATGTGGCGGTCGTCGGTGCTCACCTGAGCGGCATGCCCCTGAACGGGCAGTTGCTCGAGCGAGAGGCGGTGTGCATCGCAGAAACCACCACCACGTCCAATTACCGGCTGTATGCGCTGCCCGGCACCATACCGGCCAAACCCGGCCTGCGCCGGGTGGCCGCCGACGACGGCGCCGCCATCATCGTGGAGGTGTGGCGCGTGCCGGCGGCGGCCTTCGGCTCGTTTGTGGACCTGGTGCCGCCGCCGCTGGGGATCGGCAACGTGGAGCTGGCGGACGGCACCTGGGTCAACGGCTTCGTCTGCGAGGGCTACGGCTTCGAAGGAGCGCTGGACGTCACCCATTTCGGCGGCTGGCGCGCCTATATCGAAAGCCTGAAACAGACCACGGCCTGAGGTCGTTATGGCAAAGACACGTGAAACCGAAACGGGCAATGACC
Organism: Marinobacter sp. NFXS9; assembly: GCF_040148665.1. Lineage (NCBI taxonomy): Bacteria > Pseudomonadati > Pseudomonadota > Gammaproteobacteria > Pseudomonadales > Marinobacteraceae > Marinobacter > Marinobacter sp. NFXS9. The sequence goes on along the minus strand of NZ_JAGDDW010000023.1, from coordinate 6,869 downwards.
CACCGCGTCGACGGGCCAGCGTTGCGGACCGGGTTTATGAAGCACTGAAGGAGGACATCTTCGAATTCCGGCTGATTCCCGGCGACAAGTTCAGCGAAGGGGAAGTCGCCACCCGGCTGTCGGCGAGCCGCACGCCAGTACGCGAAGCGCTCTATCGATTGCAGCGGGAAGGCTACGTGGAGGTGCTGTTCCGCAGCGGCTGGCAGGTGCAGCCGCTGGATTCCCGCAAGGTGGATGAACTCTACGACCTGCGCATCACCCTGGAGCGGGCGGCCGTTCACAAGCTATGCCGTCAGACCACAGCGCCGGCGGTCCTGCGCCAGCTCAATGCGGTCTGGCGACCGGACCACCCATCGGAACGGGCCTTCGGCAGCACCGTTCGGGCGCTGGACGAGCATTTTCACTGCGACCTGGTCGCGGCCGCCGGCAATCAGGAAATGACCCGCATCCACCAGGAAATCACCGAGCGCCTGCGCGTCATCCGCCGACTCGACTTCACCCTCAGCGACCGGGTGGACGCCACCTACGAAGAGCACGCCGAGATCCTCGATGCCCTGGCCAACAACAACCCGGCCGAAGCCGCCGCCAGACTGACCGCGCATATTCGGGCCAGCCAGGCCGCCGTGCGGGAAATCACCATGGAAAAGATTCGCGAGGCGGCGGCCCTGCAGCGCCAGAAAAAGCCGGACTGAACGGCAACTGTCAACCGGTTTACAGACGACGGTGACAATTCCGGCTATGTTGTCGGGCACAACAATAACCGGAAGACGTTCATGGCTCAGACACCCCGTATTGCGATTTTCGGCGCTGGCAGCATCGGCTGCTATCTGGGCGGTCGCCTGCTGGCCGGTGGCGCCGATGTGGTGATGATCGGCCGCGATCGCCTGGCGACGCTGTTCCAGACGCACCCCTTGCGCGTCAGCGACTACCAGGGCGTCGACAGCACCCTGACGCTGTCGCCCGAGCACTACACCACCGATCCGGCGGCCGTCGCCGGCGCTGATCTGGTGCTGCTTACCGTCAAGTCCGCAGCCACTGAGGAAGCCGGCCAGGCCATGGCGCCGTATCTGGCGCCCGGGACCGTCGTCATCAGCCTGCAGAACGGGATTTCCAATGCCGAACGGCTGGCCCCGCTGCTGCCCGATCAGGTGGTATTGCCGGGCATGGTGCCCTTTAACGTGCTGCAGCGCTCGCCGGGCCATTTCCACCACGGTACGGAAGGCGAGCTGATGGCGGCCCGGCACTTGGCCATCACGCCGCCGGTGGAGGACGCCTTTGCCCGCGCCGGTCTGCCTCTGAGCCTGCAGCCCGACATGCATGCGGTGCTCTGGTCCAAACTGCTGCTCAACCTCAACAATCCGATCAATGCCCTGTCGGGCCTGCCGCTCAAGGCGGAACTCTCACAACGGGCCTACCGCCTCTGCTTGGCCCGGGCCCAGCGGGAAACGCTGGCGCTGCTGCGGTCGGCGGATATTCCCACCGTCAAACTCGCCGCGGTCCCCATGCCGCTGATTCCCGTGGTGATGTCCCTGCCCGACTGGCTGTTCCAGCGGCTGGCCCAGGCGATGCTCTCTATCGACCCGCTGGCGCGCTCGTCCATGTGGGAGGACCTGCAAGCCGGACGTCGCACGGAGGTGGACTGGATCAACGGCGAGGTGGTGCAGCTGGCCCGACGCCTTGGTCGGCCGGCGCCAGTGAACCAATGCCTAGTGGACCTGGTCCGCCAGGCCGAGGCGGGCACCCTGAAAAACCTGTCCGGCGAAGACTTGCTGACAAACCTGAACACCGCGTCACGCAAGGCCTGAGAGAATCTGACGACCGACCTTTCCAAACGATTACGTGCGTGTAATCCATTTCGCACACGCGCGAGCGTGAATGTCCGATTTGCCAAATCCCGCGATCCAGTAAACTTGTTTTCAGCAAGGACGCAGAACTGCACGGACGCAGCACAAGGAAGTTATTGCCTGACGGAACAGGCACACAGGGAAAGGACAACCTGAAGGATCAGGTCGCTCAGGGACGGACTCAGCCTGAAGGATCAGGCGCTATAGGGATATTTCAGCCCAACGGATCAGGGCTTTTAAGCCACGGAACGGGTGCACAAGGATTGTGGGCCCGCATCCGTGACTTAACACTTCTCATGGATTCCACCTCGACTGTCTTTTTTCTCCAAACGACACTCACTTCCTGACTATCTCCTCGTAAGCTCCCTGCCGGAGCCTCGACGATGGCTGCGCTTTGCGATCCTGGCCGGTTTGCACGCTGTGCGTTCTTCGCTGAACAACACACTGCAACGAACCATGGAGACTTCATGAAATTTCTCATCTCAGCTTTCTTTGTATTCGCTACCCTGCTTTCCGGCGCCGCCATGGCCGACAGTGCCGCCACGGACAAGGCAGCCACCACCGTTAACATCAACACCGCCGACGCCAAGACCCTGTCCGAGCAACTGGACGGCATCGGTGAGGTGAAGGCCCAGGCCATCATCGATTACCGCAAGGCCAACGGCCCGTTCAAGACCGTCGCCGACCTGGACAAGGTGGACGGTATTGGCGCCGCCACACTGGACAGCAACCGCAGCCACATCACCGTCCAGTAAGCCGCAACCCGCATCAGCCTGCGGGAGCCGGCCCCCGCAGGTTGCCACGCCCGCCGATTCCCGCTAATCTCGCGGCATGATGAAACTGACCCACCTTTTCGGAAAACGCACACCACCGCCTGTCCGGTCCTGAACCGGGTATGGACTGGATAACGCAGCGACTCGCTCTTTTTGGAGCGTAAAGCGCTGCACCCGCCTGTCCGGTTGTTATCTCTACATCCTTCTCTTTTTATACCGGACGAGATTTGAGTCATGACCGTTTTATCCTCAAAAAATGCCGCCGTGCGCGGTGCGATCCTGATTGCCATTGCGGCTGCGCTTTGGGCGACCACCAGCATTGCCGCCAAAACCCTGTTTACCCGCAGTGAGTTGGAGCCGCTGGCCCTGGCCTTCCTGCGCCTGTGCGTAGCCTGCCCCTTTTTTGGTGTACTGATGTGGCGTACACGCAAGCCCGGCGGGTTCCGTCTTAGCCGGGGCCTGTTCATCGGACTGGTGGGGCTGGGCTTTTTGCAGGCGGGCTATCAGGGGGCTTACCTGTGGGCCGTCGACCTGACCGGGGCGGGGATCGCCACCCTGATCACGCTCTGCCTGGCACCGGTTCTTGTCGCAATAGCAGCGGCACCGCTATTGGGCGAGCGCCCTACACTGACCACCGTTCTGGCGCTGATCAGCGCGATTGTCGGCACCCTGATGCTGGTCTCCGGGGATATCAGCAACCCTGACGCTACCCGTCTGGGCGGGGTGATGATTGCCGTCCTGGCGGCGGCAGTCTATGCCGCGTTCACCCTGACCAGCCGGCATGTGTCCGGCAGCGGATCGGTGTTCGGGACAGCCTTTATCTGCTTTACCACCGGCGCCATCGTCCTGGCGCCCATCGCGTACCTCAGCGGCAGCCTCGACGGGCTGGGCGCCCTGGATGGATTCGACTGGCTGCTGATTGCCTACATCGGCATCGTGCCGACCTGCGTGGGCTATGTCTGCTTCTTCCGGGGCATGGAGACCACACCGGCGACCACCTCCAGCATCATCGTGACGCTGGAACCGTTGTTTGCGGCGCTGTTGGCGTGGATGATCCTGGGAGAGTCTCTGGGCACCCTTGGGGTCATCGGGGCGGTGGTGCTGACGCTGTCGGTGTTGGTGGCGTCGAGAAATGGATCGCCGGCTCGGGACGATTGACCGGCTTCGGTAGGTTGGGCTGACGCAGGAAGCCCAACACAAGCCATACCGAATAATATCGTCGATCCTGGGAGTCGAGAACGGACGTAAAGCGGCGCCCCGAGTCAAATCGATTCTGCCTGGAGGCGGTCGCGTGCCTCGAATGTTGGGCTTCCTGCGTCAGCCCAACCTACCCACGATAGTCCGGGGTGAACGCTTCCCCTTCCAATAGCCCACAAAAAAGGCCGGGACATGCCCGGCCTTCTTCGTGATTCGGGTCTCAGCCCTCTTGCGCTTCCTTGCGTTGACGCTCCAGCATGTTCGGCTGCAGGATCTCGATCCAGTAGCCGTCCGGATCGCGGATGAAGGCCAGGCCTTTCATCTTGCCGTCGTCCGGGCGTTTCTGGAACGGTACGCCCAGTGATTCAAAGCGCTCGGCGGCCTGGTAGACGTCCGGCACGGCGATGCCGATGTGGCCGAAGCCCTGGGGCTCGTCGTTGCCGTTGTGGTATTCAAAATCCTCTTTGTCCTCGGTGCCCCAGTTGTGGGTCAGCTCGAGCATGGCTTCGCGGGCGAAAATGTAGGTGGTGCGATGGCCATCGCCCTGCGGCACGGTGGTCGCCTGCCGGTCATCCAGATAGCCGAGGAAGTACAGGGTGAACTGCATTTCGGGGAAATCGAGCTTGCGGATCAAGCGCATGCCCAGCACGCGAGTGTAGAAATCCAGACTGCGCTCAGGATCCTTGATGCGCATCATGGTCTGGTTGAATACATAGCCGTCGGTCGCCGGATCAATTTCGGTGGAAAGACCGGGGGCTTCCTCAAAATGGGGGGTCATGTCATGGCTCCTGTAGTGACGCATGAGAACGAACTCGCTCTCAAAGCAAGACTTCGTTATACGTTTCGAGGATTAAAATTGGACGACGCCGTCAGTCGGCGTCTTGCGTGCGCGTTGTATTCCGGGGCGCCCTGATACACAACAAGGCGGTTTACCACTACATTAACCATGGGGCGCGTCGGCTAAACTTTCAAGCCGTTGCCCCCTATTACCCGCCATTCCGGTTTGCCGGCAGTAAGGATACGCATGAACCCTCTTGGCCAACTTGTTGTTCTCTTCCTCGTGGCGGTGGTCGCCGTACCCTTGTTCAAACGCGCCGGCCTGGGCGCTCTGCTGGGCTATATCGCGGCCGGTGTACTGATCGGCCCCCACGGCCTCGGTGTGGTGGGCGATGTGGACAACATGTTGCACATCTCCGAGTTCGGGGTGGTGCTGCTGATGTTCGTAATCGGGCTCGAGCTGCAGTTCTCGCGCCTGAAAGCCCTGCGCAAACCCATCTTCGGGCTGGGCACGATGCAGGTGGTCAGCGGCATTGTCGGCATTGGCGGGCTGATCATGCTGGCCGGGTATCCGCTCACCCTGGCGGTGGTGCTCGGTTGTGGCCTGGCGCTGTCTTCCACCGCGTTCGTCCTGCAGTTGCTGGCTGAAAAGAAGGAGTTGGCCACCGGTCACGGCCGCCTGTCGTTCACGATCCTGCTGTTCCAGGATATGGCGGCGGTGCCGATGCTGGCGTTCATCCCGTTCCTCGCCTCGGGCGGCCCGGATGAAGCGGCCAGCTGGCAGGAGATCGCCTACGGCGTCGGCCGCGTGGCCCTGATCTTCGGTGCCATCGTGATCGCCGGCCGCTACCTGCTGCGCCACGCCCTGCGCTTTATCCACGCCACCCGGGTGCGGGAGATTTCCATCGCCGCCGCGCTGCTGCTGGTGACCGGCACAGCGTTCCTGATGGAGTCGGTGGGGCTGTCGATGGCGCTCGGCGCTTTCGTCGCCGGCGTGCTGCTCGCGGACTCGGAATTCCGCCATCAGCTGGAAGCGGACATCGAGCCGTTCAAGGGCCTGCTGCTGGGGCTGTTCTTTATCTCCGTCGGCATGACGCTGAACCTAGGTGCCGTGCTGGCCGAACCGCTCAAACTGATTGCCGGCGCGGCGCTGTTGATGCTGATCAAAGCCATCCTGGTCGCGGCGATCGGTCGCTGGGGCGGCAAGCTGAACGGCATCAGCGCCATGCGGCTGGGCCTGCTGCTGAGTCAGGGCGGTGAATTTGGCTTCGTGATTTTTTCGCTGGCGACGCAGCTGCAGCTGATCGATCGCCAGCTCCACGAACAGCTGATCGCCGTAGTGACCATTTCCATGGTGCTGACACCGCTGGTGCTGTTTGTGTTCGAGACGCTGGTCAAACGCTTTGCCAGCGACACCCGACCGCCGTTCGACACCATAGACGATGGCAAAACCGGGGCGGTCATCGCCGGCTTCGGGCGCTTTGGCCAGATCAGCGGTCGCCTGCTCCGCTCACTGAAGATTCCGTTTACCGCCCTGGACATCAACCCGGACCAGGTGGACGTGGTGCGGCGCTTTGGCAACAAGGTCCACTACGGTGATGCGTCCCAGCTGGACGTTCTGCGGGCGGCCCGGGTCGGGGAAGCCAGCGTGTTCATTCTCGCGATTGATGATATCGATGCCTCGCTGCGCGCCGTGCGATTGGTCCGCCAGTATTTTCCGGACGTCCGCATCCTTGCCCGGGCCCGCAATCGTCGCCATGCCCATCTGTTGATGGATGCCGGGGTGCGCTGGCTGGTGCGGGAAACCTACCACTCGGCTCTGCTGATGGCGGAGGAGATGCTGGTCAGCCTGGGCCGTGAGCGTGAAGAGGCCCAGGAATACGTGCGCCTGTTCCGGGACACCGACCAACGCAACCTGGTTCGCCAGCACGAGAAGGGTCTGCATCACGATGCGGCCAAGATCCTGCAGTCGTCCCGGGATGCGGCCGAAGAATTGCAGCGGCTGTTTGAGGAAGATCAGGATCAGGACGAGAATACAAAGGACGAGTGAGGGGATTTTGATACCTTGTCGCCGGCGCCTTACCGTCAGAACAGGCCTTTAGGCCACCGGGAGGATTTCAGGCACCTTCGGAGCCGCCCATGGGGCGGCCACGTAGATACCATCTGTCCCTACAGTCCTCAATGGGCTTACGCTGCCCACTGAGGATCGTAGCCTTGCTGGTGCTTCAGCACGCCGTAGGCCATCTGCACCAGTTTCCGCATAGCGGCGCCCAAGGCG
>NZ_JAGDDW010000022.1:0-41193 GCF_040148665.1 Marinobacter sp. NFXS9 | reverse complement strand
TATGAAAACGGACGGCATTTACGCCTGATATTGGCTATTTTATGGTCAACCCCGGCGTTGCCGGATGAATCGGCAGAGACCGGTAAATTGCTGGCTGTCTGAAAACGGCGTTTTGCAGGGGCGACTACGTATATTGTCTGAATTCCAGATTTAGTGTTGCAAGGGATTATCTAGAATGGATTCTTTTATTAACTTTGGCATTGTCATAATTTTTCTTGTTGCACTGTTCAAATCCACTCAAGCCGTCTATCGCAAGATAATATGGCACCGCCGCAAAACACCTGAGGTCCAGCTCGCACAATACTTCAAAGAAAATAACAGCCCGGTTGGAGAACTTAATGATGAGCAATTAGATTCGCTATTCTGGACTTTATGCAATGAGTCAATCAATGAAATTTCATGCACACTCACTCACAGCAAAGATAACTTTGACCCTCTGATATACCGAGTTTTCGATCTCAACCTTAAAAGAAAGAATTGGCTCTCAAGTAACACAGACGCGAGTGTTTCGCACACACTTAATGGTTTTGAGTTTTTCGTTCCAGGATTAGCACGGCACAGCCTAGGCAGCAAGAACCCCGAGAGTGTGGATGTCGTATTCTATGGAAGTATTGCCGTGTTCGTTGGTATTGAGCACGAATACAGTATATTTGATGAAAAGGAAGCCTCCACGCATAGCGCCACCAATTTAACTGTCAAGCAGACAGTTATAGAGACCAGTTACGAAGCACTCGCGGATTCCGGTGAATTTGACATCATTCCTGGAAATGGGGGGCGGATGATCCGTGCCATCTACGGCGATAGAATGGCAGTATTCAGGGATGATGCTATAGTAACTGCTTACTCATCCATTATCGCCGGGGCTGGTATCTTCTCAGCCATCTTTGCTTTGCTCGGCGCAGTTAGCCTTCTAAAGCTACCATACGATAGCTATCTACTTCGGTTAGAATTTCTGAACCACTTCTTCCTGAAGCTGAGCTTCCTGAATCATTTTTTAATTTTCTTTTCCTTATTCTGGGGCGGTGCGGTCACACTATTCTCTGTCCGAGAATTCCTTAAGCCACGCAAAGGAACTGTCTTGACCTGCCCCAATCACCCTCTCTGGTAGTTTGTCGCCTTTCGTTCAACCCCAAAGCCAACGCGAATTCGCCGCCTGGCTGCGGGGTGGCTACATGAGCTCCAGAATTATTGTTAGCGGATTGGCAGCTGTGGGCTAATCAAACAATATTCACTCTGACCCCTTTAATCGGGTTGGGAATGACCGGATGGCTGCATTGCGTTAACTGAGATGACGAACCGTTGCTAAACCATTGCCCCACGTAGGACAACGTATCCTATATCGAGAACGGCGGCTACCAGGCCCGTCTCCGTAAGGTGGCAGGATCAGGTCTTGCCTTTTGCTTTTGTATTGGCCAGAAGCGCACTGGGGCAAAACGCAAGACCTGACCCCGAGCAGCGACCCTGTACCCTGGGATGTCGCCGACCCCGGCCTGCTTCCAGTGATGCACGATGCTTTTTGAAGAGAGTCCCAACGCTCTTTTGAGGTTGCTGTCAGGATCAATGGACATTCCCTTTCTGGCAAAGTGTCCAAGATTGAAGTCGAGCTTTTTGAATATGGCCCGCCGTTCTTCAAAGAACGATGCCTGGTTCAGGTTCCCGAACCGACTATAGGTTTGCTGGTGCAGCGTTTCCAGTTCTCGGAGCGACGTTTCGATGGCATTTATTTGTTGTTTGATGACAAAAGAGCCAGCTCCTAGCCCTGCCGATCCAGAAGAAGCCATGAACTTGAGCAGGTCGTAGTGTTCGACAAGGACACCAGCCTCCTCTTCAGATAACTCATCTACCTCTCGGTTGACCTGATCCGCAACGTCCATCAACTGCGCTTCTTCCAGAGTGCATTCAGATCCATTGGGATCACCCAAGACGATCATCTGTCCCGGAAGAACGACGCCCTTAAGGTTGGGGTTCAGTTCATTGAATCGGTTGGGTACCGCACTGTTGCTGCCATAGAGCTCATGCTTGAGCTCATCCAATGACATCGGCTGGCGAACAACGTGAAAGCCTGGCTCGATTTTATCGGGCTCATTGATGGCCGCTGTTTGTGCAGCCGGTGCCGTTGCCAGCGGTGCGACTTTGGCGCTCTCTCCCAGAGGTAGCGACGGCTTCCGATCTGGTGTGGCGTTCGTGGTGTCTACTGCCACATCATCATTTACGGCCGTTGATGTTATTCCCGCGAAGGTGGCACCACCTTGTGCCGCTCCCATTTTGATGTCATCCGGCGTGAGCTCTTGCCTATTCAGGTACTCCAGAGCGCTCCGCAAGAAAAAATCTGTACGGAAATCCTCCGTAGAACGCCATTGGCCATCCCTGTACTCAAACATCGGGAATGCGGGAAAACCGCCGAGTTTATCGACAAGGACAATGCGGCCCTGCCGAACGTCTTTCAGTACATCGCTTTCCGTGTATTCAGGACGTCCAGAATGGCCATTGGAAAGGCGCACTGGCCCATGGTCGTGATTAACGAGAGAGTTGAAAGCCGGATTAGAGAGCTATTGCTCGACCTCCGATACAGCGAAGAACGGTTTGACGATATACGGTAGATCAGACGGCTCGGCGTCCTTGGCGGGGATCAATTTCATGCTGGCTTCCTTTCCCTGGTGAAACTTTTCCACTCATCCCGAGTGGTCAGAGACCGAGGTTACCGAATGAAAAAGCACGCTGCTATTGGATTGGGTGACGAATGGAGAAAATCGGACAGGGGAGAGGGCGGGTTTCTGACGAAAGGCTTAGCGGCCTGCCACCGAGCGCGCTGGGAATGGATCAGCTGATCAAAATTAATGCGCTCTGACCCCTTTAATTGCAAATGCCTCTACCAGTAAATGGTGTCAAGTTCAGTGAATGCACGCTGGCCCCATTGTTTGACCTGGCCCCGAGCTGCGGGAATAGCGGGCAATTAGCAACTGCGCACCTGACCCCTTTTGACCCCTTTTCTCCATTGGCCCCTTTTACTCGTTTTGCTCTCAATGTATCGCAAGGGCAAAACGCAAGACCTGACCCCGGACCCTTGCGGACCCTTGCGTTTTGACCCCTTTTCTCCATTGGCCCCTTTTACTCGTTTTGCTCTCAATGTATCGCAAGGGCAAAACGCAAGACCTGACCCCGGACCCTTGCGGACCCCTTGAGCCACACCTCCGCCACTAGTCTAGAACAGTGTAGTGGTTCAATGATCTGCTAAATTCGAAGGTAGACCCCGAGTTCGGGAATTTTTTTCTTGAGCGAGTTGCGCTCATTGTGCGATTCTGGCAAGGCCTAGCAAATTGAGCGAAAGCTCAACGGGGTACGACGGCGTACTCTGCTAAGAATTGTCTGTTGGCTTCAGGTTCCGTTGTTTTATTGTTCGGGAATGCCTGTAGTCACAGGCATTCCCGAACAATAAAACAACGGCGCTAAATGTAGGCAATGCAAGCAGTAAAGGAAAAGGATGTCCTTAGCTCTTTGGGGCAGGCAATTCGCAAGCTCAGGAGAGCTATACTAAGCGGGGCGGTTGAGCGCACTGGTGATTCCCCGCTTCTAGTTTTTATATGTGGTGCTAATAAACCTAGTGGACAAGGGATATCCGCGCGACGACAAGCGATAATTGAATTCTTAGAGAAAAATATAAAAAATGTGTCCGTTATTATCGCTGAGCATTTCTTTGATGCTTTGTTGGACGATATCAAACATCGCATAAATCTACTTGATGCAGAGCATTTTCTAACCGATATATCAGATGAAGTAATCATTGTTTTGGAAAGCCAAAGTGCTTTCTGTGAGCTGGGCGCTTTTTCGCATATGGATTTTCGGGAAAAGCTTCTCATAATTAACGATGAGCACTTCAAGGATTCTCCTTCTTTTATCAACATCGGCCCCATAGAAGCCGTTCGTAAAGCGCACTCGCGAGAAAATGTTTTTTACTATCCTATGAGGCCTGATGGCTTGACTCTGACGGATGGTATAGGAGCAATATTTCCGGACATATATAGGGCTGTAATAGGTGGGCAAGTCAAGAGGGCTAAGAGGTATTCAAAAGATAGACTCATACCTGATAAAGGTAATGATTCGTCTAAAGAAGCCCTTATGTTGGCCTCTGATATAATCTACCTCTGCTCTCCAATAACTTATAAAGATTTGTGCGGTTTGTATAGTTCAATTTTTGGCGACATGAGTTTTAATGGGCTGGGTAAAATTATAGCTCTCCTGAAGGGGATGAAAATAATAAAATACGAAAATAGACACGAAAAAATTGAAACTCTTACAGATAGGCTGTTCTTTAATTACGGTAGATATACTGATGATCTTATTATCTCTTTTAGGTTGAACAGCTTAAAGAAGAAAAGGCTTTCCTGATGGATATTTTAGAAAATATTTCGGAAGACCTAAATATACCAATAGATGTCTTGGAATCTCAGATAATTGAAGGTGCAAGACATGTAAAGATAATAAAGATACCTAAGAGAAGCGGTGGGGTTAGGTTGGTTTTTGTGCCCCCTAAGATATATAAAATTTTTCAGTATTATATAATTGGTAATTATCTCGATGTTATAAAGAGGAGTGCCGCGGCATCCGCTTTCTGGAAAGGGTGCTCTATACTAAAAAATGCTCAGAGACATCGAGAAAGAATCTATCTGGTTAGGATCGATATAAGCGATTTTTTTCATTCGATAACATTTAACGACTTTGTTCAATCCCTGAATGTTGAAGAGGAGAGAGGCCTGTTTGATATATTCATGAATGAAGATAGTGCTCGAATAATTAGAAAAACATGCTTCTCAAGAGATGGTCATTTATGTGTCGGGTATCCGATTAGTCCCTTTGCTGCTGACATAGCTATGAGGCATATTGACGAAGAGATTTTTAGCTATCTTAATACTAGATTTAAAGGTAAAAAATATTCTTATAGCCGGTATGCGGATGATTTAGTTATTGGTTTTGACGAAAAATGTGGCGCTGAAGTTGTGGCAGCTATAACCAAAATTGTTGAAGGAAGAGAATGGCCTAGGCTTTCTGTAAATCATTCGAAGACTAGGTTTTTTAATAGAAATGTTGGGAATGCAATTGTTACTGGGGTGCGTATATGTCAAGACGGCAGGCTGACATTGCCTAAACAGTTCAAGGACGACTTGCGCTTTAACTTATCGTTGTTGGAGAAAGGGCGTTTGGGAAAAGAGGCTTTCTCGTCCCTTGAAGGTGCTCTCAACCACTGCCGGGATATTGCCCCTGAGTTCTATACTAAACTTCAATCTCGCTATTTTAAATCTATTGAAGGTTTAATAAAAAGGGATAGAAACGATCCATAGGAGAATGGGGGCGCTTAAGGCCGTTTTAATCACTTTATCGGTCTTGTTCAAGTGTTATCGCGCAGTTGCAATTATTTTCTGGATGGGGCCCTGCATAGAGAACAACGACGTAATATCTGTCCCTATTTTTAAATGTTTGGTAATAAACTCGCGCTGCAGCTTGAGGCGTAGTTTTGTCCCCTTGTTTCAGGTGCGTTTGTGAGGTTTTTTCGTGTATAACCGTTCCGTCTTTTAGTGAAGCTCTAAGCGTTATCTCTATCCCTCCACTTTGAGCATGGTCGAGCCCTAAAGATTCAAAATACTTTTCGATGGGCCCTACGTTTCCGCTCCGGTTGCATATATCCAGTAATGCCTCGTTTGCGTCAATTATGAATTTAAATCTATGTTTGGCAACTTCATCGCAAGAGTCGATGGCACCTTTTGCGATAATAAAGCAGTCATTGCTCTGCTCAATTTCAAGCAGGCGTGTTGACGGTAAAAGTTCTTGACTAGGAAATAGAAAGTTTTCAAGTGAAGAGAATAGCGAGTCTAAAAACTTTTGATTGAAGCTGCGGGTTTCAAGATGTGGCCAACCTTCATTGCTCTCTTCGATAAAGTGTACTTCTCCATCCAAGTCCTCAATCGCGTGCAATTCCTCATAAACGTCATGCGGAATTTTAGTATATGGCAGTACAACTATAGATGGTTCTGCAGTCTTATCAAAATAGTCGCAAAGCCGATGTGCTGCCTGTGATGGGTGGGGAAGTAACATTGGCGTACCTTTCCTCCCTTTGTCGGAGAGGATTGATGATATCAGGTAGCCGTCTTTTTTGGCCCTGGCTTCGAGCCTGGCTTTAAGGGGTTTGGGTAGGCCAATAATGAGGAATGTTTTCATTGAAAGCATTCCTAATTTTATGTTCTTGTTTGTACGAAGATGGTTCCCAATAATGAGGGTATTGCGTAGCTGGCTATCTCTTCGTCAGATAGCATGTCAAGGAGTTTGTGAGCTTTTTCCCTTGCCGTTAGTTTAGAATTGGATGGCTTTAAGCCCTTGGGTGCTTCGATCGCTAGAGATTGTAATTTTTCAAGTGCTATGTTGTGTTCGAGAGCCCAGTCCTTGATTACCTTGTTGATCTTTTGTGTTCGATATTGGCGCCATTCAACTCCGTCGTTTGGCAGTGCTTTAGTAAACTCAACATTTGATTTGCTTGTGTAAGGCTTTTCTAATATTCCCGATATTTTAAGTTCGCGTTCTATCTCTGGCCGTTTGGTAGAAAGAAATTCCTTCATCCAAGCAATTTGAGTTTGGCCTCTAATGGGCTTTATCTCTACGTAAGCATTACTCTCGATCATCCGATCGAATTGTTCGGGATTGGTACTCACCTTGAAATGGGTGATTGTGTTTTCTGATGGGTTAAAAAAACGTTTCCGGTCGGGATCAGGGTTGGTAAAGGCCTGCCAAACATCATTTCGGAGTTTTAGGTTTTCGATGCCGAGAGCTTGAGGGTGAGCGGTTTGTCTGGGGGCGAATTCTACAAGAATGTCTCCGCTAGCCGTATCGGATTTATGGATGGCCAGTTCTGTGCCTAGAGTGCCTTCCAGAAGTTCGCTAAATTTTTTGAAGCCATAGTCTCTCTCTACCAGGGTAGGAAGACCTTCGCTCATTAGGGCTTGGTTTATTTTCTGCTTCAGGCGGGCGCCTAATTCGGGGGACTGTTCGGACAACTTCTGACGTATCAGGTCTTTAATCGTTTCAACATTATGCATACTTGGGGCTCCAGAAAATAGTAATGGAAATAACCCATTACTCATAGTAGTGGGTTATTTCCGTAAACTAGTATTTTCTGAGTCCCTAACTGAGTAACACGTCGTCGAACTAGGAGACTCATGACACCTAGCAAGCACATTGGCGTATTACCAGCCTTGAGAACCATTACAGATATCTGAGCTCTGCCTTTCGATCTCAAGTTCCACCTCTTTAAGAGGGTTTGGTAATTTTATGCTCTTCGATGAATATGGTCAAGCCGCGTTTCTGGGGGCTAATGGCTAACAGCGTCATTTTTGCAGAGAACTGGAGGTTCAAAAACAGAGGAGTAATCTCGTGTCCCATCATTTGTAGGCAACAATCCGAGTCCTCTGAGGCCGAAACCCCGCCGTCGCCACCAGCGCGAGTACCACCGTCACCCCCACCAACACCCCAAACGCCACTGAATTCCACTGCAGATACAGCGCAAACCGGATCGCTTCCACCGCGTGGGTAAACGGATTGATCTGACAGATCCAGTACAACACCGGGCTGGCGTCCTGCATCTTCCAGAGCGGATACAGCGCCGAGGACAGGAAGAACATCGGGAAGATGACGAAGTTCATCACCCCGGCGAAGTTTTCCAGTTGTTTCACCCAGGTGGCGATAATGAGGCCGAGGGCGCCGAGCATGAGGGCGGTGAGCAGTAGGGCGGGGAAGACGGCGAGGTAACCCATGGGCGGCGGCTCGACGTCGAAGAAGAAGGCGATGAACAGGAACACGTAAACCTGGCCGATGGACACCACGCCCATGGCCAGCAGTTTGGTGACCAGCAGGAAGGGCCGGGGCAGGGGGCTCATGAGCAGCACGCGCATGCTGCCCAGTTCCCGGTCGTAGACCATCGACAGGGCGCCCTGCATGGAGTTGAACAGGATGATCATGCCGCACAGGCCGGGGGCGATGTAGGTCTCGTAGGTGATGTAGGTGGCGTAGGGCGGGATGATGGACACCCCCAGCACGGCGCGGAAGCCGGCGGCGAACACGGCCAGCCAAAGCAGTGGGCGGACCAGGGCGCTGGCGAAGCGGGTGCGTTGCTGCCAGAAGCGCAGCCATTCGCGGATCTGAATGCCGAGGAAGCAATGCCAGTACTGGGCCAGTCGCATGTTAATGGGCTCCTGTGAGGGCCTGGAAGGTATCCGCGAGCGTGGGCTGACCCTGGGCTTCGCAGATGCTGTCGCCATGGCCGTCGGCGAGCAGTTGGCCTTCATGCAGGATCAGCACCCGGTCCTGGCGTTCCACTTCCTCGATCAGGTGGGTGGCCCAGAGCACGGTCAGGCCGTCTTCGGCGCACAGGCGACGCACGTGGGCGTTCAGGCCCTGGCGGCTGGGTACGTCGAGGCCGACGGTGGGTTCGTCCAGAAGCAACAGGCCGGGGCGGTGCAGCAGGGCGCGGGCGATTTCCACGCGGCGGCGGTGGCCGCCGTTGAGCTGGCGCACGGCGTCGTTGCCCCGTTCGGTGAGTTCGAAGCGGGCCAGTTCGGCGTCGCAGCGCTGGCGGGCGGCGGTACGTGAGAGGCCGTGGAGCGCGGCGTGGTACATCAGGTTCTGGCGCACGGTCAGGTCCATGTCCAGCGCGTTCTGCTGGAACACTACGCCGATGGCCTGCATGGCGGCGGCGGGCTGTTTGCGCAGGGAGCGGCCGCGCAGTTTGATGTCGCCGCTCTGCAATGCCAGCAGCCGGGTGATCAGGCCGAACAGGGTGGACTTGCCCGCCCCGTTGGGACCGAGCATGGCGTGGAAGGCGCCGGGCGTCAGGTCAAAGCTGACCTCCCGCAGCACGGGCCGGCGCCCGTACTGGAAGCTGACGCGATCGACCTCGATGCTCATGCTGGGTCCGGCACGACCACCACACCCCAGGGATAGCGGCCGACTTTGATGGATTTGATGACCTTGAGGTCGTCCACGTCGATCACGGAGACATCCCCGGTCACGCCGTTGGTGGTGAGCAGTTGGGACTCATCGGCGCTAAAGTCCATGTGCCACACGCGCCCGCCCACCAGGACGTAATCGAGCACTTCGAACGTTTTGGCGTCCACCACCGCCACGTGGTTGGCCGGGCCCAGGGCGATAAAGGCGTACTGGCCGTCCTTGGTGAGCTTCACGCCCACCGGCTGGATCTTGTCCGGATGCACGCCGCGGATCTTGAAACTCAAATCTTTGAGGATCTTGCGGCTGGCCACGTCCACCACGGTGACGGTGCCGCCGATCTCGGAGGAGGCCCAGGCCTGGCTTCCGTCGTGGGTGAATTCCACGTGCCGGGGGCGCTGGTCTACCATGGTGTTGTCGGCCAGCTGCATGGTTTCGGTGTCGATCCAGTGCAGCATGTTGGAGGTTTCGGTGGTGTTGATGGCCCACTTGCCGTCCGGGCTCACGGCCATGCCTTCGGGCTCCACGCCCACGTCGATCTGCGCCAGCACGTCCTTGGTCTTTACGTCCACGACGGTGACGATGGCGTCGTCCTCGTTGGAGATGTAGAGGTGGCGGTTATTGGGGTGCAGGGCGAACTGCTCCGGGTCTTCGCCGGAGGGCAGGGTGTCGATGATCTTGCGGGTTTTCAGGTCCATCACCTGCACGGTGTCGTCGTCACTGGCGCAGATGTAGAGCAGGCTCTTGTCTTTGGACATGAGGATGCCCCGCGGGCGCTTGCCCACCGGCAGGGTGTCGACCACCTCGAGTGAGTCCATGTCGATCACCGACAGGGTGTTGTCCTTTTCATTGGACACATAGGCCAGGTCGGCCATGGCGGCCGGGGCCAGCAGCGCGGCGGTCAGGCCCAGGGCCGGTCCCAGTTGGCGTAAGGTCGGTTTCATGCAGTCACCTTGTTGTTCATCCTGAGTTAGTCGGCGATCCGGCACTGGCTCTCGGGCTTATCAAAGCCGAGGGTGTCCAGTTCGGTTGTCGGGTGCAGGAAACCTTCCTGCGGCGATATCGATACCAGCCCCCGCGGGTGCACCAGCAGGATCGGCTGGCGCAGTTGTCCGTTCCAGGTGCGGAAGGTCAGCTTGCGGCCCTTGAAACCGCCCAGTTGGAAATCGTCGGAGAGCAGGTAGGTACGCAGGTCGGTGGCCTTCGCCTGTTTCGTGCGGATCACCCCTTCGCCGATGGCGCGCACGGCGGCCCAGGCGGCGTAGTCGTCGCTGATCATCGGGCGGCCGGTTTTCTCCTCGAAGCGGCTTTGCAGCTGGCCGGCGCCCCAGTTCTCGACGGAGCGGTGCCAGGCTTCCGGACTCATGCCCTGGGTGCCCACCACCGGGCGCGGCAGCCAGGTGTTGAAGGGCACGTACTCGCCAAAGTCCCCGCGCTCGTCGGCGACCACTACCACGTCGTAATCGTCCCCCTGGGTGAAGCGGGGCAACTCGGCGGAGGCGGAGCGGCGCAGGTCGGCGTCGAAGGTCCAGGGTTTTTCCTCGACGATTTTCACGCCAAAGCGTTTGGCGGCCCGGTGGAAGGCGGCGACCCAGGCTTTGTCGTTGTCCGTCGGGCCGGTGATCAGGAACGTCGCGTTCCACTGGCGCTTGGCCAGCCACTGGGCCAGGGCGTCGGTGAGCATGGCGCGGCTGGGCACGGTGTGCAGCAGGTTGCGCTGGCAGTCGGCGGTGCGCAGGCGGTCGTCCTCGGCGCCGGCGTTGAACACGAGCGCGTCTTTTCCGGCCGCGGCGGTCATCTGTTTGAGCAGGTCGGCGGGCACGTTCAGCACGAACAGGTCGATGCCGGCCTGTTGCATGCGGCGCAGTTCGTCCGTTGCCTGTTCCCGGGAATCCGCCACCACCGCGTCCAGCGTGTAGTGCTGCTGCATGAAACGGCCGGTGGAGTTATTGTCGTCAATGCCCAGCTCCGCGCCCTTGAGGCCGGCGTCTTTCGGTTTTGTGAGCGTGGTAGACAGCACCGGGCCCTGGTAAGGCTGCCACTGGATATAGCCGACGGTCACCTCCAGCGCCTGCACGGGCAGGGGGGTGAGTATCAGCAGGGTGGTGATCAGGGCAGCGCCCGGGCGCAGTAAACGCATGGCGACCTCGTTGGAATGGCTGTGTTGTTTTTCTTCCCAGACTAGAGAAGGCGCAAGCGGGCGGAAATATTCTGAAAGTAGGAATCAGCCAGTACGAAGGTTGTAGAAATCCGCCCGCAGGCCCGATTGGCCGCGGACCGGACCGCTTCGCCTACTACCAAGGAACTAGTCTGAAGGCCCCAAAGTGGCATTCGGTCGTTGCGCACGCCTCCATAGACTGATTCGAGTAGCCGGCGAACCAAGTACAAATCCAGGCCGGCACCGGAAGCAAGAGAGGCTATTGATCATGAATTTCCGTTCTTATCTGAAGACCGCCCTCGCAGCGGGCCTGCTGGCCGGCACCACTCTGGTCATGGCTCACGGCAACGTGACACCCCAGCCTGTCGACACCGGCGATCTGCCCCACCTGGGCGATGATCCCCTGTCCGAAAACCCGTTCCGGGAAGGCAACAAGTACGGCGACAAGCACGACGAGGCCGTGAAGATCGGCAAGGCGGGCTACGCCGGCAACTGCGCCGGTTGCCACGGCATCGAGGCCATGTCCGGTGGCCTGACACCGGACCTGCGCGAACTGAAGGAATGGGACGACGAGTACTTCATAGGCCGGGTCCGCAACGGCACCGATCGTGGTATGCCGTCGTTCAAGAGCAACCTGGACCAGGAAGCGATGTGGGCGATTAAAACGTACGTGGAATCTCTGCCAAAACCCGAGTAAGTCGGTAGGCATTGTGAGTGCTGACGTCGTTGGGTCGTGAAGGAGGGCGTATGGTCGCTGTTCGGTATCTTGCCGTTCTCGCGCTGCTGGTTCTGACCGGTCCGGCGTTTGCGGAGTCCGTGCTGGACCGTCCGCCGGATCGCACCTATGACAAGGTGATCGAGTCCGGTTACCTGCGGGTGGGGGTGTATGAAAACTTCCCGCCGTATTCCTTTATGCAGGATGGACAGCCCGCCGGGGTCGATGTGGACGTGGGTCGGGCCATTGCCAAGAAGCTGGGGGTGGATTTCCAGGTGCACTGGATCACCCCGGACGAGACCCTGCAGGACGACCTGCGCAACAACGTCTGGAAGGGGCATTACCTGGCCAAGCGCCGCATCGCCGATGTGATGATGCGCGTGCCCTACGACACGGACTACGCCTACATGACCGAATCCACCGGGGAGATGGTCAACGAGGAAGTGGTGATGTTCGGCCCCTACCAGAAAGAGCAGTGGCAGATCGCTTACGACCCCACGGACCTGGACGACGTGAAGACGGTGGCGGTGTTCCAGTACAACCCGATCGGCGTCGAGATCGACAGTCTGCCGGACTTCTACCTGAGCTCGGCCTTCCGTGGCCGCATGCGCAACCAGACCCACCACTACCACAGCATCGGCGACGCGTTCGATGCCATGGTGGCGAATGAGGTGTCAGCGATCATGGGCATGCGGGCCGAAGTCGACTACCTGCTGGCGACCGACCCGGACCATCGCTTCAAGCTGGCCGAGAACGGCTTTCCCGGCATCGCCAAGCAGCAGTGGGACGTGGGTATGGCGGTGAAAAGTTCCCATCGGCAGCTCAAGTACGCCATCGAGGCGGCAGCCGACAAGATGGTGCGCGATGGCGAGATGAAGGCCATCTACGAGCACTACGGGTTGCGCTACGGCCTCCCGGCCTATTACGAGGAAGTACTGGGGCAGGCGGAGGAATGACCATGCTGAGTCGCGCGATTCTCCTGACCGGGCTGCTTGCCAGCACCGGCCTGGCGGCATACCCGAAAGACCCGTACGGCTCGCCCATGTGGGATTACAACCTGGAGCGCTATCTGGGCGAGAAGGCTGAGGTGGTGCTGGACGATCGCGTGAACCTGGAAGTGCCGCCGTTTGCCGAGGACTCCTCCCAAGTGCCGCTGACGGTGGACCTGACCGGGTTCGACGCGCCCGTTCAAAAGGTCATCACGTGGGTGGATCTCAACCCGATTCCCCACCTGTTTACCTACGTGCCGCAAACCCGGGTGACGGTGGTGTCCCTGAACTTCCGCGTGCAGCAGGCCACGACCGTGCGCGCGGCGGTGCAGGATGAAGCGGGCGTGTGGCATGTGGGCAGCGCCCATGTGGATGCGGCCGGCGGCGGGTGTACCGCGCCGAGCCAGGCGTCGTCCGACCCCAATTGGGAAGAGCACTTCGGCCAGATCCGCGGTGGCGCGTTTTCACCGGCCAACCAGTCGCGGCTGAAGGTCTATGTGAGGCACCCGATGGACTCGGGCATGGTGGGCAACATCCCCGCCTTCCACATCGAGACGCTGGAGATCCGCGACACCGCCGGTGGGCAGACGGAGCCGCTGCTGAAGATGACGTTGTCGGAATCCGCCGCGGAGAACCCCATGTTCGTGTTCGAGCTGCCGGACGCGCCGCCCCAGTATGAGGTGTGGATGCGCGATAACAACGGCAACCAGTTCCAGCGGCAGGTCGGGGAGGCGTTATGACGCGGTGGTGTCTGATCCTGCTGGCGGTGCTCGTCCTGCCGGCGCAGGCCGAGTTGCGCTATCACCTCGAGCCCAAGCAAATCGCGTCCGACACCTGGATGTTGGAGGGCAAGACCGAGAACTTCTCGAAGGAGAACGGCGGCAACATCGTCAACACGGCGTTCATCGTCACCGACGCCGGCGTGGTGGTGATCGACACAGGCCCCTCCCTGCAATACGGCGATGCGCTGCACGACGCGATCCGCAAGATCACCGACCAGCCCGTCACCCACGTGCTGATCACCCACCATCATCCGGACCACGCCTTCGGTAACCAGGCCTTCCCGGAGCGTAGCCTGTCGGCGCTGCCCGAGACCACGGCACTGCTGGAACGGGACGGCGAAGCCTTCTCCGACAACATGTACCGGATGATCGGCGACTGGATGCGCGGCACCCAGGTGGTGTTGCCGACGCAGGAGCTGGCGCCCGGTCCGCTGATAGTAGGCAATCACACCTTCCAGCTCTGGGGCTTCACCGGACACACTGGCGCCGACCTGGTGATCCTCGACAAGACCACTGGCACGCTGTTCGCCGGCGACATGGTGTTCTACAACCGCGCCCTCACCACGCCGCAATCACCGGGGCTGGACGTCTGGCAGCAGGAGCTGGATCTGCTGGCGGAGATTCCCTTCGAGCGGCTGGTGCCGGGCCACGGCCCGATGGTCACCGACGACCGCGCCTTCCGGCAAATGCACGCTTACATGACCTGGCTGGACGCCCTGTTCAAGAGCAGCGCCAACCGGGGGCTGACGGCGAATGAAGTCATGCGCACACCGATTCCCGGGCGCTTCGATTCGATTGCGGAGGCGTCGTATGAGTTGATCCGGTCAACGACGCATCTGTATCCGCGGTATGAGCAGGCGGCGTTGAGTATGTTGCCGGAGGAGTAGACAGGCGGAAGAGAATTTGTGGAAGCGGTGCTGCTTTCGCAATGTGTCCGGCGGTTCGCCCTGATCCCGCCGGATACCTTTTAGACGGACTTTACGTCACGTTGTGCCCGGCTCGTGCCGGGCTTTTTTCGTTCTGGAGGCTGAGATTTCAATGTGGCCAATGTCTTTAGAATGTTGCAAAGGCTCCGTGGACGTAGGTTGGGCTGACGCAGGAAGCCCAACAAACCGGGTTTGCGACCAATCTCATTCAATACCGGCCAAGCCGGTTTTTGAGGCCCCATGCTCCAAGCGTGCCCGAGATAACGGGAACGTCCGGTGCCCGCTTATTGTTGGGCTTCCTGCGTCAGCCCAACCTACCCGACTGAAGTCGGATCGGTCGGGCATGTAGCCGATGCTTCAGCTTCGGAGGGCCCGGTAGGGCCCTGGGGGCGTGTGGGGAATGGGTGTAACCCATGTTGCCGGTTCAAAGTGTGACCTGTGTTGCCGGGTCGCGTGCTCCAGCCCCCTCTCCCCCGGCCCCCGCTCCGCGCCCGGGCCCTTCGCCAGAGGCTTCGGGCGCTACGGCGGGCGAAGCGGTGCTTCGCTTGTCCGCCTACGCCCCACCAGGGGCGAGGGGAGCTCATTCGGATAGCTCGGGGTGAAAACTCCCTCTCCCCTGGAGGGAGAGGGTGGGGGAGAGGGGGAGGCGGCCAAGCTCGAGCTCCCGGGCCGCCCCAACCAACCGGGTCTTACTACCAAGTGATGAGATAACTTGGTCTGCGGGTCAATTGTTGCACAGGTTGCCAAATCCAAGAATGTCAGGAGAGGCGGGAAACGTTCCCGGTTCGTTGCTGAATCTGACAACAAGAGTAATGGGAGAGCGCAACCATGTATGCAACACGATTCGGAAAACAGTTTGCCGCCAGTGCGCTGGCGCTGGCTGTTTCATGGAGTGTCCAGGCCGCCGGCGTCACCGACGACGACCTGCTCAATGACCAGGACACGGTCGACGATGTGGTGACTTACGGGATGGGTCTGCAGGGCCAGCGTTACAGCCCGATGAACGACCTGTCCACCGAGAACGTCAAGCAACTGCAGCCGGTATGGGCGTTCTCCTTTGGCGGCGAAAAGCAGCGCGGCCAGGAATCACAGCCGCTGGTCAAGGACGGCGTGATGTACGTCTCCGCGTCCTATTCCCGTGTGTACGCCATCGACGCCAAAACCGGCGAGGAAATCTGGCAGTACGACGCCCGTCTGCCGGACGGCATCATGCCCTGCTGTGACGTGGTCAACCGGGGCGTGGCCCTGTACGGCGACAAGGTGATCTTCGGCACGCTGGACGCCAAGCTGGTCGCCCTGAACAAAGACACCGGCAAGGTGGTGTGGATCAAGAAAGTGGCCGACTACCAGGCCGGCTACTCCATCACCGCGGCCCCGATCATCGTCAAGGGCAAGCTGATCACCGGCGTGTCCGGCGGTGAGTTCGGTATCGTCGGCAAGGTCGAAGCCTACGACCCGAACACCGGCGAAATCCTGTGGACCCGCCCGACCGTGGAAGGTCACATGGGCTACGTCTACAAGGACGGCAAGAAGATCGAGAACGGCATTTCCGGCGGCGCGCCCGGCAAGACCTGGCCCGGCGACATGTGGAAGAACGGCGGCGCCGCGACCTGGCTCGGTGGCACCTACGATCCGGAAACCGACAGCCTGTTCTTCGGTACCGGTAACCCGGCCCCGTGGAACTCGCACCTGCGTCCGGGTGACAACCTGTTCTCCTCCTCCCGTCTGGCGATCGACCCGGACGACGGCAGCATCAAGTGGCACTTCCAGACCACTCCGCACGACGGCTGGGACTACGACGGCGTCAACGAGCTGGTCTCCTTTGACCTGAAGGAAAACGGCAAGACCATCAAGGCCGCCGCCACCGCGGACCGGAACGGCTTCATGTACGTTCTGAACCGCGAGAACGGCGACTTCATCCGCGGCTTCCCGTTCGTGGACAAGATCACCTGGGCCAAGGGCCTGGATGAGAACGGTCGTCCGATCTACACCGACAACGGCCGCCCGGGCGATCCGGCGGACATGAAGGGCGAGAAGGGTAAGGTGGTTGTCGCCCAGCCGGCCTTCCTCGGCGGCAAGAACTGGATGCCGATCGCTTACAACCCGAACACTGAGCTGTTCTACGTGCCCTCCAACGAGTGGTCCATGGACATCTGGAACGAGCCGGTCTCCTACAAGAAGGGCGCGGCCTACCTGGGTGCCGGGTTCACCATCAAGCCGGCGCACGACGATTACATCGGCGTGCTGCGGGCGATGGATCCCAAGACCGGCAAGGAAGTCTGGCGCTACGAGAACACCGCGCCGCTGTGGGGGGGTGTCATGACCACCGCCGGCAACCTGGTGTTCACCGGCACGCCGGAAGGCTACTTCAAGGCCTTCGACGCCAAGACGGGTAAGGAGCTGTACAAGTTCAACACCGGCACCGGCATCGTCGGCACGCCGATCACCTGGAAGATGGGTGGCGAGCAGTACGTCTCCATTACCACCGGCTGGGGCGGCGCGGTCCCGCTGTGGGGCGGCGAAGTGGCCAAGGTGGTGAAGGACTTCAACCAGGGCGGTACGGTCTGGACTTTCAAACTACCGAACGACAACGTGGCCAGCCGCTGATCTATCGCGGTGGCCGG
The DNA here is from genome assembly GCF_040148665.1 of Marinobacter sp. NFXS9. Lineage (NCBI taxonomy): Bacteria > Pseudomonadati > Pseudomonadota > Gammaproteobacteria > Pseudomonadales > Marinobacteraceae > Marinobacter > Marinobacter sp. NFXS9. The sequence continues at coordinate 24,014 of NZ_JAGDDW010000022.1, read as the reverse complement.
TGACGAATCCTGGGCGGCGGGTCCTTAACGACCCGTAATAAAGTCCGGGATAACCGCCAGGCCGCGTATGCCGGGCCTTCATCCCGGCACTTATGAAAAGGGCTCCGATGGAGCCTTTTTTATTTGAACTTATGCCGAATTTTTCCTACTACCAAATAACGAGATGGACGCATCGAAGGAACCATTTCGTGGCCAACAGGTGCTGGCTAGAGTGAAATCGTAGACGCAGGATTCGCCTCATGCGGTCCAAGTGCGGTCGCGACCATATAACAAGAGAGGTCACTATCATGATTTACGCTCAACCTGGTAAGGAAGGCTCCGTCGTCTCCTTTAAACCCCGCTATGAAAACTACATCGGTGGCGAATGGGTCGCCCCGGTGAAAGGGCAGTATTTCGAGAACATCACCCCGGTTACCGGTGATGTGATCTGTGAAATCCCGCGTTCCACCGCGGAAGACATCGACCTGGCGCTGGATGCCGCTCACAAGGCCGCGCCGGCCTGGGGGCAGACATCGGCCACCGAGCGCTCCAATATCCTTTTGAAGATCGCCGACCGCCTGGAGCAGAACGTTGAACTGCTGGCCGTGGCGGAAACCTGGGACAACGGCAAGGCGGTCCGCGAGACCCTGAATGCCGACATCCCGCTGGCGGTGGATCACTTCCGCTACTTCGCCGGCTGCATCCGCGCCCAGGAAGGCCATATGGGCGAAATCGACGGCAACACCATCGCCTACCACTTCCACGAGCCGCTGGGTGTTGTGGGCCAGATCATCCCCTGGAACTTCCCGATCCTGATGGCCGCCTGGAAACTGGCGCCGTGCCTGGCCGCCGGTAACTGCACCGTGCTCAAGCCGGCCGAGCAGACCCCGGCCTCCATCCTGGTCGTGATGGAATTGATCGGCGACCTGCTGCCGCCGGGCGTGATCAACATCGTCAACGGCTTCGGCAGCGAAGCGGGCCAGGCCCTGGCCACCAGCAAGCGCATCGCCAAGATCGCGTTCACTGGCTCCACCCCGGTCGGCTCGCACATCATGAAGTGCGCCGCCGAGAACATCATTCCGTCGACCGTCGAGCTGGGCGGCAAGTCGCCGAACATCTACTTCTCCGACATCATGCAGGCCGAGCCGGAGTTCATCGACAAGTGCGTCGAGGGTGTGGTGCTGGCGTTCTTCAACCAGGGCGAAGTGTGTACCTGTCCGTCCCGGGCGCTGGTCCAGGAAGACATCTACGACGAGTTCATGGCCAAGGTGGTCGAACGCACCAAGTCCATCAAGCGCGGCAACCCGCTGGATACCGACGTGCAGGTGGGTGCCCAGGCCAGTAAGGAACAGTTCGACAAGATCATGTCCTATCTGGAAATCGGCAAGCAGGAAGGCGCTGAAGTGCTGACCGGCGGCGGCAAGGAAGAGCTGGGTGTTGAATTCAACAACGGCTTCTACATCCAGCCGACCCTGTTCAAGGGCGACAACAAGATGCGCGTCTTCCAGGAAGAGATCTTCGGCCCGGTGGTGGGCGTCACCACCTTCAAGGACGAAGCGGAAGCGCTGGCGATCGCCAACGACACCGAGTTCGGCCTGGGCGCCGGCGTCTGGACCCGCGATACCAACCGTCAATACCGGATGGGCCGGGGTATCCAGGCCGGTCGGGTGTGGATGAACTGCTACCACGCCTACCCGGCGGGTGCGGCCTTCGGCGGCTACAAGAAGTCCGGTGTCGGCCGCGAGACCCACAAGATGGCGCTCGAACACTATCAGCAGACCAAGAACATGCTGATCAGCTACGACACCAACCCGCTGGGCTTCTTCTGAGGCCGGGCGAGACCCGAACTGGCTGAGAAGTCAGTAGACGAGGCGAGGTGACACAGGGAGGTGTCAACTGAACACGGTCCGGCCCCTCCGACCGGACCCCAACAGATTGCGTCTGTGTCCTCCTGCCATTGTTTGCGGCCCCGTTCGGGGCCGCTTTTTTTTGGGCTTCCCAAAGGTTTCTCGGAACCATGTAGCCGACGCTTCAGCTTCGGAGGCGCCGCAAGTCGCCCTTTTTCATCGTTGACCTGCGAGGGGTATCGGCAGGCTGGCGCCTGCTCCGAAGCTGAAGCGTCGGCTACAATAAAGTGCGCTGGCCAGGCCCGGGAGGCTTGTCCTGCCTTGCCCCCAAAGAGCCATCCCAAACCCTGAAAATTCCTTCCAAAGTACCATATGGCCCCCTCTGGACTCGCCCTAGACTGAAAGCGTGGTTTCCATTTACTGACGACAACAAGAGGTAAAGGTTATGTGGACCAAGCCCGCTTACGAGGATCTGCGCATCGGTTTTGAAGTCACCATGTACTTCGCGAACCGGTAAGACCGTGGTTGATTGAGTAACAAAACGGCCGGCCCGGTGCCGGCCGTTTGCGTTCCGGAGGTCCCCCATGCAGATTCATGTCCTCGGCTCCGCTGCCGGCGGGGGCTTCCCGCAGTGGAACTGTAATTGCCCGAACTGCGACGGTGTCCGCAGCGGCACCCTCAACGCCCATGCCCGCACCCAGTCGTCCATTGCGATCAGCGAGGACGGCGAACGCTGGATCCTGTGCAACGCCTCACCCGATGTTCGTGCCCAGTTGGCGGCGTTTCCGCCCATGCAGCCGGCCCGGGCGGTGCGGGATACCGGCATCGCCGCCGTCCTGCTGATGGACAGTCAGATCGATCACACCACCGGTCTGTTGACCCTGCGTGAAGGCTGTCCCCTGGATGTCTGGTGTACCCGGGAAGTGCATGAGGATCTCTCCACCGGCTTCCCATTGTTCACCATGCTCAAGCACTGGAACGGCGGGCTCAACTGGCACGACATGCCCTGTGGCGCGGACGCGGCGTTCACGATTCCGGCCGCTCCCTCCCTGCGAATCACCGCGCTGCCATTGCTGAGCAATGCGCCGCCATATTCGCCGCGTCGGGGTAAGACGATCCCGGGCGACAACGTCGGCCTGTTCATCGAGGATCAGGCCAGCGGCACCACGGTGCTCTACGCGCCCGGGCTGGGTCAGCCGGACGAAGCGCTGAAGACCTGGATGCGGCGGGCTGATGTGCTGCTGGTGGACGGCACGGTCTGGACCGATGACGAGATGCAGAAGCGGGAGGTTGGCACCAAGACTGGTCAGGAGATGGGCCACCTGGCCCAGAGCGGCCCGGGCGGCATGATCGAGTTGCTCGATTCCATGCCTGCAAGGCGCAAGATCCTGATCCATATCAACAACACCAACCCCATCCTGGACGAAGATTCACCGGAGCGGGCCGTACTGGATCAGCACGGCATCGAAGTCGCCTGGGACGGCATGCACCTGGATCTGGAGGGACCTTCCCTATGAGCGGACATCATGCGGTGCTCGATCGCGCGGCCTTTGAACAGGCCCTGCGCGCCAAGGGCCAGTACTATCATATCCATCATCCTTACCATCGCGCCATGTACGCGGGGGAGTGTACCCGGGAGCAGATCCAGGGCTGGGTGGCGAACCGTTACTACTACCAGGTGAACATCCCCCTTAAGGACGCGGCGATCATGGCCAACTGCCCGGATGCGGACGTGCGCCGCCAGTGGTTGCAGCGGGTGCTGGATCACGACGGCGATGGCACCGAACCGGGCGGCATTGAGGCCTGGCTGAGCCTGGCGGAAGCCGTGGGCCTGAGCCGCGAGGAAGTGATCGACCAGCGCCACGTGCTGCCGGGCGTCCGCTTCGCGGTGGACGCCTACTACAACTTCGCCCGTCGGGCGAGCTGGCAGGAAGCGGCCTGTTCGTCGCTGACCGAGCTGTTTGCGCCGGAGATCCATCAGTCCCGGCTGGACAGCTGGCCGCAGCATTATCCGTGGATCGACGATTCCGGCTACCGCTATTTCCGCAAGCGTCTGGGCGAGGCCCGGCGGGACGTGGAGCACGGCCTGACCATCACCCTCGACCACTTCAACACGCCGGCCCTGCAGGCGCGGGCGCTGGAGATCCTCCAATTCAAGCTGGATATCCTATGGACTATTCTGGATGCGCTGACCATGGCCTATGTGCACCACACGCCACCGTTTCATACCGTGACCGACGCTCAGGTATGGCATCGGGGGCTCAACGTATGAACGCCCGGATACCGCGCCTGCGCCCAGGATTCCGTTTCCAGTGGGAGCCGGCCCAGCAGGCCCACGTACTGCTTTATCCGGAAGGAATGGTCAAGCTCAATACCAGCGCCGGTGCTATCCTTGAGACAGTGGACGGTCAGCGCTCGGTGGATGACATCATCGCCGCCCTGGAAGCCCGTTTCCCGGATGCCGGTCCGTTGGCCACCGACATCTGCGACTTTTTGGAGGATGCCCGTGAGCGCCACTGGATCATCCTTGAATAACCCTCGCCCCGGTCCGCCCCTGTGGCTGCTCGCCGAGCTGACCTACCGTTGTCCGCTGCAATGTCCCTATTGCTCGAACCCGTTGGATTTTGCCGAGACCCGGGACGAACTGGACACTGAAAGCTGGTTCCGGGTGCTGCGTGAGGCCCGGGAAATGGGCGCGGCGCAGCTCGGCTTTTCCGGCGGCGAGCCTCTGGTTCGGCCCGACCTGCCCGAGCTGATCGCCGAGGCCCGCCGGCTGGGGTATTACACCAATCTGATTACCTCCGGCATCGGCCTGACCGAAGAGAAGGTGGCGCAATTCCGCGAGGCGGGGCTGGATCACATCCAGGTGAGCTTCCAGGCGTCCGACCCGGAGCTGAATGACGCCGTGGCCGGTTCGAAGAAGGCGTTTCGTAACAAGCTGGCCATGGCCCGCGCGGTCCACGAAGCCGGCTATCCCATGGTGCTCAACTTCGTCATCCACCGGCACAACATTCACCAGATGGACGACATCATCCGCTTGTGCGAAGAGCTGGGGGCGGACTTTGTGGAGCTGGCCACCTGTCAGTACTACGGCTGGGCGTTCGAGAACCGGGAAGGGCTGATGCCCTCCGCCGGCCAGTTGGCCACCGCGGAGGCCACCGTCAACGCGCATCGTGAGCGTCTGGCCGCGGCCGGCTCCGCGATGAAGCTGATTTTCGTGACCCCGGACTACTATGAGGAGCGCCCCAAGGCCTGCATGAACGGGTGGGGCAGCCTGTTCCTGACGGTGGCGCCGGATGGCACCGCGCTGCCGTGCCACAGCGCCCGGATCCTGCCCATCGAGTTTCCCAATGTGCGGGAGCAGTCGGTGTCCTCGATCTGGTACGACAGCCCCGGCTTCAACCATTATCGCGGCGACGCCTGGATGCCCGAGCCCTGCCGTTCCTGCGACGAAAAAGATAAGGACTTTGGCGGCTGTCGCTGCCAGGCCTATCTCCTCACCGGCGACGCCGACAACGCCGACCCGGTGTGCGGTAAATCCCCCCATCATGACCGCGTCCTGGCGGCGCGTCGGGCGGCCGATCACGCAACGGTGCCGCTCGCTGAACTGACCTATCGCAACGCCAGGAATTCGCGCGTCTTCGCCCGAGCCTGACATGCCGGCTGAACCGCTTTCGGCCCGGGCTGCGGTGGCGGCCTATGCCCAGCGGGACAACCTGCGCGTGGTGGACAACGTCGTCTATTGGCTGGAGTCGGATCCGGCGTCCGGCCAGACCCGCCTGATGAGCTGGTGTGAGGGCGATGTGCGGCAACTGACGCCGACGGAGCTGAACGTGCGCAGCCAGGTCAACGGTTATGGGGGCGGCGCATTCTGCGTACTGGGCCAGACGGTGTATCTGGTCAACGGCGGCGACCAGCAGATCCTGGCGCTCGACACCCAGAGCGGTGTCGTTCAACCGCTGACCGATGTGGCCGCCGCACGCCATGGCGGCCTGGTGGCGGATCCGGTCCGGGGCCGGGTGCTGGCGGTTCGCGAGCATCTGGATGACGGCTATGGCGTCGGGCAGACCCTGGTGTCGATCGATGTCCACAGCGGTGACACGCTGACATTGGCGGGCTCGGAACGGGGACCGGACAACCTGGGGTGCCCGGCGCTGTCGGCGGACGGCATGGCATTGGCCTGGGTCGAGTGGCGCCTGCCGGCCATGCCCTGGGAGCAGACACGGTTGCGGCGGGCGGTGCTGGATGCGGAGGGGGCGGTCCTGGCCACGGAAGACTGCTCCATCGCTGTTCCTGCGGCGATCCAGCAGCCCGGTTTTGTCGACGATGCGCTCTACGCTTTGTCGGATCACGGCGGCTGGTGGCAGCCCTACCGGGTAGATGATTTCGGCCGCTGGATCTCGCTGTCCCTCGATAACCTGGATTGCGCCAATGCGCCCTGGCAACTGGATGAGCGCCATTACGCCTGGCTGGGCAATAACCGCTGGGTGCGCGTCTGCTTCGAGCAGGGGCTGCCAGGCCTGATCGTGGTGGACGAACAGGGGCGGATGGTGCGTCGGCTGGCGGAACATTACACTGATTTCCGGGCGGTGCAGGGGGCCGGCGGCTATGTCTATGTGATTGCCCGCAGCGTGGATACGCTGGACAGTGTCCTGCGCATTGATCCGGAGTCCGGCGCCCTCGAAACCCTGGCCGGCGGCGAACAGACACCGGCGTGCCGGGCCATGGTGCCGCCGGAGCCGTTCTCGTTCCGGGCGCGGGACGACCAGTCGGTGTTTGGCTTCCTCTACCGGCCGGCCGCTGGTCCCCAGCGTCCGCCGGTGGTCATGCGGGTCCACGGCGGGCCGACGTCCGCCGCCTATCCCGTGTTCGATCCCCAGGTGGCCTTCTGGACGTCCCACGGTTTTGCCGTGGCCGACGTGAATTACCGGGGCAGTTCCGGCTATGGCCGGGCCTTTCGCATGTCGCTGCAGGGGCAGTGGGGGAAGGCGGATTACGAGGACATCTGCGATGCCGTCACCCACCTGGACCGGCAGCGGGCGGTGGACGGCCATCGGGCCTTTGTGATGGGACGTAGTGCTGGCGGCTTTACGGTGCTTAATGCGTTGGTGCAGACGGACCTGTTTCGGGCCGGGGCGAGCCTGTTCGGCGTGAGCGACCCGGAGTCACTGCGCCATGTGACCCATCGCTTTGAATCCGGCTATCTGGACTGGCTGCTGGGGGATCCGTGGGAATCGTTGACGATCTGGCAGCAGCGCACACCGCTGTTCTGGGCCGACCGCATCCGCAGTCCGGTGATTTTCTTCCAGGGCGAACAGGACACCGTGGTGGTGCCGGAGCAGACCGAGGCCATGGCCCATGTCCTGCACCGATGCGGGGTGCCGGTGGAGGTGGTTCGTTTTGCCGATGAAGGCCATGGCTTTCGCCATGCCGAGAACCAGGCGGTGGTGCTGGAGCGGACCCTGGCGTTTTTCCGGGAGCGACTAGCGGCAGCCAATGAGCCATAGCGGCAGAGCGGCTGGAGTTCCGTTAAACTGGAATGGTCGGCGGATGTGATCGCCGGAGACACACAATAATAATGAGATCGACTCGACCATGGCTCACGATGTCACCAACCTGCGCAAGTTCGTCTCACCGGAAATTGTCTTTGGCGCCGGCTCACGCAAGGCCGTTGCCAATTTCGCCAGCAACTTCGGCGCCCGCAAGGTGTTCCTGGTCTCTGACCCCGGCGTAGCCAAAGCCGGCTGGGTCGCGGAAATACAGACGTTGCTCACCGAAGCCGGGCTCGACTACGACACCTTCACCGGCGTGTCGCCCAATCCCCGGGTGGAAGAAGTGATGACCGGTGCCGAGCAGTACAAGTCAGCGGGCTGCGACGTGATCATCGCCATCGGCGGCGGCAGCCCGATGGACTGCGCCAAGGGCATCGGCATCGTCAGCGCCCACGGTCGCAGCATCCTGGAATTCGAGGGGGTGGATACGATCACCATCCCGTCGCCGCCGCTGATCCTGATTCCCACCACCGCCGGCACCTCGGCGGACGTGTCCCAGTTCGCCATCATTTCCGACCCCAACCGGCGTTTCAAGTTCTCCATCATCTCCAAATCGGTGGTGCCGGATGTCTCGCTGATCGATCCGGAAGTGACCCAGACCATGGACCCGTTCCTCACCGCCTGTACCGGCGTGGACGCCATGGTGCATGCTATCGAGGCGTTCGTGTCCACCGGCAGCGGGCCGCTCACCGATGCCCACGCCCTGGAGGCGATCCGCCTGATCAACACGCATCTGGAACCGCTGATCGCCAACCCGTCGGACGCCCGGTTACGCGAGCAGATCATGCTGGGTTCGATGCAGGCCGGGCTGGCGTTTTCCAACGCCATTCTCGGCGCCGTCCACGCCATGTCCCACAGTCTCGGCGGTTTTCTCGACCTGCCCCACGGGCTGTGCAACGCCATGCTGCTGGACCACGTGGTGGCCTATAACTTCTCCGCCTGTGAAGACCGCTTCAAGCGCATCGCCGAGACCATGGGCATCGACACCCGCGGTATGACGCCGCCCGTGGTGCGGGAACGGTTACTGGGCCGGATCACCGAGCTCAAGCGCCATGTCGGGCTGGAAAAGCGGCTGGCGGAACTGGGCGTACGCAACAGTGATATCCCCTCCCTGTCCGGCTTTGCCATGCAGGATCCTTGCATCGTCACCAACCCCCGGAAATCGTCCCAGCGGGATGTCGAAGTGGTGTATGAAGAAGCGCTCTGACACGGTCCACCACGACCCGGATTCCGGCGGCCACTACAGTGTCGACGACCTGTTGGGGCTGGGCAGTCATTCCGCCCGCAAGAGCCACTATCCGGCGCTGCTGGAGCGGATTGCGGAACTGGAGGCCGAGCGCAACCGCTACAAGTGGCTGTTCGACAACGCCCTGCACGGGATTTTCCAAGGGGATCTGCGCGGTGGGCTGCTGTCCTGCAATCCGGCCATGGCCCAGATGTGCGGTTTTGAATCGTCGGATGAGCTGGTGCGCTCGGTGGTTCGCTTGCGCGAGCAGCTGTTCTGCAGTGTCCACGATTTTGATCACGTGCGTCTGAGCCTGCTGTCGGACGGCCAGGTGCGGGCCCGGGAACTGGGTTTGCGCCGCCGCGATGGCCAAGTGGTGGATGTGGCCCTGACCCTGCTGCGCCGTCCCGACCTGGGCCCGGAAGTGGTGGAAGCCTTCGTCGCCGATATCACCGAGCGCCAGCAGGCCCGGCGCCGCCTGGAAGAGCTGAACCTGGAGCTGGAAGCCCGGGTGAAGGATCGGACCCGGGAACTGCGGGAAGCCAACGCCGGCTTGCGTCGTGAGATCGGGGAGCGGGAGAAGATCGAAGCGGAACTGGTGGTGGCCATCCAGTCGGCGGAAGAGGCCAATCGCAGCAAAGACAAGTACCTGGCTGCAGCCAGCCATGACCTGTTGCAACCCCTGAACGCCGCGCGATTGCTGGTGTCCACGCTGCAGGACCGGCCACTGCCGGTCGAGGAAAGCCGGCTGATCGACCGGGTCCATCGTGCCCTTGAAGGCGCCGAGGATTTGCTGGCCGACCTGCTGGATATCTCCAAGCTCGACCAGCAGGCGATCAAGCCGGATCTGACCTACATCGACACCGAGGACCTGATCCAGAGCCTGGCGACCGAGTTCGAACCGGTGGCGGACAATGCCGGCTTGCAGCTGCGGGTCCGGTCGCGCCCGGGGATCATCCACAGCGACGCGCGGATGATGACGCGCATCCTGCGCAATCTGCTGACCAATGCCTTCCGCTACACCGAGAGCGGCAGCGTTTTCCTCAACGTCCGGCCCCGGGGCGGTGATTTGCACCTGGAAGTCTGGGACAGCGGTGTGGGCATTCCGGCCGATCGATTGGAGGACATCTTCCGCGAGTTCCACCAGCTGACGGCGCCGCATACCGGCGGTCGCAAGGGGGTGGGCCTGGGGCTGGCGATCGTCGATCGCATGGTGCGGATGCTTGGGCATCGCATCGAGGTCACGTCCCGCCCGGGCGTGGGGTCGCGCTTTACGGTGGTCGTGCCGCAGGCGGCCCAGGCGCACCGGGCTCCGGCCGCCCAGTCGGTGGCCGTGGCCATGGAGCCGCATTCCCTGACCGGCCGACGGGTGCTGGTGATCGATAACGAACCGGATATCCTGGTCAGTATGCGGGCGCTGCTGGAGCAGTGGGGCTGTGACGTCCAGACCGCTGAAAACGCCGACATGGCGCTGGCTCTGCAGCAGGTGGATCTCCCGGCACCGGAAGCGGTCCTGGCCGACTACCATCTCAACGATGGCCGCACCGGCTGCGAAGCCATCTACGCCGTGCGGCGCCAACTGCAGCAGGATGTGCCGGCGGCCATCATTACCGCCGACCGCAGCGACGCCTGCCGCCAGTTCCTGAAAACCCAGTATTTCCCGGTGCTTAACAAACCGGTCAAACCCAACCGGTTACGGGCGCTGCTCACCAGCTTGTTGTCATGAGGCGTCATTGCGGGCTGGCCCGTGATGACGGCAAACTGTCATCACTGAGGCTCGGATTCCTGTCTACACTTCTGGAATAAGACCGCGAACGGCGGCTTCCGACTGAATGCCAACAGCGAGGAGGTGTCCATGCAAAGCTCCGACAGTGCTCTGACCAACCATGAAGTGACCGTATGCCTGGCCGGCGGGGCGATCCTGGGGCCATTTAACGCCACCTGGTCCAAGGATTCCGGCGGCGATGTACGGGAACTGGTCAAGGAATACGACGCCTTCCTCCAGGGCGAAGCCCAGAAGCGCTTCAAATTCCACCTGCACGATACCTACACCAACACGGTGCATACCCTGATCCTGAACTTTTCCCAGGTGACCGGTGTCTGTGACCATGTTCGGCTGAAGCACAGTCCGGAGGGCTGATACGGCGCGAAGGCGACCGCATGCTACGGAACGGGCTGGCCGGTTTTTTCGGCTCAGGCCTCTTTTCTCGGGTCGCAGGGGCTTGAAACCGCAGGTTTTTGCAACAAGGACAGGAGGTAGAGGCTGATCCACGGCGCCGTGGACAGAGAAGAGCGGGGCGATCGTTGCCATCCGGCTCCATTCCAGCGAAAGGAGGCTGCCATGAGTGAATTCCGTATCGAAAAGGACAGCCTGGGCGAGGTGAAGGTCCCCAGTGAGGCCCTGTGGGGCGCCCAGACCCAGCGGGCTGTGGATAACTTTCCGGTCAGCGGGCGCACCATGCCGCCGGCCTTTATCGAAGCGGTGGTTCGCATCAAGCGCGCCGCGGCGGAAGCCAACAGCCGGCTCGGCCTGCTGGAAGACCGGCGCCGGGACGCCATCCTCAAGGCCTGCGACACCCTGCTGGCCGGTGAGCACCGGGACCAGTTCCCGATCGATGTCTACCAGACCGGGTCCGGCACCAGCACCAACATGAACGTCAACGAGGTGATCGCCCACCTGTGCAAGGCGGATGGTGGCGAGATTCACCCCAACGATCACGTCAACATGAGCCAGAGTTCCAACGACGTGATTCCCACCGCCATTCACGTAAGCGCCGTGAGCCTGGCGGAGTCCACATTGCTACCCGCCCTGTCGCATTTGCAGGGCGTCATCTACGAACGCGAATCCGAGTTCAAGCAGACCGTGAAGACCGGCCGCACGCACCTGATGGACGCCATGCCGGTGACGCTGGGCCAGGAACTGCAGACCTGGCGGGAACAGCTGCACGCCGTGGAGAAGCGGATCGAATGGGCGCGGGATGAGCTGCTGGCGCTGCCCCAGGGCGGCACTGCCGTGGGCACGGGCGTCAACGCTCACAGCCAGTTTGCCGACCGGTTTGTCGGCGCGCTGAACGAGCAGACCGGGTTCCATTTCACGTCTCTCGAGCACAAGTTCGTTGCCCAGAGCGCGGTGGATGCGCCGGTGAATTTCTCCGCCCAGCTGCGCGGGGCCGCGGTAGTCCTGATGAAGATGGCCAACGATCTGCGCTGGATGAACAGCGGGCCGATTCATGGGCTGGCGGAGATCAGTCTGCCGGCGTTGCAGCCGGGCAGCAGCATCATGCCGGGCAAAGTGAATCCGGTGATTCCCGAATCCACGGCCATGGTCGCCGCGCAGGTGATGGGGCTGGACAGCACCATTGCCACGGCCGGCCAGTCCGGCAACTTCCAGCTCAATGTGATGCTGCCGCTGGTTGGGGCCAACCTGGTGGACATGATTCACCTGATCAGCAACAGCGCCCGGGTGCTGGCGGATAAGGCCATTAGCGGCTTTACGGCCAATACCGAGCATCTGGCCGAGGCTGTCGGCAAGAACCCGGTGCTGGTGACCGCCCTGAATCCGGAAATCGGCTACAGCCGGGCCGCCGAAATCGCCAAGGAAGCCTACGCCAGCGGTCGTTCCATCCTGGATGTGGCGGAAGAGAAGACCGACCTGTCCCGGGAGCAGCTGGAAGGCATCCTTGATCCGTTGAAACTGACCCGCGGAGGCCTGGAAAGCTGACTGACGCCGCTGTACTGGTCCTCCAGCTGCTGTTATTGCTGACGGCGGCCAACGGCTCCCCGGTGTTGGGGCAGTTGCTGCTGGGCGCTCATGGCGACCAGCCGATCGATGGTGGTCGGCTCTGGCGAGACGGCGAGCGCTTGCTGGGGGACAGCAAGACCTGGCGGGGGCTGATCATCGGCGTCGTCGCCACCACCATTGTCAGCCTGTTGCTGGATCTGGGCGGCAAGTTCGGCGCACTGTTCGGCTTTTTGGCCCTGACCGGTGACATGATCAGCAGCTTCATCAAGCGCCGCCGTCATTTACGGTCCAGCGCCCAGGCCATCGGGCTCGACCAGTTGCCGGAAGCGATCCTGCCGGTGGTGTTCGGGGCCTTCTGGCTGGATTACGGCTGGGAGGTGACGGTGGTGACCGTGTTGCTGTTCATGCTGGCGGATATGGTGTTTTCGCCGTTGTTGTACCGGTTGGGGATTCGGCGGCGGCCGTATTGATCGGCTTGGGAGGTGGTGCCGATGGCGCGATCCTCCCCAATGCGTCGGTTGTCCGGACGTAGGTTGGGCTGACGCAGGAAGCCCAACATTGGCCCGGCACCGAGCGTTTAGGATCTCTGCGACAGTGTTGGGCTTCCTTCGTCAGCCCAACCTACGGTGTCCTTAATGGGCGGAGAGGCTGCCAAAGCCGCTAGGTTGGCCCCCGCGTCAACGTATGCATATTCACCTCCGGCGGGCAGTTCAGCCGGGCGTGAACCATGGAGGTGCCGGCCCCACACGAGGTGTAGCCCTGCATATCCGCATGGCGCCAGGCACCCTTGCCGAGCGATCGCGGGCAATCCGCATCCAGCAACACCGGAATACCGCCGGGCAGGCAGATCTGGCCGCCGTGGGTGTGGCCGCAGAGGAATAGGTCGTAACCGGCGTGAGCCGCTTCGCGCCAGATTTCCGGAGTGTGGCTAAGCAGCATCGAGGGTTCACCCGGAGGGATGTCCTCGGCGGCGCGTTGCAGGTTGTGCACCTTGTAGAAGTGAGCGTCGTCGACACCCGCCAGGTAGAACCTGGCGCCACCCCGTTCGATCGCCATGGATTCGTTCAGCAGCATCTGATAACCCATGTCCTCCAGGGCCGGCAGCATGCGGATGCTGTCGTGATTGCCCAGCACGCCGATCGGAGTGCCCTTGAGTACCTGGCGCAGGCGGCGCATGCCGTCCAGGCTGGCTTCGATCGGCCCCCAGGTCAGCTTGCGGTAATCGCCGGTGAGCACGCACAGGTCGTAATCCAGGCCCGCCACGTGTTCGATGATGGCCTCCAGCATGGCGTCGTCCATGTCCACGTGCAGGTCGGTCAGTTGCAGGATGCGGTAGCCTTCGAACGCGGCAGGCAGGTGCGGAATCACGAAGCGGTTATCGATGGTGCGCATGCGCCGGGCGTTGTTCTCGGCGCGCTCAAGCATGCCGCTGATGCGCAGGCAGGCGCGGATCAGGCCGTGTAGGGAATACCATTTTTCCACGTGGCAAAAATGGCCGTTGCGGTCGATCAGGCGCGATTCGAATTCCCTTTCGATCCCCAGTCGCTGGCGGGCGTGAACCGGGCCCAGTCGCAGGGAAAGGCGGTATTCCAGGAGATCGTCCGGGTGTTGGGTGTCCGGAGCCGCACGGGTCATTGTCCGCTCCTTGCGTCGCTTTTTTCGTGTCGTGCGATGGATATGCCGTGCCCCTGAACGGTTGGAACCGCACAGGAGAGGTTTCAGTATGGCGCGCCCGGCACCGGGGGTAAATGCGGAACCGTTAAGGGATCGACATGTCGCAGGCATACCGGCCAACAATGGGGGACTTCCGCGATTGGTAAATCCCCGCGTTAGCCCACAAAATAGAAGGTCAACGCATTGTAATGCGCCAATGAGCGTCAGGAGGAATCATGAGCCAGTCCTGTGATCTGCCGGGTATGAACGTCCCGCGCAGCCGGTTTCCCGAACCGGATACCGATCTGGAGCTGCCGGCCGATGCCGGTGAGCAGCGGGCGGTCTTCGGCGGTGGTTGCTTCTGGTGCACCGAGGCGGTCTATCTCGCCGTGGATGGCGTCAAGGCCGTTATGTCGGGCTATGCCGGAGGCGCTGCGGAAACCGCCAACTACGAGGCGGTCTGCACCGGGAATACCGGGCACGCCGAGGTGATCGAGATCCGTTACGATCCGGCGAAAACCAGCTTTGGCGAGCTGCTGCGGATTTTCTTCTCGGTAGCCCACGACCCGACCCAGCTCAACCGTCAGGGCAACGACCGGGGCACCCAGTACCGATCCGCGGTGTTCTATGCGACCGACGCCGAGAAACAGGTGGCCGAGGCCTATATCCGCAAGCTGGATGCCGCCGGAGTCTATGATGCACCAGTAGTGACCACCCTGGAGCCGCTGGAGGCCTTTTACCCGGCCGAGGAGTATCACCAGAACTTTGCCGCGCGTAATCCGTTCCAGCCGTATATCATGGCGGTCGCCGCGCCCAAGATGGAAAAACTGCGCGACCGCTTTGGTGACCGGCTGAAACCCGAATACAACGACGATTCCGTTTAAGGAGCCTGGCCATGCCCACATCCGACGCAGGTTATGATCTGACCCCGCTGAACCCGGACGACATCGATAAACTGGCCGCAGGCCTCTCCGACGAAGAGCGCAAGGTGCTGCTGGACCACGGTACCGAGCATCCCTTCTGCGGCACGTTGCTGGATAACAAGCAGGACGGCGTTTATCACTGTCGCCTGTGCGATCTGCCGCTGTTCAACTCCGAACACAAGTTCGATTCCGGAACCGGCTGGCCGAGCTTTTTTGCCCCGTTCGATCCGGACCACATCCGCTACCTGGAAGACCACAGTGCCGGCATGATGCGTACGGAAATCCGCTGCCCGCGTTGCGACAGCCACCTGGGCCACGTCTTCCCGGACGGCCCGCCGCCGAGTGGTCAGCGTTATTGCCTCAATTCTGTGGCGATGACGTTTGTGCCGAAGGGCGAATAACGTCGATCTGCGGCCGGGGTGTCCCACCGGGCACCTTCGGTTGTAGGTTGGGCTGACGCAGGAAGCCCAACCTACGGCTTAAGTTTGTGCCGCTTCCTACCGAATCTCTTCCGACTCGATCACCCGCACCCCATCACTGCCCAGCACCGAATCCAGCATGGTCCGCGCGATCGAGCGCGCTGACACGGCGCGGTAGTGCGCCGGAATGATCGGGCGCAGCAGTCGGCTGGCGATCAGGCCGGCTTTTTCCCCGAAGCGGGCTTCTTCCCGGTCCGTGTCGATCAGCGAAGGACGAACCAGCGCCAGACGTCGGAAACCGATCCGGCGCAGGTCGTCTTCGGTTTCGCCCTTGGTGCGCAGGTAGAAGTTGCGGCTGGCGCTGTTGGCCCCCAGGGATGAATTCAGCACCATCACCGGCGTGCCGTAATCGTGGGCCTTCTGGGCGGCTTCCAGAATCAGGTCGTGGTCCACGGCGCGGAAGGCCGCCTGGCTGCCCGCCTTCTTGATCGTGGTGCCCAGGCAGCAGAGCAGGGCGTCGGCTTTCCACCAACCGGCGGCGGGCAATGGCATGGTGAAATCGACCACCGGGTTGTGCAGTTTTTCGTGAGGCGTCAGGGGGCGGCGTGTGGGTGCCGTCACGGTCGGGATGGATGGGTCGTTGAGGGCCAGTTCCAGTACTTCCCGACCCACTGCGCCAGTGGCGCCGAGCAGCAGCAATTCCATGGTTTTGCTCCAGAAAGCGGTGTGGCCCGAGTATGGCATACCTGAAATGCGTTTTGGTTGTCATCCGGTTGTCATGTGGACGTCGTACATTGAAGTCAGCAACGACTGCATTGTGGTGATAGCCAATGTGGCAAGGAGCTCATCTGCATCAGGGACGATGCTTTTTTTCTCTTCAGTCACCACCGGTTACCCCGGCCACGTATTGGGCGACCGCGTTGATCTCTTCTTCCGACAGACTCTCCGCAAACGCCGGCATAATGCCCACACCTCCGCGCACGGCGGTGGCCACCTGTTCCGGCGTGGGTTTCAGGGTGTCCAGGTTGGGACCAATCTGACCGGTCGTGCCCGCATCCTGCAACGTATGACACAGGCCGCACGAGGGCTGGGCCAGCTCGGTGAACACGCGCCGACCCAGCGTTGAGGGATCCCCGTCGGCCAGGACTGTGCCCGGGAGGAAGGCGGTCGCCAGCAGAACCCAGCGAGCAGGACCACCCGCGCCGGCGGTCATGGTTGCGGCCATCAGCTGACGGTCAGCGTGATGCCGTGATCGTCCCAGCCGTTATGGCCGTACCCCCGCTCGTTGTCACGCCGCTCCCGGGGTTGGGTAATGCCTTCGGCACTGGTCGCCCGGCTGACGATGCGGTATTCGCCGGGCTTCAGGTTGGCCGCGATCATGAAGGGGCGCCAGGCATAGCGACCCAGATCGGGGCCGACGAACTCGGCGGCCTGCCAGTTCTTGCCGTTGTCCAGCGACACCTCCACGCTTTTCACCGCGCTGGCCCCGCCGAAGGCCACGCCGTGGATGATCTGCGGCCCGGACTTGGCCTGTTCCAGCGGTCCGGTGATCCACGATT
Source organism: Marinobacter sp. NFXS9 (assembly GCF_040148665.1). Lineage (NCBI taxonomy): Bacteria > Pseudomonadati > Pseudomonadota > Gammaproteobacteria > Pseudomonadales > Marinobacteraceae > Marinobacter > Marinobacter sp. NFXS9. The sequence goes on along the minus strand of NZ_JAGDDW010000022.1, from coordinate 7,115 downwards.
TCACGTTCATTTCCCACATCGACGGCTGTTCGGGACTGCCTTTCTCACCTACATCGCGGATGCGGTAGCTGGAAACCTGGATCTTGGCGGTGGACTGCACATCGGTGAAGGCCACCTGCTTCACGTACTTCACGTTGTTGACGCCATAGTAGCCGGGAATCACCATGCGCAGCGGTCCGCCATGGGTCAGCGGCAGCGGCTCGCCATTCAGTTCCCAGGCCAGCAGGGCCACATCCAGCGCTTTCAGCGGGACGGACCTTTCGACTTTTACGGTGTCGGCATCCAGGCCGGCGGGCAGTTCTTCACCGCCGGTACTGGTGATGTACTGGGCGCCGGACACCGGACCGCCCAGGTCCTGGATCACCTGCCGCAGGGGAACGCCGGTCCAGAGCACGCAGCCGGCGGCACCCACGCTCCACTGGGAGCCGCTGGCGCCATGGGGAAAGAAGGCACGGCCGTTGCCGGAGCACTGCAGGACGGTGGCGACGGTTTCCACGCCCAGCCGCTTGAGTTCGCCGACGGTCAGTGAGCGCGGGTTGTTGACGCCACTGAAACTGACCTCCCAGGCATCCGGGTCGGCGACGACGCTTTCCGACGGTGTGGGCAGGTTGTTGCGGACAAACAGAATGTTGTTGGGCGTGATGACGCTCATGTCGATGGCGTCGCGCCGGGTCTCCATCGTTTTCTCGCTGTGGATAATCAGCGCGTCAGTCTTCTTCCATTTGATAAAATCGGGAATCGGGGCCGTGTCGCCGCTGGCCCGCAGGGGTATCCCGGACAGACCGATGGAAGCCAGGGTGCCGACACTACCCGCCAGCATCTGGCGTCGGGTCAGTCGGGGGAGATCGCTGTTGAACCGGTTCAGGGTGACCATGGCCGTTCTCCTTGTCGTTGTCAGATCTCACCATGTCGAGTGGCCGGCTCAACAGCTCCCTGGGCACGGGCCATACTGTGTCTTTAGCTCCTGTTCGAAAAGTGATCAAGATGACCTTTAGACTATTCGGCTATTGGCGGAGGGACTAATATGTTGCCCCTTGCGACAGCGGTGGACGCCGCTGGTAGATGTTCGTGAACGTGAGGTATCCCGGCCGATGATCCGTCTGACCGTTAATCCCATTGCCGAATCCGCCACGCTGATGCGACGCATCGGGGTCGTTGTCGGTTCGGTCGGTGTGACCGCCCTTTATTCGACCCTGGTCCTGCTGCGGTCGCTCACCGGGCGCCTGACACGGGAGAAGGTGGACCGCTATTGCCGCGACTGGTCAGCGTTGTTGTTGAGACTGGTGCGGGTCAACCTGCGGGTGCGGGGCGACATTCCGGATTTCGAGGACGGACGCCGCTACATCGTCCTCTGCAGCCACGCCAGTCACTACGATATTCCGCTGAGCTTCGTGGCCCTGCCGGGTTCGATCCGCATGCTGGCGAAGAAGGAAATGTTCGGCATTCCCCTGTTGGGGCCGGCGATGCGGGCGGCCGAATTCCCGTCCGTCGATCGCTCCAACCATGATCGCGCCCTGGCGGATCTGGAGCGGGCCAAGGCTATGATGGAAAGCGGGATTGTCCTGTGGGCTGCGCCGGAAGGCACGCGTTCCCCGGACGGCGAACTGAGCCGTTTCAAGAAAGGCTGTTTTCACCTTGCGCTGGATACCCAGGCGATCATCGTGCCGGTGGGTATTCGTGGCAATGAGCGGGTGTTACCGGCACGCACCTGGCACATCAACCTGGGCCAGCAGGTGGATTTCTGTGTGGGCGAGCCGCTGGACAGCCGCCAATACAGCCGCGAGCAGTTGCCCGAGCTGATGGCGGAAGTCCGGCGGCGGATCGAGCGGGAGCGAGGCCGGGTCTGACGCCCGGCCAGGCGTCAGTGCAGGAACAGGCCGAGCAGGTAAACCCCGCCGTAGCCAATGGTGTAGGCGACCAGCAGGAACAGGCTGTAGCGCAGGTAGCTGGCAAAGGTCAGCCCCGGGATCTTGCTCATGGCGACAATACCCGCTGCGGAACCGATCACCAGCAGGGAGCCGCCCACACCCACCGAATAGGTCAATCCCAGCCACTCACCCGGCGTCATGTCGATCCCCGCCTTGAGCAATGCGGCGGTCAGCGGCACGTTGTCGATCAGTGACGAGAAAATCCCCATGAAGTAGTTGGCGGCGATCGGCGGCAGCACATGGTAGACCTCGACGAAGCTGCCCAGTGCCGCGATTTCCTTGAGCATGCCAACGATCAGCAGGATCCCCAGGAAGAAGAACAGGGTATCGAACTCGATGGTGCGCACGTACTCGATGATCGGGTCCAGGTCGGAATCCGTACTCAGGAAACGGGACGTGAGGAACATGACCGACAGCCCGAACAGGAACATCAGCACCGGCGGCACCTGGAACAGCACGTTGCAGGCGATGGTGGCAATGATCGTGGACAGGAACAGCACGGCGATGATGACGTCCACACGGCGCACGTCGTTGCGCTCGTGAACCAGCACCACCTCTTCGTGCATGCCCCGGGACAGCAGCAGGGCCAGCAGGAAGACGCCGAAGGCGGCCGGCACGGCCAGGGCCAGCAGCGTCAGGATTTCGACCTTGTGGGCCAGGAAGATCATCAGCGTCGTGACGTCGCCGGTGATCAGCGACACGCCGCCCGAGTTGACCGCGAAGACCACCAGGGTGACGAATCGGACCTGCTTTTTCCGGTCCAGATGCAGGGACAGGATCAGGGCGCAGGACACCAGGGTGGCGGTAATGTTGTCCGCCAGGGACGAGAAGATGAAGCAGAACAGCCCGGTCAGCAGGAGAAGATGATTCTCCTTGATGCGCTTGGGCATGATCAGATAGATCAGGTTTTCGATCATGCCTTTCTTGTTCAAATAGGCCACAAAGGTCATGGCGGCCACGAGGAAGAGCCACAGGCTGGCGATTTCGGATATGCTCTCCGCCAATCCTTCTGCGACCGATTCGGTATGGCCTTCCGACGGGCTGAAGAGGAAGAGCATGAGCCAGGACAGGGTGCCGAAAAACAGGGTGACCTTGGCTTTGTTAACGTGGGTGACCTCCTCAAAGATCACGCCGAGAAGCGCCAAAATGGCGAAGCTGATCAGGACAAATTCCAACCAATGCATAAAGGACAAACCATCCGCAGGCTGTTTAACAGGAATAATGGTGTGTAAGGGGAGTGCCGATTCTGTTCTTGTTAGGGGCAGATAGCTCGGCGAAGCCGGCGATTTTACTCGGATGGCATTTGATAAGCTACCGGAATGATTGCTTTGATCATGCGAATTTCGTACCCATTGCTATAAGCAATTTCATCTTGCGTCAAAAATACGGATAATTGGCGCCTCAAAATAATTATGTAACATTTTCGATCACCTCAGATTGAAGGTAGCAAGCTAATGACTGCAAGACAGGCAGATGTCGTGCTGGTCGGTGGTGGTGTCATGAGCGCCACTCTCGGCATGATGCTCAGGCAGCTTGATCCGTCCCTGGACATCGTCATGGTGGAACGTCTTGATCACGTGGCCCATGAAAGCACCGACGGATGGAACAATGCGGGTACCGGCCACGCCGGTTACTGTGAACTCAACTACACGCCGGAAACCGATGACGGCGACGTGCAGATTGAACGGGCGCTGAATATCAACGCGTCGTTCGAACTGTCACTCCAGTTCTGGTCGTACCTCGTCGAAAAGAACATCCTTCCGGAGCCCTCCAAGTTCATCAACCCCACTCCGCACGAGAGTTTTGTCTGGGGTGAGAAGGACGTGGCCTTCCTGCGCAAGCGGCATGAGAAGCTCAGTAACCATCACCTTTTCCGGGAGATGGAGTTCACCGAGTCCGCCGACACCCTGCGTGAGTGGATGCCGTTGATCATGAGCAACCGGGATCCCAACCAGCCGGTCGCGGCGACCCGGGTCAAGCACGGCTCCGACGTGGATTTCGGGTCCCTGACCCGGAGCATGGTCGATTTCCTCAAGGATCAGCCCAACTTCGAACTGTTGCTGAATCATCCGGTGAAGACGCTGGCACAGCGCGACAACGGCCGCTGGAAGGTTCGCCTGAAGGACGAAAACACCGGCGAGACCAAGAAGATCGAAGCCGGTTTCGTGTTCCTGGGGGCCGGTGGCGGTGCGCTGCCGCTGCTGCAGAAATCCGAGATCGAAGAGAGCAAGGGTTACGGCGGTTTCCCGGTCAGTGGCCAGTGGCTGGTCTGCCAGAAGCCGGATGTGGTCAAGCGTCACCACGCCAAGGTCTACGGCAAGGCGCCGATGGGTGCGCCCCCGATGTCGGTGCCGCACCTGGACACCCGCATCATCAATGGCGAGCCGGCCCTGCTGTTCGGGCCGTTTGCCGGGTTCACCACCAAGTTCCTCAAGCAGGGCTCGGTGTTTGACCTGTTCTCGTCGGTTCGCGGTGGCAACATCGTTCCCATGATGCAGGTGGGTAAGGGCAACATGGACCTGACCCGTTACCTGATCAAGGAAGTGTTCCAGTCTCACAACGCCCGGATCGAATCCCTGCGTAACTTCTTCCCGGATGCGCAGGAACAGAACTGGAAATTGCAGACCGCCGGCCAGCGGGTCCAGATCATCAAGAAATCCGACGACGGTCGCGGCAAGCTGGAATTCGGCACCGAGATCGTGGCGGCCAAAGACGGCTCCCTGGCAGCCCTGCTGGGCGCTTCCCCGGGTGCGTCTACGGCGGTGAACGCCATGGTGGACGTCCTGGAACGCTGCTTCGGCGATCGTCTCAAGACGCCGGAATGGCAGGCACGGATCCGCGAGCTGATCCCGTCTTACGGCCAGTCCCTGGTGGACGATGCCGAACTGCTGAACACCGTTCGCAGCCGCACGCTGGCCACGCTCGGACTGAACAAGCTGAAAGAAAGCGAAAAAGAAGAGGCTTAAGGCCGCACCGATCCCCGGTACCGGAATCACCGGCGCCGGGGTCTCGCCTTTCCTGAAACCTGTCGCTTTTCTAATCATTACCCCGCCAATCGATCTCTGTCCTCCCCATTCCTACGCCCTGAATCCACCACCGGTGGATGTTGTTGGTGGATTATTGACCGGCGCACAGTGACTCCTGACATTCGCCGCGGTTTGTCCATCGGGCTGGCCGAGGGATGTCGTCTTCCAAAACAAATACAAGAAGCGTCTCCGGAATGGGAGGCGAAAGGAGCGAACAATGAAACACGTCAAGCAACGGCTGCCATGGCTGGCCGCCGCTTTTCTCCTGTTGGGGGCGGCTTCACAGGCCCATGCCGGGGTCTTTGTTCAGCTGTTCGAATGGTCCTGGGACGATGTGGCCCAGGAGTGTGAGAACTTCCTCGGGCCCAAGGGGTATTCGGCCGTCCAGGTATCGCCACCCCAGGAGCATATCCAGGGCAGTCAGTGGTGGACCCGCTACCAGCCGGTAAGCTACCAGCTCAACAGCCGCAGCGGCGACGCGGCCGCCTTTGCCAATATGGTGTCACGTTGTAACGCCGTGGGTGTGGATATCTACGCCGATGCCGTATTCAACCACATGGCGAACGGCAGCGGGACCGGCACCGCAGGCTCGTCTTACGACAGCAGCAGCGAAACCTATCCCATCTACAGCAGCAACGACTTCCACGACACCTGTACTATCAACAGCGGCGATTACAGCAGCGACGCCTGGCGGGTGCGCAACTGTCAGCTGGTGGGGCTGCCGGACCTGGATACCGGCGCCAGCTATGTCCAGCAGACGGTGGCGGACTACATCAATAACATGATCAACCTCGGGGTGAAGGGCATCCGCGTTGACGCCGCGAAGCACATGGCCCCGGGGGACATCAGCGGCATCCTGGGGCGGCTCAACGGTAATATCTACACCTTCCAGGAAGTCATCGACCTGGGGGGCGAGGCGATCAGCTCGTCGGAATACACCGGCCAGGGCGACGTCACCGAGTTCAAATACAGCGCCAACATCGGCGACGTGTTCAAGAACCAGCAGCTGTCCTACCTGAGTAACTTTGGCGAGGACTGGGGCTTTATCGGCAGCCAGAACGCCGTGGTGTTCACCGACAACCACGACAACCAGCGGGGCCATGGCGCCGGCGGCAGCAACGTGCTGACCTACAAGGACGGTGCGCTCTACAACCTGGCCAACGTGTTCATGCTGGCCTGGCCGTACGGCTATCCCAAAGTAATGTCCAGCTACGCCTTCTCCGACAGCGACCAGGGGCCGCCGTCCAGCAGCGTCTACCAGAACGGCGAGGCCCAGTGCGGCAGCGACTGGATCTGTGAACACCGCTGGTCGTCGATCGCCAACATGGTGGCCTTCCGTAACGAGACCGACGGCACCGGCGTCAACCACTGGTGGGACAACGGCAACAACCAGATCGCCTTCGGCCGGGGCAGCGTCGGTTTCGTCGTGATCAACCGTGAGAACAGTGACCTGAGCCGCACGTTCACCACCAATATGCCGGACGGCAGCTACCACAACGTGGCCGGCGACAACGCCTGTGTAACCGTATCCGGTGGTCAGGTCACCTTGAATGTGCCCGGCATGGAAGCGGCGGCACTGCATACCGGCGCCGCGTGCGATGGCTCTGACTCCGGTTCGGACACTGGTTCCGGCAGCGGTGGCAGTGCGGACGTGACGGTGACCTTCCAGTGCCAGAACGGAACGACGACGCTGGGCCAGAGTGTCTACGTGACCGGCAACATCGCCGAACTGGGCAACTGGGATCCGGTTTCCGCCGTCATCCTGTCCGCGGATAACTACCCGACCTGGGCGGGCGATGTGGGTATTCCAGCGCAGACTGATGTCGAGTGGAAATGCCTCAAACGGGACGAAAGCGATCCGTCGCAGGATCAGGTTTGGCAGAGTGGCAGTAACAACACACTGGCCGGGCAAAGCGCCGGGTCGTCCGTGACCGCGACGGCGAGTTTTTGAGGCCGTCGTCAAAGCTTTTTTAGGGTCCTGATGGGCCCACCGAAGTTGAAGCGTCGGCTACATGGCCCAGCCAACTTGAGGGCGTAGCTGATGGGATGGTCCCCTCCCACTCTTCGGCATCGATGTGCCATGGTTGATCGTGCGAACAATTCAACGAGAGCCATAAGGAGGGGGCCAATGACAGTGTCAGTAATTGGGCTCGATATTGCA
>NZ_JAGDDW010000021.1:0-43251 GCF_040148665.1 Marinobacter sp. NFXS9 | reverse complement strand
CGCCTTGGGCGCCGCTATGCGGAAACTGGTGCAGATGGCCTACGGCGTGCTGAAGCACCAGCAAGGCTACGATCCTCAGTGGGCAGCGTAAGCCCATTGAGGACTGTAGGGACAGATGGTATCTACGCCTTCCAGCTGGCCTCACATGTAGCTGACGCTTTAGCTTCGGAACAGCCTGCAAGGCTGCCGATTCGGAATAACCGGTTCTTCCGAGCCCAGACTCTGAAATCCCCAAACGAGAAAGGGAGCCGCCGAGGGCTCCCTTTCAATATCACCGATCTAACCAGATAGACTTTAATCCGCCTTACCCAGCATCGCTTCCTTCAGGTCTTCCTGGGCGGGCTCGTCGGACAGCCAGATGCCAAACAGCGCCTTCTTGAATTCGAGGCCCGGAATGGTGTCTTTCTTGGTACCGTTCTTGAACACCTGGACGCCTTCATTGGGCACATACACCAGATCAAAGACATCACCTTCCTTGATCTCTTCCTTGAAGACGCCCATGAACTGGTCGATTTCCTGCTTCACCGGCGCCATATCGCCATGGGTGGAGGCCTCAAAGCCTTCCATGGTGGCTTCGGTCATACGGTCACTGGTGATCATGCCGGAAATGATGTCCAGCCGGATCGCCTGGGGCTGATCCGCATCGATGATCGCTTTGGGATTGGACTGCTTCTGGGGCACAAACAGGCTGCCAACATACAGATCCAGGAACCACTTGGATCGAACCCCGGCGCCATTGAGCACCAGGTCAGAACTGTCGGCCTTCATCTGTTCCGGCACATCGACACCTTCCAGAGTCAACGCAGACGCCGGTCCTACCAGGGCAAGAGTGAGCAGCAGTGCTGAGGTAACCTTTTTCATCATCATGTCCCTAAACGTTTGATTGTTATTTATTTTATAACTTTAGTCCTTCCAGACCAATTGCATTTTAGCAATGCGGTCAGACACTCTCCGATGCCTGGTTCTCATTTGCCGAAGCCGCACCGGATGGCCACTGGCACACGACGCCTGACGCCGATCAGCCAATAAAAAACCGGTGGCCCCTCTCGGGATCACCGGTTTTTGTGTGCCATTCTGAAGAATGGTTTATTTAAACAGCATGGCGCAGGACAAGCCTTCCTTCTCCAGGATCTCCCGCAGGCGACGCAGCGCTTCGACCTGGATCTGGCGAACCCGCTCTCGGGTCAGACCGATCTCCTGCCCGACCTCCTCAAGCGTACTGGTCTGGTAACCACGCAGCCCGAATCGACGGGAAAGCACTTCCTGCTGCTTGTCGCTGAGCTGGTCCAGCCAGCGCTCGATGCAGCCCTGCATGTTGGTATCCTGCAGCAAGTCGGCCGGATCGGTTGCGCCTTCATCGGCCACGGTATCCAGCAGCGATTTTTCGCCGCTGCTGCCGATCGGGGTGTCTACGGAGGTGACCCGCTCGTTCAGCCCCAGCATGCGTTTCACATCGTTGACCGGTTTGTCGACCATCTGCGCAATTTCCTCCGCAGACGGTTCGTGATCCAGCTTTTGGGTCAGCTCACGCGCTGCGCGCAGGTACAGGTTCAGTTCCTTGACCACATGAATCGGCAGGCGAATCGTGCGCGTCTGATTCATGATGGCGCGCTCGATGGTCTGGCGAATCCACCAGGTCGCGTAGGTGGAGAAGCGGAAACCGCGTTCCGGGTCGAATTTCTCGACGGCGCGGATCAGGCCGAGATTCCCCTCCTCGATCAGGTCGAGCAGTGTCAGGCCCCGGTTCACGTAGCGTCGTGCAATTTTCACCACCAGACGCAGGTTGCTTTCAATCATCCGTTTGCGTCCGGCTTCCTGTCCCTTACGGGCCAACCGTGCAAAGTAGACTTCTTCTTCCGGTGTGAGGAGTGGTGAGAAACCGATTTCGTTGAGATAGAGCTGGGTAGCGTCCAGCTGTTTCTGGCTGGTGTAGTAGCGGCCTGAAGCCTTGGAGAGATCGGATGAGTCCGTTAACGGCGCGTCATCCTGTTCCTGGTTACTGGAGTCGACTGTCAGAGTCTCTTCTTCCGGATCCTCGACATCTGCCACACGATCAACAATGAGTTCATCACGCTCTGCTGACATAGTTCTTGCCCCGCCTTTTAACCCCATTCTTATCACCTGCCGGAATTCTTGTTGTTCGACAGGTGCCTGCTGTTCTTTTCAACTGCTTATGACACGTTTACTTTTCAGCGATGTGACATGTGTTTTTCAGCAGTCGGGGCGGTTCCGCCTACCTCGGTGGCAAATAATGCATCGGATCCACCGGGTTGCCGTTTTTTCTTATCTCAAAATGCAGCTTCGTCGCATTGGCGCCGCTGCTGCCCATTTCGGCAATGAGCTGGCCCGCCCTGACGTTTTCTCCCTCCTGCACCAATATCTTCCGGTTGTGAGCGTATGCGCTCAGATAGTGCTCGTTATGATTGATGATGATCAGGTTACCGTAACCCAACAACCCGCTGCCCGCATAGACCACGCTACCTCTGGCGGCTGCCCTGACCGGATCACCCGGTTTGCCGGAAATATCAACACCCTTATTGACTTTTCCCGACGTCGAGTATCCTGCAATTACGGGGCCAACATTGGGCCAGCGCCACTGGATATCGGAGACCACCTGGGTCTGTTCCTGCAGGGATTTATCCGCTTGCGGTGCCCTCTGAACCCGGGGTTTGGGAGCGGACGTCGGCGTCTGGCGGGGTGCCGGCCGGCTGGCCTTGCGGGGCGCGGTGGACGATGACGACGAGGACGCCACGGACTGCCCGGAAGGCACGTGGCCTCTCAGATCCAGGCGGATGACCTGTCCCGGTTTGATGGTGTAAGGCGGCTTGATGCCGTTGGCGTTGCCCAGTTCGCGATAGTCACGCCCATATCGCCAGGCAATGCTGTAGAGGGTCTCGCCGGACCGGACGACGTGCTGGCCCCAGTAAACCGGCGGGTTGTATCGGTCATCCTGGTAGATGTCGGCGGTATTGCAGCCCGTGAGCAAAAACAGGACAAGCAAACCGGCGCCCAGGCCCCGGAAGGACAGACGGCGGCAGCACTTCGCCAGGAGAGAAACCGCCGGTTTCTGGTCCCGAAACCCTGTACGACCATCTAAGCTCACGGAAATAACAGCTTCTTTTTTATTTCAAATTTGTATGAAAAATAGTGCAGTCCCTGAAGAATGCAGTATAAGTCACTAATTCATTGCATATTTTTTAAACAAATTAAAGTTACTTAATCTAAATAGGTGTTCCAATCGGTAACACGAAAAGTAACAAGTTCACATATTTGCTGTGACAGCGAGCACTGATATTTCGTGACCTGCCTCGGTTCACGACGCAGCTGCGCGTGCCTGACGCATGCGGCCGAACCATTCCAGGCCGAGCACAACAACCACACCGAGTATAGCCAGCCCGATCGCAGCCATCAGCGCGGACGATTCGCCCGTCACACTGGCATAGGTTCCGGGTAACAGGTTGATCTCTTCCAGCGGCACCCGATCGCCGTGGCTGTTGATACGCCAACTGATGGCTTCCTTCCAGGGCCAGACTTTGCTGAGTGCCCCCAGCATAAACCCGGTCAGCAATGCGAGCATCCCGTCCCGATAGCGTCGGAATGCCCACGACAGAACCTGTGCGATCGACAATAGCCCGACAACACAACCTGTCACAAACAGTCCGAGACGGTCCAGTTGCCATTCGTTAACAGCCGTCAGGATCGGTCCGTACATGCCGATCATCAGGAGAATAAAACTGCCGGAGATGCCGGGCAGGATCATCGCGCAGATGGCCAGAGCACCGGACCCGAACAGCGTCCAGTAGGTCACCGGTGTTTCCCCCGGTGACATCTGGGTAACGAACCAGGCGGCGATCGCGCCGATCAGTAGCAGCAGCACTTGCCCTATCCCCCAGCGGCCGATTTCACGACCCACGTGCCAGGCAGACGCCAGGATCAGGCCGAAAAAGAAACTCCAGAGGAAGACCGGATAATGGGAGAGCGCAAAGCGAATCGCCCCTGAGAGGGTAATGATGCTGGCGATGATGCCACCAAACAGCAGCACCAGGAAGGTGCCGTCCATCCTTGACCAGAAGGCGCCGACACGGCCCCGGAGCAACTCACCGGTCAGGGCGCGCGGAAAAGCGCCGATGGCGTTCAGCAGGCGCTCGTAGATACCCGTGATAAAGGCAATTGTGCCGCCGGAGACGCCGGGCACCACATCGGCCGCGCCCATAGCAATGCCCCGCAGCAGGATGGCAAGAGGATGTTGACGTTCCACCGGTGTCGGCGATTCATGGGTCATCGAACCACCCCGCTCAACAGCGGCACGAACCGGACCGGTTCCAGCTCAGTGATCTCGTAATCGTCGCCGCGGCGAATAACCTTGGTCAGCACCTGGGTCGTTTCGCCGATGGGAGCCACCATCACCCCGCCTTCGGCCAACTGGGGCAGCAAGTCCTCTGGCATGGACGCCGGAGCCGCCGTGACGAGAATACCGTCGAAGGGCGCGTTCTCCGGCCACCCCATCACGTCGCCGGCCAGACGCAGGCTGGTGTTACGCAGGTGGAGCGTTCGCATCCGTTCCCTCGCTTTATTGAGTAGCGGATTAATGCGCTCAACACTGAAGACCTCATCCACCAACTGTCCAAGCACGGCCGTCTGGTATCCCGAACCGGTTCCCAGTTCCAGTACCCGTGACGGATTGTGCTCCATCAACACTTCCGTCATACGAGCCACGATGTAAGGTTGGGAAAGGGTCTGCTGATAGCCTATGGGTAACGCCGTGTCCTCATAGGCCCGGTGGGAAAGCGCTTCATCCAGGAAAATATGCCGCGGGATTTCCGACAGTGCCGTCAGCACCCGCTCATCCTGAATGCCGGACTCGCGCAGGCGCTGGATCAGTCTCATTCGGGTCCGGCGTGATGTCATGCCGATCCCCTGCAGTTCAGCCACCATCAATCCTCCGCCTCCAGCCACTGGCTGAGGGAATCCAGGGCCTCGTGACGCGTCATGTCGACCTGGATCGGCGTGATCGAAACGTAGTTGTGCCGAACGGCGTAAAAGTCAGTGCCCGGACCGGCATCGTCACCGGCCCCGGCTGCACCGATCCAGTAACGCTTCTTGCCCCGCGGGCAGGTCATCGGAATCGCCGGCTCGCCCCGCCCCCGGTGCCCCAGACGCGTTACCTGGAATCCGGCCAGCTCCTCCCAGGGAACATCCGGCACGTTGACATTCAACAGACAGCGCGGCCCCAGCGCCAGGGTGGCTTCTTTTTCCACCAGCGTGCGCACGGCGCGCGCGGCCGTCTCGTAGTGGAAATGGCCGTCACTGACCAGGGAAACGGCAATGGCTGGCAACCCCAGAGAACGCCCTTCGGTAGCGGCGGCGACCGTACCGGAATAAATCACGTCGTCGCCCAGGTTGGCGTGGGTATTGATGCCGGAAATGACACGGTCGAATGGATGATCGAACAGCCCGTTCACGGCCAGGTTGACGCAGTCGGTCGGGGTGCCGTCCACAGACAGAAAGCCCTGGGGATGGGTTTCGACCGTCAGCGGACGATTCAGTGTCAGGGAATTACTCGCCCCGCTGTGGTCGCGATCAGGGGCCACCACACTGAGATCGCCGAGTCCCCGGAGCCCCTCGTAAAGGACTTTCAGCCCCGGAGAATGAACACCGTCATCATTCGCCAGCAAAATCCGCACATCCGTCTCCGTTTCAGTTGGCGCCTGCCCTCACCTTTCGCAGGCAAATCGCAGGTCGTAAGAGCCTATGAACATCAACCCACTATGATGCCGGGTTTCCAGTCCCCTCGCCAGCCACAACGTCGAGAATTTCAGCCACCAATGCCGTTGCGAAACCACCGGACGCCAATTGGAAATCCAGCTGCAGGCAGCCGGGTTCGGGCCAGCACCATGCCAATCCGGAGATCGGCAGCCGTAGCGAACGCCGCTCGGGCTTCATCCGGGTGCTGGCGAAAACGCCGGCCATCTCCGGGTGGCGATCCACCACATCGCGCTCGATCCGTTCCAGGTCACCGTCAGCCCGGGTACCGCCGTCGCCCCAGAGAGGGCCCGAGGGCTCTGCGGACCAGGGGTCGCCGTCCATAATCTCGCGCCAGTCGTCTCGCTCCACCCGTTCTGCCAGAACTTCGTTAAACAACCATGACCGGGCTGCCGAGAAGGCCATCCCGGCCTTGAAGTTGCGTCCACGCCGAGGGCGGTCGCCCTGGGCCACCGCCTGGGCCAGATTATTACCGTCCCGCCCGAAGCGCTGCGGCCCAAAGTAGTTGGGAATGCCGGAGTCCCGCAGCGACGCCAGTCGCTCTTCAAGTGCTTCCGGGTCTGCCTTCACGTCACGAAGGGTCAGACAGAACCGATTGCCCGAATGATCGCCCCGCCGCAGCTTACGCTGGTGACGGGCCTGCTTCAGCACCGCCCAGTGCTGCCCGATCGCGTCGACCAACGCCGCATCATCCGGTTTGCCCGGCCGATAAAGACTGAACCACTGCCGGGTCACTGCATGCCGATCCTTGAGGCCACAAAACCCCACATCAAACGAACGAATACCGGCCATGCTGGCGAGCTGGCGCGCCACGAATTCGGTATTGTCACCGCGTTTTTCGAGGAACAGGCACAAATGCTCGCCGTCCCCGGAAAAGGGCGTGTCCATCACTTCAACGACCTGAAAATCTTCCGGCTGCGATCGCATCACGGCGGTACCCAGCCGTGGACCCGAGGTGGTCGGCCAGTCCAGACGCCAGCGGCTCATCGGACCCCATCCAGCAGCAGGCAGATGGCCTGGCAGGCAATCCCCTCTTCCCGGCCGGTAAATCCGAGCTTTTCCGTGGTAGTGGCTTTGACACTGACCGCGTTGACGGGCAACGCCAGATCGGCCGCAATGCACTCGCGCATCTGCGCAATATGAGGCGCCATCTTCGGTTTCTGGGCAATGACGGTGCTGTCGATGTTGGCAACGCGGAATCCGGCGTCCTGCACCGCCTGATAAACCGCACGCAGCAGCTCACGACTGTCGGCACCGCGCCACTGGGCATCGGTATCCGGAAAGAAATGCCCGATGTCGCCCAGTGCGGCCGCGCCCAGTAACGCGTCGGCCACTGCGTGCAAGAGGACGTCGCCGTCGGAATGCGCCCGGATGCCCTGACTGTGTGGGATTCGCACGCCGCCGATCATGACATGGTCGCCCTCGCAGAAGGCATGGACGTCGTAGCCCTGTCCAATTCGCATCATTCAGTGTTCCAGTTGATCCAGTATCCAGCCCGCCAGCGGAAGATCCTCCGGCAGGGTAATCTTGATGTTATCGGTCCGACCGCGCACCAGTTTCGGCGTGTGTCCCATAGCCTCCAGGACGGACGCCTCGTCCGTCACCGCAACCCCGCGGTCCCGGGCCTGTTCCAGCGCGGTGCGCAACAACCCATAGCGAAACTGCTGCGGCGTGAAGGCTCGCCAGAGGGCACTGCGGTCGATCGTTTCGATGACCGCGTCGACATCAGGCGCCTGTCGTTTGATGGTATCGGAGACCGGTGCTGCCAGCAGCCCGCCACTCTCCCCGTCACCCAGGGCGGACATCAGTCGCCGGATATCCTCGGTCGCCACACAGGGGCGCGCCACGTCATGAACGAGCACCCAGTCGTCATCGGAGAGGCGATCAGCCAGCGCGTTCAATCCAGCCAGAACCGAGTCGGAGCGGTCGTTGCCGCCGGTACAGGTGAAAACGCGGGGGTCCGATGCGCTGTCACTGCCGGCGAACCAGCGGTCTTCCGGATGCAGGGGGACCATGGCGCCGACGAACAGGTCAGTGTCCAGCAGACGGGACAGGGTGATATCCAGAATATAGCGTTGCCTGAGTCGCAGATACTGCTTCGGGCGGTCGGCCTGCATGCGCTGCCCAATGCCCGCGGCAGGAACCACAAGCCAGTATTGCCGTTGCGTCATGGAACTGTCCGAAGGGACCTGTGTGACGATCAGGGATCGACCACCAGGAAGAAGGTTTCATCTTCACGAATCAGTCCGAGATTCATGCGCGCGCGCTCTTCGATCGCGCCCTTGCCGCTGCGCAGGTTGCGCACTTCGGCATAGAGTCGTTCATTGCGATCCGCCAGCGTGCCATTCTCGGCTTTCTGGGCTTCAATCTTCTGCTGCAGCTGCCAGACTTGCGCAAAACTGCCCTCGCCGATCCACAGGCGCGCCTGCAGAAGGACGATAAATACAGCCATGACAGCCCACAACACTTTCATGAAGAAACCCTGATAGAGACAAAAACAGCGCACAATCAGCGCGCTGCATTATGAACTTCCACCGAAGTCTAGCCTAAAAATCAGCCAAGCGCGATTGCGGAACCACGCAAAAATAAAGATGCACGGCCTAACCTGGCCTAGTCTGACAAAAAGGCCCAGGTTTCTCACCTGAGCCTTCCTGTGCAACACGCCCGGTAACCGGTCTGGCCGGGCGCTGCGTCGCCGGCTTACGCCTGGCCTTTGATTTCCTTCAGGCCACGGTAAGGTGCTTTTCCAGCCAGCTCTTCCTCGATACGCAGCAGCTGGTTGTACTTGGCCACCCGGTCAGAACGGCACAGAGAGCCGGTCTTGATCTGGCCCGCGCAGGTGGCCACGGCCAGGTCGGCAATCGTGGTGTCTTCGGTTTCACCGGACCGGTGCGAGATCACCGCTGTGTAGCCGGCGTCCTGCGCCATCTTGATGGCGTCCAGGGTTTCGCTGAGGCTGCCGATCTGATTGAACTTGATCAGGATGGAGTTGGCAATGGACTTGTCGATGCCCTGTTTCAGAATCTTGGTGTTGGTCACGAAAAGATCGTCACCGACCAGTTGTACCCGGTCACCCACTTTTTCGGTCAGGGTGGCCCAGCCGTCCCAGTCGCTCTCGTCCATACCGTCTTCAATGGACACAATCGGATAGCTGTCGCACAGGCCAGCCAGGTAGTCGGCAAAGCCGGCCGCATCGTATTTTTTGCCTTCGCCCGCCAGATCGTATTGACCATCGCGATAGAATTCAGAGGACGCGCAGTCCAGCGCCAGGGTCACGTCCTTGCCCAGCTCGTAGCCGGCCTTTTCCACCGCTTCCTTGATGACCGCCAGAGCGCCTTCGTTGGACGGCAGGTTCGGGGCGAAGCCACCTTCGTCACCGACCGCGGTGTTCAGGCCCTTGGCCTGCAGCACCTTCTTCAGGTTGTGGAAAATCTCGGCACCGATACGCAGGGCTTCGGCAAAGCTCGACGCCGCTACCGGCTGGATCATGAATTCCTGGATGTCGACGTTGTTGTCGGCATGTTCGCCGCCGTTGAGGATGTTCATCATCGGGACCGGCATGGAGTACTGGCCCGCCGTGCCGTTGATGTCGGCGATATGCGCATACAGCGGGATCTTGCGCTCGGCCGCTACGGCCTTGGCTGCCGCCAGGGACACCGCCAGGATGGCATTCGCGCCCAGGTTGGCTTTGTTTTCCGTGCCGTCCAGATCGATCATGACCTTATCCAGGCCGCGCTGATCCGCAGCGTCGAAACCTTTCAGGGCGTCACGGATGCGGGTGTTGACCGCGCCAACGGCCTTGGTGACACCCTTGCCCATGTAACGGGACGCGTCCTTGTCGCGCAGCTCCAGGGCCTCGCGGGAACCTGTGGAGGCGCCGGACGGCGCACAGGCGCGGCCAATGGTGCCGGACTCGAGGATCACATCCGCTTCTACCGTGGGGTTGCCCCGTGAATCTAGGATTTCGCGCGCTTTGATGTCCGCGATCTTGGTCATGCTTTTTGTCTCCAGAATTTAGGTTTGTCGGAATTGGAAAATTCAGGATTGGGAACGATCAGGCCGTATCCAGGGGCTCGAAGCCCTTGACCAGGTCGTCAATGGCCTTGACCTGCTTGAGGAACGGCTCCAGCTGCTTCAGGCGCAGCGCACAGGGACCGTCGCACTTGGCGTTATCCGGGTCCGGATGGGCCTCCAGGAACAGACCGGCGAGCCCCTGGGACATGCCGGCACGGGCCAGATCGGCCACCTGGGCCCGACGACCGCCAGCGGAGTCGGACCGTCCGCCCGGCATCTGCAAGGCGTGGGTCACGTCGAAGAACACCGGGTACTGGAAGTCTTTCATGATGCCGAAGCCCAGCATGTCGACCACCAGATTGTTGTATCCGAAGCTGGTGCCACGCTCGCACAGGATGATGCGGTCGTTGCCCGCTTCCCGGCACTTGTTGATGATGTGCTTCATCTCCTGGGGCGCGAGGAACTGGGCTTTCTTGATATTGATCACCGCGCCGGTGCGGGCCATGGACTCGACCAGATCCGTCTGGCGGCTCAGGAACGCCGGCAGCTGGATAATATCGCAAACCTCAGCTGCTGGCTGGGCCTGCCAGGGCTCATGGACATCGGAAATAATCGGCACGCCAAAGCGGTCCTTGATGTCCTTGAGGATTTCCATCCCGGCATCAAGGCCCGGGCCCCGGAACGAGTGGATGGACGATCGGTTGGCCTTGTCGAAAGACGCCTTGAACACGTAGGGAATGCCCAGCCGGCGGGTGACGTCGACATAGGCTTCGGCCACTTCCATGGCCAGGTCACGGGATTCGAGGACGTTCATCCCGCCAAACAGCACGAACGGCCGATCGTTAGCGATGGACAGATCCGCGACCGTGATGGTTTTCTGAGACATGTCGGACTCAATGCTCCTGCGATAGAAACAACGACGCCGGCCACAATGGGCCGGCGCAGCGTTTAGCTCGTTTTCTTGCGATTGAGGGCCGCTTCGACGAAGCCCTTGAACAGAGGGTGCCCATCACGCGGCGTTGATGTGAACTCCGGGTGGAACTGGCAGGCCACGAACCAGGGGTGGTCCGCCACCTCGACAACCTCGACCAGACGGCCGTCGGTGGAGTGACCGGAGATGCGCAGACCGGCATTTTCCAGCTGCGGCAGGAAGTGGTTGTTCACCTCATAGCGGTGACGATGACGCTCGCGAATCACCTTGCGGCCATAGCACTGGGCAATGGTGGAATCGTCGCCCAGCACACAGTCCTGCGCGCCCAGGCGCATGGTGCCGCCCAGGTCGGAAGCGGCATCGCGCTGCTCGGTTTCACCGGTGGAATCGAGCCACTCGGTGATCAAACCTACCACCGGTGTGGTGGTCTGGGGACGGAATTCGGTGCTGTGGGCGTCGGTCAGACCGGCCACGTTGCGCGCGTATTCGATGACGGCCACCTGCATGCCCAGACAGATACCCAGGTAAGGCACCTTGTTCTCGCGAGCGTAGCGAACCGTCTCGATCTTGCCTTCCACACCGCGCTCACCGAAACCGCCCGGCACCAGGATGGCATCGGCGGAGGCCAGCGCGCCGGTACCGTCACGCTCGATGTCTTCGGAGTCGATGTAGTTGATGTTCACTTTGGTGCGCGTCTTGATGCCCGCGTGCAGCAGGGACTCGATCAGCGACTTGTAGGCGTCCAGCAACTCCATGTACTTGCCGACCATGGCGATGGTCACTTCGTGCTCCGGGTTCAGCTGGGCATCGACGACCGCATCCCACTCGGACAAGTTCGCTGTACCGGCATCGCTTTCCAGGCCGAAGCGCTCGATGATCAGCTCGTCCAGGCCATGCTCATGCAGCATGCGGGGAATCTGATAGATGGATTTCGCGTCCTGCAGCGGAATCACCGCCCGCTCTTCCACGTTGGTGAACAGGGCAATCTTGCGGCGGGAGCTGAGGTCCACCTCATGCTCGGAACGGCACAGCAGGATATCCGGCTGCAGACCGATCGAACGCATTTCTTTCACGGAATGCTGGGTCGGCTTGGTCTTCACCTCACCCGCCGTGGCGATGTACGGCACCAGGGTCAGATGCATGAAGAGTGCACGACGCGGCCCCACTTCCACTTTCAGCTGACGGGTGGCTTCCAGGAACGGCAGGGATTCGATGTCACCCACGGTACCGCCGATTTCGATCAGGGCCACATCGGCACCGGCCGCACCTTCCACAACGCGGCGCTTGATTTCATCAGTGATGTGGGGGATGACCTGAACGGTACCGCCCAGATAGTCGCCACGGCGCTCCTTGCGGATCACCTCTTCGTAGACGCGACCGGTGGTGAAGTTGTTGCGACGACTCATCGGGGTACGAATGAAGCGTTCGTAGTGACCGAGGTCGAGATCGGTCTCGGCACCGTCTTCGGTTACGAAGACTTCACCATGCTGGAAAGGGCTCATGGTGCCGGGATCGACGTTGATGTAAGGGTCCAGCTTGAGAATAGTGACCTTTAAGCCGCGTGCCTCAAGAATGGCCGCAAGGGAAGCGGAAGCGATCCCTTTGCCCAATGAGGACACGACACCGCCGGTGACGAAAATATAACGCGTCATGCAGTTTCCGTGTGATTTATCTGGTTCGGTGAAGGGGGGAGATTGTCATCTCAAGATGGGACGCCAGAATACCAGAAGGCCCCCTCTTACTCAACGACAATCCCGCTCCCAGACAATCCGCCATGACGCGACGCCAGTGGCTTCGATCAGTATAGGGGAAACCCACAAGTCGCCCACAGCCACCAGTTCATCGTCCTGCCAGATCAGCGGGATACGGTCCCGCTCCCAGGGCGGCACGCCCTGCTCCTGCAGCCATTTCTTCAGTGGCCGGCTGGGGCCTCCCGACAGGGGCCGCAAGCGCTCGCCTCCCTGGCGCGCCGTGACCGTCAGCGTCAGGCTTCGCCCTCCGCCGATGGCTTTCACCGCACCGCCAGCCCAGGGCAAAACGTCGTCGGTGACCCAGGTCACGTTCGACACCGGCGCCACGCCGCGATCGCGCAGGCAGTACAGCTTCCCCTGGTAGCGGCGAACGCAGTACCCGGCGCCACGCAACTCCGGCTCCCGGTCCGGGCCGGCAGACAGCAGATCCGCCATCGCCTGTTCGAGACGGGCTGCAGGAGGTGGTTCGTATCCGCAATCAATCAACCACCAGCGTAGCAGATTTTTCTGTTCTGACAGATCCAGCGCCACCAACCCGGCAACCGCCAACCGTTGCCGGTCATCCTCGATATCTCGACGCTGCAACGCCGCCAGACGGGCCGTAAGCTGGCTGGCTTCGTCACATTGCCGGGACGCGCGACCGATGCTGCCGATCACCCCGGGCCAACGGTGGGTCAGCGGGACCAGTACCTGGTGGCGGAGATAGTTACGGTCGTAGCCGGTTTCTTCATTGGTGGGATCGTCAAACCACTGCAACGCCCATTGACGGGCAAGCCCTTCAATCTCGCTTCGCGGCATCCCCAACAGCGGTCTACAGAGACGCCCTGCCCCTAAAGGGCGGGATTGCGGCATACCGGCCAGTCCGCGCACGCCCGTCCCTCGCACCAGCCGAAACAGCACGGTTTCCGCCTGGTCATCCGCGTGGTGCGCCATCAGCAGGCAATCGCCCGGCCCAAGATGCTGCTCAAAGGCCCGGTAGCGCGCCTTGCGGGCTTCGTTCTCGAGGCTTTTGCCGGCGTCGACGTCGATGCTTACCTGGGTCAGCGGGATGCCTAACAGATCACAGGCCAGGCGACTCTGCTCAGCCATATCCCGGGCGGCCGCCTGCAGCTGATGATTGATATGAAGCGCACTGACGACGCCTTCGGCACGATCGGCAAACCACGCCGCCGCCACGTTCAGGAGGAAAATCGAGTCCAGGCCGCCGCTGAGCGCGACAACCATGCGGGGAGCATCAGGGAGGGCCGACATGGCCTGCTGCAGTGCGACAGGCCATGTCGAAGGATCCAGCCGATTACCGGCCTGTGTCATAGGCGGTCAGGCGCTCGTAGCGCTGATTGACCAGATCGTCGGTTTCCAGCGCGCCCAATTCGGCCAGGCCGGACTTGAGCTGAGCCTTGAGCGCCTTCGCCATCTCTTCCGGCGAGCGATGGGCGCCACCGAGCGGTTCGGGAATCACCACATCGGCCAAATTGAGCTCTTTCAAACGATTGGCCGTGACACCCATGGCTTCCGCCGCCTGGGCGGCGTACTCGGCGCTCTTCCAGAGGATCGACGCGCAACCTTCCGGAGAAATTACCGAGTAGGTGGAATACTGGAGCATGTACAGGCGGTCGCACACACCGATGGCCAGCGCGCCGCCGGAACCACCTTCGCCGATCACCGTGGCGATCACCGGGGTTTTCAGGCGCGACATCACCGCCAGGTTGTAGGCGATGGCTTCACTCTGGCCACGTTCCTCGGCACCGATACCCGGGTAGGCGCCCGGTGTATCGATAAAGGTGAGGATCGGCATGCGGAAGCGCTCGGCCATTTCCATCAGGCGCAGGGCCTTGCGGTAGCCTTCCGGGCGTGGCATCCCGAAGTTGCGACGGACCTTGTCCTTGACCTCACGCCCCTTCTGATGACCGATCACCATCACCGGCTGGCCGTCGATACGAGCGGTGCCACCCACGATGGACAGGTCATCGGCGTACTTGCGGTCGCCGTGAAGTTCGTCGAAATCGTCGAACACCATCTCGATGTAATCGAGCGTATAAGGCCGCCGGGGATGACGCGCCAGTCTCGCGATGTCCCAGGGGGTCAGGCTGGAGAAAATATTCTCGGTCAGGCTGACGCTCTTGTTCTTGAGGCGACTGATCTCGTCGGTGATGTTCAGTTCGCTGTCGTTACCAACCAGGCGCAGCTCTTCAATCTTGGCTTCCAGGTCGGCGATAGGCTGTTCGAAATCCAGGTAATTGGGATTCATGATCTTCCGTCGTCGTTGGCTCTCGTGTCCCGCCTACACCGGTATCGGGACACCCATTCCAGTGTCATGTAGGGAACCTAACAGGCCCGGATGCCTAGAAAAAGCGGACATTGGTATAACCCGGCTCGGCCTGAACCCACTTGCGCTATACACCTTCGTCGTAGACCAGACACATCAGTCGTAAACCAGTTCCACGGCCTGATCGCCGACAAGATGTCGCAAGTTTAGCAGTAAATCGTCATTGGGCTGGACCCGCCAGGTCTCACCCAGTTGAATCCGGGTCCGCGCCTCGTCGCTCTGGTAGTTGATCCAGACCGGGCAGCCGGTGCCCTCACGCCCGCGATGCGGCTGCAGTGTGCGATCCAGCTTGTCGAGAAGCCCGTTGCCCAGCTGCTCGGACGACAGCGACATCTGCAGACCGCGACTGTAGCGCTGACGCGCCGTCGCCACGTCCATGACATCGCTGACCCGCATTTTTAGGGAGCCGGAATAGTCGTCGTGGCTGACCGTCCCATCCACGACCACCACCTCATCGGACTGCAACAGATCCCGGTTGTCGTTGAAGGTCTCGGAAAACAGCGTCGCCTCAATGCGGGCGGACCGGTCATCCAGGGTAACAAAGGCCATGGTCTGACCGCGCTTGTTCTTCATGGTGCGCATCGCCACCACCAGGCCCGCCACCCGTTGCGGCGCCTTGGCCGGCTTGAGATCGGCGATGGACTGGCGGGCAAACCGGCGCACTTCACGCTCGTACTCATCGAACGGGTGGCCGGTCAGATAGAGTCCCAGCGTGTCTTTCTCGCCCTTGAGGCGTTCCTTCTCCGGCCACTCGCGCACCTTGCGCACTTCCTCGAACGGATCACTGTCGGTGCCGTCCAGGGTTTCGCCAAACATGTCCACCATGCCTACGGATTCGTTGCGGGACTGCTGGCCGGCCTGCTGCACCGCTTTCTCGATACTGGCCATCATCTGCGCCCGGCCCGGACCCAGCTTGTCCATGGCCCCGGCCCGGATCAGCGCCTCGATGGCCCGCTTATTGACCCGCTTGAGATCAACGCGCTTACAGAAATCGAACATGTCCTTGAATGCACCGCCTTCCCGGCGCGCCTCGACAATGCTCTGGATTGGCCCTTCACCCAGCCCCTTGATGGCGCCAAGACCGTAGACCACCTGACCGTCGTCATTCACCGTGAAGGTGTACTCCGAGGTACTGACATCCGGCAGGACCAGGTCCAGTTTCAGATTGCGACACTCTTCGACCAGCGTCACCACCTTGTCGGTGTTCTGCATATCGGCGGTGAGAACTGCCGCCATAAACTCGGCGGTGTAATGCGCCTTCAGCCACAGAGTCTGGTAGGACACGAACGCGTAGGCGGCCGAGTGGGATTTGTTGAAGCCGTAGCCGGCGAATTTTTCCACCAGGTCGAAGATGTTCTCGGCCAGCGTCTTCTCGATGCCGTTTTTCTCGCAGCCTTCGAGGAAGAACTGCTTCTGCTTGGCCATTTCCTCGGGTTTTTTCTTACCCATGGCCCGGCGCAGCATGTCCGCGTTACCCAGCGTATAGCCAGCCATCACCTGGGCGATCTGCATGACCTGTTCCTGGTACAGGATAACCCCGTAGGTAGGCTCCAGAACCGGCTTCAGGCCCTCATATTGATAGTCCGGGTGCGGGAACGACATCGGCTGGCGACCGTGCTTCCGGTCGATGAAATCGTCCACCATGCCGGACTGCAGCGGCCCCGGACGGAACAGGGCCACCAGGGCGATCATGTCTTCCAGGCAGTCCGGCTGCAGGCGGCGAATCAGGTCTTTCATACCGCGGGATTCAAGCTGGAAGACGGCGGTGGTCTCGGCCTTCTTCAACATGTCGAACGACGGCACGTCATCCAGCGGAATCTTGCCAATGTCCAGCGGCGCCTCGCCCTGCTTCTCCCGTTTGGGGTTGATCATCTCCAGGGCCCAGTTGATGATCGTCAGGGTCCGCAACCCCAGGAAGTCGAACTTGACCAGCCCGGCGTCCTCAACGTCGCCCTTGTCGAACTGGGTCACCGGGCTGCCGCCCTCATCGTCACAGTAGAGCGGCGAGAAATCGGTGATCTTGGTGGGGGCAATGACCACGCCCCCCGCGTGCTTACCAGCGTTCCGGCACACCCCTTCCAGCTTGAGGGCCATTTCCCAGATTTCCTGGGCTTCCTCGTCCTGGTTCAGGAAATCCTTGAGCTGTTCTTCCTGCTCGATGGCCTTGTTCAGGGTCATGCCGACTTCGAACGGGATCAGCTTGGACAGTTTGTCCGCCAGCCCGTAGGACTTGCCCTGTACCCTCGCCACGTCGCGCACTACCGCCTTGGCGGCCATGGTACCGAAGGTGATGATCTGGGAGACCGCAGCGCGGCCGTATTTCTCGGCCACGTAGTCAATGACCCGGTCACGGCCTTCCATACAGAAGTCGACGTCGAAGTCGGGCATCGAGACCCGTTCCGGGTTCAGGAAGCGCTCGAACAGCAGGTCGTATTCCAGTGGATCCAGATCGGTAATCTGCTGCGCGTAGGCCACCAGCGAGCCGGCACCGGAGCCTCGCCCAGGCCCAACCGGCACGCCGTTGTTCTTGGCCCACTTGATGAAGTCCATAACGATGAGGAAGTAGCCGGGGAACCCCATCTGGATGATAATATCCAGCTCGAAATTGAGGCGCTTGTAGTATGCGGCGCGCTTCTCGTCGTATTCGGGATCATCCGGCGACAGCGTGCGGGACAAGCGGTCTTCCAGACCTTCTTCCGACACTTTGCGGAAGAAGTCGTCCATCGTCATCCCTTCCGGGATCGGATAGTCCGGCAGGAAGTATTCCCCCATGCGCACCTTGACGCTGCAGCGACGGGCAATCTCCACGGTGTTCTCGATGGCCTCGGGAATGTCCGAGAACAGCTCGATCATTTCTTCGGGGCTGCGCAGGTACTGCTCGTCGCTGAACCGGCGCTCACGGCGGGGATCATCGAGCGTGCGGCTCTCGCCGATGCAGACCCGGGCCTCGTGCGCCTCAAAGTCTTCCTGGTTGAGGAAATGGACATCGTTGGTGGCGACCACCGGCAGTTCCAGCTCGTCGGCCAGCTCAACGCTCAGATGCAGGCAGTCCTCGTCGCCCTGACGACCGGTGCGGTGCAGTTCAAGGTAGTAGGCATCCGGGAACAGACGCTTCCAGTATTCCGCCCGTTCACGCGCCAGATCCGCCTTGCCCGCCAGCAGCGCCCGGCCGACATCGCCCACTTTGGCACCGGACAGGGCCAGCAGGCCGTCAGCCCGGGATTCAATCCACTCCCGCTTGATGATGGGGACGCCGTGGAGTTGGCCGTCGGTGTAACCCTGGGAGATGATTTCCGTCAAGTGCAGGTAGCCGGTCTGGTTGCGGGCAAACAGGGTCAGCCGGAAGGGCTTTTCCGGTTCGTCGGGATTCTCCAGCCAGATGTCGGCCCCGATGATCGGCTTGATGCCCGCCCCCATGGCCGCCTTGTAGAAGCGGACCAACGAGCACATGTTGGACTGCTCGGTCAGCCCCACCGCCGGCATGTTGAGTTCGGCCACCCGGTTGATGAACGGCTTGATACGGACGATGCCGTCGACCAGCGAATACTCGGAGTGGACGCGCAGATGGACAAAGGTATTGGACATGGGGCGAAAATCTGGCTCTGATTGGGACAACGAATAAAGGGAAATTCTAACAGCGCTGCGAAGACAATTCGCGGTTGATTTCCAGCGAAACTTGAAGATTGCCGGAAATTACCCGGACGCCCCCTTGCCCTCGATCAACGCCTTGAGGCCCGCCTCGGTCTGGGCGCCAAAGCGCGCTTCCAGCAGCTTTCCTTCGGGCGTCACGATAAACGATGCTGGCAGTCCGACGGGCTGTTTCCAGTCCAGTGCCGGTCCCGGGTCTTCCGCCAGCAGGCGGAATTGAATCTGCATCTTGTCCGCCAGCGAGCGCAGCGGCTCACCGGTAACGCCATCAAAATTGACGCCCAGCACCGTCACATCGGGGGATTGATCCAGGTGGTTCAGTTCCGGTATTTCCTCGCGGCACGGCTTGCACCATTCGGCCCAGTAATTCACCACCACCCATTGCCCCCGAAGGCTGGACCAGTCGAGGGTCTGGCCCTGGGCATCCTGAAAACTGGGCCGGTCACAGCCGGACAGTACCAGCAGACTTGCCATTGCCAGAGTGGCCGGGATAAACCGTTGAATGTACTGCAAACGCATCCCTCCTGTTAGACTACCCTGCAGATTCGATCGATCACCGAAATCCGAGGATGCACGATGACAGAAGCCACCCGCATTTTCCATAACCCTCGCTGCTCCAAGTCCCGCCAGACGCTGGCCCTGCTCGAGGAAAAAGGCATCCAGCCGGACGTCGTCCGTTACCTGGACACCCCGCCGAGCGCCAGCGAACTGACCGCTATCCTCAAGCAGCTCGGCAAATCGCCGCGCGAGCTCATGCGCAAGGGCGAGTTGGAATACAAGGAACTGAGCCTGGACGACAGCAGCCTCAGCGACGAGCAGCTGATCGAGGCGATGGTGGCCCACCCCAAGCTGATCGAGCGCCCGATCGTCCTGCACGGTGGTAAAGCGGCTCTGGGCCGTCCGCCGGAAGCCGTCCTGGATATTCTCTGAGGCCCACCGGATGAGCGAACAGCCGTATATTCTCGTTCTCTATTACAGCCGCGGCGGCCATACGGCCGAAATGGCCCTGCAGGTGGCCCGAGGCGTGGCGCGCGTCAACGGCATCGAGGCACGCGTGCGCACCGTGCCGCCGGTCTCACCGGACACCGAAGCCAGTGTGCCGCCGGTTCCGGACGAAGGCGCCGTCTACTGCACGACGGAAGAGCTCAGACACTGCGCCGGTCTGGCGTTGGGCAGTGCAACCCGGTTCGGCAACATGGCGGCGCCACTCAAGCATTTCCTGGACACCACCGGCGACCTGTGGCTGAACGGGGCTCTGGTGGACAAACCGGCCGCGCTCTTTACCTCCACCGGCAGCCTCCATGGCGGCCAGGAAGCGACGCTGCTGTCCATGGCGATCCCCCTGATGCACCACGGTATGTTGATCACCGGTGTGCCCTACACGGAACCGGCCTTGTCCCGGACGGACGCGGGCGGCACGCCCTACGGCGCCAGCCACTGGGCCGGCACGGACGATCCCCACGCGATCACGCCGGACGAATCGACCATCTGCCAGACCCTGGGTGAGCGACTGGGTCGCCTCGCCGTTCGGTTGTCACAATAACGAGCTGCCATGCTGCATACAGGACGCGCCCGAAAGACCCGACTGCTGTGCCAGGTGCTTTACGGCATCCTGGTGGCGTTGCTGGTGATCACCACCTTCTTTCCGGCCCCGGATCCGGCGCTTTCCCTGCCGCTGGTCCTGACAATCAAGCTGGTCCCCCTGCTCCTGTTCGCCCCTTTGGTGGCCCGCGGGGATAACCGGGGCCTGATCTGGCTGAGCTTCGTTCTGATTTTCTACTTCATGCAGTTCGTAGTCAGCGCCTGGCTGACGCAGGGTGCCCTGGCTCCCAGTCTCAACGCGCTGGTCACCCTGCTGCTCTTCGTTTCTGCTATGGTGCATCTGAAAACCAACCGGCCCGAGTAGTTTGCCCATGTCGACGACCAGTCTTGCCGCCCCGCCCCGAGCCACACTGACCCTCCGGGATATCTGTACTGCCTTGGTGGAGGACGGCCAGATTGACCAGTCGGATGCCGAGCGCGTGCTGACGGCCAATCTGGGCGCCGACGCCAACAAGCGCCACCCGCTCGAAGTGGTCGCCATCGCCGGACTGACCAGCCAGAAGACCGCACGCACCCTGGACCTCGACCGGCTCACCGAATGGCTCGCCCACTGGGCCGACCAGCCTTACTACCACATCGATCCGCTCAAGATAGACGCGCCGGGCGTGGCCCGCGTCATGTCCTTCGCATTCGCCCAGCGCCACAACATCCTCGCGGTGGAAATTTTCCCGGAGGAGGTCTGGATCGCCAGCGCCGAGCCTTTCAAGCACGACTGGGAGGCCAACCTGCGCCATGTCCTGAAAAAGGACATCAAGCGGGTCGTCGCCAACCCGGAAGACATTCGACGCTTTACCGTGGAGTTCTACCAACTGGCGAGCTCGGTCAGCAAGGCCAGTGGCAGCGCCAGCCAGGGCGGCGCCAACATCCACAATTTCGAGCAGCTGCTGGACCTGGGCGACAACAAGAGCCCGGACGCCAACGACCAGCACGTGGTCAAGATCGTCGACTGGCTGCTGCAATACGCCTTTGAGCAGCGCGCCAGCGATATCCACATTGAGCCGCGCCGGAACATCTCCCAGGTCCGTTTCCGCATCGACGGCGTTTTGCACAACGTCTATGAATTTCCGGATCAGGTGGGCGTCGCCGTCGTCAGCCGCCTTAAAATTCTCGGCCGCCTGAACGTCGCCGAAAAGCGCAAACCCCAGGACGGCCGCATCAAGACCCGCAAGCCGGACAACAGCGAGGTGGAACTCCGCCTGGCGACCATGCCAACGGCCTTTGGCGAAAAGATGGTCATGCGGATTTTCGATCCCGAGGTCTTGCTGAAAAGCTTTGACCAGCTCGGTTTCGGCAAGGAGGACATCCAGCGCTGGACCGAGATGACCAACCAGCCCCATGGCATCGTGCTGGTCACCGGCCCGACCGGTTCCGGCAAGACCACCACGCTCTACTCGACCCTGAAACAGCTCGCGACGCCGGAGGTCAACATCTGCACGATCGAGGATCCGATCGAGATGGTAGAACCGGCCTTCAACCAGATGCAGGTCCAGCACGGCATCGACCTGACCTTTGCCTCGGGCGTTCGAGCCCTGCTGCGTCAGGACCCGGACATCATCATGGTAGGCGAGATCCGCGACCTGGAAACCGCCGAGATGGCCGTTCAGGCCGCCCTGACCGGCCACCTGGTGCTGTCCACCCTGCACACCAACGACGCCCCCAGCGCCATCACCCGCCTGATCGAACTGGGCATTCCGCCCTACCTGATCCGGGCGACCGTGCTCGGCGTCATGGCCCAGCGTCTGGTGCGGACGTTGTGCCCCAGCTGCAAGCAGCCGGCGCAGATCGACGAAAAAGCCTGGGCCAACCTGACCCGGCCCTGGAAAGCGCCCAAGCCGACGGAAGTCTTTGCGCCGGGCGGTTGCCTGGAATGCCGCAACACCGGTTATCGTGGCCGCGCCGGTGTCTACGAGATCCTGCAGCTCTCTCCGGCCCTGCGCCATCGGGTGGACGAATCCTGCGACCTGGAGCAGCTGCGGATCGATGCCTACAAGGACGGCATGCGCTCCCTGCGCCTGAGCGGCGCCCAGAAAATTGCCGCCGGCTCCACCACCATCGAGGAAATCCTGCGGGTCACACCCGAAAGCCAGCGCTGATACCGCTCAGGACGCCGCCCCGGGCGACATGCCGCACTGCTTGAGCAGGATCTGCCACTGCTTCGTGTGGCGGGCGATGGCCTCATCAAACTGCTGCCAGAGACTGTCCGCCCCCTGCTGGCTGATATAGCGGTTGAAATAGACTTTGAAGCCCTCGGGCATCACCGCCAACTGACTGCGCCCCAGCCGCTCGAAGCCCGGCACCAGCGCCTGTCGTGCCTGCTCCACGGCGGCCAGGTAGGGCTGGACTTTCCCCGCGTAGATCTTGAAGAACATGTTCCTGGCGATGTCCGCGTCGTTGTTGGTCTTGCCGTTCAAACACAGCGGATGATCCGCCAGACGCCGTTCGACCAGGTCCGCCGCGTCGTTCAGGCGCGTGGTGAGCAACAGGGTGCTCTTGATCAGTTGCCCCATCCGGTTTTCCGCCTGCCAACGTTGATGCACACCGCCCAGAAAGCCCAGATCAACACTCATATCGCCCGACTCGATGGCCGCCAGCCGGTCGTTCAGCAGGCCGAGATCGGCGGACAGATCCGAGACCGTCTCGCCGCTCGCGTCCATGGGCAGTGGCCCCTCCGTCCGGGTAAAGAGCTGCTCAATCTCCTCGGTGGCCCAGGTGGCGTTCCAGATGGCAATCGGGAGGCTTTCCAACTTGGCCTCGCGGGCCTGCTTCACGGAGGCGTAGAGCTCCTTATCGTCTTCCAGCTCCGGCAGGCAATCCCTCGCGGCGTTGATAAAACGCAACTCGTAACGCAACACATTGACCGGTTGCATCACCCGACCCAGGCCGGAATTGCGTTCCCCGACAACCACCTGGAGATCACAACCGTACAGGGACAGGAAATCCAGCATGTCCAGCTCAAGCTTGGGCATCTCCAGCCGCCGCTCCCGACGCCGGGGAAACAGGTCCGCCAGCGGCACGTCGGACAGCTGCGGGTCTTCGTCCAGCACGCGGGCCACCCGGTCCACGTACTCGTCCATCATGGCGTCCGGCGCCGAGAACGGGTTGCAGCCCGCCAGCAAACTGGCCAGAACAGGAATCAGGAACGGGGTTTTCAAGCGCAAAGCATCGGCCCGGAAATACAGGTATCTGTGCCAAGTGTACGCATGGGAAGGCAAAAAAGTGCAGAGGGCGGGCTCGATCGGCCCGCCGTTGGATCAGTCGATCTCGCTCATCAGCGCGTCGACGTCGTTAAAATCGCGGGCGACCCGATAGTCGGTTTCCGGCGCGGCTCCGTCACGCACCAACAGGACGGTCTCCATACCGGCTTCGGAGGCAGCATCCAACTCGGCGGTGACGTCCGACAGAAACAGGACGGTCTCGGGTTCGACGCCCAGCTCGTGCAGGATCGCCTGATACGCGGCGGCTTCGCGCTTGGCCCCGATCCGGGTGTCAAAGTAACCGCTGAAAAACGGCGTCAGGTCGCCGCAGCGGCTGAAACCGTAGATCAGCTTCTGGGCCTGGACGGAGCCGGACGAGTACACAAACAGGCGCAATCCGCGATCGTGCCACTCGCGCAGTTTCTCGGCCGCGTCGTCGTAGACGTGGCCCTTGAAGTCGCCGTCCCGGTAGCCCTTTTCCCAGATCATGCCCTGCAATGCCTTGAGCGGCGTCGCCTTGCGATCCTCGTCGATCCAGCCTTGGAGAACCCGGGCCAACGCCTCCAGATCGCTGGCATCGGTGCCCGTTTCCCGGGCCACGGCATCCAGCTGCTCTCGCACGGCCGGCTCGTCGGCCTGCTGCCGCACGAACGCCGCCATGTGTTCGGCGGCGTAAGGGAACAGGACGTCATGAACGAACGTGATCGAGCTGGTCGTCCCCTCGATATCGGTCAGGATGACGCGAATCATCCAGCGGCTCCCAGCATGCCCTCGTAACGCGGGAGCCGGCTGGCAATGTCTTCACCGGTAAAACTGGCCACCCAGCCATCCGGGTTGGAAAACAGGCGAATACAGGTGAATTCCGGCGCCGGTCCCATATCGAACCAGTGGCGGGTGCCGTCCGGTACGCTGATCAGGTCGTTCTGCTGACACAACACGGCGTATACCTTCTCGCCAAAGTGCAGGTAGAACAGCCCCTGCCCGCGCACGAAAAAGCGGACTTCGTCCTCGCTGTGGGTGTGTTCGTCGAGGAACTTCTTGCGCGCCGCGTCCTTGTTGGGGTTGTCGGCGCTCAGGCTGACCACATCGGCGGCCTGAAAGCCGCACTCGTCTTTCAGGCGTGCGACTTCATCGGCGTACGCCTCCAGAATCGCGTCCTGGGACGCGTCAGCGGGCAGTTCGCGGGTCGGCCACTGTTCGAAGCGAACGCCCTGCTCGTTCAGCAGACGCTGGATGTCAGTCGGGTCGTCAGTCACAACCTCCGGTTGATCCGGCTGTTGCTCTTGGTAGATACGCAGCGTGGTCATCGTGTCACCTTCATCATTTCCAGTTCACAGGCGAACAGGAACTCAAATGCTTCCACATGGCGTAAACAGTCTGCCATGGTCTTTCCCCAGGTATAAAGGCCGTGGCCCCGGATCAGGTAGCCCGGCTGGTCCGGATGTTCAGCAAACCAGTGGCGGGTTGCGCGGGAAAGCGCATCAATGTCCTGGGTATTTTCAAAAATCGGCACGGTCAGCGTGGACTCGTGGGTGCCCACGCCCGGGAATGCTTTCTGCAGCTCGTAATCCTGCAGTTCCAGCTTTCCCTGATCGGCCAGCGCGCGACTGAGCACCGTCGCATTCACCGAATGGGTGTGGAGGACGACGCCCACATCCGGGAACTGCTCATAGAGCACGGTGTGCAGCAGGGTTTCCGCAGAAGAGCGGGCGTTACTCTGCACCGGCTTTCCGGCGAGGTCCACCACCATGATGTCGCCGGCGCCCAACTGGCCCTTGTGACGCCCCGACACGGTGATCGCAATGTGCTGCTCATCAATTCGCGCCGAGTAGTTGGAGCTGGTGGCCGGCGACCAGCCGTTGGCGTAAAGGAAGCGGCCTGCTTCGATCAGCCACTGGGCAGCCTCGGCATAGCGCGTTACATCAAACATGGGGTCTCCAGGCCGTCGCCATTCGGGAATCCGTCGATCATTGCCGGGTATTATAGAGCGCCACCACCGGCCAGCAAGCCATGCCGTACATCCACCAGATCCGCAATGATCGAAACAGCGATTTCCGCCGGTGTCTTGCTGCGGATGGCCACGCCGATGGGCGCATGCAGACGCTCCAGCTGGGTCTCGGTGACGCCCAGTGACAGCAGGCGTTCACGACGAGCCATCGAGGTCTGTTTCGATCCCATGGCTCCCACATAGAAGCAGTCAGACTGTAACGCGGCCAGCAGAGCCATATCGTCGATCCGCGGATCGTGCGCCAACGCCAGCACCGCGCTGAATCGGTCATTGAACGAGGCCATGACCAGATCGTCCGGCAGGGCCGTGACCGCGGGTATCTCGCCCCCCTGCCAGCCCCGCAAGAAGGTCTCCCGCGGTTCGCACAGCGTTACCGCAAAGCCGCAGCGACGGCCGATGGCGGCCACGTGGGCGGCCACTTCGCCGGCCCCGACCAGTAGCAAACGGCATTCCGGCCCGAGGACCTGACGGATACGGCCCTCGTCCTGCTGGATGCCGGTAGCCGCGGATGCATCGACCTCGACCGTCACTTGCCCCGAGTCCAGAGCGACCGTCCGGCTGACCGGCCGGTTCTCTGCCAGGGCCTGCAGCAGTTGCCGGAGGCCATCGCAGTGATCGCCGGAGAGCGATTCCACCAACAGCTGGATGCGGCCACCACACGGCAACCGGAACCGCTCCTGGTCGTCAGCGCTGATGCCGTAGTCGACCACCACCGGTGTTGCGGGCTGATCGCCCCGGGCGGTACGCTGCAGCAGGTCTTCTTCCAGGCACCCGCCGGACACCGATCCCGCCCAGCGGCCATCGTCGCTGACCGCCAGCATGGAGCCGGCCGGTCGCGGGGACGACCCCCAGGTTTCCAGGATCGTACAGAGCCAGACACGCCGGCCTTCCGCCAGCCAGTCAGCCGCCTTCTCAAGCACGGCGTATTGAGGATGTGCCACTAAACCTCCACGTTGAATGGCATGCTGCGTTGCCGCTTACCGGTCAGGGCAAACAACGCGTTACCCAGCGCGGGCATCACCGGCGGCACGCCGGGTTCTCCCACGCCGGTGGGCGACGCCTCGCTGTCGATGATATCAATGGTCATTTCCGGCAGGTCGTACATGCTCAGCAATCGGTAGTCGTCGAAATTACCCTGCTTCACAGCACCCTGTTCGAACTCGATCTCGCCGTAGAGCGCGGCCGTCAGTCCGAACAGGATACCGCTTTCCATCTGCATACGGACCACGTCGGGATTCACCACCTGGCCGCAGTCGACCACACAGGCGACGCGATGTATGCGGATGGCGCCGCCTTCAATGCCGGCTTCGACCACCTGGGCGACCAGGGTGCCGAAACTGCGGTGGATGGCGATGCCCCGCGCCCGGCCTTCGGGCACCGACGTGTTCCAATTGCCGAGCTTTGCGGCCCGGTCCAGTACTGCCAGGTCTGCCGGTTTCTGTTTCAGCAGATCCCGGCGGAATGCATAGGGGTCGCGCCCCAGTGAATGGGCAACCTCGTCCATGAAGGTTTCCACGACAAAGCCATTGTGAGAGTGGCCGACGGAGCGCCAGTAACTGATCGGTATTCCCGCGTCCACATGGGTGTGGCGCACGCGCACGTTTGGCGTGGCATAGGGATACTCGACTGCACCCTCGATGGCCGAGGTGTCCTTGGGGGTGGCGATCCCTTCGGCCATGACGCCCACACGGGCCAGGCTGTCGTAGAGGAACTTAGGCGCCCACGGAAACTGGGCGGCTGCCGCGTTCCGGGCATACCAGTTCAGGACCTGGGGACCCACGATCTGATGATCCCAGCCGGTCAGCTGCCCGTCGGACAAGGTCGCTGACAGGCGATGCAGCATGGCGGGCCGGTAGACATCGTGGCGCATGTCGTCTTCCCGCGACCAGAGCAGCTTCACCGGGCGGCGCACCTGGAAGGCGATGGATGCCACTTCCTCAATGTAGTCCTGAGTCAGCCGGCGACCAAAGCCGCCGCCGATCCAGGTCGTGTGAATGGTGACCTCGTCCGGCGAGAAATCCGTCACCCGGGCGGCCGCAATGCGGCCCAGGTCCGGTGCCTGGGTCGGCGCCCAGACTTCGATGCCATTCTCGTTGACCCGGGCAGTCGCATTCATCGGTTCCATGGTGGCGTGGGCCAGGAAGGGTACCCGGTACTCGGCATCCAGGATCTGCCCTGCCTGGCTGCGGGCGTCTTCGACATCGCCGTCTTCCCGTTCGGTCTCGCCGGGATCGTCATCGGCAGCCCTGCCATAGGTCTCGAATACGCGGTCGACGTCCAGAGCCAGCGCGTCGGTCTCGTCCCAAACGATCTCCAGTGCGTCCTGCGCCTTGCGCGCCCGCCAATACTTGTCGGCCACGACGGCCACGCCCCGTTCCGTCTCGACCACGTCGATCACGCCCGGCATGGCCCGAACCGTGTCCGCATTGAAGCCATCCACTCGTAAGCCCAGGCGCGGTGGACGCGTCATGACGGCGTACACCATATCCGGCAGGTCCACGTCGATGCCGTATTCGGCCTGGCCGGTGGATTTAATCTGGGCATCGTGCCGGGTGTTCGTTTTGCCGATGTAACGCCAATCGGATCGCGGACGGAGCGGAACCGGTTCGGGGACCGCCTCATGGGCGGCCAGGGCCGCCAACTGACCATAGGTCAGCGACGTTTGCCCGTCAGGATGCCAAACCCGGCCGTCGCGGCCCGCGCAACGACGGGCATCGACGTTCCACTTACGGGCTGCCGCACGCTCCAGCATGATCCGCGCGGCAGCACCCGCCTCGCGCAGCGGCTGCCAGTTCGTCGCCAGACTCGTGCTGCCACCGGTCAGTTGCAGTTTGTACAAGGGATTGCGATAGGCGTCGCCTACCGGGGCAAAGCGTGTTTGAAGGGTGTCTGGCGGAACGTCGAGCTCTTCGGCAACCAGCGTGGTCATGCCGGTGACGGTGCCCTGTCCCATTTCCACACGGGCGATCGTCAGGGTAATTCCGTCCTGGTCAGTGATTTCCAGCCAGGCATTCGGCGTCCAGCGACCTTCGCCGTCAGATTGGCGGAACCCGTTGTCCGAGGCCGCACAGCCACCCAGGCTGAATGACAGCATCAGGCCGCCACCGCTGGCGGCCGTTGCTTTCAGGAATTCGCGTCGGCTGAGGCTCATGCGTCCGCCTCCCCGTGCTCCGAAACACTCTTGATGGCGGCTTGAATGCGGGCATAGGTACCGCAGCGGCACAAGTTGCCACTCATGGCGGCGACGATTTCGTCATTGGATGGCGCGGCGTTGTAGCTCAGCAGGTGCGCCGCAGACATGATCTGACCGGACTGGCAGTAACCGCACTGGGGCACATTGTGTTCGACCCAGGCCTGCTGCAGCGGATGCAGCTCGCCTTCGGGCGCCAGGCCTTCAATGGTGGTGACTTCTCGCCCCTCCGCCAGGGAGACCGGTGTCGAACAGGAGCGAGCCGGGCTACCATCCAGGTGCACCGTACAAGCGCCACACAACCCCTTGCCACAGCCGAACTTGGTCCCTGTCAATCCCAGCTCATCGCGCAACACCCACAGCAACGGGGTGTCCGCTTCAATGTCCAGCTGCCGTAACTGGCCATTGACCGTCAGTTTGATCGTCATGCGTTTGCTCTCATCGTGATGCCGTTATTGTTGTGTTGTCATGTTGTCGTGTGGTCAGACCCGACAGTTTCAGGCCAGTCTAGCCGGAATTAGAGTAATCACTCAATTCCCAGCCGGTGTACGGCCATCGGAAGGACAGAAACATACGCGGGAATGAAAGGGGGGGGGCTGATCGTCGGCGTGAGGTGATTGTGAGGGGAAGCCCTCATGCAAAAAGCGCCGGACAGGGCCGGCGCTTTTTCAGGTATCCATCGATCACTGCGTCTTATTCGATAACAGGATCGCCGTTGCTGTCGTTCCAGATCTTACGCTCTCCGGAATCCATCTTGCCGTTGGAATCCCAGAACTTGCGATCCTTGGAGTCCATCTTGCCGTTATCGTCCCAGACTTCACGGTTCTGGGTGGCTTCGTCCACCTTACCGTTGTCGTTCCAGATGGCCCGGTCCTTACTGCAGCCGGCGAGTACCAGACCGACGAGGGCGACCATGATCAGCTTACGCATGAATAACTCCCTGATTGCTTTCAAGTGCCCCTATTTCAACACAGATTCGGATCGCACAGCATTAAGTGTCGCTCATGTTGGCGTGTCGAAAGATGACCATTTATTTGGAACCGTAACGCTCCCGATTGTGCTGCTTGTCGCGGTCCCCTTTACGCAGCATGACGTAAACCGCGCCGGTACCCCCGTGATGCTTTTGCGCGGAATGGAACGCCATGACCGGTTCAAGTTCCGGCAGCCATTTGGCCAGGTAGCTCTTGAGCTGGGCGATGCCGTCCGGATTGCTTTCGCCCTTGCCGTGCAGGATCAATGCGGAACGAATGCCATGGGTCAGGCACTCGTTGATAAAACTGAAGACTTCCCGACGCGCCTCATCCACGGTCATGCGGTGCAGATCCAGGCGGGCTTCAATCGGATATTGCCCCAGGCGCAGTTTGCGATAGACGCCATGCTGGATGCCCGGCCGCTGATAGGCCAACACATCGTGACTCTTAAGGGGTTCGACGTTATCCCCGGTGAGCGGATTGGCGTCTTTGGGCGTGTCGCTCACAGCCGAATGCTGCCGCTCAAGATGCCCCGGCGTCACCACGCGGGACGCCTGGACGTCGGCGCGATTGGGCCGTTTGATCCGGCGCACATCGCTCATCTCTTCCAGGAAGCTGAGCCGCTCCTCTTTTGTGGTCATGGTTCTACCCGGTTTGTTGCTGTGGTGCTTGTCCGCGATGCCTAAATACAGGAAGGGACAGAAAAACTCTACCACCAGCCGCGCCAACACGGAAGCAAGCCCAAAAGGATACGAAGCGGGAAATACGGGTGCCAGAACGAAAAAACCCCCGGAGGGGACCGGGGGGAGCATAAATTCGGGAAGAAGTCTTCCCTTAAGCTTTCAGACACCACAGACAGTTATCCCGACGGAGATCAGTTACGAGATAACTGCAAACACCTTAACCAAATCCTTTGACCTCTACAGTTGTACATTAGTCTTACACATCCGCTCACCGGCCGCTCAAAGCTTCAACTAAACTCGTCAGATAACAAAGCGCAAGAACCCTGAGGACCGTCCATGCCTGCCGAAAACCGGGATCCACATCCACAGAACACCCGGGCCATTATGGCCTTCCTGCGTGAGCATAATCCCTTCGCGAACATGGATGAGGACCATCTGGCCCATTTTGCCGAACACTGCACGCTGCGATTCTATGCCGACAACGACGTGGTGATTTCGCCGGACGATGGCCCGGTGACCACCTTCAATGTGGTCAAACAGGGACTGATACGCGGCGAACGGGAAGGCAAAGACGGCAGCGTCCAGACGACCTTCGAAATCAGCCAGGGCGAATGCTTCCCGCTCGCAGCCCTGATCGGCGAACGCCC
Organism: Marinobacter sp. NFXS9; assembly: GCF_040148665.1. Classification (NCBI taxonomy): domain Bacteria; kingdom Pseudomonadati; phylum Pseudomonadota; class Gammaproteobacteria; order Pseudomonadales; family Marinobacteraceae; genus Marinobacter; species Marinobacter sp. NFXS9. The sequence continues at coordinate 12,523 of NZ_JAGDDW010000021.1, read as the reverse complement.
AACCCGAACCCTGCACCGGGCGGCCGGCGATACCTTTTGCCTGAGTCTGGATCACGCCAGCTTCGTGACCCTGTTTGCCGAAAGCGATCCGTTCCGCGATTTCTGTCTGCGTGGCGTCAGCAGCCTGCTTGACCAGGTCAACCAGCGCATCCAGTCCAACGCGATAGCCACCATCAGTCCCGCCCAGTCGCTGGACACGCCCCTGGACCGCTATGCCCTACGCAATCCAATCGTCTGTTCGCCGGATTCGCCCGTTCGCAAAGCGGTCGCTCGCATGCACGAGAACAACGTGGGGAGCGTCATCGTCACCAATGAGGCCCGCCAGCCAGTGGGCATTTTCACCTTGCACGACCTGCGCACAATGATCGCCGAAGAGACCGCCTCGCTTGACGTCTCGATCAGCCAGGTCATGACGCCGAATCCACTCTCCCTGCCTGCCGACAAGGACGCCTTCTCCGCCGCGATGCTGATGGCCGAGCATCACATTGCCCATGTGTGCCTGACCGATCGTGACGGCCGGCTAGTCGGTATCGTGTCCCAGCGGGATCTGTTTTCGCTACAACGTGTGGACCTGGTCCGACTGGCGCGCACCATCGCCACCTCAGGTCACCTGAGGACACTCGTCAGCCTGCGCTCGGAAGTGACCCGCCTGGTGGACACCATGCTGGCCCACGGCGCCGATTCCGGACAGATCGTCAAGATCATCACCACGTTGAACGATGTCACCGTGCGCCGCGTGCTCGAACTCAACATGGCGAAAAACGATCCTGGCATCCCCTTTACCTGGCTGACGTTCGGCAGTGAGGGACGCCAGGAACAAACGCTGCTGACCGACCAGGACAACGGCATCCTGTTCGAGCCGCCAGCGGGCATGAGCGAAGACGACGTACGAACGAAGTTGCTGCCCTTTGCCGAAACGGTCAATAACGAGTTGGCCGAATGCGGGTTTACCCTGTGCAAGGGCAACATCATGGCCAGCAATCCCAAGCTGTGTCTGAGCAGCCGCGAGTGGGATGACTGGTTCATCCGCTTTATCGAGGCTTCGACGCCGCAGAATCTGGTGTACTCGTCGATTTTCCTGGACATGCGCGCGGTCTATGGCCCCTCCGGCCCCCTGGAGCAGCTCCAGCAACAGATCGTGGGCCGTATCCAGAAAAACGCCCTGTTCCAGAAAATGCTGGCGGCCAATGCGGTAGAACGCCGGCCACCACTGACCCTGTTTCGAGGCTTTCGCTATGCGCCGGACGGGGAGAAACACACGCTCGATCTCAAGCGCCAGGGCCTGGCGCCGTTCGTCGAGTCAGCTCGGGTGTTTGCGCTGGCCAATGGCATTACCGAATCCAACACCGTCGAGCGCATGGAACAGCTTGCCCGGAAAGGCGTTTTCGACCGCAAGGACGCCAACGCCTGGAAAGAAGCCTATGGTCTGATTCAGGCTATTCGTATGCGCGCCCACCAGGAGCAGGCCAGGCAGGACCAACCGCTGCACAACTACGTGAACCCGGACGACCTCAATCCATTGGATCGGCGGATCCTGAGAGAATCGTTCCGACAGGCCCAAAGGCTTCAGCACAAACTGGAAATCACCTATCAACTATGACGACTCCGATCGACCAGATTCGCCACTGGCTGTCACAGCGATTCGGCACCACGCCCCGGCGCACGACACCCGATGACCTGCCCCCGCCCAAGCGGCCCGACAACACCGATCTGGCCGACCAGCGGTTGATCGTCCTGGACCTTGAAACTACCGGTCTCAACCCGGCCCGGGACCAGGTGATCGCCATCGGCGCCGTCGCCATCGATGGCATGGCCATCCCGCTCCGCGACCAGTTTGACCTGATCCTGCAGCGCCCGGAGCTGGATATTCGGGAGACGGTGCTGATCCATGGAATCGGCCCCGAGTCCTTACGGCGCGGCCACGAGACGGAAGATGCCCTTCTACGCCTTCTGCAATGGATGAACGGCGATCCCGTGCTGGCCTTTCACGCCGCCTTCGACCGCCGGTTTCTGGAGAAGGCCCTGCGAACCCGTCTCGGTTACAACACCGGCCATACCTGGCTGGACGTTGCTGAGATCCTGCCCGCCCTCTTTCCCGACGCCCGGATCGGAAAAGGACGGCTGGACGACTGGGTGGACTGGTTCGGCCTCAATGTCAGCGAGCGCCATCATGCCGCCGCCGATGCCATGGCGACCGCCGAGTTGGCTCTGATCGCCCTGCGCTATGCCCGCAAGAAAAAAATCCTCTCCCTGGCAGCGCTCAACGATGCCCTGCGTGTCGGGCGACGCATTCAGCAGCTTAAAAACCACTGATATCTTTAACATTTTCTTGGCGGCGCATATCTACCGCCAGGCGATATATCGCCTTTCAAAGATGTTTAAGGACTAACAGTTGCATTCTTAGACTATTTGCCAATATCCAATGTTCCGGCTGCGGGTAGAGTCTGACTTTGGGTAAAGATGGAAAAAGAATGCAAATAAGTATTTCCGAGTGACCCGAGCGCTGTGCAGCACGTCGCGAGCCCGATTGGACGCATGACTGATCCGCTTCCAGCACCGGTTTCCGGCCATGGATGGGGCAGCAACGGATAATCGTCGCGGCAGTCCAGCCGGTCTCGGACCAAACGCCTACCAATAAAGAGCCCATGTTCAATAAAAACAACATTGGAGAGCTGTTATGTCGCACGACCCTCAAAACGCTGTGGATTACTGGAAGGCGAACCTACGCCTGATTGTCGGATGCCTGGTGGTCTGGGCGTTCGTCTCTTATGGCTGCGGAATACTCTTCCGACCGCTACTGGCCGGCATTCACGTCGGCGGAACCGACCTGGGATTCTGGTTTGCCCAACAGGGGTCCATCTTATCTTTCATCGTTCTGATCTTCTTCTATGCCTGGAGAATGAACGCGCTCGACCGTAAATTCGGCCTGCATGAGGAGTAAGCACGATGAGTCAATTTGCCATTAACATCCTGTTTGTGGGCGGCTCATTCGCCCTCTACATTGCCATTGCTATCTGGGCCAAGGCCGGAAGCACCAAGGACTTCTACGTTGCCGGTGGCGGCGTTCATCCGGTCACCAACGGTATGGCGATCGGTGCGGACTGGATGTCAGCCGCATCCTTCATCTCCATGGCCGGCCTGATTGCCGCCGGCGGTTACGCCAACTCTACCTTCCTGATGGGCTGGACCGGCGGCTATGTGCTCCTGGCCATGCTGCTGGCGCCCTACCTGCGCAAGTTCGGCAAGTTCACGGTGCCCGAGTTCATCGGCGACCGGTTCTACAGCAAGAACGCTCGCCTGGTGGCGGTTATCTGCCTGATCGTGGCCTCGGTGACTTACGTTATTGGCCAGATGGCCGGTGCCGGTGTGGCCTTCTCCCGCTTCCTGGAAGTGGACGCCACCATGGGGCTGATCATCGCCGCGGTCGTGGTCTTCGTGTACGCCGTACTCGGCGGCATGAAAGGCATCACCTACACCCAGGTGGCCCAGTACTGCGTGCTGATCGTCGCCTACACCATCCCGGCGGTGTTCATCTCGTTGCAACTGACCGGTAACCCGATCCCGGCCCTGGGCCTGTTCTCGGATCACACCGCCTCCGGCATGCCGATCCTGGACAAGCTGAACCAGGTCATTACCGAGCTGGGCTTCAATGAGTACACGGCGGATGTGGACAACAAGCTGAACATGGTGCTGTTCACACTGACGCTGATGATCGGTACCGCCGGTCTGCCCCACGTCATTATCCGGTTTTTCACCGTACCCAAGGTGGCGGACGCGCGCTGGTCAGCCGGCTGGGCCCTGGTCTTCATCGCCCTGCTCTACCTGACCGCACCGGCTGTGGCGTCCATGGCACGCCTGAACCTGATGAACACCATTTATCCGGAAGGCACCCAGTCCGCCCCGATCCAGTACGACGACCGTCCCAACTGGGTGAAGGAGTGGGAAACCACCGGACTGATCCAGTACACCGACAAGAATGGCGACGGCCGTATCCAGCTCTATAACGATACACCGGCCTTCCAGAGCCAGGCTGAGGCCCGCGGCTGGAAGGGGAACGAGTTGGAGGTCAACCGGGACATCCTGGTTCTGGCCAACCCGGAAATCGCCAATCTGCCGGGCTGGGTCATCGGCCTGATCGCTGCCGGGGGTCTGGCAGCCGCCCTGTCGACCGCGGCGGGTCTGCTGCTGGCGATCTCGTCGGCGGTGAGTCACGACCTGATCAAAGGCTCCATTAATCCGAACATCAGCGAGAAAGGCGAACTGATGGCGGCCCGGATTTCCATGTCGGTGGCCATCGTTGTGGCGACTTACCTGGGGGCCAACCCACCCGGCTTCGCGGCCCAAGTGGTGGCGCTGGCGTTCGGTATCGCTGCAGCCTCCCTGTTCCCGGCGCTGATGATGGGGATCTTCTCAAAGCGGGTGAACAACACCGGCGCCATTTCCGGCATGCTGGTGGGCCTGGCCTTCACGTTGGCTTACATCTTCGTATACAAGGGCTGGCTGTTCATTCCGGGCACCAACAACCTGCCGGATACGCCGGATAACTGGGTGCTGGGTATCTCCCCGCTGTCCATTGGTGCCATCGGTGCGGCACTCAACTTTGTGGTGGCCTTCGCCGTCTCCTCGGCCACCGAAGAGCCGCCCCAGGAAATCCAGGATCTGGTCGAAAGCGTGCGCTATCCGCGCGGTGCGACTGGCGCGGTCGACCATTAATCCGAAATGTAGTTCAATGCAGCACGCTGCATAACGACAACAGGCGGGCTTCTCTTCGGGGAAGCCCGTTTTATTTAAGGAAGCCCCATGTTCTGGAATTTTGTTGCGACCGTATTCGCGGGACTCGGAGCCGCCGGGCTGGCACTGGGCGTCCGCGCTGCAACCCGCCAAAAAGCGCCCCGCTGGCTGATCCCGGTTTTTGCCGGCATCGGCATGCTGACTTACCTGGCTTACAATGAGTACACGTGGCACACCGTCACCCAATCCCGTTTGCCTGACGGTGCCGTAGTGGTCAATGAGGAAACCCAGAGCGTTATCTGGCGCCCCTGGAGCCTGATCGTGCCGCAGGTCGTGCGCTTTACCGTGCTCGACACGCACAGTGTGAAGCCCGACCCGACCAACCCCGAGGTCGTGAGCTTCTATCTTTACCGGTTTGAGAGGACCTATACTGACTCGGTTAAAGAACAGGTCTATCTACTGAACTGCAACTCACAGGAGCTGGTGCCGGTCGGTGATGATGGCAAGGCCAATACCAAAGGGTTGCGGCAGTTATCCGACGGCGACCGTTTGCTGGGTCAGGTGTGCTCCTGACCGGCAGGCGTCGACTCCCATCGATTGAACAGGCCCTAAAAAGATGTACCGCGGCAAAGGCTGTCTATGCTGAGTGTCTGGCTACTCGCCCTGATTTCCGTTACCTATATTTCGTTGTTGTTCCTGGTGGCCTGGGCGGGCGACCGCCATCCCGGTCTCTATCACCGGAAATTCGCCCGCACCCACATCTATGCTCTGTCCCTGGCTGTGTATTTCACGTCCTGGACCTTTTATGGCGCGGTGGGGCGTGCCAGCCAGGAAGGGTTCGGGTTCCTGCCCATCTACCTGGGGCCTCTGCTGGTTTTCCTGCTCTGCTCGCCGTTGCTGCGGCGCATCATCTACATCAGTAAACGCAACAACAGTACGTCCATCGCCGATTTCGTCGCCTCCCGTTACGGTAAATCCCAGTCCCTGGCAGCGCTGATCTCGATCATCGCGCTGGTGGGCAGCATCCCTTACATCGCCTTGCAGTTGAAGGCCATCGCCATGGGCTTCAATGTGCTGACCGAACCCGGCGGCCTGTTCCGCCCCTCGATCAGTGAAGCCGCCTGGACCGACTCGGCCTGGTATATCACCCTGGCGCTGGCCATCTTCACCGTGCTGTTCGGCACGCGCCATCTGGAATCGACCGAGCACCACCGAGGCATGATCCAGGCCATCGCGTTTGAATCCGTCATCAAGCTGATTGCCTTCGTGGCTGTGGGCCTGTTCGTCGGCTATGGCCTTTACGATGGTTTCGGCGACCTGTTCGGGCGTATCCGCGATGCCAACCTGATGGGCACGCTCACCACGGATAACATCGAGCCGGTGGCGTTCATCACCCAGACGCTGGTCGCCATGCTGGCCATCATCTGCCTGCCCCGTCAGTTTCATGTCACCGTGGTCGAAAACACCGATCATCGCGACCTGAATACCGCCCGCTGGGCGATGCCGGCCTACCTGATTATCGCCAGCGCCTTCGTAGTGCCAATTGCGGCCGGCGGCCTGCTGATGCCTACCAGCGAGCAGACCAATCCGGACGTCATGATTCTCAGCCTGCCGATCCTGGCGGGCGAGCAGTGGCTCGCGGTCCTGGCTTTCCTGGGCGGTGGGTCCGCCGCCGCGGCGATGGTGATCGTCTGCTCGGTGGCGATCTCCACCATGGTGAGTAACGAGATCATCATGCCGGCGCTGCTGAAGTTCTTCCATCCGCGGATGAACCGGCGCGGGGACCTGAGCTACCTGCTGCTCAGTATTCGCCGGGTGGCCATCTTCGTCATTCTGTTGACCGCCTATGGCTTTTACCGCCTGGCCGGCGAGGACTACAGCCTGACCGCTTTCGGACTGCTGTCGTTTGCCGCCGCAGCACAATTCGGGCCAGCCCTGGTGGGCGGTATCATCTGGCGGCGCGGCAACCACACGGGTGCGGTCTGGGGCCTGGCCGCCGGCTTCCTCATGTGGTGCTACACCCTGCTCATCCCCACGCTGACGTCGACCGGCTGGCTCGGCCATACCCTGATCGAGAACGGCATCCTGGGCATTGCGTGGACGCGTCCGACGGCCCTGTTCGGGCTGCAGATGGATGAGGTCAGTCACGGCATCATCTGGAGTCTCGGCTGCAACACGCTGATCTACGTCGTCCTGTCGCTGGTGACGCGCCAGCGGGTGCGGGAGAAAATCCAGATTGCCTCGTTCTTCCATGATCCCGAACCCCGGGCCGACACACCGCAGCAGCAGGTCTGGGAAGGCGAGATCCTGATTTCCGACCTGCAGGCCGTCGCCGACCGGTTCATGGGCGAGGAACGGGCCTATACCCTCTTCCGCAATTATGAGCGGCGTAACGCCCTGCGGTTATCCCCCCACCGGCCAGCCAGCACGCACCTGATGAAATACGTGGAGCGCCAGCTCGCTTCCGTCATCGGGGCCTCCACGGCCCGCGTGGTTCTGGAGTCCACCCTCACTGGTCGAGACATGCAGATCGAGGATGTGGTCAGCATCGTCGACGAAGCTTCACAGGCAATGACTTTCAGCCGGGAGTTGCTGCAATCGGCGATCGAGAACATCAGTCTGGGCGTAGCGGTGGTCAATCATCAGCAGCAGTTGGTGGTCTGGAACCAACGCTATCTTGAAATGTTCACCTATCCCCGGGGTTTTGTCCGCGCCGGCCGCCCATTTGCTGACCTGATCCGCTACAACATGGTGACCAACCTGCCGGCCCGCAAAGTGGACGAACTGGTGGAATACCGACTGCATTGCATGCGCGAGGGCCTGGCGTTCGGTGACGAACAGCATCGCCCGGACGGCACCGTGCTGCAGATTGAGGGCAGCCCGATTCCCGGTGGCGGTTACGTCACCACCTTCCAGGACATCACCCCGATGCGCCGCACCGAGCAGGCGCTGAAGGAAACCAACATTTACCTGGAGCAACGGGTCAAGGAACGGACCCAGGAACTTCAGGTATTGAACGAGCAGCTCCTGACCGCCAAGTCCGTGGCCGAGCAGGCCAACGTCAGTAAGACCCGCTTCCTGGCCTCGGCCAGCCACGACTTGCTGCAACCGTTGAATGCAGCGCGGCTATTCACCTCGGCGCTCGCCGGCAAGGCATCGGGCACCGAACTGAAGGAGCTGGTGGATCACATCGACAGCTCGCTGGAGGCCGCCGAGGAAATTATCAGCACGCTGCTGGATATCTCCAAGCTGGATGCCGGTGCGCTGGAACCGAAGCGGTCCAGCTTCTCGGTCAACGAGTTGCTGCGCCACCTGTCGACGGAATTCTCTGCCATTGCCCAGGAGCAGAATCTGCAGCTTCATCTGGTGCCCTGCTCCGCCTGGATCCACTCCGATCCCCAGTTGCTCCGCCGGGTGATCCAGAACTTCCTGTCCAACGCCATTCGCTATACGCCAAGTGGTCGCATCCTGCTGGGCTGTCGGCGTCTTAAGGGTTACGTGAAGATCGAGGTGTGGGACACGGGCCCCGGAATTCCGAGTGACAAGCTGAAGCAGATCTTCGAAGAATTTCGCCGATTGCAGCAGGCCAGCGACCAGAAAGGCCTGGGCCTGGGCCTGGCCATCGTCGACCGGATCAGCACCATGCTGGATCATCCGGTCAATGTTCGGTCCACACAGGGCCGGGGCAGTATGTTCAGCATTACCGTGCCACGCGTGGAGCCGGTCGAGGCCAGCATGGCACCACAGAGCGCCAAGCCATCGTCTCGCGGGCTTTCCAACCTCAAGGATCTGTCCGTCCTGTGTATCGACAACGACGAGAATATCCTCGACGGCATGATCGCCCTGCTGAACAACTGGGGCTGCCGGGTGACGCCGGCCCGCAGCCTGGACGAGGCCCGCGAAAAACTTGCCGGTGAGCCGCCGGACATTATCCTGGCCGACTACCAGCTGGATGACGACAAGAACGGCCTGGACGCCATGGATGCCCTGCGTGCTGAGCTGGGCGAAGCTATTCCCGGCATCCTGATCACCGGCTACATGGCTGAAGATGTCCGCAGCCGGACCCTGGAGCTGGGTTACCAGATCTTGTACAAGCCTGTGAAGCCAGCGGCTCTGCGCGCCATGGTGAACAAGCAGCTCAAGAAAGCAGCCCAGGGAGCCTGACCATGAGCAGCCCAAGGCCCCAATCCCAGTCCGGCAACCAACCGATCGACTTCTCGAAGCTCCGCGTTCTGGTGGTGGACGACTTCGACAATTTCCGCCTGTCCATGCGCCAGATGCTGCGCGGCATGGGCATCGGACATATCGAAGCCTGCGCCACCGGCAGCGCCGCCATCCAGAGCTGCACTTACGATCAGTTCGATATTGTCCTGTGCGATTACAACCTGGGTTCCGGCAAGAACGGTCAACACGTGCTGGAGGAGTTGCGGCACCGCAAGCTGCTGCGGCGCACCTCGCTGTTCATCATGGTAACGGCTGAAACCTCGAAGGAGATGGTCATGGGCGCCCGGGAATATCAGCCGGACGGCTATCTTACCAAGCCGATCAACCAGGCGTCCCTGAGCCAGCGGCTCAACGCTCTGCTGCAACAGCGGGCTGTGCTGTTGCCCATCAACCGTGAGATCGATCTCGACAACCTGCCCAAGGCGATTTCCCTGTGCACCCAGATGCTGCCCCAGCAACCCCGTTACCGCACCTGGATCCTCAAGACGTTGTCGGATCTCTATTACCAGGTCGGTGACTACAGCCACGCCCGCAAGATCTGTGAGGACGTCCTGCAGTCCCGGGATCTGTCCTGGGCCCGCCTGGGGCTCGGCCGCATCCTCATCGCCGAACAACGGTATGGCGAGGCCATACAGGCCCTTCAAACACTGATCGAACGGCAACCGGACCTGGTCGAAGCCTACGACCAACTGGCACGGGCTCAGTCCCTGGCCGGCAAGTCGGGTACGGCGCAGCGGACCCTGGAACAGGCCACAGCCCTGTCCCCCAACGCCATCCTGCGCCAGAAGCAACTGGCAACGTTGGCCAGCCGCAACCAGGACATGGATACCGCCTGCCAGGCCTGGCGGCAAACGGTGCAACTGGGGCGCTACAGCATTCACGACCAGCCCGAGCATTATCTGGGACTGGGCCGCTCCCTCTGCGATCTCAGCGAAGACGACACCAGCGATGAGGGACGTGCCCGCGCCGATGAAGCTCTGCGTGCCCTGGCATTGGTCCGCAAGCGGTTTCCAGAAGCCGACGATGTGCCGGACCTCTCACGCCTGATCGAAGCGCGCGTGCTGCAGGGTCAGAAGCGCGTTGAAGAGGCTGACGCTATCATCAATCCGTTGATCGAAAGCGGAGACCACCTGAGCCCTGGTGCCGAACTGGAACTGGCTCGCACCCTGTTTGCCAGGGATCGACGGGATGAGGCGAAGAAGCGACTGATGGCTCTGTCGCAACGCTGCGAAGGCGATGCCGAGATTCAGTCGGCCATCGAAGCGCTGCTCGACGAACCCGTCGGTTTCCGCAAACGACTGCAAGCGAGACGTCTCACCCGCGAGGGCATTCAGGCCTTCGAGAAACAGGATCTGGAGACGGCCGCCAAGACCTTCGCTGAGGCTCTGACCCTGGTTCCTGCTCATCCGGCTCTCAATCTCAACCTGGTACAGGTCCGGCTCCGGCAGATCGATCAGGATGCGGACCGCCACGCCTTGATCCAGCAATGTCGCCAGTGTCTGGCGCAATTGGACAGCCTGCCGGAAGGCCATCAACAATATCGCCGATTCCAGTCGCTCAAACGCAAAGTCGAGGCTCTGTCATGACCGATGACACTACCCGTCCCGACCGGGACCCGTCGCCAACGCCGGATTTTTCCATGGTCATGGCGTCTGCCGTTCACGACATGAAGAATTCCCTGGGCATGTTGTTACATTCCCTGGACGAGTTGCGGGAGGAGCTGTCACCGACCGTGACCCAGTCGCCCCGCTTCAACACCCTGCGCTACGAGGCTGAACGGGTCCACTCGGACCTGGTCCAGTTGCTCGGCCTCTACCGTCTGGATCAGTCCAATCTCTCGGCCCACATCGAAGAGCACTATGTGCCGGACTACCTTGAGTCCCAGCTGGCCCGCCATGTCCCATTGCTGGACGGCCGCGGCATCGATTATGAAATCGCTGCGGAGGCGGTCAGCGGCTTTTTCGACGCCGACCTGCTAACGGGTGTGCTCAACGACACGCTCAATAACGCCATTCGCTACACTCACAAGCAGATCCGCGTCAGCAATCGGGAAGAGGATGGTTACCTGGTGTTGCAGGTGGCGGATGATGGCAACGGCTACCCTTCCAGCATGCTGTCTGCAATGCCGGATACCGCGGCACCGATTGACTTTACCAGTGGCAGCACACGCCTGGGGCTCTACTTTGCCAACGCCGTTGCCCACCTCCACCGTGAAGGCGGGCGATCGGGCTTCGTTCACCTGTATAATGGCGGCCCTTTGGGCGGTGGCGTCTTTGAGATCCACCTGCCCTGATGTCCTGACAATGATCCCATCCCCTCTTGCCATAACCTGCGCGAATTCCTTGCGTCAGGCGGGTTGAGGGGATAACTTTTTCGAAACTCCAGGGAATTAGGCGCTGTCCCAGCCATGGCCCAGACGGCCGGGCGGGGAATAAGCGCCTGTGGGTACCCTATAAAAGGCATCCCACACGTGGTCGGAGTCATAAGTACACAAGGAGAACACTATGCCTCGCGGCCACGCGCTGATTGTTGATGATTCGTCGACAGCACGGATCATCCTTGCCCGCATGCTTGAAAAGGCAGACTTTACCGCCCGGGGCGCCGCCTCTGCGGAAGAAGGCTTCAAGATGCTTCGGGCTGAATCCTATGACCTGATTTTCCTGGACCACCTTCTACCGGGCATGAATGGCTTTGATGCATTGAAGATTCTGAAAGACGATCCGGATACCCGGGATATTCCGGTCTTCATGTACACTTCACAGAACGCCGACAAATACCTTGAGGATGCAAAAGCCCTGGGTGCGGCCGGCGTGATCAGCAAACAGGTGGATCGCGACCAGCTTCTCGAGATGGTGGATTCCATCCTGGCCGGCCGCGATGACGACATCCCTCTCCTACCCCTGCCGAAAGAGCCTCTTAACGGGACCGACGAGGCCTCTGTCAGCCGCCGCCTGACAGGCCGGCTGTCAACGCTCGAAATCGCCTATGAAGACACCCATGATGAACTGCATCAGTTAAGAACAACCGTCGCCACGCTCCAGGCACAGATCGAAGAAAGCGTTGATCGACGTTATCGCCGGCTAAGGCTGCTTTGGTCGGTGACGCTGGTGGGACTGGTGGCGGTAGCCGTGTATTTCAGCCTGGAATTGGCGCAGGTCAAACAGGTGCTGAATAGCGTGAACGAGCAGTTTACGGTGATTCAGGACATTATTGCCCAGATTGTGGGAATTGATGGGCAGGGGCAATGATTGGCGTTGTTTGAGTGTTCCTGATTCCTAAAAGGCCTCGGTGATTGAGATCGTCGGGGCCTTTCTATTTGGGGTATGGCTTGATTCGCTTGGCTGCAGAGCGGGTGATTTTCGGGTTGGTTGGGGCGGTTGCTCCGGCTGTCCGGCGGGCACCGGCTTGCACACTCCGTAGGTCGCTCTTGATTTTCCGGCGGCCAATAAAAAACCCCAACACGTTACCGTGCTGGGGTTTCGGATTTAGGAGCCTGACGATGACCTACTCTCGCATGGGCAGATGCCACACTACCATCGGCGCTGGTTCGTTTCACTGCTGAGTTCGG
>NZ_JAGDDW010000020.1:0-52981 GCF_040148665.1 Marinobacter sp. NFXS9 | reverse complement strand
TCCCGTGGGATCATGGGGCTTTCTTCCGGTTTTTGGACGAAACGGGGAGATTTATGATGGATATTATACCCCGAAGTCAGGCCAACTCATTGCCTTTGTTCAGGTTTTTACTTTTGCAGGGGCGACTCCGTACCTTTGACATCATCTCGCTTTCTTTCTTCTTCCAGGTCTCGTCGTCCATATCCCGCCAATAGCGGGCCGGGCGCCCTGTCTGGCGATCGTGTTCGGCGGTGACGGGATCCTTCGAACGGAACTCCTCCCACAACGGGATATCCGGCAACGGTCGGCTGGTGTCCATAAAGTTCTGGAACATGTCCCACAGCGCGAAGCACTCCTCACCCGTGGTCTTCCCGATCAGATTGCCAATGGGGAGCAGGATGGGACGGTAGCGGTGGACGAGGTAGAGGGTATGCACCACCTGGCCCGGTGGGATCATTTCGTTGGTGAGGTAGGCGTCGAATTCGTAGAAAGGTGCCTGTTCCTCTTCGGGCGGGCCCTTCTTTTCATCGCTATAGGTGGTCACAAGTCCGGTGCGACGGTTGAGTTCCCACTTGGGCCCTCTTCCCGGCTTGATAGACCATTTTGGGGCAAACCTGAATATGAAGCTGGGGATCACTCGGCAAGCAAGCAGTGGCCCGTATATCCAGGCAACAAAAGATAAATAAGAGAGTGAAAAATTGAGCGCTCCCATATGGTTTGGATTTTTGATTAACAAAGTCAAATATGTAATGGCAACTGGGAAGAGGATAAAAACCATGACATAAGGATTACCAAAGGCATTTATCAGAAACAGCAACTTGGTCCTGAAAGCCGGAGTGGCATGCCTGTATCTTTCATGATCGATCCGCTGATGGAAATCAATATTTTCAAAGCCACTCGGTTTCGACTCAATCTTCCTTAACACTTCAGGCCGGAAGCGTTTTCGAAGTGATTGGGGCGCAACTTCTTCGGTTCGCCCCCAAGGTAACCTCATGTCGAATTTCCTGTTGAACCAGGAACGCCCTGGATCAGCAACCTGACGCTTCTGTTCGGGAATCTGATCCGAGCGGTAAGCCTGGGGACCATAGTAGTTTTCAGTCATTGTTTCAGCATCCGACATCAGGCTGAACCGGGCTTGGCAAAGCCATTGACCCAGAAGAGTTGATCATCTTCGGTGAAATCCGGCTTGGTGAATTCGTCATTTTTAGGATCGTACCGGGTCGTATCCTTTGGTAATGGTGCCGGAAAAGCAAACAGCTTTCCTTTCAGTGTCACCTGATACTGAGCCTTGGCTTGCCATTCATAGCGCAACTCCTGCTCTCCGGCAGGCAGGCCCTGATCAGCTCACATACCGAACATGCTGGCGCATCAGGTTGGGCCGGTGGGGCGTGGTCAGGCTTCGTACCTTCGACATCATCTCGCTTTCTTTCTGCTTCCAGATCTCGTCGTCCATATCCCGCCAATAGCGGGCCGGGCGCCCTGTCTGGCGATCGTGTTCGGCGGTGACGGGATCCTTCGAACGGAACTCCTCCCACAACGGGATATCCGGCAACGGTCGGCTGGTGTCCATAAAGTTCTGGAACATGTCCCACAGCGCGAAGCACTCCTCACCCGTGGTCTTCCCGATCAGATTGCCAATGGGGAGAAGGATGGGACGGTAGCGGTGGACGAGGTAGAGGGTATGCACCACCTGGCCCGGTGGGATCATTTCGTTGGTGAGGTAGGCGTCGAATTCGTAGAAAGGTGCCTGCTCTTCTTCGGATGAGCCCTTGCTGTCGTGGTGGTAGGCCGTTACGAGACCGGTACGGCGATTGAGTTCCCACTTGGGTCCTTTGGAGGGCCTAATTATCCAGCCAGGGATAGCTTTGAACAAAAACCAAGGTATTTTATTCAAAAGCAATGGTACAAAAATTAATCCCATGACTAGTGGGATCGTCTCATTGATGACACTGCCCCATTCATCAGAATCAAATGCAGTCAATGCAACTAGATATAGAATCAAAAACAGCGGCGTCAGGAACTTAAAGAAGAATCCTCCAAGACTTTCCGCGAACAGCAGCAAACGCGTTCTAAAAGCTGGCATGGCGTGACGGTATTTCTCATGGTCAATACGCTGATGAAATTCAACGCTTTCAAAGCCTTTAGGTTTTTTCTCGATTTTCCTCAGCACATCTGGACTAAAGCGATTTCTAAAAGATAGTGGCGCCACTTCCTCTGTGCGCCCCCATGGCAAGCGCATGTCGAACTTCCGATTAAACCAGGAACGCCCTGGATCGGCGACCTGGCGCTTCTGTTCCGGAATCCGGTCCGAGCGATAAGCACAGGGGCCATAGTAGTTTTCAGTCATTGTTTCAGCATCCGACATCAGGCTGAACCGGGTTTGGCAAAGCCACTAACCCAGAAGAGTTGATCATCTTCGGTGAAATCCGGCTTGGTGAATTCATCATTTTTAGGATCGTACCGGGTCGTGTCCTTCGGTGATGGTGCCGGAAAGGCAAACGGCTTTCCTTTCAGTGTCACCTGATACTGAACCTTGGCCTGCCATTCATAGCGCAACTCTTGCTCGCCCGCAGGCAGGCCCAGAAATGTCCGGGACTCTCGATGTGAGTCCGGCCTTCGGACCAGCATTACGTACCCGGTTGCCGTGGGCTGCTGCAGGATAATGTGGTCCTGCTCCTCGCCGTCTGGAACCGGCTTCGATGAAACGAGGCCGTAATCCCGACCCAGGTTGAACACCTTACATAATAGTTGGGCCTTACAAAGTGCTTGTATGCCTTCAGGAGCACTCAGCAGTCCAGGCAGGTTACTGTCAGCACGGATAATATGAGTAGCCTCTTGAATCGCTTCGAGACCAGCGGCATTAAGCGATTTGACGGCCGCCTGCTGAGCTGGTGCGGTTAGCGGTATCGACCTATATACCAAGCGCAGGTTCATCAACTGGCCCAAGAGTCGATAGTAGGCCTCAGCGGCATTATCGTCCCCTTGCAAATGAGGCAAGCCAACGTGATCGCCGAAGGGACCGTTGCGTAGCCAGTTCTCAATAGGCTCGTCTTGCAACACCCATATCAACGCTGTGCCTGCGAGCAATAATCCCAGGCCAATCCAGCCCAGGGGCCCCATCCCTAAAAGGGTGGCCTGAGCGGGAATGATTGCAGCCATGGTCATGACAACACCGCTCGCCGTTGTCACACCGTAGCCCCAGGCTGCGGGATCACCCGTTTCGAGCGCGTAAAGAGTGTCAGATAAACTGATACCGGTGACGGCTACCCCTCCAATTGCACCAAGAAACATTCGACTCGTAATGGCTTTGACACCAAGGGCTTCGGCCAAAGATTTAGCCACTCCACCATTGAACTCGCGTCCAAGTACAGCTCCAACTTTTTCCTTCACCAAGTCGTTGGCAAACCGTTCCGTCATCAATGTTGCCGCAGCTACCGCGTTATACCCTGAGCCAAATATCCCGGAGACTGCTCGCACTGCCCCCCTTTCACGCTTGATACTGTCGGCAGACGAATAAGCATTCCAAACATTAACCGCCTCAATCCCCAACACCACCATCGGCAGCACCGGCGTATTCAACAGCCGGTAAAGCCGACTGTTCTCGGCCTGATCAAGCTGAGATCGGTTGTCCTCGATGGCCTGTTCCGTCGCCTTGATGGCGGCCGCGACGGAGGTGGTGCGCGCACCCAGACTTTCCAGTTCGTCGGTGATGCCGCTGAAGCGTCGCTGTGCGGCTTCCAGCCTGTCCCGGGCGCTGGCCGTGTTGGTCGTGCTCTGCTCGACCGCTTTGCGGGCCAGGATCAGTTCGTTCTGGGCCTGACTCAGGCGGCTGAGGGCCTGGGTGGCAGGACGGTCCCGCTCCAGGATCCAGGCCAGCATCTTCTTCGCCTTGGCCGTCGACGGCGTCACCCGCTCGCCTTCGGCGGAGAGATCCTCCAGACCCAACACGTACTTCCCCTGTTCGATGGCGTCGCTCAGGGGCATCAGCCGCAATCCCGGCAGCAGCGTCGGCATGGACTGACGGATGGCTTCCAGCGGATGACTCATCATGGCCAGACGGCGGGCCATGAAGCGTTGGTTCAGGGCTTCCTGGGTCTGGCCGAGGCGAAGTTCCGCTTCCGCCCGCGTTCGTTCCAGTTGCTGGTGGGCTTCTCGGGATTCCTTCAGCACCGCCAGATACTCTTCTTCACTGGTTTTCAGGGCGGCCTGGGCCTTTTGTTCGTAGCGCCGGGTCAGTTCGGCCTGTTGTCGGTTAAGCTGACGATACTCAGCCCGAAGCTGCTTGAGTTCACCGTCGTTGTTCTCCAGGGCCGTCAGTGCGCTGCGTATGGCGCTGTGCAGCTCGTTGTGGGCAGCGTTCAGAGCCTTGGTACCCTGTGCCATGCCGGCAAACAACAGGTGGGTCAGGCCACCGGCCTGGATCTCCGCAGCCAGCCGGAATCCTTCCAGCGTCTGGATTTCGGACAGGTCCTCCGGCAGGTTAAGGGTTTCCAGCCGGGCCAGCGCCGGGCCCCGAAACACCCCGTCGCCGGGATTGTCCGGCGCTGACTTGGGCGGCTCATAGGCCGTTTGCTGCTGGGACGCATCGGCCTGGGGCCAAAGCATGCGGGCCAACGACACCACGCCCTGGCTCTGGCTGACGGCTTCGTGTTCGGTACACAAGCTGCGCAGCCATTGTTTGCCTTTGGAGTCCCCGCCTGGCAGCCCTTGCTGGGGATGCAGCGGATCCTGCTTGATCGAGGGTTCCAGCACCAGGCTGACCAATCGCCCGGCAAAGCGGAATGCGGCAGCGTAGTCAAAGCCTTCGCTGCTGAACAGGTCGCCCAGCACTTGCTGATAGGGTTGCCGACGCAGGCAGAGCAACAATTCATCCTGGGCCTTGTCCAGATACTCACGCCCCAGTTCCCGCTCCTGGGTTATCAGCGTCCGCTCAATCCGCTCTAGACCGGATAATGGCAAGGCTGAGACATAGTGATGGAGTGGGTTGCTCTCACCATCGAACTGAGACGGTAAGATCAGTTGGTTCACCAACTGGGCGCTCTCCAGTTGCGGGTGCTGCCGGGCCCGTTCACTGCACAGGGCTAACAATTCCCGCGCGGTTTCCACGCGGTGTGCCTGGTGGCGGATCTCGTAGAGGCGGTCGTCGATCTTCAGGCCGCAGACACCCCGCTTGCGCAAGGGTTCGACCGCATCGGCGGCAGCCGCTTGGGCCTGCCAGTCCTCCGAAGAGAAGAACCGTGTTTTCTGGTCCTCACTATTCTCATCGACCGCCTGTTGGATACTGAGCGCCAGCGCCCCGGGTTCGGGCTTTTCATAATCCTGCAGCGGCTCGTTTCGTTCGCCAGCTTCGTACTGCTCAAACAGATCCCGGGCCATATCGTAGGCCTTTGACGGATAGGTTCCCGCCACGTTTTCGAGGAAAAACCAGGGGCGTTCAAACTGCCATTCCAGGGCCGGCTGGCGCGGGCGCTGGGGCGCCAACTTGTCGAGATAGAACACCGGTCGGTCGCTGGGACCGACATCCAACATGGCACCGTCGGCAGGGGTGTCATGCGGCTTCATTTGACTGATTTGCTGACAGCGATCGTAGCGAAGACTGAAATCGGTTTGCAGCCGGTTAATGCGAGCCGCCGGCAAGGGAGATTCGGAAAAGGCCACCTCCAGTTCAACGTCGGTACTGTCCAGCCGCATCGGTACCCAGACGTCCGTCAGGGCCTTCCCTACAGGAGCGCGCCTGTCTTCGATCACTCGGCCGTTGCCGTCCCGGTAGTCGTCCAGGCGGACATCCTGGAAGCGGAGATTGCCCTCCTCCCAGGTGATGCGCAGTTCCCGCCAGAGCCGGGCTTCCCGAAACACATAGAAATAGCCGGGGCGACTCAACACCGGCCAAGTCGGCGATTTGCCGCCGATATCGCGCCCCTTCACCCAGTCGAATGGCACGACCGGCAGGAGGATGTGCTGCTGCCCGGCCTTGCCGTCCTGCCACTGGCTTTCCTCAGCCGTCTCCAACAACGGTAGTTGAATGGGTCGCCCATCGTCAGTGTCCACTTCAAGCATCAACCGGCTGTCGGCTTGCCCCTGCCAGGGCCAGATGTGAAGCGTGGACGAGCGATTATTCAGCCCGGCGTGTTTGCGCTCACCATCGGGATAACGGGGGTTCTCGCTCCCTGTGCCTTCTGGCCCGGCCTTTTCATAGACGACGAGCTTCTGGTGCGGACCATGGTCTTCACCGTGAACTTCGACGATGAAATCGTGCCACATGCAGGGCGGGTGGTTGCCGAGGGTGCTTTGTTCCCGGGGATGATTGGCCGTCAGGCGACCACAGGGACAGGATAACGACGAAGGCGATGTGCCATTCGCCGACGAGTTGGACTGCGCCATCCGTGGATACTCCTTGTACTGACATTCTGGGAGTCTGAGCGGGAGCATCCTGCTCCCGGTTATTGCGTGAACGCATCCTAGCGCATCGGTTGAACAACGTCATCCGAAGGCTTTATGTGGGCAAGGTCGGGCCTTCTCAGGATCAGGATTCATTCCTGATAAGTTGAAAGCGAGCTAAAAAATCTGCAGTGGTTTTCCGCGGCTTACCACCCGGGTTGATCAAAATTAAAGCGCCTCGACCCCATTAATTAGCAGGGATCACTGGCTCAAAAGGCAGCGTTGGCACAGCCCCATATCCGATGCTAGAACACGTAGACCACTTCACCGAGAATGTCCGCGGACGGCACAAAGCCCCAAACCCGGCTGTCCGCCGAATTGTCCCGGTTGTCTCCCAGGAAGAAGTAGTGCCCCGGCGGCACAACCACCTGGACCGGAGGCAGCGGACCACCGAGATCCAGCCTCTGGACGAAATAGGACTCGTCGCCCAGTGATTCCCTGAAAACGTCCCCCAGACGGTTGCGATAGGCCAGCTCCCCCCTTACCGCTTGGCCGTTGATCGAGATATGCCCGTCAACAACCTTAAGCCGGTCGCCAGGCAGCCCCACCAGTCGCTTCACATAAGGCGTCGTTTTATGAGGTGGATAGAACACGTATACCCCGCCTCGTTCAAGGTTTGGACCGCCCTGGGATTCGCCGTCGGTCAATTGAATGCCGAAAGTCCCGTAATGGCCGTATCCCATTTTGCTGACAATGATCCGGTCACCGGGCTTCAGCGTGGGGGCCATCGAGCTGGCCGGAATGGTGAAAGGTTCGTACAGGAAGGCCCTGAGCAGGAATATCGCACAGAAAGCAACGCCATAGATGGCCGGTATTCCCCACCACCGGGAATACCAGGATCTTGGCGCCGATGGGTCATAATGCCTGGTCGAAAAATACGCGTGGACCGGGCAGATCACACTGAAAGCCAGTCCCCAAAAACTGCCGAGCGACCAGTCAATGACCGCCACCACCACAACCGCTGCAAAGTAGATCCAGAACAGCATCAAACGATTCACGTACAGGAACGTGAACGGCTGGAGCAGCACGCCCAGAACGATGGCAATCCAGGCCTTGGGTTTCCAGGCGTTTTCCATGGGTCCTTCCTTTTCAACAGTCTATGCCGGGCCGGCAGTGATCACCCGCCGGTCCCCAATACCAACAGGCCAACCGCTACTCGACGGCAGCACCCAGCTTCTCGCGAACCTCGGCTTCAAAAGCCTTTCCCGATTTCATGGCCACTTCATCGGGACTCAGAGCGATCAGCCCCTCGTCCATCAGTGGGGTCAGCACGTCGTCATCCACGGCCCAGATGATGGCCGTCTGATCGCCGGTGGGAAGGGTGACGAAGCGCGTTTTCAGGTCGCGATCCTGAGCCATCCGATTCAGCAGCATCAGTACCGCACTCAGGTCGTACCAATCGCCGTAGTTCTCGGCTTGCTGTCGGTAGGTTTTGTCATCAACCACGCCCACCAGACCGTAGGGCTCATCGTCAGCCTCGAAGTCAGAGGGCGGGATTTCGGAGAAGGTAGCCGTCCGGAGGTCGCTCAGTGCCGCCACGTCGCTGAGCAGTACATCGTGCTCATTCGGGAACATGCCAGTCTCGGTGTCGAACCAGTGGATATTGCCTTTCGCCTGAATGAAATCCGAGGCCGTCAGCGCCTTTTCCGGGTGGCTGTATGGGCCGGGCTCATTGGGCAACAACGCCAGACTATCCAGGTGCGCCTCAAGGCTGCCTGGTTCCGGGTAATGGACCAACGCCGCGATCAGGGGTTTGAGTTCCGGATAACCATTTTCGTGAATATCCCATTGACTCATCACCCGGGCGTCACGAACAGCGGCCGGTCGATCACGCAGCGCCATCTCGCGCAGACATCGTTCGACATCACCCAAGTGACGCCCGCGGGACAGACTCCGCCGCCATCCAACACACGAGCCATCTGCCAGCGGTTCATCCGATAGCGTCACCTTCGGCGCCTTGCTGGACAACGCAATCTCTGCCGAGGAATCCGTGCAAGCAGTGAGGAAAAACGAAAGTGCGATGATTGAAAGAGGCGTACTGAAATGCATCAAATTGAAGTCCTTGTCTCGAAATCCCTTCGTCGTGCTCCCGATCGCCTGTGATCTCCAGAAGCCGACTCGCTGAAGCCTTATCGCTTTCCTTTCAGCATTCTTTTCTGCGCATACTTTTGCATCGCTCGCTGCTCCCGATATTCACCCTGCTCGCGGGCGAGTCTGAGTATCGAAGCAGGCCACTTCAATACTACTCATCCCGACTATCCCCTGTCCGGAATCACCTCTCAGCATCCCCAGGTTGTTCCACAAGTCGTCGCGGACTTGATCCAGATTAACGTGTCACCACGCGTTTGGTGGTTTCATGGCGCATAGGGGACGACGCCGCTTGGAGATGAACACTCCTGCCGGATATCGGCTCGTCTCTGTCAGCCAACTGCGGTAGGCGGAGCACTATCGTGAAAACCATCGCCAGTATCAGTCTCGGATCGTCCGACGAGGATTACACGGTCGAAGCCCACTTTCTCGGCGAAGCCGTCAAGGTG
Source organism: Marinobacter sp. NFXS9 (assembly GCF_040148665.1). Classification (NCBI taxonomy): domain Bacteria; kingdom Pseudomonadati; phylum Pseudomonadota; class Gammaproteobacteria; order Pseudomonadales; family Marinobacteraceae; genus Marinobacter; species Marinobacter sp. NFXS9. Next base: position 44,027 of record NZ_JAGDDW010000020.1, on the reverse strand, counting down.
ATTCGTCTTGGCGCCGACGGCGACCTGGAAAAAGCCGGCCAGCTGCTGGAAAACGTGCGGGCCCAGGCGGACGCCATCGGCCTGAGTATTCCAGACACCGCCCACAGCACACTTCCCGCCAGCAGAAGAGCCCAATTCACCTACCTGAAACAGCGGGCGCCGGAAGCCTGCATTGGCACCGGAGAAGACCTGCGCGGCTTGTTGCAGGAATGGGCGGTTCGGCACGTGCAGACCACTCTGGAGCATTTCTTCGATAACGCCCGGGTGCTCATCCTGGACGGCCGCAGCCGTTATCCGATCGCCCGCGCGCTCCACGAACACACCGACAACCTGAGCTTCGCCAACCCCTGGCTGGATTTTGGCCTCCCCCGGATGCTGACCTCGATCGAGCAGATGAACACGTATTCCGAACTCGCCGGCGCACTGCTCGAGCGCCCGGCCACCCAGTGGGTTCGCCGCACCGTAGCACACAGTCCCCTGTGGCAACTGGGCAAACCGCTGGCCGACGGTGCCCTCCATCATGCGATCGCAGAGTCCCACGTCATCGTGGCCAGCCCGAATCACCTGCAATCGCTGGAAGACACGGACCTGGATGGCAAAACCATCATGACATCGCGGGTCACCGACAAGACGCTTGCCTGGATGAAGGCCCACAAGGTGGCCATGGTGGTAGACGACAGCCCGTGGCTGAACGGTCGCCCCGTTGGTGTGAATGTTCTTGAAGCGCTGATCTGTGCGACGACATCCCGAAGTCCGGAACAGCTGAGTGACGACGATTATCTCCAGGCGATTCGCGCCACGGGCATTGAGCCCCGGATCCTTTACCCGGACGGCTATCGCCGGGTGAACCGGTTTGCCTTTGTGATTCACCCGCTGTCCCAGCAATACCTCACCAAAACCCACCCGCTGGACTGGATTGCGGAGGTCTCACCCGGGCCGATCATGAACCTGGTGGAAAAAGCGGTCGCCTACACACCACCCTTCGTCTATTCCAAAGTCTCCGGCATCCGATCGCCCACAGGGGACGAAGCCGAGGGCTGGCTGATCACCGTGGGCGGTACACCGCATGAAATCATGGCCCACCGACCGGAGTTCACCTACGGACGCCTGCTGGCCGCCGCCAGGCTGGCGAAAAAACTCGGGGCACAAATCATGGGGCTGGGCGCGTTCACCAAGGTAGTGGGCGATGCCGGCGTCACCGTGGCCCGACAGGCCCCCTTACCCATCACCACCGGCAACAGCTACAGCGCCTCCGGCGCCCTCTGGGCGGCGCACGAAGCGGCTCGTCGCATCGGTCGGGTGCGTGTGGGTGACAGCGGCAAGCTCGCCGGTAATGCCATGGTCGTCGGCGCGACGGGCGCCATCGGATCCGTGTGCGCCCGGTTACTGGCGAAAGCCGTCGAGAACATCTACCTCGCCTCACCCGAGCCAGCCAAACTCCTGGCCCTCAAGGAAAGCATCGAACAGGAAACCCCGGGCGCCCAGGTGCACCTGGCGGCTGCAGCGGACAGGGATGTGGCGAATATGGACATGATCGTTACCGCCACCTCCGGCGCCGGCAAGCGCATACTCGACATCATGAGGGTCAAGCCGGGGTGTGTGATCACGGACGTGGCGCGACCCCTGGACATCCCCGCCGAAGACGTCGCCAAACGCCCGGACGTGCTGGTGATCGAGTCCGGCGAGATCGAACTGCCCGGCAACGTCCAGATGAAAGACATCGGCCTGCCCAACGGCATCGTCTACGCCTGCCTGGCCGAGACCATCGTGCTGGCGCTGGAGGGCCGCTTCGAAAACTACACCCTGGGCCGCCACATCGAGTGGGAGAAGGTGCAGGAGATCTACAAGCTGGGCCTGAAACACGGCATGAAACTGGCGGCGATTGCCGGCGTGAACGGCACATTTACCGAGGAGGACTTCGAGCGGGTTCGGCGGCTTTCGGAGCCGAGTCAGCCTTCGGAGAGTGGGACGGGAGCCACTCAAGGCGCACGTCACTGAAGGGCTCGACAGTCAAAACCGGGGCTACCGGTCGTTTGGGCGAATCACCGACTTGATCCATCGAACAAATTTCAGGGCCGCCAGACCTTTATTTTCCGCCTCTTCCCATCATCAGCGAGTTCTGGATTGAGTCCTGCTTTACCCGGGACGATAAACGTGGCTATTCCCACAAACAGGCGCTGATGGAATTCGATCGGCTTATCGATGAAGTGGACAAAGCCGATCTAATCGTCCTCTCGCCCCCCATGTATAACTACGGCATGCCTGCAGCACTCAAAGCCTGGTTCGACCAGGTTATTCGGGTGAACAAGACCTTTGACTTCGACCCGGCAGATCGACTTGCCGGTGCCATCCTGGGCCCGGCAGGTCGGAACGCCTTAAAGCGCCTGTCCGATCGCCTCCCGCACCCACCTCTGGGCCGGGTGAGCATGATTACGCTCGTGCCACACCATCCCCACGGAAAACCCTGTCGATTCAATGGGCGAGGCAACGACCTTGAGATCCTTACGCTCCGCAACCAGCCGCTGCGGCACCAGCGCCACGAGGTTCGACCGGGTCACGACCTCGGGAACCAGCAGGAAGGAGGCCGCCGAGAGCACCACATCACGGGCGTACCCCAGCACTTTCAGGGCCTGATCAACAGGGGTCGAAAAGTCGCCTCCACTGAGTGAGACGATGACATGCTCGAGTTGGACATAGTCGTCAATCGCCATTCCGTCGAAAAGATGCGGGTGGTCCAGACGTCCGATCAGCACATAGGCCTCGTCATACAGGTGCCGGTGCCGCAACGAGGGAGGCGCTTCCTCCGGGGTCATGAACGCCAGATCCACATCACCGCGGGCCATCTGGGCCTCAAGACGGGTCGGTTCGAGATTGCGCAAACCGATCCTTATCCCCGGCGCCCGGCGCCTCAACGAGTTGATGACCGACATACCGACCGTCGCCTGGACGTAGTCGGTGCAGGCCAGCGTCACCGTCAGGTTCGCCCCCGCCGGATCGAAATGCTGATGGGTCGCCAGGGTGTCCCGCACCTGATCCAGCGCCAGACGCAGCGGTGATTGTAATTCCAGGGCCTTGGCGGTCGGGATCATGCCTCGATGGGCCGGGATCAGCAACGGATCGTCGAACAGGTCCCGCAAGCGACTCAGTTGAGCGCTAACGGCAGGCTGGCTCATATGCAGGCGAGCCGCTGCCCGGGTGACATTCTGCTCGTCGAGCAAGGCCTCCAGCGTTGCCAGCAAATTGAGATCCAGTCTTTTGGTATCCATATTTTATATAGCTGCGCAGAACATTGGTGATTTCATCAATAGTTCATTCTATTGCACGCTTGCTCCGACCTCTACACACCAGGCACCCCTGGTTAACCCCGATGAAGGAGTGAAGCAATGAAAAAGACCGTCCTGGTTATCTACGCCCACCCAGAACCCACCTCCCTCACCCGCCGTTTCGTGGCAGAAACGGTGGCAACACTCGAGGCGTTGGGTCACCGCGTCATGCAGTCCGACCTCTACGGCATGAACTGGAAAGCCACCTTTGACGAGGCGGACTTCCCCAGCCGCATCAACCAGGACCGGCTCGCCTTTATCCAGGAATCCGGGCACGCCTACGCGACCCAGCAGCAGACACAGGACGTCGCGGAAGAACAGAAAAAACTGCTGGCCGCCGACGCGGTCATCTTTCACTTTCCGCTTTGGTGGTTTGGCATGCCGGCGATCCTGAAAGGTTGGATCGACCGGGTTTACGCGTACGGCTTTGCCTATGGCTACAAAGGGGAAGGCAACCGGTACCGCTATGGCGACGGCATTCTCAAAGGCAAACGGGCCCTGCTCTCCGTCATGGTGGGCGGCCCTGCCGAGGACTATTCGCCCCGGGGCATCAACGGCCCCTTGGAAGAGCTGCTCTTCCCCATTACACACGGCGCCCTCTTCTTCCCGGGCATGGATGTGTTACCGACCCACGCCGTCTATGGCACGGGCAAACTGGAACCGTCCACTGCGGAAGCGGAAATAAGTGCCTGGCGCTCACGTCTCGAACACCTCTTCGACGAGGCTCCCATCCCGTTCCGGCACCAAAATGGCGGTGACTACGAGGGGCACGTACTTGCGGGGCACCTCTCTTCAGGGAAAACAGGTCTGGCGATCCATGTCGACGACGAAGCAGGTTAATCAAGGCACCTGGACCTCGTGCCTTGGGCCCGAACTATGGCTTTACATACGTTTATTGCGACTTTCGTGAGCTTTTTCCGCACCCTCCCAACATCTGTCGGGTACCGACTACCCACACTCACTGCGATGATCGCCCGAATCATTATTGCAGACTTGAGGGCAGACTATGTGGAGCTTGGAAAAAACAACGCTCTGGACAATGACATTTCTTTCGATGGCCGCACTGAGTGCATGCGGTGGTGGTGACGGCGACAGTGATACCAAGACACCCACGTTTACGGTATCTACACGCGTTGGCGTCGTGCCTGGATTGACAGCGCTGACACCCTCTACTGTCGAATCGACGACTGGGGCATCGAGCTTAGCGGTCGATCCCAGCGGTCGATACGCCTATATCGCGGGTTCAAACATCGATCAATACACCATTCAGGCCAATGGCAGCTTGGCGCCGATGAGCCCTTTGAGTGTCAGTGCCGGCTCCTCACCAAGAAATATTGCCATCGACCCGACAGGCCAATACGCCTATGTCACGAACAACTTCTCTTCCAACGTATCGCAATTTTCTATTGAAGCAGACGGCAGCCTGAAGGCGCTGGACCCCGCAACGATCGATGCCGGCGTCGGGCCGTCCGGCATCGCCGTCGATCCGACCGGCCAATATGTCTACGTGACCAATGCCAACGCCACTGACAACACTGTCTTCCAGTACAGCATTGGAGCCGACGGCACCCTGAGCCATTTAAGCCCCCAAAAAATACTCGCGGGCTCCGGCCCCGTATCCGTCGTCGTTGACCCGAGTGGTCAATACGCCTATGTCGCCAACCAGAACGTAGGCACCGTCTCCCAATTCGCGATTGGCGACGACGGCACCCTGACGGCGCTAAGCCCCAAGAACGTCAATTCGGGCTCGCTCCCTCGTGAGATTGCCATGGATCCAACCGGGCACTTTGTCTATGTGGCAAATGGAAACGATAACACCCTTTCTCAATACACCGTCGGGAATGACGGACAGCTGACGCCTATGAACCCGGCGACCGTCGCCACAGGCAATTCCCCCGAGAGCATCACCGTCGACCCAACAGGTCAGTATGTCTTCGCGGTGAATACGAACGACGACACGATTTCCCAGTACGGCATTGGGGCCGACGGCAGCCTAACCGCCCTGAGCCCCGAGTCCGTCGCAACGAGCTCCGGTTCTGGACATTCCATGACCGTCGACCCGACCGGACAGTTCGCCTACGTAACCAACCTCAACAATTCCGTCATTAACCAATACGCCATCGATGCCCAGAGCGGCGGCACCATCAGCCCAACCAGCGCGACAGTGGCGGAGAGCCTGACAACAACCTTCACCCTGACACCGGATTCCGGCTTCACCCTGGATCACGTCACTGGCTGCGACGGTGCCGAGTCCGTCAATACCTACACGACGAACAGTGTGGTCGAGGACTGCACGGTGACGGCTTATTTCTCGCATTGAGCATGAGACGTGAAATTCACTGCAATCGCGGGGTAAAAGCCAGCGTACGGGTAAGCCATCCGAAACGCTTCACTTGAAGTCCGGACTCCAGAGAACGAAGCTTATTGTGTGGCACCTGGTATTTGGCGCATTTTTGACGATTGGAAATATCCAAGAGGTATCGTTCACTGGTTTGAAGTGAGAGCGCTACAACCGCTCTCACTTCCCGCTACTTTTTATTTTCTAAAGAATGATGAAAGAAAATGCGAGAGCTCATTCTGGTTGAAGGCGAGCACGTGCAAAAAATTCAGCGCAAGCTCATCAAATGGCTTTCGCAATGGCAGATCGGCGACTTGTCGGAAGAACAAGTGCGAGACAAAGCGGAAACGCTGGAACTTCGGTATCACTTTGAAGCCTGCCAAAACGACGATCTTCGCTCGATTCTCGACGAAGCACTCTTTGGCCTGGGTAACCTGGAGATTCAGCTATTCACGAAGGCCGATATCCCTCAGTTCATTGATTTCATATCTGCCAAAGACGGACCCCAGAAAGCGTGGGAGCGCTGGGTACACTATTCAGAGAGTATTGATTGGGAGGAGCGACGAAAGGCTTTGAAGGGTCATCGTTTCTACGGGCTGACCGAATAGACCTCCCGAGTCAGGCTTGGCTTACAACGCCTGTACGACTGAGCGTACCGCAATACACTGGGAACGCCATCCCGTCTGATCCGGGTTCACACCATTTCCCGAATCAGTATTTCCATTTCAGCGGAAGCCGGGATTGTGTCTTCAAGCAAGATGACTGCGTCATCGCCGTTGTTAAAGTATGTGAGCTCCTGACCGTCATCAAAGCGTAACAACCAACCGATTTGAAACTCATCCCGAACGGGTGCCGGCCAACGTCCGATCACCGCGTAAGCGGCTTGCAGGATCGAATGCCGAAGCACTGCAAACCGGGATGCCTGAAGTAGGTCAACACTGACCCAGGAACAATGAGATTCAGCGTCCAGATCAAAGGGCTCAGGCAGAGACAGAGCGCCATCACGGGCCAGGACCGACTCTCCATCGGAGGCTAACTCCAGAGTGATCTTCGTTTCGTTATCAAAGGTGAATTCGAGATCACCCGCATCGACCTCATCGGCCTCCCCATTGAACACATACTGACTTCTCGCCAGACCGGTCAGTCGTTTTCCAATGAGAGAACGAATCAGGTCGTCCCTGGAGCCATCAATTGGCATTCGATAATCACCGTCCACTTGGATCATTCAGTTCGAGTTCTTCTGCTCACGCATCGCTCAAGCTCTTGATGATTTGGCTACCGAGCTGTCGGGTGTTCAGAGGGTTACCACTGCCGTTCAGGAGGCTGATGTTGAGCTTTCGGGCTAACTCGCGAAGTGCTGGTTTCGTGGGCACCTGAAGCGTTCCGGCCTTCTCGACCTCGATGCTGCCATTCTCCAGTTCACGAACGGTGAAGGTTTCGAAACTTACCTCACTCACCGTCTTGAGTTCGGATCGCGGACGTTCAGTTCGGGCTAAACGACTGAGCGGCAAGCTCCGCTTTCCGCCTTGGTCTGGGGACATGAGGCCTACCGCTTCCGCCACCGGCGCATTCAGAAGCGTCTCGATCTGCATCTCATCGGTATTGACTCGGAGAACAATAACCCGGTCGACAAACTCCATGGAGTTGGAATTAAAGGCAATGTGTCCGCCCGCCCCCATCATGGCGGTGGTTTTGACAGAGATTCGTTCGCCGTCACCGCTGACGACGTCATAGCCCTGCTGATTCACCTCGGTCGCCATCTGCCCGTTGGTGATCAGCGCCGTGTATAGCTCGCCAATGCGACCACAGAGATGACGCAACTCTGTCGGTGGCACTCCCCAGTTCAGTTCGCGCTCGAACCAGGCCATCGCGTCGCCCAGTGATTGGATGAGCTGCATTTGTGTTAGGGCCATAGGACCTCAGTTAATGCACTGAAAATACAAAAATAGATCTAACCCTGCTCTCCGTTAGCAAAAGGCAAGACCTAACCCCGCGCAATGCGCCAAAGCCGGTGCGGCGCTACTGCATGTTCGTGCAATGCAGCACTCCCTTCAGGGTCACCCATTTTTTCTTGCTGGGGTCCATCTGCTGCAACCAGTTCGTGCCAGCGATCCGAAATCCATCGAACTCTATCGCCCACTTTCCGCCGGCCCTGCGCACCTGAATGCCTTCGATCGGCCGGGTTTGATTCGTTGTGGCAAAAACATTCTGGGCGGCGCCATCGTCGATCTGGAAGTTGAATTCCGTCGGCACTTCGGGCTTCTCCAGCGTCATGCCGATTTGCGTGCCCTGTGGTTCGGGAACACCGTCCTTCCAATGCGGCGCATTGAATGAGACCAACCGACCGTCCATCACAATACAATCCGAATCCCGGAACGTGACTTTGCCGTTGTAGTCCCCGCTGTAGTGCAACGTACCCACCTCACTCGTGCTCCCTGTGCCCGCCGAGCTCGCCACCGCCGGAAGTAAAACCAGTGCCAGCAAGCCGCGGCGCAAACGGCACGCCGACAGGCGGCGCACGAACTCGCGGGATGTGTTGAGCGAAAAGCGGATGTGCTGCATGTTTATGCCCCTTCTTCTTGTTGAAACATCTTCAGAGCCCCAATCAGCTTACCTACCGAACATGCTGACGCATCAGATTCGGACGATAGGGCGTGGTTAGGCTCCGTATCGTCGACATCGTCTCGCATCCGGCTTGGTGAACTCGTCATTTTTCGGAATATACCGGGTCGCATCCTGGGGAGGTGGTGCCTGACCCAGCTCCCAGTGCCGCATCCGAACATGCGGATAACGCGCTGAACATCCTGACTCGCCAACTACGGCCCCGCTTCAAACCAGAACTCAATCTCATCTGTCTCCTGATCGAACTCCGCCGCATGCTCAACTCCGGCCGGGACGTGATACCAGTCGCCAACACCATAGCGTTCCGTCCGGCCCTCGATGGAAAGTTTGAGCTCACCGCGGATGATGACGCCGTGGTTGTCCGTGTCGTGGGTATGGGGTGGAATTCGGGTGCCTGCAGGATACGAGGCAAAAAGAACGTCGGCGCCGCTGGCCGCCAAACGGTAGGCATCAAAGCGCCCGTCAAAGAGTGGCAATGTACGGATTTTATCCGGGTATTTCCCTGGCATCTCTCACCTTCCTTGTAGGGTCGATATTCCAATCAGTGGCCGCGAGACAGGCTTGGTCCTGACAGTTTGACAGCGACCTCAATACATCCGCCTCAATTCTTACGACTATCCAGGACTGACGCGTATCATTGCGAGGCGAATTGATCAAAATTAAAGCGCTACGCCCCATTAATTGTGACTGCACTGAAAATACAAAAATAGATTTAACCCTGCTCTCCGTTAGCAAAAGGCAAGACCTGACCCCGCGCTACGCTGCGTGTCGTGGGTATGGGGTGGAATTCGGGTTCCGGCAGGGTATGAAGCAAACAGAACATCGGCGCCATCGGCCGCCAGGCGGTAGGCATCAAAGCGCCCGTCAAAGAGTGGCAATGTACGGATTTTATCCGGGTATTTCCCTGGCATCTCTCACCTTCCTTGTAGGGTCGATATTCCAATCTGATCAAAAATAAAGCGCTACGACCCCATTAATTCGATGTGCTGAAAATAAAACTGCCCCGGTTTTTTAAATATTTCTCGATATTAGAATTTGATCTATATTGTTATCGTCTACGGGCCCATCCCCTAGCGAGGCTCTAAAATCTTTATAGAATAATTCCACATATCTGTACGCCTGATCTAAAGTGTTTATCTTATCTCCGTCGGCAGCAAGATCGGCGATACGCCCCATCACGACATCCAGATAATCATGAACATTTTTTATTAGAATATTAATATGCGCTGGAGTATGCCCGGCGTGAACTATTTGATTCCTTGCCCTGTATATTCTTCTGATTTGCCAGCTTACTCTAAGCCAATGATTGTCGATAATTCCTTTTATCTTTTTAGTTGATGATAGATTTTCAGAAAAATAGTGAGCCCTATTCCTTAGAAGATGGAAATCCCCGAGCGATTTATAAAGAAGGTGCTTTTGATCTTCGTACTGAGGAAGCACTAGGAGCTTAATTAATCTCTCCCGGTCACTTTCTCCAGGAACAGGCTTTAACAACGAGAATGTTTCCCGGGCATTCCATAGCTTGAAATCTTGAACAAGTCGGTCTGTAAGAGAGTGCAAATATGTTAGCGATAGGAATGGAAGTGTGGAATCTATTATGTTGTTAATTTTTGCTTTGTTCCGATTAAGCTTACCGGGAGTTATAGTTTCTAGTGAAACCCAAAGATTCAAGAGTTGATTCTCGGGTGAGTCACTTCTTAGTGCGAGTGCATGCAATTCAACAGCACGAGTATATTTTTGGAAACTTTGTTTTTCGGCCAAAGAAAAATTTTCAATAAATTTATACAAGTCATTGGCAGCATCATTTGAACGCCTATCGCTACACATATGCATGGGATTTCTTGAAGCAGGAACCATGCGAGAAGAATTTACACTCTTGTTGATAAGTAGTGCACCTTTAGACCAAGAAGGCACCTGTTTATGGTGAAAAATATTTGTTAAAGCGCTCAGACGGTCAAGTCTTCTCTCCACGGACTCTCGTGCTGAAAAAACATCAAGAGAACTTACCTTTTCACATATAAGATAAACATCTTCCCCTCCATCGAGGCTAAAATTCTTAGCATTTAGGTGATTCTCCATTTCTGCCGGCACATCCCTTGAAATTGATATATCCAACTTTTCACATGAATCCGCAATCTCTAAGAATAAGCTATCGCCCTTAAATAAAACTTGATATTCAATAGGATCTCCCTTCACCACGTTAAAAAACAGCCTTACATCCTCAGGCTGATGAATTTTACTATCACCCCAGTGAAATATCCTTCTTGTTACTGCATATAGATATTGATTGCTATACCCTAAAGTGATGAGAGATGAGACGTAACTTCTGGTTAAACCTCTAATTCTATTTTTTTCCCTTCCATTTCGAACAGCCTCAAATAATAGGTTTTCATTTTTTTCTTTATACAAAGGCAGCCTTATTTGCGAGTATATTATTTGAACTGTAACCTTTATCTGATACAAATTTGTGTCAGCATTGAGAATTTGTGAGCATACAGAATCAATGTCAATGTCCATAAGACTCTGTACGATCTCATCCCTTTTAAGATTCATGGCAAGCTCTTCTAACACGTGGGGAAGGTTAGCTTGATCAATGACCTCGTTTTCAATATCTTTTATGAGCTCTAAAGTTTCTAGGCACAAAGTGCTAGAGTTCATTGCCGACGGCTTGTAAGTGTCTAAGCTGTAATCGAATAACAGCTCTTCTAGAAGCTGAACAAAGAAAACCAACCCCTCTAGCTGCTCCAGATTTTGCCAATTCTTCAAAGTTCTAAACTTCATAAAAAATCTTCTTACATTATAATTTTTAAAGTTAACGATTACAGTATGCGCACTCTTAGAGTGGAGCCATAGGCGCAATGTAATGGGCGTCGCGTTGCCTGCAATGGTTGATTCTTCTAGCAGAACTGAGGCGTAGCTCGAGAACACCCGCCGTCAGTTGCACCTCCACTGAACAATAGACTAATGGCACCTGCAACTAAAACAGTTACAAACGCATATTGAGCCGCCTTGATTGCAACAGATCCAACTGTCGGCACCGCTTCGTCTTCCTTAAGGCCTTTATCCCTTGAACCAAAAAGTATGACAAACCAGACCACATAGATAACCCCAAATCCCGGAATTGGATAGCTGGAGATCAATATCACTGAAATAGGCACCACAATAAGTGCTGCCATGCCGACCAGGAAGCTCCAGTCCTTCCATATGACCGCAGACCATAATAGATAAGCGATTCCTAGACCGAACACTATTTGTACAAAATCCGTAAGCGTCACGACCGCTACTGACCTCTTTAGAAATTAAAGCTTTGGCTTTGCGGCGCACCGGAGCGCTAGGCGTAGGTGCGTACGGCAACAGTCAATTGTCAGGGATTTCTGTCCGTACACGCTATCTTTGCTGTAGTGGCTTTGATTCAGTTCTCTTTTGACAACGATCGCCTTCAATTTCAGCAATACGTTTGCTTAGAACCATCAATAAACGTGCGCAGACCGTTGAATAAAGATGGCGAGCCTCAAACTTAGCAGTATCGCCAACCGTTCTACTATAGAGATCCTTGCACTTGCTTCGAAAGCGCTGATCCTCAAGCGAAATCCCCACTTTGTGCGCGAAGTCATTCCTTATTGCTCGCACTTTATCAATAGCCTGCATCTCATCTTTCGCGATCAACCCCAAGGAAAAAGCAACCTTAGTCCTAGACGAAAACGAAGTCAGTGGGTCGCCAGGCCCGCCACGCAAAACTCCGTGAGTCACTTTGTCTTCGACCAAAAAGTGCTCTAACAGCCTACAAAGCATTTCGTCGAGCATTGCTGCCCACACTAGAACGAGACCACGTTCGGTCCCACTCGCGTTCTCACTATTCGCTTCATCAAGAAATTGGTTAACGTCATGCCATCCAGCAGGGAGCTTCAGAGCCCCGTCGCTTTCAGAAGGCTTAGTGCTGGCTATCGGTGGAGCAATTTCTCCAAACTCGCCCTGGATACAACGGCCGAATATTTCTCGGCCATGCGGCTCAAGGTCAGTTTCAGAGGCGGTGAAAAGCACTTCAGACTTTAGGTGTTCGAAATACACCACACAGTCAATCGCTGTCTTTTCGCGGTTAGCCCATCGTGGCTCCCGGACTGAGCTGTAAGTTTTTTTCACGCACTTCCCTAACGGTGATTAGACGTAACGCGTCATTATTGATTGATCGAAGCATGCGGTATAACAGCATTACCGAAGAGCAGATAAATCCATTGTTTTCCAAATCCTAAAACCACCTTGCAACCAAATCCTGCAATATCACCGAATTCCTCATAACAAACACCAACCTGTCGCCCGCTAACCAATGTAGCCAAACCAACCACACCACGCCAATGAGGCAGATCAACAAATCAGGCAGGCGTATGCCGTCGCCCCGAATCGGGCGACAGTCTCAAAGAAAGGATTTATCCGAAGGGATCTTCAGAGGTAGAGATGGGCAGTTGGTCTGCCCTACCCCTCAAACATAAGGAATCAACGATTCCCCATACAACGCCAACTCTTCCAGCACATGCCGATCCTTCGCCTCCAGTTCCGGCGATTGCAGCCGTTGCTGGATGTCCGCGAAGAAGCCTTCCAGCGAGCGCCAGCCGGCTTTGGGGTGCATCAGGCGTTGTTGCTTGAATGCTTCCCAGCGCTCCTGCTCTTCCGAGTCCAGGGTCTGGGGGTAGTTGCGGGCGCGGTAGCGGAAGACCATTTCCGCGAGGCGGGCGTCGTCGAATTCGGGGGTGGCTTCGCCCATCACTTCGACGGGCTGCTGGAGCAGCTGATCGAGGCGCTTACGGTCGTTGGGGCTGAGGAAGCCGCCGGCGTAGAGCTGTTCGTCGGGGTCGGTCAGGTCGCCGGGGCCGTCGTCCTGGGGTTGGTAGACTTCGGCCAGCTTCTCGCCAAGTCCCCTCGCCTGTCGCAGGATCTGGAGGTTGGCGCGCAGGGTGTCGCCGTCCAGTTGCAGTTGCTCGAGGCGTTCCGGGCTGAGGGATTTGAGCATGTTGCCGGGGGCCAGCACCGGGCATTTGTTGAGCTGGATGGCTTTCAGGGGGAAGCGTTCTTCATCGCCCAGTTCCGCCTGGGTGGTGAACAGGCGGCGGCGGATTTCCTCGACGTCGGCGTTGATCAGCTCGGTCGGATCTTTCCGCAGGTCGTAGACGATGACGGCGTTCTTGTTGACCGGGTGCTGGGCCACCGGGGCGATCATGGCGCAGCAGCCGATGGACGCGGGGTATTTGCTGGACACGTGGAACACCGGCTTCATGGTGGCCAGGTCGAGCATGGCGCGGGCGGAGTGCTTGTCCTTGTGCTCCAGCACGTACTCGAACAGCTTGGGCTGCTTGTCCTTGATCAGCTTGGCCAGGGCGATGGTGGCGGTGACGTCGGACATGGCGTCGTGGGCCGCTTCGTGACTGATGCCGTTGGCGGCAGTGAGTTCTTCCAGGCGGAAGCTGGGGGAGCCGTCCTCTTTCTTCGGCCAGTTGATGCCCTCGGGCCGCAACGCGTAGGTCAGGCGCACCATGTCGATGATGTCCCAACGGGAGTTGCCGTTCTGCCATTCCCGGGCATAGGGATCGCGCAGGTTGCGGTACAGGGTGTGGCGGGTGACCTCGTCGTCGAAGCGCAGGCTGTTGTAGCCCACCACGCAGGTGCCCGGCTGGCTGAAGGCCTCGTGGATCAGGCTGATGAACTCGGCTTCCGGGTAGCCTTCGGCGCGGGCCTGCTGGGGCGTGATGCCGGTGATCAGGCAGGCGACCGGGTCCGGCACGTAGTCTTCGGTGGGCTGGCAGTAGATGACCAGCGGGTCTTCGATGATGTTGAGGTCGGCATCGGTGCGCACGCCGGCAAACTGGGAGGGCCTGTCGTGCACCGGGTCGGCACCGAAGGTTTCGTAGTCGTGCCAGTAGAAGCTTTTAATCACGTGTTTGCCAACCTCAGCCATGTCGTTTGGCTGCCGAGTGTAGCAAAGCCGTGAAAAGGGATCAGCAGGCCGGCCTCAGAAGAGGCCGACACCGCGATCGATGTATTCGGTCCGCGCCCGGGAAATGCCGTTCTGCAGGGTGGTCAGGTCCATCTGCATGGACGTCGGAATATTCAGGTACACGCCCGCGGCCGCATCCACCGCGGTGCCGCCGGTGGCGTTGCTGGACCAGCTTACCGGGGCCTTCTGGAAGGAGATGAAGAAGTCTTCCGTGGGGCTGACGGTGCCGTCGCCGTTGTCCGCGCCGATATCCAGGGTTTTGAGGTTGGTCAGCGGTGCGCACTGGACGCCGGCGGTGCAGTCGGTGGCGGCGTCGTTCAGGCCGATGTAGCTGGCGCGGGTGTTGGTGGCGTTGCCGCTGGCGTCATAGAGCTGGGCGTCAGAGACGTTGCCGCTGCTGTCCTCAAGCTTGATGCCCAGGTTACCGGAGAAGCTTTCGAAATCGCCGGAGAGCGTGCCCCGGGCCTGCCCGAAGCCCATGCGGAAGCCGACAATGTCGCCGTTCTCTTCCGCCAGTTCGAAATACGGGTTGCTGGCTTCGAATGGCACGATGTCGTTGACGGCATAGGTCTGGCCGTTGAGCTGGACCTGGGTGGCGTCGGTGGATATATGACCGAGCGAGAGCTGGCTGACCAACACGTCGGCGCCGTCGCCGGTATCGCCGAGGGCTACGGTGTCGATGTTGGTCTGGATTTCGGCATCCAGCCCCATCGTCACGCGGGTGTAGCGGTGTTCCGGCGTTCCATCGATATCCACGGCCATCATGGCCTGACCGGTGATTTGCTCCATCTCGCTGTCGGAGATGGGCTTGAGTTCCGCCTGTACGACTGATGACAACATCAGGCCGAAGCACACCGGGGCCACGCGTTTAAGCGCATCCCTGTTCATTGTTAGTGTCTCTGAGTGATTGACTGCTGTCCGACAGTCACTGCGGCAAGACGCGACGCGTTGTTTTTGTTATCCGGGACGACGTCCCCTTGAGGGGTTCCGGTATCGCAGCCACAGCATTTTCAGGAGCCTTTCAGGACCCGTTATTATTTGCTTGCGTGACGACTATAGGTGGGCATTTCAGTCATTTAAGTGAGACCTGTCACATTAGGCCACGGAATCGCCGCCGGTCATTCCAAACTGTGATTGAGGTCTTACAACAAATTACATTCTGGTCATCAAAATGCGCGGCGAATACGCTAGATTCTGCGGGCCTATGACGACGGAATGCCATACGCGACCTGAGAGTGACTGCTAGACTTCTTACACACGTCAATGAGTTATACGGCATGAGTTACCGCGTCCTGATCTGTGACGACTCCTCCATGGCCCGCAAACAGATGGCCCGCGCCCTGCCCGATGGCTGGGCGGCCGATGTGCGTTTTGCCGAACACGGCGAGGCCGCCCTGGAGATCATCCGCGAAGGTGACAGCGACGTCCTGTTCCTGGACCTGAACATGCCGGTGCTCGACGGCTACGGGGTGCTGGAGGCAATTGCTGGCGAGGATTTGCCGGTGATGACGCTGGTGGTGTCCGGCGATATCCAGCCCGAGGCCCGCAAGCGGGTGCTCAAACTCGGCGCCATGGATTTCATCCGCAAGCCCACCGATCCGGAGAAGATCACCGAGATCCTGGGCGCCTACGGCCTTTACAGCGAGGCCGACTCGGCGGAGCCGGCCCCGTCGCCCAGCCCGCAACCCCAGCCCGAAGACAATCTGGATCTCAACGCCTACCTGCAGGAGATGTCCAACGTGGCCATGGGCCAGGCGGCGGATCTGCTGGCGCGCCTGCTGGATGTGTTCATCAAACTGCCGGTACCGCGGGTGGCCACGCTGGCCCAGAGCGAACTGATCATGGCGCTGGGGGCCGCCGGCGAGCGCGACAGCTATTCCGCCGTGTGCCAGGGTTTCAATGGCGCCGGCGTCGCAGGCGAAGCCCTTTTGCTCTTCTCGGATGCCAGCTTCGATGATATGGCCCGGCTGCTGGGCTACGAGGGCGATGATCGCAACGCTCTCGAACTGGAAGTCCTGATGGACCTGTCCAGCATCCTGTTCGGGGCCTTTATCAAGGGGCTGGGCGATCAGCTGGATCTGCACTTCGGCCTCAGTCACCCCACGGTGCTGGGCCAGCATCGTCAGGTTAGCGACCTGCTGGAATATCACGAGGCCCGGGATCAACAACTGCTCAGCATTGAGATCAACTACGCCATCGAAGACTACAACGTGGTGTGCGACCTGCTAATCCTGCTCACGGCAGACTCGATCCCCCATCTTCAACAAGCCATCGACTACCTGACGGAGTAACCCATGGCGGTCAACCAGGACGACATGCTCGAATTCCACTGGCTGATGGACATGCTGGAAACCGTCGAGGTGGGCCTGATCGTGCTCGACGCCGAGTTCCGGGTGCACGTGTGGAATGGCTTTATGGAGAACCACAGCGGCGTGACCGCATCGCGCATCAAGGACCAGAACCTGTTCGAATTTTTCCCGGACCTGCCCGAGCCGTGGCTGCGACGTAAAGTGAAGTCTGTGCGCATGTTGAAGACCCGCGCGTTCACCACCTGGGAGCAGCGCCCTTACCTGTTCCATTTTCGGAACACCCGGCCGATCACCGGTACCGCGCCCTACATGTACCAGAACCTGACCATCAGCCCGCTCACGAGTGCCGACGGCGAGGTGCGCATGGTGTGCCTGATGGTCTACGACGTGACGGACATGGCCGCTGGCAAGCAGGCGCTGGAACAGGCCAATGAACAGCTGCTGCGCCTGAGCGAAACGGACCGCCTGACCGGCCTGCTCAACCGGGGCACCTGGGAGAGCCTGCTACAGGCGGACTACGAGCGCTGCCGACGCTACGGCAACGACTCGGTGCTGGTGATGTTCGACATCGATCACTTCAAATCGGTGAACGACACTTACGGCCATGTGGCGGGTGATGAGGTGATTCGCCGGACCTCCGACGTGCTGCGGTCCAACCTGCGCCATGCGGATCTGGCGGGGCGTTACGGTGGGGAGGAGTTTGCCATCGTGTTGCCGGAGACGACCGTCGATGGTGCGGTGGCGTTGTGCGAGCGCATTCGGCAGACGATCGAATCGTCACCGGTGGACACCGGCACGGCGCGGATCAGCTATACGATCAGTCTGGGCGTGGCGCCGATCACCGACGACACCGAGACCCCGACGCAATGGATCGAGCGGGCCGACGCCGCCCTCTACGAAGCGAAAGAGGGCGGCCGAAATCAGACCTGCGTTACGGACGTGCCGTCACGCGCTGAGTGAACGAACCGGCCGGTCGACCAGTCCCTTCACGGCTTTGTCGTAGATCTCTTCACGCTCATCGTTGTTGGTGATGCACAGCCCCAGATCGCGCAGTAAGCCGTCGGCCACGTCATACACCCAGGCGTGAACCGACAGGTCCTGGCCGCGGGCCCAGGCGTCCTGGACAATGGTGGTCTGGCACACGTGGCGCACCTGCTCAATGGCGTTGAGCTCGCACAGGCGATCGATCTGGTCCTGTTCGGTCGGCAGCTTTTCCAGCACCGGTCTGAACTGATCGCGAACGTCCTGGATGTGGCGCAGCCAGTTGTTGATCAGACCCAGTCCCTGGTCTTTCAGGGCCGCCTTCACGCCGCCACAGCCATAGTGGCCGACCACCATGATGTGCTTGACCTTGAGCACTTCCACCGCGAACTGGATGACCGACAGGCAGTTGAAGTCGGTATGCACCACCACGTTGGCCACGTTGCGGTGAACGAACACGTCACCCGGCATCAGGTTCATGATCTGGTTTGCCGGCACGCGGCTGTCGGCACAGCCGATCCAGAGGTATTCCGGGGACTGCTGGTTGGACAGACGCTCGAAGAATTGCGGATCTTCTTCCTTGATCTTCTCTGCCCAGTCACGGTTGCTTTCAAAGATATGATTAAGCCGTCGCATGTTTTCCTTCTCTGGTTGGGGAGCCGCTGCCCTGCGCGGTCGGCGGTGACCGGTGAGGTTCAGCGGATCCAGTAGAGCCCATCGGTAGCCGGGATGTTGCGGGAGGGTGCCCCACCCCGGCCATCAAACCAGCGCCGGTCGGGTACCGGCGCACAAATTGAACGGGATATGCCCGTCAAGTTCAACCCATCGGGCTGGCCGTTGCCTCCAGCGGCGTGTGGATCGACGACTGAGCCAGATCCAGCAACTCCCGCAGGGCAACGGAGAACATGGCGTACTCCGGCTCCCGGGTGCTGCGCAGTTCGGAGAGCATGGTTTGCCACCGATCGACCATCGGCTTGTGGCGTTCGATCCAGTCGTCGATGGCGGCACTGACGTCCCCTTCCTTGCCGCTGATGCGCAACACACCGGTGGTCAATGCACGCTGCTGCCAGTCCAGGTCCTCGCGGAAGCTTTCCCGCGCCAGGGCTTCCCAGTGGGAAGACGGCGAGAGTTTGGCCACCGCACCAGCGAACCAGTTGAGGTCCAGCCGCTCGCCCAGGCTGTAGTACAGGTTGGCCACCTGCTTGAGCGGCACCTGGGTGGTCTCGTGGGCTTCGATGATGCCCAGCGCCGCGTACAGGTAGGACGTTCCGGCCACCACGGCCGCCACATCTTCCGGAATCGACTTCTTGACCAGCGCGTCGTAGTGCTCGCGCCACTCCTCGCCGGACTGTTGCCCCAGATAATCCGGCAACTGGGCAATGATATCCGACAGCGACTTGGCAAACCGGTCCACGTGGGACTGGATGTTGAGCTCGCTGCGACGATTGCGCAGCAACCAGCGAACGGCCCGGCGGACCAGGCGAATCAGCTCGTTCATCAGTTCCAGCTGCAGGGAAGCCGGCACCTTGTTGTCCAGCGCCTCGATCTTGTTCCACCACTCGTCGATGCGGAACACGTCCCGGGCGATGAGCCACGCCATGGCGATGGCCGACACGGACGCGCCGGTGGACTTGGCCAGCCGGTCGACGAAGGTGATGCCCATGTGGTTGACCATGTCGTTGGCGATCTGGGTGGCGATGATCTCGCGGCGCAGTTGGTGCTCGCCCAGTTCCTTGCCGAATTTCTTGATCAGCGCGTCCGGGAACACCTTGTTCATTTCCTTGGCCAGGGACGGTTCGTCCGGCAGGTCGCTCTCGGTGAGCAGCTGCTTGAGATCGCCCTTCACGTAGGAAATCAGCACCGACAGCTCCGGCCGGGTGAGGCCTTTCTTGTCGAGCTTGCGCTCGGCCAGGGTGTCCTCGTCCGGCAGGAATTCCAGCTCGCGGTTGAGCTTGCCTTCCGACTCCAGGGTAATCATCAGCCGGCGGTACTCTTCCAGCCGGGTGGTGGTATCGGTGTTGGCGATACTCAGGGCCTGGGTCTGGCGGTAGTTGTTGAGCAGCACGAGATCGGAGACGTCGTCGGTCATCTTCTCGAGCATGTTGTTGCGCTGCTTCTCGGTCAGGTCGCCGTTGGCCACCACGCGGTTGAGCAGGATCTTCATGTTCACTTCGTGGTCGGAGCAGTCCACCCCGCCGGCGTTGTCGATGAAGTCCGTGTTCAGGCGGCCGCCGTTCAGACCGAACTCGATGCGGCTGAGCTGGGTCATGCCCAGGTTGCCGCCCTCGCCCACGACCTTCACCCGCAGTTCCTTGCCGTTGACCCGCAGACCGTCGTTGGCCTTGTCGCCCACATCGCTGTGGGTCTCTTTCGAGCCCTTCACGTAAGTGCCGATGCCGCCGAACCACAGCAGGTCCGCCTGGGCCTTGAGGATGTGGCTGATCAGCATGTTGGGCGGCACGCGGTCCGACTTGATGTTGAACAGCTTCTTCATTTCCGCGCTGACCGGGATCGACTTGGCGCTGCGGTTGAACACGCCGCCGCCCTTGGAGATCAGGTCGGCGTTGTAGTCGGTCCAGGCGGAACGCGGCAGTTCGAACAGGCGCTTGCGCTCTTCGAAGCTCTTCTTGGGATCCGGTGACGGGTCCACAAAGATGTGCATGTGGTTGAACGCCGCGATCAGCTTGGCGTGATCGGATCGCAGCAGGCCGTTGCCGAACACGTCCCCGGCCATGTCGCCGATCCCGATCACGGTGAAGTCGTCCGTCGCCGGGTTGATGCCCAGTTCGCGGAAGTGACGTTCCACGGACACCCAGGCGCCCTTGGCAGTGATGCCCATCTTCTTGTGGTCGTAACCCTGGCTGCCGCCGGACGCGAAGGCGTCGCCGAGCCAGAAGTCGTATTCCTTCGACAGGCCGTTGGCGATGTCAGAGAAGGTGGCGGTGCCCTTATCGGCCGCAACCACCAGATAGTGGTCATCCTCGTCGTGGCGCACCACGTTCTGCGGCGGGCGGATGGCGCCGTCGATCAGGTTGTCCGTGACGTCCAACAGGCCGCGCACGAAGGTTTTGTAGGCCTCGATACCCTCACGTTGGAAGGCGTCGCGATCGCCGCCGTCCGGCAGTTGCTTGGCGACGAAGCCGCCCTTGGCCCCCACCGGTACGATGACCGCGTTCTTGACCTGCTGGGCCTTGACCAGCCCCAGGATCTCGGTGCGGTAGTCCTCGAAGCGGTCCGACCAGCGCAGGCCACCGCGAGCGACTTTGCCACCGCGCAAGTGGCAACCTTCCACCCGCGGGGAGTAGACGTAGATTTCGAACATGGGCATGGGCAGCGGCATGTCCGGGATCTCGGACGGACGGAACTTGTAGCTGATGTACGGCTTGTGGTTGCCGTCGCCGTCCGCCTGGAAGTAGTTGGTGCGCTGGGTCGCCTTCATCAGGTCCAGGTACAGGCGCAGCACGCGGTCCTCACTGAGGTTTTCCACGTCGTCCAGGCCGGCGTTGAACTCCAGCTCCAGCTTCTGCTGGGCCGCAGCGCTCTTGCCCGCGCTCTGGTTGCGTTCGGGATCGAACCGCACGGCAAAGAAGTCGAGCAGGTTCTGCGCCAGGCCGACGTGGTTCACCAGCGTATTGGAGATGAAGGTCTGACTGTTGGAGATGCGGATCTGGCGCATGTAGCGCGCGTAGGACCGCAGCATCGCAATCTGGCGCCAGTCGAGATAGCAGGCCAGGATCAGGCGGTTGAAGTTGTCGTTTTCCGCCTCGCCGTACCAGACCCGGCGGAACAGGTCCTCGAAGATCGGCCGGATGCGGTGGATGTCGACGATCTTGCCGGTGTAGGCCTGCAGCGAGAAATCGTGGATCCAGACCGCGCGGCCGTTGCGATCCACCACTTCGAACGGATGTTCGCCCAGAACCCGGAAGCCCAGGTTATGGAAGATCGGCAGCACATCCGACAGGGGCAGCTGCGAGTCCGGAGAGAACAGCTTGAAGTGAACGGTGCTCTCTTCCTCTTCCAGGGCGCGGTAGAAGCTCATCTCCAGCCGGGAGCTGTTCGCGGCATCGACGATGTGCTCCAGGTCGATCGCCGCCCGGCGTGGTGAGAAGCGGTCTCGATAGCTGCCGGGAAAGGCGTTGCGATACAGACGGATCAGCTCGTTGCCGCGCTCTTCGCCGTGGGTCTCGTGCAGCGCCTCGGACAGACCGTCGCGCCAGGACTGCGCCAGGGCAATCACCTGCTCCTGGATGTCATGGACCGGCAGCTGCCGGTTTTCCACCTGCGGCACGCGGATGGTGAACTGGACCCGGGCCAGTACCGACTCGGAGAAGTGCGTCACGAACTCGATGTCCTCGGCGCCCAGCCGTTCCATCAGCACCTGCTCCACGTTCAGGCGCAGCTCGGTGTTGTAGATGTCCCGCGGGAAGAACGCCAGGCAGGTGACGAACTGGCCGTAGACGTCCTCGCGCATGAACACCTTGATCATGCGGCGTTCCTGGATATAGAGGATGTCCAGCGCCACCTTGTACAACTCGTCCGGCTCGATCTGGAACAGCTCGTCGCGGGGGTAGACCGTCAGGATCTGGTCCAGCTCCTTGCCGGCGTAGTCGTCCCGCAGGAAGCCGGAACGTTTGATGACTTCGGCCACCTTGCGGCCCAGCAGTGGAATCCGATCGGGGCGCTCCTGGTAGACCCGGGAGGTGTACAGGCCAAGGAAGCGGCGTTCGCCGATCACCTCGCCCTTGCTATTGAATTTCTTCACCGCGATGTAGTCGGGATAGGCCGGCCGGTGCACCCGTGAACGCTGGGCCGACTTGGCGAAGATAAAGATGTCGTCGGTGCGGGTCATCTCGGTGCGGGTGCGCTGGGGCAGCTCTTCCAGCCGGACTTTAACCGGCCGTTCGTTGTGGACCCGCAGGATGCCCATTTCGGAATTCGGCACCTGGGTGACCAGCATGCCGCCCTTTTCTTTGACGAAGTCGTACTCGTCGTAGCCGAGGAAGGTGAAGTGATCGTCCGCCAGCCATTCCAGGAAACGGTGCGCTTCCTTGATGTCGTCGTTGCTGATCTTGGCCTTGCAATTGTCCAGCTCTTTCAGGATTTCGGCGGACTTGGCCTTCATGGCCGGAAAATCGTCCACGGCGATGCGCACTTCCTGCAGCACTTGCTGCAGCTCGTCTTCCAGACCGCGCAGCTCTTCCGGGTCGCTGTGCCGGTCGATCTCCAGCACGATCATTGCCTCGTAACTGGTCTTCGCCTTACTCGCCTTGCTGTCCCGGTCGTGGAGTTTCTTGAGTTTGCCGCTGCGGTCGCGTTCCACCTGGAGGATGGCGTGGTAGAGCGTGTGGGTTCCGATTTCGCGCTGGTTGATAGCGATGCGGATCGAGTCGATCAGGAACGGGATGTTCGGGTGGAGGATAAAGATAACGGAGTGGGTCGACTGCCAGCCGTCGCTTTCCAGGTCCGGGTTGAACACCGCCACCGGTGAGTCCGCTGCCGCGCGGTTCTGGATGAACTTCCAGGCGGCCAGCACTGAGCCGTAGACATCGGCAAACCGGCGGGCCAGGAGCTCATCGAGCGGCAGGTGGGATAAATGTTGAACTGCAAATTCACTGATCTTCTTCGCTTCGGTCTTGTTGATCTTTTCGGCAAAGGCTTCGGCCAGCAAGTCATGGAACTGGTCCTTGCTGGTCACCGTCAGCGCGTTCATGTGCTACCCCAACTTTCTGAATGAATGTTAATAAACAAATCCAGTGGAGACCTGTCACAGACTGGGTTCCACTACCGGGTCATGACAGGCAGCTGGCTTACTCCACTAGCATAGTCAAACCCTTGATTTTTGCTGGTAGGTTACAAACACTGGTCGCTTACAGCGATTGTGGTCAATACGGACCCCGGACTGGTTTGCAACCTAAGCACCCTACGAATCGTTCATGACGACCCCGGGGTGCTTTTCGTCCGATGCGGTCCGAAACAGAAAAATGGCAGGGAGTGGTTGAAAAAGATCAGACAGTGAAGACCAGAGACATGACGCGCAGCAAGGAATGTCCACCTGATGGGCAGATCTAATGGAAACACTGTGCAACACTGCAACTCGCCACAGCATGGGCTTTTTCAACAGCTCCGAAACAAACGGAAGGATCAATGTCGTTACAGCGTATATTCGGGGATCTGCGATCCCAATTAGCGAAAAGGATCATAGGGCAGGAAAAGTTGGTGGACCGGCTGCTGATTGCCCTGCTCGCCGACGGCCACCTGCTGGTGGAAGGCGCCCCGGGTCTGGCCAAGACCACCGCCATCAAGACCCTGTCCGACCACATCGAAGGGGACTTTCACCGCATCCAGTTCACGCCCGACCTGTTACCGTCGGACGTGACCGGTTCTGAAATCTACCGCGCCGAGACCGGCCTGTTCGAATTCCAGAAAGGTCCGATCTTCCACAACCTGGTGCTGGCCGATGAAATCAACCGGGCGCCGGCCAAGGTGCAATCCGCCCTGCTGGAAGCCATGGGCGAACGCCAGGTCAGCGTGGGTATGAAGACCTTCCCGCTGGACCGCCTGTTCCTGGTCATGGCCACCCAGAACCCGATCGAGCAGGAAGGCACCTATCCCCTGCCCGAGGCGCAGCTGGACCGGTTCCTGATGCACGTCACCATCGATTACCCGGATGCGGGCGCCGAGCGCGACATCCTCCACCTGGCGCGGCGCGATTACCAGCAGGGCGTCGCACCGACGGACCTGCGCCTGCGTGCCGATGACATCTTCCAGGCCCGCCTGGACGCCAGCGAACTGTACATGGCGGAAGCGGTCGAGGATTACCTGGTGGCGCTGGTGCTGGCCACCCGCCAGCCGGACACGCTGGACGCCGATCTGGCCCGCTGGATCGCTTTTGGTGCCAGCCCACGCGGCACCATCGCGCTGGACCGCTGCGCCCGCGCCAAGGCCTGGCTGGACGGCCGGGACTTCGTCAGTCCAGACGACGTGCGTGCGATCGCATTCGACGTGCTGCGCCATCGCGTGCTGCTGACTTTTGAAGCCGAGGCCGATGGGATCACGCCGGACGACGTTATCCAGCGCCTGATCGATCGGGTACCGGTGGCCGCCTGACACCATGCCGGACGCCTCTCCACTGATTCGCATTGACCTGCCGGAGCTGATCCGCCTGCAGGCGGACGCCCGCGCCCTGCGCCTGCCCGGCACGCGACCGGTCACCGTACGCCAGGCCGGCGTCAACCGCTCGCGGCAGAAAGGCCGCGGCATGGTGTTCTCGGAAGTGCGGCTCTACCAGCCCGGCGACGACATCCGCAGCATCGACTGGCGGGTAACCGCGCGCCGGCAACAGCCGCACACCAAACTCTACGAAGAGGAACGGGAACGCCCGCTGCTAATCCTGTGCGATCTGGGCGACTCGCTGTATTTCGGCAGCGAAGGTGCCTACAAGCGCGTGCGTGCGGCGCAGGTGGCCGGGCTGATTGCCTGGCTGGGCCTGTTTGCCGGCGACCAGGTGGGTGGCATCGTCTTCTCCGACCGGCAGTGCGACGTGCTGCGACCGGCCCGCCGCCGACGCGCCGTGGTGCGCCTGCTGGACAGTCTGGTGCAGCGCCAGGACGACCACACCGGCCGCTCGGGCCAAAGCGCGACCGGGAGTAAACTGGATGAAGCGTTGCGTGAGGCACGTCGTATCGCCCACACCGGCAGCCGTGTTTTCATCATTAGCGACTTTATTAATCTGTCGCCCGAGACTCCGGCGCTGATTGCGCAACTGGCCCGGCACAACACGATCAGCGCCCTGCGCATCATTGACCCGCTGGAACAGGCGCCGCCGGAACGGGGCCGCTTCGCGGTGGCCGGACCGGACGGGCCGCTCTGGTTCGATGCCGGGAACGCCGCCTTCCGAGAGGCCTTCCAGGCGAAAGTGGCGGAACACGAATACCAGGTGGACCGCTGCTTCAGTCTGGCCGGGGTCAAAGCCGTGCCGATCTACACCGGGCAGCAGCCGGCGCAGGTCCTGAAAACCGTGCTCGGCCCGCGGGGCCGACTGGGATAAGCACAACGGTCACAACAACAGCATGACACAGGCAGTACAACAACCCATGAACCAGGGCGATCCTCTCGCACAACTGCGGGACATCCACCTGCCCGAGCCCGGCGGCTTCTGGCCGCCCGCGCCCGGCTGGTGGATTCTTGCCGCGCTGGTGCTGATTCTGGTGGCCGCCGTCATCTGGTGGTCCTGGCGCCGGCACCGGCGCAACCGCTGGATTCGCGACGCCAAACAGGAATTGGCCCGGCTCAGTGCCTCGGCCCGGTCCGACAACGACTGGTTTACCGAGCTCAATGCCCTGCTCAAACGCTGCGCCCGTCAGCGCTACCCGGACCAGCATCCGGATGCCCTGAGCGGGTCGCAGTGGTCCGATTTTCTCGCCCGCACCGAACCGACGCTGGAGCGCCAGCAGGTGGAAGCCCTCGTGAATGCCGCCTGGCGCCCATCGCCGGGCATCGAACCGGACCAGGCCCGCGCGCTGGCTGAACGCTGGCTGGGAGGGCAGAAATGCTGAGTTTTGCCTATCCCTGGCTGTTGCTGCTGGTGCTGCTGCCATTGCTCTGGTGGCGGCGTCGCAAGACCGATGCCGACCAGGTGGCCGCGCCGGCCATTCCCGTGGGGCACTGGCTGGCCGACCTGCCCGGTGTCAGCCGCA
The DNA here is from genome assembly GCF_040148665.1 of Marinobacter sp. NFXS9. Lineage (NCBI taxonomy): Bacteria > Pseudomonadati > Pseudomonadota > Gammaproteobacteria > Pseudomonadales > Marinobacteraceae > Marinobacter > Marinobacter sp. NFXS9. The sequence goes on along the minus strand of NZ_JAGDDW010000020.1, from coordinate 17,772 downwards.
GCGGCAATGCCCGCAGCCTCTGGCAGAAGGTCATACTACTGGTGGCGTGGATGCTGCTGGTCGCTGCCCTTGCCCGTCCGCAGTACATCGGCGAAGGCGTTAACCTGCCCGTCACCGGTCGCGACTTGCTGATGGCGGTGGACATCTCACCGAGTATGGAAGAGGAGGACATGATCGTGGGCCAGCGCCAGGTGAACCGGCTGACGGCGGTCAAGAATGTCCTCGATGAATTCATCAAGCGCCGGGAAGGCGATCGCCTCGGGCTGCTGCTGTTCGGCACCCAGCCTTACATCCAGGCGCCGCTGTCGTTCGACCACGAGACCATCCAGACGCTGTTGCAGGAAGCGCAGTTGGGTATGGCGGGCCGGGCCACGGCGATTGGCGATGCCATTGGCCTGGCGGTGAAACGCCTGCGGGACCGCCCGCAGGAGCAGCGGGTGCTGATCCTGCTTACCGACGGCGCCAACACGGCTGGCGAAGTCAGCCCCGACAAGGCCGCCGAAATCGCCGCGGCCGCCGGCGTGCGCATCTACACCATCGGCATTGGCGCAGAGGCCATGTTGCAACGCGGCTTCCTGGGTACCCGCAAGATCAACCCGTCCCGGGACCTGGACGAAGACCTGCTCAAGCGTATTGCCAGCCAGACCGGCGGCCAGTATTTCCGCGCCCGCAGCACCCCGGAGCTGGAATCCATCTACGAAACCATCAACAAACTGGAGCCGATCGAACTGGAAGGCAAACAGTATCGCCCCACCACCGATCTGTTCTACTGGCCGGCGGGCCTGGCCGTGGCCCTGTTGCTGATCGGTCAATTGCTGTCCCACGTGCGCCGGCGCGAGATTCCGGAGGTGAGTCATGGCTGACTTCCACTTCGTGCGCCCCCTGTGGCTTCTGCTTCTGGTGCTGCTACCGCTGATTCCCTTCCTGCTGCGTTTTCAGGGTGAAGGTCAGAGCGGTTGGTCCCGGGTGATCCCCGAGGCGCTGCTGCGGCCGTTGCTGGGGGAAGCGGTGGAGCAGAACGCTCGCCGTAAACGCCCGGGCATTATCCTGGGCACCTTGGTGATCGCCTGCGCCCTGGCCCTGTCCGGCCCCAGTTGGCGCGAGGCGCCCACGCCCCTGATGCAGGAAAACGACAGCCTGGTGGTGGTGCTCGACCTGTCCCTGTCGATGCTGGCCCAGGATGTGGATCCGGACCGGCTGACCCAGGCCAAGCGCAAGATCCGCGACATCCTGGCCCAGCGCGGGAGCAGCTTCACGGCGCTGGTGGTCTACTCCGGCGACGCCCATGTGGTCACACCTCTGACCGATGACGGCCGCACCATCGAAAGCCTGCTGGATGTGATCGATCCCTTCATGATGCCCGCCAGCGGTAACCGCGCCGACCTGGGCGTGGAAGAGGCCGAACAGTTGCTGGATCAGGGCGCGCCCGGCAAAGGTCGCATCCTGCTGGTCACCGATGCCCTGCGCGCCAGCGACTACCAGTCCATCCGCGAGACCCTGCAGGGCTCGCCCTACAACCTCAGCACCCTGGTGGTGGGCACCCGCGAAGGCGGCCCGATACCGTTGCCCAAGCGCGGTTTTATCCGGGACGGCGACCACGTGGTGATCGCCAAGGCGCAGCCGGATCGACTCGCCCAGCTGGCCAGCGCCACGGGCGGTCTCAGTTCGCCGGTCACACTGGACGACGACGATATCCGCACCCTGGAACTGCGGTCACAAGACAGCGACGACTGGCAGGAAAGCAAGCGTGACCTGACGGTCAAACGCTGGAAGGACGACGGCTACTGGCTGCTGTGGCTGGCTGTGCCGCTCGCCCTGGTCGCCTGGCGCCGCGGTGCCCTGCTGCTGATTCCGCTGGTGCTGCTGCCGCTGATGCCACAGCCCGCCCAGGCGATGGACTGGGACGACTGGTGGAGCCGCCCGGACCAGCGCGCCGAGGAACTGATCCAGAAGGACCCGGCGGTCGCCGCCGATAAACTGGACGACAGCGACTGGAAAGGTTCTGCCCTGTACCGGGCCGGCGACTACGGCCGCGCGGCCGATGCGTTCGCCAAGGCGGATTCGGCGGATGCCCAATACAACCGCGGCAACGCCCTGGCTCGCAAAGGCAACCTCAAAGACGCCCTGGCCGCCTACGACAAGGCGCTCGAGAGAAATCCGGACAACCAGGACGCCCGATTCAACCGCGACCTGGTGAAGAAACTGCTGGAGCAACAGCAAAAACAGCAGCAAAAGCAGAATCAACAGAACCAGCAGAATCAGGACAACAAGCAGTCTGACCAGAAGCAGAAACAGCAGGGCCAGTCCGGCCAGGGGCAGCAGAACAAGCCCAACCAGGACCCGTCCTCTTCGCAACAACAGCAGAACGGCCAGCAGGGGCAGAACCCGTCCCAGCAGGACCAGAACGCCGACAAGGGCAAGCAGGGAGAGCAGAATCAATCCCAGCAGCAATCTGGCCAGCAAAAACAGGACGATCAGCAATCCCAAGGCCAGTCCGCCCAGCAACAGGGGCAGTCCGGCGAGAAATCCGGCCAGGAAGCCCAGGCCGAACCCCAGCCTGCCTACAAGGCCGGCGATGAAAAGCAACTGACCCAGAGCCAGGAACAATGGCTTCGGCGGATACCGGACGACCCGTCCGGCCTGATGCGCCGCAAATTCCTTTACCAATACCGTGAGCGCGGCAACCAGCAACAAATGGAAGGCGATACACCATGGTAAATCACGTCCGGCAGATGCTCCTGCTGATCCTGATGGCCCTTGTCACGACCCACACCTGGGCGGACGAGAAAGGAACGCTCGACGTTCACGTGGATCGGAAGACCCTGCACGAGAATCAGACCCTGACATTAACGGTCAAGGGCGAGATGCCGTTCTCCATGGACCTGGACATGCTGTTCAACATCGGCGATCTGGAGCTGCCCTCCCCCGAAGAGGATGCGCTGAAGGAGAACTTCGAGATTCTCAGCAAGCACCAGAAGTACAGCCTGCGCTCGGTCAACGGCGACGCCACGGCCATCGTCACCTGGATCTACGAACTGGCGCCGAAGAAAACGGGGCAGTTGGAAATCCCCTCGCTGAAATTCCGTGAGACCCATTCCAACCCCGTGACCATCACTGTCGAGCCCGGTGACGCCCCCGCGCCGGACGGTACCGCCCGCCCCGCCTTTGTCGAGGTGGAAACGGACAAGGATTCGGTTTACGTGCAGGAGCAACTGATCCTGACCGTGCGCCTGTTCTACCGGGGCAACCTGATCCGCGGCGACCTGAGCCAGCCGGACCAAGGGGATGCGATCGTCGAATCCATGGGCGAACAGCAGGAATACGCCCGGGTCCGCAACAACGTGCGTTATCGCGTGGTGGAACGGCGCTACGCCATCTACCCGCAGTCGGCCGGCACACTGACCATCGACGGCATCAAGTTCAACGGCCAGGCCCGCGACGACTCCGGCAACCTGACCTTCCTGCGGGATGCGGCCGACCCGCTCGAGATTCCGGTCAAGGGCATTCCCGCCAGCTTCACCGGCGACACCTGGCTGCCGGCCAGCAGTCTGGAATTGTCCCAGGACTGGAGCGATCCCAGCAGCACCCTCAAGGCCGGCAAGAGCGTGACCCGGACACTGACCCTGAACGCCCTGGGCCTGCTGGGCTCCGCGCTGCCGCCGCTCAATGTCGAATACCCGGACGCCGTGCGCAGCTACCCGGACAAGCCGGACCTGAAATCCAACGTGGACAACCGCACGGTCACCTCCTCGCGCACCGAGAGTACGGCGCTGGTGGCGGTCAAACCGGGCCAGATTACCCTGCCGGAAGTCCGCGTGCCCTGGTGGGACACTGTGAACGACAAGGAGCGTGTGGCCGTCATCCCGGCCCGCACGGTGACCATCACCGACAGCGCCGGCGTGGCGGCAACCCCACCAGCCGCCAAGAACTCGCCGTCGTCGCCGGACAAGGCCGAGCCGGTCGTTGCCAAAACCCGGGACACATCGATGGACGAATCGCCACAGCCCCTGCACTCACCGCTGGACAACACCTGGCTGTGGCTCGCCGTGGCGTTGGGCACCGGTTGGGCACTGACGGTCGTGTTCTGGTGGCTCAACCGCCGCCGTGCGACGGACCCGTCCGGTGAAAGCGGTCCACAAGGTGATCCGGCGGAAGCGGCGCTTTATGCGGATCTGGAAAAAGCCGCCCGCGCCGGAGAAGCCCAAACGCTCAGTCTGCTGCCACGGTGGGCCCGCCAACGATTCGGCAACCAACATCTGCGCAGCGCCGGCGATGTGGTTCGCTTCAGCACCGACGAAACCCTGGCGGAAGAATTGGAGAAGCTGCAGGAGCGACTGTATGGCGGCAAGTCTTCAGAGACCCGCTGGCAACCCGAGCCCCTGCTCCAAGCCCTCCAGCGGCTGCGCGATCGCCCCCTGCAACAGGCCTCGCCGGGGCTGGCACCGCTGTATCCGTCGAGTCTAAAAGCGGGCAGTGCCAACACCTGAACGGGAGCGGCCCGCCTGACGCCTGACCGGGCGTTTCCATCGCCCATAAAAAAACCGGAGGCCACGCCTCCGGTTTTTTTGTTGCCCGACAAAACCTACCAGTAAATCCCGCGCATGATGGCCGCGAACGCCACCTGCTCGGTCGATACCTTGGGTTTCTCACCGCTGCGCGAACCGGAAGCCGCGGCGGAATCCGGGAACATGCGGTAGCCGGTATTCATCACGATTTCACCCAGCTTCGGTGCCAAGGCGTTCAGCACCTGGGCGAAGGTGCCCAGACGGGTCGCGATGCGCTTGGGTCGATGGATGATCGCCTGGGCCACCATGTCGGCCGCTTCGTCCGGTGTCAGCGTCGGCACCTGATCGTAGATCTTGGTGGGCGCGATCATCGGCGTTTTCACCAGCGGCATGTTGATGGTGGTGAAGGTCACGTTGCGATCAGACCATTCAGCCGCGGCACAGCGACTGAAGGCATCCAGCGCGGACTTGGACGCCACGTACGCCGAGAAGCGCGGAGCGTTGGTCAGCACGCCGATGGATGAAATGTTCACGATGTGGCCGCGACGCTGCTCCAGCATCTTCGGTGCGAAGCCCATGATCAGGCGGACCGAACCGAAGTAGTTGAGCTGCATGGTGCGCTCGAAGTCATGGAACCGGTCGAACGACAGGTCCAGCGACCGGCGGATCGAGCGACCGGCGTTGTTGACCAGCACGTCCACCTGCCCGTGGTTGTCCAGCACGGTGCTGACAAATTGATCGCAGGCCTCCATATCGGAGAAATCGCACTGGTACGGATGCACGCTGGCTCCGCGGGATTCCAGTTCAGCGGCCACTTCTTTCAGGCGTTCCGGCTTGCGGGCACCGATCACCAGGATCGCGCCGGCATCCGCCAGCTTCTGGGCGGTGGCCAGGCCGATGCCGGAGGTGGCGCCAGTGATGACACACACGCGGCCTTCGACGGTGCCTTTCAGGGTGCGGTCCTTGAACAGGTCCGGATCCAGGTGGCGCTCCCAGAAGTCCCACACCACCGGTGCGTAATCGGTCAGGCGCGGCACTTCGATGCCGGTGCCCTTCAGCACGCGCTCGGTCTCACGGGCGTCGAACCGGGTCGGGTAATTCACGAACGACAGCACCGACGGCGGGATGCCCATGTCGTCCAGCACCGCACTGGTGATGCGTTTCACCGGCGGCAGGTTCTTCAGGCTCTGGCGGATAAACGGCGGCACGAAGCCGAACATGCGGCTGTCGATCCGCATCGCCATACGCGGCGCGTGACCGGCCTCGCAGAAGATGTTGAGGATCTCGCCCACTTTGTAGGGGTCGGAATCCACCAGATGGAAGCAGTTGCCGTCCTCGCCATCCAGGTGGGCAATGTGATCCAACGCGGCCACGACGAAATCGACCGGTACGATGTTGAGCCGGCCGCCTTCGATACCAATGGTCGGCATCCACTGCGGCAGCGCCGAGCGGATTTTCTGGATCATCTTGAAGAAGTAATAAGGGCCGTCGACCTTATCCATCTCACCGGTCCTGGAATGGCCGATGACCATACCCGGACGGTAGATGCGGAATGGCACCGTGCACTCGTAGCGCACCACCCGTTCGCTGTCGTGTTTGGTCTTGAGGTAGGGGTGATCGAGCTTCTCGGCCTCCTCGAACATATCCTCACGGAAAGTGCCCTTGAACAGGCCGGCCGCCGCAATGGAAGACACGTGGTGGAAGCAACCGGCATCCATGGCCGAAGCCGCGGCGATTGCCTGATGTGTGCCGTCGATGTTGGCCGCGCGCTGGGACTCTTCGTCCGCGCCCATGTCGTATACCGCTGCCAGGTGGAAGAAGTGGCGGATGTGCCCCTTCAACGACTTGAGCACGTCGCCATCAATGCCCAACTGCGGTTTGGTGAGATCGCCCACCACCGGCTTGATCCGTGTCTCGTCGACGCCGCAACGCTCACGCAGCCGGTCGATTTTTTCCAGTGACTCCTCGCGTACGAGCAGGTGCACGGTACCGCCTCGTGCGAGCAGTTTCTCTACCAGGAACCGCCCAATGAATCCGGTTCCACCCGTCAGGAAATAGTCCATAGTTTGCCCATCCACTTATTGCTTTTATTTGGAATCCACCACCCTCAACGTACGCTGACGGCTGCAGGCCTGTGGTCGCCTGCACGTCTCGATCAGCATCGCTGTGGGGACAGCTGGAGGACTCCCTCTCCATGATCCGCCGTGGCGTGCGTACCCCGGCAAGATCGGTCGCATTGTACGCAATTGTTTTTTGCAAGTATTGTACTTTATTAGAGCTTTTACTCCGTGTAATTCACTGTTTTTGCTAGATTAATTACTCTAATTTCTTGAGAGGGATCTGGGGCAGGTACACCTCCCGGGCCCGGGGCGACGGGACGTAACAGCGCATTCGGGACACCTCTCAAATGAGCCTAGCACAGCGTCCACCAGGCGCATGGCGCCTGTGTACTGAATTTGATTTGGGTCGCATCCCTTCCACAACTGTGCGCGGGCTTGCGGACCATGCACAATGGACCAGCCAGGCCTTGCAGAATTCCCTGCGCAGACGGGACACAATGATGTTGCAATGACATAATCCGCGACCTTTGAACTTTTCGGGAGCACACCATGTCTGAGAAAAACGCCCATTCCGAGCGCTATATCAAGATCGCCCGGGCCTGCCTGAAGGCCATCAACGATTCCGGCACCGGCGGCGAGAGTCGGGAAGAGAAGATCCAGAAGGTCTACGACGCCATCGACGACGCCTTCCAGGCCGAGTTCAGCGATTACCGTCAGTCCCTGGCGGTCATGGGGTCGGTGCTCGAGCGGATCGCTTCCGGCGAACTCAGCGGCGAGTCGGCCTCGGAATTGGCCCGTAAGACCCTGGCGGGTTCCGGCCATAATGTCGCGAACCGGCCCATTCACTGAGCATTGATTGTCAGGCGATCATGCCCCAGCGTGGTCGCCACACTATTTTGAACTTGGGAAAAGGAGTGTTGTGTTGATCGGCCACAGGTCCCCGTTTCGTTTACTGGTCCTCCTGCTGTTTGTCACCCTGCCCCACCTGGCGCTCGCTGCGACGACGCCGATCAAGAGCCCCAATGACGACAGCCAATACCGCTACCTGGAGCTGGACAACGGCCTGCAAGTGCTCCTGATTTCCGATCCGGATGCGGACAAGGGAGCGGCCGCCATGAACGTGGCCGTGGGCAGCGGCAATGACCCGGAAAATCGCCAGGGTCTCGCCCACTTCCTGGAGCACATGCTCTTCCTGGGCACCCAGAAATACCCCAAACCGGGTGAATACCAGCAGTTCATTACCAGCCACGGTGGCAGCCACAACGCGTTCACGGCGTTCCGGGACACCAACTTCTTCTTCGATATCCAGGCCGATTCGCTGGAGCCCGCGCTGGATCGCTTTGCCCAGCAGTTCTCCGCGCCGCTGTTTACCGCCGATCTGGTGGAACGTGAAAAGCACGCCGTGAATTCCGAGTATTCGTCCAAACTGAAAGACGACGGACGCCGCTATTTCTCGGCAGAGAAAGCCATCTACAATCCGGAACACCCTTCCAGCCGGTTTGCCGTCGGCAGCCTGGATACCCTGGCCGATCGCCCGAATGACCCGGTCCGGGAAGATCTGGTGAATTTCTGGAAGACCCACTACTCCGCCAACCTGATGACCCTGGTGGTCTACGGCAAGCAGTCCCTGGATGGCCTGGAAAAGATGGTTCGCCCGCGTTTCTCCGCTATCGAAAACCGCCACCTGGAAAAGACCGATTACAGCGCACCGCTGTTCAAACCGGGTTTCCTGCCGGCCTTTATGCAGGTCCAGTCCCTGAAAGACGTGCGCCAGCTGGATCTCTCCTTCCCGATGCCGTCGATGGAAGAAGACTACGCGGACAAACCGGCGGGCTATGTCGCCAACCTGATTGGTCATGAGGGCCAGGGCAGCCTCCTCAACGTGCTGAAGAACGCCGGGCTGGCCGACAGTCTTTCCGCCGGGCAGGGCCAGGATGACGGCCACCAGACCAGCTTCAACATCAGCATGTCGCTGACGCCGAAAGGGGCGGACAACTGGAAAACGGTGGTCGCGCTGACGTTCGACTACATCGACCAGATCCGTAAGGACGGCATCCAGAAGACCTACTACGACGAACTGCGGCAGCTCTCGGACATTGGCTTCCGCTTCCAGGAGAAGTCGTCGCCGATCCACAAGGTCAGCTCGCTGGCCATGCAGCTTCAGCGCGTGGCGCCGAAAGACGTGCTGCAGGCGCCCTACATGATGCAGGACTACACGCCCGAGAAATACCGGGACGTGCTCAAGCGACTGACGCCGGACAATGCGCTGATCTCCCTGATGACCCCCGAAGCCCTGCCGGACGACGCACCCAAGACGACCTGGTACGACACGCCCTATCAGGTGCAGTCGTTCAACGCCGCCAGTCTGGATGACGCCCCGAAAAACCTGGTGGCCCAGTTGGGCTTGCCGGCACCTAACCCGTTCATCCCGGAAAACTTTGGCATGGTGGACGGCAAGACCATGGATCACCCGATTGCCCTTTCCGGCCAGGGAGCTCCCAAGGTCTGGTACGCGCGCGACAAGCGCTTTGGCGCCCCCAAGGCCGACGTGTATTTGAGCCTGCGCTCGCCCCTGACCCGGGATTCCGCGCGTGGTCAGGTGCTGACCAGCCTGTTGGTGGACAGCATCAAGGATAACCTGAACGCGTACGCCTACCCGGCCCAGCTCGCCGGCCTGGATTACGCCGTCTACAACCATCTGCGGGGCATGACCCTCCGTGTGAGCGGCTACGACGACAAGCTGCACGTGCTGCTGCGTCGCATCATGAACCAGGTGGCGCACCCGGACATCGACGCCCAGCGTTTCCAGATCAACCGGGAACAGCTGATCGATGACCTGCGCAACCAGAAGAAGAGCAAGCCGGTCCAGCAGGCGGCCATGAAGCTGCAGAGCGCCCTGATCGAAGGCGCCTGGTCGGTGGATGACAAGCTGGCTGCGGCCAATGCGGTCACGCTGTCCGACCTGCGCGAATTCGCCCGTCAGTTCCTGGCGGAGGTGGATCCGGTGATGCTGGCTCACGGCAACCTGACTGAAGCCGCCGCCATGAACCTGCAGCGTCAGGCCAACGCCATCCTGTTCAGCGACAGCACCATCGACGACGTGCCCCGCAGCGGAGTTCGCCAGCTGCCCAAGGGCGAGTTGTCGGTGAACCTGCAGGTCGACCACCCGGACACCGGCTATGCGCTGTACCTGCAGGGTGACTCAACGGATTTCGACGAGCGGGCCCGCTTCAGCGTTCTGGCGCAGATTATCGGCGCGCCCTTCTATGAGAGCCTGCGCACCCAGCAGCAGTTGGGCTACATCGTCTCCGCGTCGTCCTTCGAGATGCTGGAGGTCCCGGCCCTGGGCTTCATGATCCAGTCGCCCAAGGCCAGCGCCGCCGCCATCGACCAGGCGGTCAGTGATTTCCTGAAAGGTTTCGACAATAAGCTCGCCGACTTGAGCAAAGCCGACCTGGAGCGGGAAAAGCAGGCCGTCCTGAGCCAGCTGCTGGCGCAGGATCGTCGTTTGAGCGAGGTGTCCGAGCGTTACTGGCAGGAGATCGACCGGGGCGAGTTCGATTTCGACAGTCGTGAGCAACTGGCCAAGGCCATCCGCAACGTCACCCTGGACGACGTGCTCAAGACCTACCGCCAGACCATCGAACCACGACTGCACAGTCTGCGCGTGTCCACCGGCGCTGAGAAAAAGGCCGATGACAGCGCCCTCGCCCAGCTGCGCAGCGCGCCGTTCGTTTACTGAAAGCCCTCTCGACCAGCCCGGCGGTAAGGCCGGGCTGGTCACACGTCCTTTAGCGACTGCCGAACATTGCCGTCATCCGTTCCGCATCCGGCTTCTCGATCACCCCTTTCTCCGTCACGATGGCGTCAATCAATTCTGCCGGCGTCACATCAAAGACCGGGTTGTAGACCGGCACCTTTCCCGGCGCAATCGCCACGCCGCGCACGGACCGGACTTCGGTACCGTCCCGCTCTTCAATGGGAATGTCCGCGCCGGAATGCAGCGCCATGTCGACCGTGCTGGAAGGCGCTACCACCATAAAGCGCACCCCATGATGGCGCGCCAGGATCGCCAGGCTGTAGGTGCCGATCTTGTTGGCGACGTCGCCGTTGGCGGTAATCCGGTCCGCCCCGACGATCACCCAGCGAACCTCGCCCTGACGCAGGATCTGGGCGGCGGCGCTGTCGGCATTCAACGTGACGGGGATGCCTTCCTGTTGCAGTTCCCAGGCCGTCAGGCGGCTGCCCTGCAACCAGGGGCGGGTCTCGTCGGCGTAAACCCGCGTGAGCCGATCGGCGTGCCAGAGGCTGCGCACCACGCCCAGTGCCGTACCATAGCCACCGGTAGCCAACGCGCCGGTGTTGCAGTGGGTCAGCACAGCGAAAGGCGACTCTTCCATAATGGACAGCGCGTGGCGACCCATCAGCCGGTTGGCGGCCACATCCTCGGCGTGGATGGCCTCGGCTTCGCCGGTCAGGCTGGCAATCGCTTCATCCGGCGCCTGACAAGCCTGCAGCCGGGTCTTCATCCGCTCCAGCGCCCAGAACAGGTTGACGGCGGTGGGCCGGGAGGCGGCCAGGACATCGATCGCCTCGCCAATCGCGCCTTTCCAGTCGTCCTTCACCCGTGCCTGGATCGCCGCCAGCACCACACCGTAGGCCGCGCTGATCCCAATGGCCGGTGCGCCACGAACCACCATGTCCCGGATGGCATCGGCAACGCCGTGGGGGTCCTGGTAGGTCAGCCAGATCTCCTGGTCTGGCAGCAGGCGCTGGTCGAGCAATGCCAGGTGGTCGCCGTGCCAGAGAATGGCCAGGGTGCCGAGGCTGTCGGGACTGGGCGTCTGTGGGGTATTGTCAGTCATGAAAAAGCGTCCTGAAATTGAGGGCTTACTGGTCCGGATTATAACGCTTCAGGGCCGCCCGGAGCACCCGGATTGCTGGTTCCACCGGTCGGACGTCGCTATACTGGCGAGCATACCGGCCCGCGCCGACATTCCATGGAAACCCAACCAGGACAGGCATGACCGCAGACACCATTACCGCTGTCGATACCCGCATCAACGCACGCTGGATTATTCCGGTGGTTCCCGCCGGCACCGTCCTCAATCATCACGCCCTGCTGATCCAGGGCGGGCGTATTGAAGCCATCGTGCCGCAGGACGAAGCCGACCGTCGCTTCCATGCCCGGGAAGCCCTCGATCTCAACGATCATGTGCTGTTGCCGGGTCTGGTTAATGCCCACGGGCACGCCGCCATGTCGCTGATGCGCGGGCTGGCCGATGACCTGCCGCTGATGACCTGGCTGAACGACCACATCTGGCCGGCCGAGGCCAAGTTCATCAGCGACGACTTCATTGCCGACGGCACGCGACTGGCGATTGCGGAAATGCTGCGTACCGGCACCACCTGCTTCTCGGACATGTACTTCTTCCCGGAGGTGGCCGCCCAGGTGTCGACGGATGTCGGCATTCGCAGCCAGATCTGCTTTCCGGTCCTCGATTTCCCCACGGCCTGGGGCGATGGGCCGGACACCTACCTGAAAAAAGGCGCGGACCTGATCGACCACTGGGGCGATCACAGTCATACCCGGATCGCCATCGGGCCGCATGCGCCCTATACCGTCTCCGACGGGCCTTTGAAGGACATTGTCAGCCTCGCTGCGGACAAGCAGGCGGCGATCCAGATCCACCTGCACGAAACCGCCTTCGAAGTCGCCGACGCCCTTGAGAAATCCGGCACACGCCCGACCCAGCGTCTCGCGGATCTGGGCCTGCTGTCCCCCGGCACCCAGTGTGTCCACATGACGCAGGTGGACGGCAGCGACCTGACGTTAATGGCGGAGAGCGGCGCCCACGTGGTCCATTGCCCGGAATCCAACCTGAAACTGGCCAGCGGCTTCTGCCCGGTGGATAAGCTCCAAAAAGCGGGCGTGAACGTGGCCATCGGCACGGACGGCGCTGCCAGCAACAACGACCTGGATCTGTTCGGCGAAGTCAGTACCGCTGCGCTGCTGGCCAAGGCGGTGGCCGAGGACGCCGCGGCCCTGTCCGCCCACGATGCGCTGGCCATGGCCACCATCAATGGGGCCCGGGCGCTGGGCAGGGAACAGGACATCGGCTCGCTGGAAGCCGGCAAACTGGCGGATGTGATCGCCATCGACCTGAGCGATCCTTTCAACCAGCCGATTTACGACCCGGCCTCGCACCTGATCTACAGCCGCCATGGCCGCCAACTGAGCCACAGCTGGATCGGCGGCGTACCTCAGGTGCAGGACGGCGTCCTGACGCGCATTGACGTACCGGACCTGATGCTGCGGGTCGACCACTGGGCGCAACGCATTCGCCAGGGCTGATCCCCTGACTCGTTATTGTTTTCTCACAGGAAAGACACGAATGAGTGGTAACAACGTAGACCGCAACGAGATTGCCAAATTTGAGGCGCTGGCCAGCCGCTGGTGGGATCCCAACAGCGAGTTCAAGCCGCTGCACGACATCAATCCGCTGCGCCTGAACTACATCGACGAGCGCGCGCCCCTGCCCGGTCGCAAGGTACTGGACGTGGGCTGCGGCGGCGGCCTGCTCAGTGAAGGCATGGCCCAGCGCGGTGCGCACGTCACCGGGATCGACATGGGTGAGGCACCGCTTTCCGTCGCCCGTCTGCACGGTCTCGAATCCGGTATCGAAGTGGACTACCAGCAGATTCCCATCGAAACCCTGGCGGAGGATCCGGCGCACATCGGCCAGTACGACGCCATCACCTGCCTGGAAATGCTGGAACACGTGCCGGAACCGGCCTCGATTATCCAGGCCTGTGCCAAGCTGCTGCGTCCGGGCGGTGACCTGTTCGTCTCCACCATCAACCGCAATCCCAAGTCGTTCCTGTTTGCCATCGTGGGCGCGGAATACGTGCTCAACATGCTGCCTAAAGGAACGCACGAGTGGCGCAAGTTCATCCGGCCCTCAGAGATGTCCGACTTCCTGCGCCACGCCGGATTTGAGGTGAAAGACCTGACCGGCATGACCTTCAATCCGATCACCAAGATCTACAAGCTGGGCCGTGACGTGGACGTCAACTATCTGATGCACGCCAAGCTGGACGACGGGAGCGAGTCGGCGTGAAGCGACCGCGCGCCATCCTGTTTGACCTGGACGGCACCCTGATCGATACGGCGCCGGATTTCATTCGCTGCCTGAACGCCGTGCGCGAACGCTACAAGCTGCCCCACCTGCCCGAGCCCGACATCCGCGAGGCGGTATCCGACGGCGCCCGGGCAATGATCCACGTGGGCTTCGGGCTGACCCCAGAAGACGAGGACTATTTCGATCGGCACAGCGAATTCCTCGATCTCTATGAAAGCGAGATCGCCGTGGAAACCAAACTGTTTCCCGGCATGGCGGATCTGCTGACCTGGCTGGAAGAAAACCGCATTGCCTGGGGCATCGTCACCAATAAACCGCGCCGCTTCAGCGTCCCGCTGCTGCACGCACTGGATCTTCATGACCGCTGCGATGCCCTGGTCTGCCCGGACGACGTGGACCAGCGCAAGCCCCACCCCGAATCCCTGTTCCTGGCCAGCGAGCTGCTGCACATCCCGGCCGCCGACTGCGTCTATGTCGGTGACCATGTGCGCGATATCGAGGCCGGGCGCCGGGCCGGCATGACCACGGTGGCGGCCCGTTACGGCTATATCCGCCACCCTGGCGAAATCCCCGGCTGGCAGGCGGATTTTGTCATCGATTCCGCCGGGCAACTGCTGGCCATGCTGCAGAACCGGTACACTGGAAAGGAAGCCTGAGGGAATCAGGCCCGGATCAAGGAGCGCAGACCATGCAAGATTACAAGGCACCTGCCGACCTGCTGAAAGGTCGCATCATCCTGGTCACCGGCGCCGGTGACGGCATCGGCCGATGCGCCGCCAAGACCTACGCCGCCCATGGGGCGACCGTCATCCTGCTGGGCCGCACCATCAGCAAGCTGGAATCGGTCTATGACGAGATCGAAGCCGCCGGCCACCCGCAACCGGCCATTGTCCCGATGAACCTGGAAGGCGCGGCGGTGAAGGATTACGAGGAGATGGCCATGACCATCGAGGAATCCTTCGGCCAGGTGGACGGCATCCTGCACAATGCCGGCCTGCTCGGCCAGCGCACGCCGATTGAACACTACGATCCGGAAATCTGGGAGCAAGTGATGCGGGTGAACGTCACGGCACCCTTTCTGCTGTCCCGCGCCTTGATTCCGGCCATGCGCAAATCCGACGACGCCTCCATTGTCTTCGTCTCCTCCAGTGTGGGCCGCAAGGCGCGGGCCTACTGGGGCGCCTATTCGGTGTCGAAGTTTGCATTGGAAGGTCTGAGTCAACTCCTGGCCGACGAACTGGACGACGAGCGCCACAACGTGCGGGTGAACAGCCTCAACCCCGGCGCCACCCGCACCAACATGCGCGCCCACGCCTACCCGGCCGAGAACCCGGACAGCAATCCGACGCCGGAAGAGATCATGCCGATGTTCCTCTACCTGATGGGGCCGGACAGCCACGGCGTGACCGGCCAGCAGCTCGACGCGCGGTAACCCTATGAGCCAGGACGCGCTTCATCCCATGCAGCTGGTGTTTTACACCACCGACAACTGCCAACTTTGTGAACTGGCCGAGACGCTGCTCGTACAAACGCCCATGGATCCGCCGATTCCCGTGGACGTGGTGGACATCGCCCAATCCACGGAACTGGTCGCCCGCTATGGCGAGCGCATTCCCGTGTTGCGGCGTGCGGACAACGGCCGCGAACTGGACTGGCCGTTTACCCGGGACGACCTGATGGCGTTTTTGGACAAAGTCTGAACCGATGCGTGAGATAGCCAAACTCAATTTAATAATCAGTATTTTATAATTTATGATTATCGACTATTTCGATAGCCCCTATTCGAGAGCGAGGACCTAATCATGCTGATGGTCATTTCCCCGGCCAAGAACCTGGATTACGAGAGCCCCCTGGCGACGCAGAAATACACCCAGCCGGCTTTCCTGGACGACGCCTGCGAACTGATCGACCAGCTCAAGACCCTGGAGCCGCATCAGGTCAGCAACCTGATGGGCATCAGCGACAAGCTGGGCCAGCTGAACGCCGAGCGCTATCAACAGTGGCATACGCCATTTTCGCCAGACAATGCCCGACCGGCCGTCCTGGCGTTCAACGGCGACGTATACACCGGCCTGGACGCGCCGTCTTTCAACGACCGGGATTTCGAGTTTGCCCAGGATCACCTGCGCATTCTGTCCGGTCTCTATGGCATCCTGCGTCCGCTGGACCTGATGCAGCCGTATCGGCTGGAGATGGGCACCCGGTTCGAGAACAAACGCGGCAAGGATCTGTATGCCTTCTGGGGCAACAAGCTGACCATGGCGCTCAATGACGAACTGGCGGATGAAGGCCAGGTTCTGATCAACCTGGCGTCCAACGAGTACTTCAAGAGCGTCAAGAAGAAGGAACTGGACGGTCGCATCATCACGCCGCAGTTCAAGGACTGGAAGAACGGTCAGTACAAGATGATCAGCTTTTATGCGAAGAAAGCCCGCGGACTGATGTGTGCCTACGCCATCAAGAACCGCATCAACGATCCGGAAGCCCTCAAGCAATTCGACTCGGCGGGCTATTACTTCAGCGAAGAACAATCTAGCGGCGACAACTGGGTCTTCCTGCGGGACGAACCGGCCTGATCAGCATCCATGAACGAAGCCCTGTTTTCCGAGATCGCCCTCTATGTCCTGTTGACGGCCTTGATCGCCTACATGGGCTTCATCGTCTGGGACCTGGCCAAACGCTCCAAAGCCGGACGCTTCGGCACCGCGATTCTGTTCGTGGTGCTGGGCGCCGGCGTTGTAGGCTTCGTCATCAAGACGATCCTGGTTGAAACGATGGATTTCTGAGCCCACTCAACCCCTTGTCCAAACGGCGTTCGACCGTCCGCAATTTCGACACTGACCTTTGCGGTCGCTTTGTGCTTCAATGCGCACATATCTTTTGCCGGAGCCGTCCCTCCGGCCATCAAGTTCCAATAACCATTCAACTCAGGGAAACATCTGAATGTGGTTTCGTAATGCCCGTATCTACCGATTCACCAAACCGTTCACCGTGTCCGCCGAAGAGCTGGAACGTCAGTTGGGTGAATCCGCCTTTAAACCCTGCGGTCCGCAGGAGTCTTTCCGTCAGGGTTGGGTCCCGCCGCTGGGTCGCCATGGCCAGCAACTGGTACACAGCGCCAATGGCTATCACCTGATTGCCCTGCGCAAGGAAGAGCGTGTTCTGCCCGCCGCGGTGCTCAAGGAAGCCGTGACGGAAAGGGTCGAGATGATTGAAGCGGAGCAAATGCGCAAGGTTCCGCGCAAGGAAAAGGACGAGATCAAGGAGCAGCTGACCCAGGAAATGCTGCCACGGGCCTTTACCAAGTCCAAGCGCACGTTTGCCTACCTGGCACCGCAGGACGGCTTCATGATTGTCGACGCCGGGTCCGACAAGCAGGCCGAGGAAATCGCCACCACCCTGCGCAAGTGCATCGGCTCCCTGCCGATCCGCCCGCCCGCGCTGGAACAAGCACCGACCTTTACCTTCTCCGGCTGGCTGAGCGAAACCATCGACCTGCCCTCGACCTTCTCACTGGGCAACGAATGCGAACTCAAGGACACCAGCGAAGACGGGGGCGTGGTCCGCTGCAAGGGCCTGGACCTGCTGGGCGACGAAATCCGCAACCACCTCAACGCCGGCATGCAGGTGACCAAGCTGTCCCTGGGCTGGGAAGACAGCCTGACCTTTGTACTGGACGAAGAACTGGCCCTGCGCCGCCTCAAGTTCGGCGACACCTTCCAGGAAAAACTGGACGACGTGGACGCCGATGACGCCGCCGCCAAGTTCGATGCTGCGTTCACGCTGATGACACTGGAACTGGCGCGCCTGATTCCGGCACTGCTGGAAGCGCTGGGCGGTGAGGATCGTTCGGCGATCGTGGATGAGGAAGAAGCGGCGTAATTCCGGTTAAACGCAACGCCTCCATGCCCCTCGGTCTGGTCGAACAGAAGCGTTATCGTAGATACCATCTGTCCCTACAGTCCTCAATGGGCTTACGCTGCCCACTGAGGATCGTAGCCTTGCTGGTGCTTCAGCACGCCGTAGGCCATCTGCACCAGTTTCCGCATAGCGGCGCCCAAGGCG